>NZ_JBBOWJ010000003.1:0-1111674 GCF_038007025.1 Paenibacillus sp. FSL H7-0918
GGCGTGACGCTGACGGCGCCGCTGCTGCGCGCGCTCGATAACTATCTCGCGCTGCCCATGCTTCTGCTCGAAGACGTCCGCGCAGGGGCGCGTCGTCCCCGATACGGCGTGCTCGGCGATTTCCGGACTCAGCCGCATGGCGGCTTCGAGTACCGGACCTTGCCGAGCTTCCTGGTATCCCCGGTCATCGCTAAAGGCGCGGTCTATCTGGCTCACCTAATCGTGAGCCATTATGAGGACCTGACACAACGCCCGCTCGACCGGGAAGACCTGCATATCGCCTACTACAGCGGCGATAAATCTCCGCTGCGCGCCGCAATCCCCCCATTGCTGGCGCAGCTGCGTTCCCTAGGCGGCTACGAGATTGCCGCCCCCTATATCGAGCCTTTATTCGACTATATTGCCGCTGAACGGACGTGGGATGAATCACGTGATATACGTGAGTTATGGTGCAGTAAAGTAAAAGTGTGATTTTACTATTTGGTCTACATGTTAACAATGGTCCATGAACCGATATCTTGAAAACCAAGTCGTTTATAAATAACTCCGGCATGTGGGTTGTCATAAAAGAGGCACAATGACTTTCCTTCATGGAGCAGGTCTGCACATAGCTGTGCCATTACGCGCGAAGCAAGGCCTTGCTCTCTGAATGCTTGATGTGTGGCAACCCCTACAATCATCGCTGACATGGAATTTTCCGCTGAAGTTGAAGCGGTGACAATGACCTTATCTTCCCGTTCTATATAATAGGTGCGGCCGGTGTTGCTTTCCAGCGTTTTACGCAGGCTGGTTCTTGCACCATTCCGGCTGCTTTCAAATTCTTCAATGGTATCCGTGAGTGCGCAAATCGCTTCTACATCCTGAACCGTAGCTTTTTTAATAGGCTCAGCTGAAGAGAAGGACTCACTTATTTTATTGTTCATTTCTTTTAATTCAGCAAAATACAGCTGTTTTACTTGTTTGAAATTAATTTCCCCGTCAAAAGCCTTCACCACCTCTGAGGCTCCGGAGATCATATGTATGTCATTATCCTTTCGGATAATCTCAGCGAACCCCTCGACATCAAAAGGGCCATCTGCATAAGGAAGGTAACTTCTATAGAAGCGCAGCAGAACGGCTTTTATCCGCCCGTCGGCTGGATCAATCTCTCCCCATAAATCCATGAAATCCTGCTCAAACCCAAAATTCTCCACATCGCCAATGATAAATAAATTAAGCGCCGGCTCTTTCCGCAGCAATGCCATCAGCAGCTCTTGATCATCCTTCGTTAGCTTTCGTATCATATTGTATTCTCCTTTGATTTTTATATGGGCTGACGCTCTGTGTTAAGATTTTACAATATTTAAAAGCAGAAGAATATACCTCCTGCAAGTGTTTGTCTGATAAGTATTCTAGTCTTTCGTTGTACTAATGTGAGGTTTCAGGGTAACTTTGTCCACCAATTTTCTGTTATAATGGGGGACAGCATTAAATAGGCATGGAGGTTGACCATGGCACAATATACGCCGATGATAGAGCAATATTTAAAGGTAAAGGAAGGGGCTAAGGATGCCTTCCTATTTTTTAGACTGGGCGATTTCTACGAAATGTTCTTTGAAGATGCCATTTTGGCTTCCAAGGAGCTTGAGATTACGTTGACAGGCCGCGAAGGCGGGGGCGAGGAGAAAATCCCTATGTGTGGAGTGCCTTACCACGCCGCCGAGGGATATATTCAACGCCTGATAGAAAAAGGATATAAAGTCGCCATTTGTGAGCAGTTAGAGGATGCTTCAGTCACTAAAGGCATGGTGAAGCGGGATATTGTACGCGTCGTGACACCAGGAACCGTGATGGATGGAAAAATCATTGCTGACAAGAGCAATAACTACCTCGTTTGCGTCACCGAAAGTGACGGAATGATGGCATTAGCTGCCTGCGATTTAACAACTGGTGAGCTGTATGTTACTTCGGTATTATCTGGAGCCGAATGGCTGCGTGATGAGATTGGCATTTATGAACCGGCTGAGATCATCGGAGACGCTGCACTTTTGGAGATCCTGCGAAGCGAAACGCCGCTGTTAGCCAAACCTGTAGTTTACACCCCTTGGGAGAAACGCGAGGAGGAGCTGGCACGTCGTCAGTTCGGTGAAGCGGCATGGGTACGTCTAGAGAAGGAACGTGGACAATGTCTGGCGCTTCTGATCTCTTATCTGAATGAGACCCAGCGACGTTCGTTAGGGCAGCTTAGTCAGATTTCTCCTTATGAACCAGGCAATTATATGATTCTAGATCCATTTACACGCCGGAATCTTGAACTAACCGAGACGGTTCGCGAACGCTCCAAAAAAGGATCCCTGCTCTGGCTGCTGGATCGAACGGAAACGTCGATGGGCGCCCGTCTGTTGCGTCGCAGAATTGATAAGCCGCTATTGCAGCGAGCTCCGATCGAACGGCGCCTAGAGGCTGTCGATTATTTGTACAATCAGTTTATCGTTCGCGAGGACCTGCGTTTAGCGCTTAAAGAAATTTATGATTTGGAGCGTTTGGTGGGTCGTATTGCTTTTGGCAGCGCCAATGGCCGTGATATGAATGCTCTGAAATTATCGCTGGCACAAATTCCTGCATTGAAGGATTTATGTATGACCTCCGGTTCAGCTACTTTACGAGAGATCGGTGCAAGTATGGATGAATGCGCTGAGCTGCGAGAGGATATTGACCGCGCAATCGTAGAGGATGCCCCGGTGTCTGTGCGCGACGGTGGAATTATCCGTTCCGGTTATCATGAACGTTTGGACGAGCTTAGGGAAGCTAGCAGTAACGGTAAACGTTGGATCGCTGAACTGGAAGCTAAGGAAAGACAGGCCACTGGCATTAAGTCACTGAAGATCGGCTATAACAAAATCTTCGGGTATTTCATAGAGATCACCAAATCCAATCTGGCTGCACTGCCGGAAGGAAGATATGAACGTAAGCAGACGCTTGCCAACGCAGAGCGTTTTGTCACTCCTGAGCTTAAAGAGAAGGAAGCACTCATCCTTGAAGCTCAGGATAAAATGACGGATTTGGAATACAGCCTGTTTACCGAGCTGCGTGATCGCATCAGCGGGCAAATTCCCCGCCTGCAAAATCTTGCGGAAAAGGTTGCCGAGATTGATGTGTATCAATGCTTGGCGGCAGTTAGTGCCGAACATCGTTTTGTGAAGCCAGTCCTTTCGGATGGTTATGATCTTCGGCTTGAAGGGGGCCGTCATCCCGTTGTGGAGGCGGTGCTTAAAGATTCTGCTTTTATTGCAAATGGAAGCACGCTGAGTAAGGAAGAAGGTAATATTCTTCTAATTACAGGTCCTAATATGGCGGGAAAAAGTACTTACATGCGTCAGGTGGCGCTGATCTGCATCATGGCTCAGATTGGATGTTTTGTACCAGCAAACAGTGCTGAAGTTCCGCTTATAGACCGGATCTTTACTCGTATTGGAGCAGCTGATGATTTGATCGGTGGACAAAGTACATTTATGGTGGAAATGGCTGATATCCAGGTTATGACAGAGAAAGCAACAGCTCGTAGCTTGATTATTATTGATGAGCTGGGAAGAGGTACCTCGACCAGTGAAGGTATGGCCATCGCTCAGGCGGTTATTGAATATGTACATGATGTTATTTCTTGCAAAGCTCTAGTTTCGACGCATTTCCATGAATTGGCTCATTTGGAAGGGAGTCTTAAAGGACTGCGGAATTACTCTATGGCTGTTCAAGAGAGCGGTGATAAAGTTAACTTCCTGCGCAAGCTAGTTCCTGGAGCGGCTGACAGCAGCTATGGCATCTATTGTGCACGTCTTGCGGGTCTTCCTGAAGGGATTATTGACCGAGCTTATGGTCTCTTGCAGAGCATTGAGCAGGCAGCCCATCCTGGTGGTTCTGAACTTCATTACGGGGGAAGCCTCGAAAGACAGGCGGCTGTAAGAGAAGTTGCTAGCGCATCCTCGATAGCGCAAGCCGTAAGTGTCATCACTGAGGCACCTGTAGAAAATGAGGTTGTTCAGTTGTCTATCTTTGGTGAGGAAGAACCACGCAAGAATCGCAAAGGTAGTGCACATCAAGTTGCGGTAACCGAAATCCAAGAGAATCCTGCGCTAAAAGAGTTCATTTCTTCTGTGCGTGACGCTGATCTTATGAATATGACGCCGCTGCAGGCGATGAGTCTGTTGAACGAGCTGAAGATGAAGGTTAAGGATCTGCAATAAAGATTTTATAATAATTGATTGCCTAAATAAGAGGTGAATGAAATGGCCAAAATTCATATATTGGACGAGCATATTGCCAACCAGATAGCTGCGGGTGAAGTAGTAGAGCGGCCAGCTTCTGTTGTAAAGGAGCTTGTCGAGAATGCAATTGACGCTGGCAGTACAAGAATTGAGGTATCGGTAGAAGAGGGGGGCTTGCAGAGCATCCGCGTTAAAGATAATGGCTCCGGGATTGATCCTGAAGATTGCGAGACCGCCTTTTACCGGCATGCTACAAGTAAAATTCTGAATGGCCGCGATCTATTTCAAATCACAAGCTTAGGCTTCCGCGGAGAGGCACTTCCCAGTATTGCCGCGGTCTCCAAGGTATCGCTTCTAACTGCAACTGCCGATGACGGCAAAGGGCGCCTAGTAGACATTGAGGGTGGCAATCTCATACGAAATGAGGACGCTCCTTCCGGCCGGGGAAGTGATCTTGCCGTTCGTGAATTGTTTTTTAATACGCCGGCAAGGCTGAAATATATGAAGAGTATTCAGACGGAGCTGGGCCATATCTCAGATGCCATGTACCGCATGGCGCTGGCTCATCCGGGGATCTCTTTTACCTTGCATCATAATGGCAATCAGCTGCTGCATACGCTCGGAAATGGTGATCTGCTGCAGGTCATCGCAGCTGTTTACGGAACCAATGCCGCCAAAGCAATGCTGCCGATTACGGCAGAAGACTTGGATTACCGGATTTCCGGATATATTAGTCGTCCAGAATGGACACGTTCCAATCGAAATGCAATCACTACTATTGTCGGTGGACGTTATATTCGCAGTAATGGACTGAACGCAGCCATCATGCGTGCTTATCACACCTTGCTTCCGATTAACCGTTATCCGTTATTAGTTCTTGAACTGGATATGCACCCCTCTTTGGTAGATGTCAATGTACATCCAGCAAAACTCGAGGTTAGATTCAGTAAAGAGAATGAGCTTTACACCTTTGTTGAGCAGGAGATCCGCAAAATACTGCTGGGGCAAAGTCTGATTCCACGTCCAAGCAAGGAAACAATCGGACCCAAGGGCAGCAGCTCCTTTATCCAGGAGCAATTTGCTTTTTCCAAAGGAGCTGTTCCGCCGTCATCTTCGAATGGTGATGAGAAGGATACAGCCCCTACGGGATCTGCCAGCTTCTTAAGTGGACTACAGTCATCGAACCTTGACCGTAATTCCCGTGATTTTAGCAAGGATGGTCAGGCGGATCATCAGGTAGCTCGCGAGGTAGCTCCAGCTTACGGATCAGGCTATCCGTCTTCATCTTCGCAGGGGCGCCAAACTAATGCGAATACTAGTTATTCAAATAGCTATCGCCCGCAAGAAACGTCAATGGCGCAGAAGCAGCTCCCTTCGGTTGAGAAGCTATGGGCTCCACCACAACAAGAAGAGCCTGGACTTCCGGCCTTTCCTGAGCTTAATTATATAGGCCAGCATCATGGGACCTATATTATTGCCCAGAATGATGGAGGACTCTATTTAATCGATCAGCATGCGGCACATGAACGTATTAATTACGAATACTTCTATGAGAAATTTGGTCGGCCGGAGGATGCCTCACAGGAGCTGCTACTGCCGATTACACTGGAGTTCACGCCTTCTGAAAGTCGTCAGCTTAGTGAACGTCTACATTGGTTTCAGCAGGCCGGGGTATATCTTGAGCACTTTGGCGGACAGACCTTTCTTGTTCGTTCTTTGCCCTATTGGTTTCCTGAAGGGGATGAGAAGGCGGTCGTTGAAGAAATGGCGGAGTGGGTCTTAAGCGAGCGTATGATTGATCTTGCGAAGCTACGAGAAAAGTCATCGATTCTGTGTTCATGTAAAGCCTCGATTAAGGCCAACCATAAACTAACAGAACAGGAAGTGGAGGCTCTGTTGTCCCGACTGGCAGAGTGCAAACAACCGTATACTTGCCCACATGGACGGCCGATTGTGATCTCTTTTTCATCCTATGATTTAGAGAAATTGTTCAAGCGGGTTATGTAATTATACATTTTTTGAAATTTGTTAAGAGCAAGACTGGAGGCACCATGATTATAACTACGGGGTATAGCCCGATAATGGAAATAGTAGAACGCGCGCAAAGCCTTGCGGAGAGAACGGGTTGTAGTTATGCTCCACGTGAGAAGCTCTCCATTACAAGGATGGTTGAACATTACGGAGATGAGGATATTCTGATTCTATCTCAGGACGCTGTTCGACTACACCGCTTAGGAATGGAGCCTATGGAGTTTCATCCGAGCATGGGCTTCGTTCGCGCTAAACGAATTCTAAAGGGTGAGATCGAGCCGATGCTTGTTGCGGCTCGAATGCTTCCCGGAGATAGCGTATTGGATTGTACAGCTGGATTAGGAGCTGACTCCTTACTGTTTGCTGTACATGGTGGTGAGTCCTCAGAGGTAACCGCTTTGGAGAGCTCATTACCGCTGTACGCACTGCTCAGTGAAGGGATGTCTCATTACACCTCTGGGCAAGTAAAGGTCAATGAGGCTTTACGCAGAGTTAATGTCGTGCATAGTGAACATTTGGATTATTTACGGTCTCAACCAGATCGAAGTGTGGATATTGTTTATTTTGATCCTATGTTTCGCGTGCCACTGACGGGTTCTGCCTCGATTTCCCCGCTGCGGCAATTCGCTAACCGTGCAGCCTTATCGACAGAGAGTGTAGCCGAAGCGGTTAGGGTCGCCCGTAAGACTGTTCTTTTAAAAGAAAAGGCTTTGAGTGGCGAATTTGAACGCCTAGGGTTTACTGAGCTGCTCCGAAGCAACTCCAAAACATCGTACGGGGTGATACACATTGACAACTAAAGAAAGGCATAAGGTTCTAGTGCTGTTAGGACCAACTGCCGTAGGCAAAACCCGGTTAAGTCTGGAGCTGGCAGCGGCTTATAACGCTGAGATTATTTCCGGCGATTCGATGCAGGTTTATCGTGGCATGGATATTGGTACAGCTAAGATTACACCCGCCGAAATGAACGGCATTCCCCATCACCTGATCGATATTCATGATCCGCAGGATGCGTATTCTGCCGCTGAATTTCAAGAGCAGGGCACTAGACTCATCGAGGAGATAAGCGCTAGAGGGAAGCTTCCCTTTATCGTAGGGGGGACTGGACTGTATATTGAGTCTTTATGTTACGGCTTTCAGTTCTCGGAAGCAGTGGCTGATGAAGCTTTCCGTAAAGAGCAGGATCAATTTGCGGAAGAACATGGAGCGCTTGCACTGCATGCCAGACTCGAGGCGGTTGATCCAGTCAGCGCAGCCAAACTTCATCCTAACGACCGTCGCAGAATTATCCGTGCACTGGAAATTCAACACCAGACAAACACTACACTTTCCGCTTCTCATGCTGCTCAAAAGAAGGAATCTCCCTATGACTTATGTCTCATAGGTTTGACAATGGACCGGAAAATACTATATAAACGTATTGAGGACCGAATTGATAGCATGCTGGCGGATGGTCTCGTTGCTGAGGTGAAGGGACTGCTGGATAACGGTTACAGCAGAAGCCTTGTGTCCATGCAGGGATTGGGTTACAAGGAAATTGCCGCTTACCTGGCGGGAGAGCTGACGCTGGAAGAAGCTGTGATACTGCTTAAACGCGATACTCGCCGATTCGCCAAAAGACAGTTGTCATGGTTTCGCCACATGAAGGAAATCGAGTGGATCGATGTCGAAGGTGAACAAAACTTTTCTGAGAATTTCTCAAAAATACGTGGTATAATAGCAGGAAAGTTTCTCTCAGGTCTTGAATATACTTCTGAACAATCTAATTGAACCATTGGGGGTACGTCATATGAACAAGTCCATTAACATCCAAGATACATTCTTGAACCAACTACGCAAAGAAAATATCCCTGCTACGGTATATCTGACCAACGGTTTTCAAATCCGGGGAATAATTAAAGCATTCGACAATTTTACAATCGTCATTGACAGTGATGGACGCCAGCAAATGGTGTATAAACACGCAATTTCCACGTTCACACCACAACGTAGTGTATCACTGATGCAAGACAGCAGTAGTGAAGAATAACATTTATCAAAAATGAATTGAAACCTTTCTTGTTTATAAATCGTTTGAATAGAGTGTGAGAGAGCAACCTGTGAAGGTTGTTCTTTTCATTCATGGCAGACCATTTATGTTTATTTCCGAAAGGGAGTCAGGAGGCATTATGTCTAGAGACGATACATCCAGGACGAATCACAATAGAGATAGAGGATCGTCCAGTTCCAAATCAAAACCAAAATCAAAAACAAAAAAGAAAAAGAAATTTTTGACGAAGAAGCGTGTGCTGTGGAGCTTGTTCTTCGCTACGGCATTGGCCATTTTCTGTGCATTAGGTGGATATCTGTTCATTATGCTAAATGGTCAAAAGCTTCTGCTTGAGAACCAGGATAAGCTAACAGTGAATGAAACGACTAAGGTATATGACCGCAATGCTAATTTAATCGGCGAATTATCACTGGAGAAAAGTGATCCAGTAGAGTATGAAGAAATTCCACCGTTATTGGTTAACGCTTTTGTAGCCACAGAGGATAAACGTTTCTTCGAACATTCTGGTGTGGATTTATGGTCGATTGGCCGGGCAGCAGTAAAGGATATAGCCGCACGAAGTATGGTAGAGGGCGGTAGTACCATTACTCAACAGCTCGCCAAAAACATCTTCCTGACACGGGACAAGACGTTTTTCCGTAAAGCAACTGAGGTGTCGATTGCCGTAGCCCTGGAGAATCAGAAATCTAAAGAAGAGATTATTACCATGTATCTGAACCGGATTAACTTCGGGGGTACAATTTACGGAATTAAAGCAGCATCAGTAAGATATTTTGGTAAAAGTGATTTGAGTCAGCTTAAGGTTTGGGAAATCGCGACATTGGCGGCCATGCCAAAAGGCCCGTCTCGTTACAACCCGCTGCGTAACCCTGATCTTTCGAAGGAACGCCGGGCAGTAGTGCTTCAGCTTATGTATGAGCAAGGGTACATTACGGAGCAGGAAAGAGACGAAGCAAAAGCCGTAGATTATAACTATAAGCCGCCAGAAAAGAAACAGCGTTATCAAGCATTTATTGATTTTGCAGTAGATGAGGCGGAAGAAAAATTTGGATTGTCAGAAGATGATCTGAATATCGGCGGATACAAAATTTACACTACCATGGATAAGCATGCTCAAGAAACGGTTGAAGATGCTTTTGCAGATAGTGATAATTTTGAAAAGAGTGTAGATGAAGAGCTGGTACAAGGCTCGATGACGATTGTGAATCAGGAGAATGGCAGCATTGTCGCACTCCTTGGCGGACGGAATTATGAGAAAAAAGGCTACAGTCGTGTAACTGGCAGCCGTCGTTCTCCAGGTTCTGCTTTCAAACCAATTGTCTCTTATGCTCCAGCGCTGGAAACTGGGAAATTCACCATGAATTCAACGCTAAGCAACGAGAAGCAATGTTTCGCGAACTATTGTCCAACCAACCTGCACGGATATTCTAAGAGCATCAACATGAGTGATGCCATTCAGAAATCAGAGAATATTCCGGCTGTTTGGCTGCTCAATGAAATTGGTGTGAATACCGGATTTAAATTTGCCAAGAAACTAGGCATTGGATTGGAAGATGAGGATAAGAACCTCTCGCTGGCTCTTGGAGGCATGAGCAAAGGGACCAATACGCTGGAAATGGCGCAAGCCTACAGCGCTTTTGCAAATGGCGGCGAACTAAGAGAGGCTTATTCCATTAAATCCATCTCTGACAGCAGTGGTGAGACGGTCTACAAAGCGAATACAACGCCTGAGCGAGTGATGAGTAAGGAAACAGCTTATCAAATGACTGAGATGATGCAGAAGGTCGTGGAGAGCGGTACGGGTAGAAAAGCTAGGATTGACCGTCCTGTTGCCGGTAAGACCGGTACGACGCAAAGTGGATATTCTGGAATCAGCTCGAACCGTGATGTATGGTTTGTAGGCTATACGCCAGAATGGACTGCAGCAGTCTGGATGGGTTACGACAAGCCAAGTAAAAAGCATCTGCTTAAGAACAGCAGTCCGCTTGCCGCTGCTTTCTGGGGTAAGGTCATGGAGGAAGCGCTGAAGGATGTTCCTAAGAAATCCTTCCCGCAGCTCGATAACGAGATTGCTCCTGAGCCTACTGAAACACCAGAAACAGCTCAGACCGTTACTGGACTATCAGCAGCATATGATCCTTCTACGATGACTGTAAATCTCAATTGGGAGGCAGTTCCTGTTGCCGGCGTTGAGTATCGTATTTATCGTAGAGAGACATCGGAAGCTGAATTTGGCTCACTGTTAAATACAGTGACTACCAGCGCAGGCGATTTTAGTGCACTGCCTGGTTTGGTTTACGAGTATTATGTAACTTCTTATGACCCTGCGCTAAAAGTGGAGAGCGAACCCTCCAATGTGGTTAGTGTATCCGTGCAGGATGAAATGCCGACCCCTGAACCCACCATAGATCCTAATCTTCCGACCCCGACCCCAGAGGACGGTGGCAACAACGGAGAGAATGGAAATGGTGGCAATAACGGAGGCGGCAATGAGGGAGGCGGAAATGACGGCGGTACTACAATCCCTGAAATCACCCCGCCACCGCCAACACCAATGCCGACCCCAACTCCAGAACCCACTATCGGTGGAGAGGGTTCCGGCGATGAGAGTGGGAATGTATCCACAAACCCTGATCCAGAGACAGGTTTTGTGAACGGGGATTCTTCCACTCAATAAAACGAATTTGAATTTCGAACAATAGCTTTATCCATGGCAGTCCAGCTTTGCTTTATTTATAGAGCGAAGCTGGACTGCCGTTTTTATTAGGTTTAGAAGAAAAATTTCTTGTATTTTGCGGGATATTTTGAGTGTATCCTCTAAATGTGTTAAGCTGAATAGACCATACTGGAGAGGGTAATTTCTATGAAACGTAAATTCGGAGACCGGGCCAACTGGCGCCGGATTACGCGTCGCCATTTTGCCTGCCGCTATGTGGAGAGCCGGGAATTCAGCGGATATATTACGCTTTATACCATCTACGGGCTGAAAGAACCACTGTGGAAGAGCTATGGACGACATACATATCGTATTGCAGATAAAGGTTATTCCTGGCTGCAATATTTTCCGAAAGATAGTCACTATATTGTGACGGCTATGTTCGACGAAAAACAAAATATTGTTCAATGGTACATAGACACCTGTAAAGTGCAAGGCGTTACTGACCAAGGTGTGCCTTGGTTTGACGATTTGTATCTGGACGTGGTAGTACTTTGGAACGGCGAGGTGTTTTTGCTCGATGAGGATGAACTGGAGGAAGCACTGGAGAGGCAAGACATCTCAGAAAACGATTATAAGCTAGCCTGGGAGACTGCCCATACTATTTTACGTGGCATCGATGCTCATGCTTTCCCTTATTTCTCACTCTCTTTGAAACATCGTGCCGAATTATTTCATCATGGAGAATTCAGGAGGAAATAAAGATGGAATGGTACGTTTATGGAAGAGACTCTTCCCCGATTCGGATTGTTCGCAAAAAACGCCGAATTTGGTCTAAACGAACGTTGCTTATTGCTTTAATGGTTATTGTTGTAGTTGGTTTGTTGTGGTGTGCGTACGCATTGAGGAATATCAATAAAGCTGCAACGACAGATCCTATGCTCAAAGCCGATACAGGGATCATTCTTGGCATGTCGATGTGGGGAGATGAACCTAGCCCGGGATTGAAGGAACGATTGGATTACGGGCTTAAGCTTTACCAAGAGGGGATGTTCCCGCATTTCATAGTTTCTGGAGGTTTGGATAAACCTGATCTTAAATATACCGAAGGTCAAGGCATGCGCAATTATTTAGTAGCTCATGGAGTTCCGGATAGCGCCATTTCTGTTGAAAATAAAGCTACCAGCACTTACGAGAAT
Source organism: Paenibacillus sp. FSL H7-0918 (assembly GCF_038007025.1). Taxonomy (NCBI): domain Bacteria; kingdom Bacillati; phylum Bacillota; class Bacilli; order Caryophanales; family Paenibacillaceae; genus Paenibacillus; species Paenibacillus sp. FSL H7-0918. The sequence continues at coordinate 12,178 of NZ_JBBOWJ010000003.1, forward strand.
CTTCTGTATAGCAAAGCAATTATGACAAGTGAGGGATTGTCCTCAGCAATTATTATTACGCATACATATCATGGATGGCGTTCACACGAAATCGCGGACGAGCTCGGTTATGTGAATTCTGAACTAGGGCTTACTGAATCCACTGTTCTGTCGATGACAAGGCATAAGTCGCGTGAAATTCTAGCCTATACGAAATGGAAAATCCAGCAGTTGTTCCTGTAATTGTTCCCAAATATCAGAATCTTCTAATAATGCTTCCTATTCCGGAAGAGACTTGATTAGAAAAGCCAGCCCCCAAATGGACTAAACTCTAAATGGGGGCTATTTGTTATTTGTAGATCAAAAATAATGGGGTTGTGAAATGATAAAAAAATAAATGTCTGCTTATGACTTTTATGCATTTCGGTCATTCTATCCTCGTGTACCATCGTAGAAGATGCGAGAGATAGCAGGGAATCCAATGTCGAAACCCCATTCTTTAAAACAAGTGCATGATGTCATTCAGTTATTGCATATAATGCTCTAACGAGGTGATTACAATGGGTGAAGAAAATTTAAGAAAGATAACCATTAATGATTCCAGAATGAATATAACTTTCAAAAATCAAGACCCAACAAATATTACGAATGAAACATTGGAGAGCGCGCTGGCTCAAAATAATCATTTAGAATCTACAAAAGAAATCCTGCAAGAGCTTCATGAGCTTATCGGTCTTGAAAAGGTGAAGGATCTCATATATGAAATTCATGCGCTTATCCAAGTGGAAAAAATGAGACAAGAACTGGGGTTAAATGTAGTTAATCAGGTTTATCATATGTTGTTTAAAGGCAACCCCGGGACTGGAAAGACAACTGTAGCAAGAATCGTTGCCAAGCTGTTAAAGAATATGGGCATATTAAGTAAAGGTCAATTAATCGAAGTAGAGAGAGCGGATTTAGTGGGGGAATACATAGGGCATACAGCTCAAAAGACCAGAGACCTTGTTAAGAAGGCTATGGGTGGCGTATTATTCATTGACGAGGCTTATAGCTTGGCTAGAGGCGGAGATAAGGATTTTGGAAAAGAGGCAATCGACTGTCTTGTAAAGGTTATGGAGGACAGGAATGATGATCTCATCATTATCTTAGCGGGTTATCCAAATGAAATGGAGATGTTCATGGAGGCTAATACCGGGCTTCCCTCACGATTTCCAATTCAACTCGATTTTCAGGACTACACAACAGATGAACTGATATTGATTGCACATAAAATGGCTGCTGAAAGAGACTATATAATTACTCCAGAAACAAACGGGAAACTAAAAGAGTTAATCCTTAATGAGAAAATTATTGAAGAAAACTTTAGTAATGCCCGGTATGTACGCAATATCCTCGAACAGGCAATCCGCCATCAAGCGGTTAGATTAATAAGCAGGCATGTCAAAATATCTAAACAATCTTTGATGGAGATCTTACCGAGAGACCTTGTTCTTACGGTCGATGATTATTCAAAAGGGGAGAGTATAATTTCTTAAATAAATTGACACCGGCTAAGTTTATACGTGCTTAGTCGGTTTATCTTTTATAAAAGATTGAAGATTATCATAATGAAAATGCGGACAGAATGGTGAGCCGTTCCATTATCAGCCTATATTACCAATGAAACTTATGATAAAATGTTTTGAAGCGCTGTGAATGAACAGGTTCATCTGTATAACATCAGCAAGAAGTGAAAAACTGATTAAATGGTACACAAAGATTCTATTACCGTCATAAGGAGCATGAATAAATGGCAATAACTACGCATGATACAGAAACGGATATTCAAGATCGGGCGATATTGGTCACTCTCGTCACAGATAAAATTAAACGTACCGGTATTGACCCAGAGCTTTCTCTGCAGGAATTAGTACAATTAGCAGAAACAGCAGGTGTTGAAGTCCTGGATGTGTTGCGTCAGAATAAGGAAACACCGGATTCGAAATGGTTTATCGGGAAAGGTAAGGTAGAAGAGCTCCGCATGGCCGCTGATGGTCTTGGAGCTAATACGGCTATTTTTGATCAGGAATTATCTGGAGCGCAGGTACGGAACCTTGAAGAGTCTCTGGATCTGAAGATTATTGATCGGACGCAGCTCATTTTGGATATTTTTGCTGGGCGGGCCAAAACACGAGAGGGTATTATTCAAGTAGAGCTGGCACAGCTGTCCTATCTTTTGCCGCGGTTATCCGGTCAAGGCAAAAACTTATCCAGATTAGGCGGGGGTATAGGAACCAGAGGGCCAGGTGAAAGTAAGCTTGAGACCGATCGCCGTCATATTCGCGGTCGGATTACGGAGTTGAAACGCCAGTTGGATGAGGTAGTTAAAACCCGTGAATTGCACCGTGAACGCCGCCGTAAGGCAGGGGCAGTGCAGGTTGCTCTAGTCGGCTACACGAATGCTGGTAAATCGACGCTGCTTAAGCAGCTTACGGATGCGGATGTTTATATTGAGAATCAATTGTTTGCTACGCTTGACCCTACTTCACGTGTGCTTCAACTAACGGGTGGCAAAGAGGTAGTGCTTACGGATACTGTAGGCTTCATTCAGAATCTTCCGCATGATCTTGTAGCATCTTTCCGCGCAACGCTGGAGGAAGTCAATGAGGCCAATCTGGTGTTGCATGTAGTGGATGCCTCATCTCCAATGCGTGAGGAGCAGATGGAGATTGTGCAAACTATTTTGCAGGACTTAGGGGCAGCTAGCAAACCGCAAATAGTACTTTTTAATAAAATCGATCTATGTGAGCCTGAGCAACTGGAAATGCTGCCAACAGGCACAGGGTTTTTGAAAATCAGTGCGTTTAACCCGGAGGATTTAACCCGGATTATTGAAATTATCTCTGATGAGTTGGCTGGAGATACGCTGAATTTTCGCATTCCTGGAGACCGAGGCGATATTTCTTCCCTGCTTTACAGAGTAGGTGAGGTTCTGGAAACCACCTATGATGAGAACGATGTTATCTATAACGTCCGTCTTAATAAAGAGGATTATGATAAATGGGGTTACATGCTTGCTGATTTTGTGGACCAGCCGTAATCTTCTTTGTTCCCCTAAAGTGGAAATGCTTGTTGTATAGGTATAAAATAATAGCTAATGACAGAAAGCGTCAGGCAACTGTCGCTTTCTGTCATTATGATGGCAAGTAAATGTAAGGAGCGAATAAGAACTAATGGCAGTTTTTGCAGAAGATATTTTAGGAGCGGCAGAGTCCGCAGAAGTTGAAATCGAAGGTGCAGTCAAAGCTCTTGATCGAATTGTCGATAAGAATCAATGGAAGGTTATTGAAGCGTTTCAACGTCATCAGGTCAGTGATTATCATTTTGCGGGTTCAACGGGGTATGCTTACAACGACCGTGGACGCGAAGTGCTGGATCTTGTCTATGCTGACGTTTTTGGTGCGGAATCAGCTTTGGTGCGCCCGCATTTTGCTTCAGGAACACATACCATTTCAACAGCCCTCTTTGGTGTGCTGCGACCAGGAGACGAGCTTTTATACATCACAGGTCGTCCGTACGATACCTTACACAAGGTGATTGGCCAAGCAGGAGATGGGACAGGCTCACTCGCAGACTTCGGAATTACATATCGGGAAGTTGCCCTTACAGCAGAGGGTAAGATTGATTGGGAAGAGGTAACTCTCTCTATCAATGAGAAAACTAAAGTAATTGGAATCCAAAGATCGCGTGGTTATGATTGGCGTGCTTCCTTCACAGTAGCCGAAATAGGTGACATGACAGCGAGAGTGAAGTCATTGAAACCGGATGTTATTGTGTTCGTTGATAATTGCTATGGTGAGTTTACTGAAGAGCTTGAGCCTCCACAGGTTGGTGTGGATCTAGTAGCGGGTTCATTAATTAAAAATCCTGGTGGTGGAATTGCTGAGACGGGTGGATACATCTGTGGGCGCAGAGATCTAGTAGAGCTTACAGCGTACCGTCTTACAGCTCCTGGTATCGGTGGCGAGGTAGGCGCAATGTTAGGAACTACCCGCGGGTTATACCAAGGCCTATTCATGGCTCCGCATACAGTTGGACAAGCCCTTAAAGGCAGTATTTTTGCGGCAGCTGTATTTCAGCGCTGCGGGTTTGAGACGAAACCAGCGTGGAATGAACCTCGTACAGATTTGATTCAGGCGGTTTCCTTTGATGGACCGGATCACTTGATTGCCTTCGTGCAGGGAATTCAACGTGCTGCGGCGGTAGACAGCCATGTAGTTCCAGAACCATGGGATATGCCGGGATATGAACATCCTGTCATCATGGCGGCAGGTACGTTTATACAAGGTGGTAGCTTAGAGTTATCGGCAGATGCGCCTATCCGTGCGCCTTATATTGGCTATATGCAAGGGGGATTAACCTACTCCCATGTCAAATATGGCGTTTTGATGGCACTCCAAAGTATGCGTGATCGAAAATTACTGTCAGAAAATCTTACACACCATTGACACGCTGTATTAGGAAATGTACAATGAGATCAGAAAAAGATCATTGGAAGGTTGGATGAGTCATGGGTGATGAAATCCGCAGAAATATGGCATTATTTCCTATTGGAATTGTAATGAAGTTAACTGATTTATCTGCAAGACAAATTCGTTATTATGAACAGCATAGTCTAATCGTACCTGCACGTACCTCTGGGAATCAACGTTTGTTCTCTTTTAATGATGTTGAGCGCCTATTAGAAATTAAGGCCTTGATTGAAAAGGGTGTTAACATTGCTGGCATCAAGCAAGTAATGAACCCAGTCTCGAAGGAATCCGAAGAAGCTACTGTGATTACCCCTGACACAGAGGTTAGACGTAGAGAGCTATCAGATTCGCAGCTTCACCGTTTGCTGAAGCAAGAACTAGTTTCCGGTAAAAGACCGGGACAGGTATCGCTTATTCAAGGTGAGTTATCCCGGTTTTTTAATAAATAATAATATACAGAGTTTTGAAAGGGAGAGGATCACGTGAGCTTTTCTAAAGAGGATATTTTACGCATTGCCAAGGAAGAGAATGTTCGTTTCATTCGTCTGCAATTTACAGATCTGTTAGGTACTATCAAGAATGTAGAGATTCCGGTTAGCCAATTGGAAAAAGCACTCGACAACAAAATGATGTTTGATGGTTCCTCCATCGAAGGTTATGTACGGATTGAAGAATCCGATATGTATCTCTTCCCAGACCTTGATACTTGGGTAATCTTCCCTTGGGTGACTGATAGCCGTGTTGCACGTCTGATTTGTGACGTGTATATGCCGGATGGTACTCCATTTGCTGGAGACCCACGTGGTATCCTGAAGCGTTGTCTGAAGGAAGCCGAAGAAATGGGCTTTACAGCGATGAATGTTGGACCTGAACCTGAATTCTTCTTGTTCAAAACAGACGAAAGAGGTAACCCAACTACAGAATTGAATGACCAAGGTGGTTATTTCGACTTAGCTCCTACAGACTTAGGGGAAAACTGCCGTCGTGAAATCGTATTGACCCTTGAAGAAATGGGCTTTGAAATCGAAGCTTCCCACCATGAAGTGGCTTCCGGCCAGCATGAAATTGATTTCAAATATGCAGACGCGATCACTTCTGCTGACCAAATTCAAACCTTTAAGCTCGTTGTGAAGACGGTTGCCCGTCAACATGGCTTGCATGCAACTTTTATGCCTAAACCATTGTTTGGTATTAACGGATCTGGTATGCACGCTCACCAATCCTTGTTTAATGGCAAAGAAAACATGTTCTACGATGAAAGTGACAAGCTAGGTCTGAGCAAAACTGCACGTTATTATATGGCTGGTATTTTGAAGCATGCTCGTGCTTTTGCAGCGATTACTAACCCAACAGTGAACTCTTACAAACGCCTTGTTCCTGGTTATGAAGCACCTTGTTACGTAGCTTGGTCTGCAAGTAACCGTAGCCCGATGATTCGTATCCCAGCTTCGAGAGGGCTTAGCACACGTGTTGAAGTTCGTAACCCGGACCCGGCAGCTAACCCATACCTCGCACTTGCTGTTATGTTGAAAGCAGGGCTAGACGGAATTAAGCGTAAGCTTGATCTTCCAGCTCCAATTGACCGTAACATCTATGTGATGTCTGAGGAAGAGCGTATTGAAGAAGGCATCCCAAGCTTGCCATCCGATTTGAAAGAAGCGCTAAGCGAAATGATCCGCAGCCATGTAATTACCGAAGCTCTCGGCGAACATGCGCTGGCTCACTTCTACGAACTGAAAGAAATCGAATGGGATATCTATCGTACACAAGTTCATGAGTGGGAAAGAAACCAATACATGACACTTTACTAGAACCTTTAAACCCTTGACACCTTTGGTGTTGAGGGTTTTTTTTGTGTGTGGGCGTGGGAGTAGTAGGGGACCCCTATAATGACGGTGCCCACAAAATGCCCACAAATAAATAGTGGGTGCTATTCGAGGATAGATCTCATGTGGGCTTCGTACTTTTCCATACTACTTTCTTCAATCTTCTTGGAAATGTGAGAATAGACATCAGATGTAATTGTAATATTTCCGTGTCCGAGTCGCTCCTGAACATACTTCATATCATTGCCTGCTTCTAGTAGTAGCACTGCATGAGTGTGTCTTAGTGAGTGAATCGGCATGGGTGGAAGACCGATCCGTTTCAAAATTCTCGAAAAGGAATTGAATAAAGAAGACTTTGGCATGAAGTTTCCATCATCTCTATAGGAACCCTTCTAAGCTAATTTATTTTGGTTCTGATATTTAATGTGTTGCTTTAGATCGCTAATGATAGATTGACTAATTTTTATCGTTCGTTGCGAATTAAACATTTTTGTATCTCCGAATAGAGTTGCTTCATCCTCAGCTGAAAAATCTAACGTCTTACAAATGTGGCAGCCGGTTTAGAATCTGAACCTCCACCGTTGTGGTAATGGTATTCTCCGTTTTCCAGTCCCCACTTTGCGCAATTTGTGCGGCAATAATGACCCCCATTTGCATCTGTGCGTCCTGGATGTGCCTCAGCAAGTACAGGCATCAATAATAAGAAAAGTGACATGAAGATTGGAACAATAATTCTTTTCATAAAAAATAAATACCCCAATGTTTGATTCTTGGAGTAGTCTATCAGAATACATTTTCACTTATCCCTTATTAAGCTAACGGGGCAGGATAGTTGAATGATTTCGCGAATAACTTAAGTCATGACGAATTTACGAAGTTCGCAAAAAGGCGTTAGCCGAAAGAAGTTCTTAGTTTAGGAGGAGTCTATATGATATTAGAAAAAGTTATAAATAGAATTGAAATACAAAGTGAATATAAGGATTTTGTTGATAAGTATATAGATAATATACTTACCGAATTCAAAGGTAAGATTCATAGCATTTATATGTGTGGCTCGATTCCAAAAGGAACTGCTAAACCTTTTAAGTCAGATGCAGACTTTACTATTGTATGTGTAAATCCCAAAGATATTGATTACGAAAGATTGTCAAATATTAAAGACAGGCTTTTGGAAGAATATCCAATAGTAACTAAGATTGATACGATAATTTGCTCGATTGACGATGTATTAAGTAAACCAAATGAGTGGGGTTTTTGGGTAAAGATAATTTGTGTTTGCATATATGGTCATGACGTTGGTGAAAAAGTACCACCGATAATTATTTCTCCAGAGTTCATTTTAGACTTAAATACAGAGACCAAGGAGGAAGTAGATCGTATACATAGTTTACTTTCTAATGCTAGTGATAACACAATGAAAATTAGATATATTAAAGGTTACTCTAAGAGATTAATTCGTGCATTATACTCTTTGGTTTTAGAAGATACAGGTGTATGGCAAGATGACATTATTAAGATGAAGAATGCCATATTAAACTATTGTAAGATTGACTCCGCTTTAGTTGATTATCTGTATGCTTGTTACTTGGATAGTAATGTACTTGTTGAAGAGTTTCTGGGAATTGCAGATGAAGTATATAGCTATTTTGAGAACGCCTTAAATACAATGGCTGCTTCCAGAACTTCCTTCGGCTAACACCATATTAACACTCCGGGTCACTCTGAGAAGCGAGTGACCACATCCAGCCCCCTAAGCCCGTCGGGACGTCACTGCGTTAGGTGTTCGGCAAGCCTCACAACTATAAGCAGCGACTCTAATTAAAACATAAGACTATTGAGCTAACGGGAACTTTAGTTGAATAATACACATTAATGAGCAGGCGCTACGGTAGCCTGCTGTTTTCATTGAAGTAACGGGCAGATTTGCACAATAGTCACCGCAGTTTAATGCGACTTCAAAATAAAAAGGAGAGAAAAGACCCATGAATACTACACTTGGCAGATTAACAGGTCGAATCGCAATAGTAACAGGTGCAAGTCGCAGCACAGGAATCGGTGCTGCAGTGTGCAAAGAGTTGGCCTATCTAGGCGCTGATGTATTTTTTACACACTGGGGTAGTTACGATCAACAGATGCCCTGGGGTAGCAATAACGAGGAGCAAAAGCAACTTTGTGAGGAAATACGTTCCATGGGCGTTCGTTGCGAACACCTAATGATGGATCTTTCTGCACCTGAAAGCTTTGTGGATTTATTAAATAACGTTGAGCAGAAGCTAGGAGAACCTTCCATTCTTGTTAACAATGCTTGTTATTCGGTTAACGATGACTTAACCACGATTACCCCAGAGTCTTTGGATGCACACTACGCAATTAATGTTAGGGCGGTAACTATGCTTAGTGTGGAATTCGCTAGACGGTTTACGCAATCGGCAGGTGGTCGAGTTATTAATATGACATCGGGCCAATCACTAGGCCCCATGGCTGGTGAAATCTCGTATGCCACAACGAAAGGGGCAATAGATGCTTTCACACGAACTTTTGCAGCAGAGGTGGGTCCGAAAGGCATCACCGTAAATGCGATAAATCCTGGACCCACAGACACCGGCTGGATGACTCCTGACCTACGACAGCAGTTATCTAAGCAATTTGTAACAGGTAGAGTAGGATTGCCTAAGGATGCAGCTCGTCTGGTTGCATTCTTAGCCACCGATGATGGGGAGTGGATTACCGGCCAAGTTTTACATTCCACGGGTGGATTCAACTAACGGAGAACGATAGCTCAATGAGACACCTAGCTAATACGATTGTGAAAATCGCCTCGTCAGTGATAATGCTGACGAGGCATTATAATTTGATGTGTCTTATATCAAATTCAGCCCATCCTGGTGGCAGTGATTCGAAGTCGAGATCTTCGAGGGCTTCTGGTTCAATAATTATTAGTAACGGTTCATATATGTCAATCAACGCACCTATACGTTCGCTGATACCAATAAAAGTACCAATAGCTACAATACTTCCGCACCTTCCACCAAATCCGCTATCGTGATTGTCACAGATATGCACGGACTGTCCCGGCTTTAAATCTTCCCATCTCATAATTTAGGGGGTGCTCCTTGTTCTTCAAAAGTTCTCTGGGACATTCCAAAGTAAGCAGCCCTGTCATTTGAGTAATGGTTCTGTCGTTGTATCGGTAGCATCAGTGGCGTCTCCGGGAAACTATTTTCGTTTGCCGCGCGGGCGACGTTTTATGGTTCCTTTTTTCTTGTCCTTTAGTAGTAGATAAGCTGTGTAACATTGTATTGCTGCTGTTAGGAGTTGTACCATGTAGAAGAGTCATCACAGGGATAACCTGAACTGCTCTTTTATTGCTCAAAAAATTTTGTTTTATCTGTAATCAACTCTACGAGTAAGCGTCATAATAAAACCTTGCTGACCATGATGGTAGCAGGGTTTTTGTTCATACATTAAATTTCTTCCCTCACGGAGGCAATGGATCCTATGATACATCCACCAATGATTCCGGAACGAAGCCAATTAGCGATGGTTATCCGATATCTAAAGTTAATTTTAACGGCGATGATTCTCCCAATACGATTTTCAAGCCACTTTTAAGATAGCGATATTCTGGATTCTATTCCCTAGATTGAAATCTTCAATTGCATTTGTAGTACCTCTTCTGATTGAAAATTGGGCTATATTTCCTGCACACATAAACGCCCACAAAATGCTCACAAATAATAGAAGGAAGACAATGAAATCCGTAATCGTTTTCTCAGAGAACCCTTTATTTTAACGGAATTAGGTACTATTCAGACCAATATAAAAAGGGCAAACTGTAAACCGGACTCGGTTCACGAGTGGGAAAGAAACCAATATATGACGCTTTACTAGAACCTTTAAACCCTCTACGCCTTTGGTGTTGAGTTTTTTTTTGTGTGTGGGGGTAAGAATAGGAGATATTGTAGAGGTTTATGGACGCCCCCGTAATGCCCCCAAAAAATGTAGTGATCATTCGAGGATACTTCTCATATGAGCTTCAAATTTCTCCATACTGCTTTCATTTATTTTCTTTGAAATATGTGTGTATGTGCGCTGTGATTCTTATGCTACCATGACCTAAACGTGTTATTCCAAAGCTTGAAAGGGGTAATAAGCTGGCTAAACGATTTTATGAATTGGACTATAAGAATGCTCTCCAACTTGGGACAAGCCATTTTCGCGACAGGTGAAACTTCTTAGCCTCTTATAATGGAGAATGCTATGACTCAGTCAAATGATTGAGTTTTTGAATTGCGAGCTCGGCAACTTTTGATAAATTTCACTCGTATGTTTCGTTATCGATAATCAATTCAAAGGCGAATCCAAAGCATGCGTTACCTTTGAATTCGTTCTTGACTAAAATGTAAAAAAGCCAGAAGGCTTAACACCATCTAGCTTAGCTGTATAGCGAAAAGTGGATTATTAGGATGAGGGCAAAGAATATGGTTTTTGAGGAATTGTGCTGCAGACCATAGTTCGACAGTTGGAAAGTAAACGTTCGATCATATACGAAGTATCAGAAAGAAATGCGGGGAAAAATGGTGGTATGGATAGAGCTGACGCATCTTTCACACACATCGTGGGCGGGACATTTGATTGGATCGAGAATGTGGATGAGTTCAACGTGTTAGGGAAGGCGCCGTCATGACACAGGTACAAGATAAGACTTACATTTGCACTCGAGAGAAGGCAGAGGGGACACTCTTAATATTAAGAAAGTAAAGTTGTGATTTCTGAAGGGCAGTCGATACAATGACTACTGATTTGCAGCTGAATTTAGTATCAATAAATTATTATACTTCGCTGCATGCTTTTGCTCATCGAGAATAATGCCATATAAAGTATCCTTATAAACGCCATACGGAAGACCGAACCATATCTTTCGATATTTTTCAACCGCTGACAATTCACCTTGAAAGGCTTTTTGCAAACCATTGTTATACGAATTAACTTGTTCAGGGACTTCGTCGCTAACTCCTGTCACTTCATGTCCTGTCAATTCTCTGTACATTTGTCGAAACATAAGATTATGCCCACGTTCATCATTCCGAATAGAAGTAATAACTTCAGCTTGTTCTTTATTCGGAGCAAGTTGAATGAGTTGGTCATAAAAAAGTTCGTCATTTCGTTCACCTTGGACTGAAGTCCTCATTAATTCAAGAGCCTCTTGAGTTGAAGTTGCCCAAATGGGGGCAAATTGAGATCTGAACCAATAAGGATACACCATATACATTAGCAAAACCTCCAATAATTTATAAGTATTCTATCAACAATCATATGCTCGCTAACTGATTGTATGAGTATGATCTCACTTCTTACTTTTTCTTAATTAGACCAAAGTCAAAAAAGTGGACGGTAAGAAATAGATTTTCTAGTAAATTGCTCAGCAAAACGAGCAGGTGAAAGATACCTTATCGACGTTTGCGCACAATTGGTTTTCCTTATTGCTGTGAGTCGCTATTTAATTTTTTTCTGAAAATGTGTTAAGTAAAGTGTTTTGTGGAATTTGTTTTACTTAATTGATGTGTCGTCTACCTTGCTCTTGCTCAGTCCAATTAACCTTATGAAACCGAGAAGAACTAAGATCTCATGGGTCACTTTATGGAATCTGGTGGCATTAATTAAGATAGTAGGTGCCCGAATCGTCCGGGAACAATTTGAATTTCGAGCACAACTCCATAGCTGTTAATAAGAACGAGTCGATTGTTTGAAATTTTTCAATCCGTAGCAATAAAAATGAAGAAAAGGTTTGAAGAATAAGAGGACACGTCACTCATGTGGGTAATAACTAATATAGTAATAAGGAGGTGCGTAATGAAAAAAATATTACTAACTACAGTTACTAGTATTCTTCTGTCTTCCTCAATTCTCGGTGCATGTAGTAACAATAAAACAACAGACGAGGCAAAACCTACAGCATCAAATGCAGCGACAATGCCAGTTGTTGAAGCTACAAGCACTCCTGAACCTTCTGCTACTCCTTCTATGGAGGTGCAGGAGTCCGCCAGTCCGGAGGCCACTGATCCTCTAGTATCCGATCGGCCAAAGACCAAAGCATTTGGTGAACAGGAGGGAGGGGTCTCAGGGCAAGAAGGTACACTTGAGCAAGGTGATGGATATTCCCTATATGTTTTTCAGGATTTCACACTAGACTCACAGTCTGGTCGTTTATCATTAACTGAGGATCCAACCTATTATGCCGAAATTAAACACTTACCTGCCGATTACGATCTCACAGCTTTGAAGCAGCAGGGACAAACCGAGCTTTCTGCAATTGGCAAAGCCAACGACCATAGCGGGGAACTAATTGAACATCCTCTAGGTTTTGCTGAACTATATCTGCAGGCAACCGGTGATAAAGGGATAGAAGATTATATGGTCTGGAAGAATCAGGCGGGGGAAGCTTTTCTTTTTCGGATACACAATCCTAAGGGGGATTCGTCGAATAAGTTTGCACCTTGGGTGATGGTTTCACTGGCAACACTTGAACTTGAAAGGAATTAAGTGTGATCAGAGCCGAAGGAGTTGTGCGGAGTAGAAGGGGTGTGCCATAACCATAATCAAAAAAATGGTTGTTGGCACACTTCTTCTTCTTTTTGGTACCTTACTTCATTCGAACGCCAATTTTCGTTTGCTGAGGTTGCAAATTTCGCGTATGAGCCTGCTATAGGATCCAGCAGACCTTATACGAAGCTTTACCCCACATTTGGGATACTAAAGGACTCCATAGTCGCTATTAGCATTAAAAACACTCAATATGAGCCTCATCCTTAGGAATAACGTCACTGGAGTCCGAAACCATGCTTCAAAGGCTCAAAATTAGCAAATAGCGTCATCTGGGTCCGAAAGTCATGGCACGTAGTAGAGGGATTTAATGTTAAAATATCTTATATATAGATTACTAATTCTTTCCTGGGAAGGAGTAAGTTCATGCAAATTTTTATTTACATAGGATTGGGCTTCTTTATAATTTCAGGTATATGTGTTGGAGCCTTCACGACAGGTACACAACAAAGAGGTAACTTTTATTCGGAATCTAAGCAAGACCGTAAAGCTAAAAACAAAGTAGCGAATTGGTCCGCTTTAGGTGGTCTTATTTCATTAGCTGTAGCTGGGATTCTTTATTTGTTGTAAATGAACGCACAACATAAGGAGGAGTGTTGCAGATGGTGAAGATTTTTAATGAAAATACGGTCTCTTTTACACAAAAACAGTCCCCGATCCCAGAGTTTGCTTGGCATACGAGTGAAAGGTTAGCTGAAATGGTGGGCTCCAAGCATTTAGTTTTTGATATCAGATCTTTAGATCCTGATAAATATTCTTTTCCTTATCATTTTCATAGAAATGCTGAAGAAATATTTGTGATTTTAGCGGGAAAAGCGATGTTAAGAACACCCGAGGGTTTTACGGAGGTTACTGAAGGGGATGTAATATTTTTTGAAATGGGACCGGAAGGGGCGCACCAGCTTTATAATCATTCCGATGCACCATGCAGGTATCTGGATCTCCGAACGAATCAGGGAATAGATGTTTGCGAATATCCAGACTCAGGCAAAATCAACATTTTGCCCTATCAAGAAATCTATCAAGCAGATGAACAGGCGGATTATTGTAAGGGAGAAGAGCATGTAAGGGAAAAATGGAATGGGGGAGTGTAATTGATTAAAGATCGTTGGTTTACAGTAACTGAAATTGATCCGACCACCTATGCAATCAGTGAATATGGACATTGGGAAAAGGTGCATTCTTTTTTACTCTTGGGGCAAAAACAAGCCGCGTTAATTGATACGGGATTAGGTATTGATAATATAAAAAGAATAACGGACCAGTTAACGGATTTACCTATCGCTGTCATAACTACGCATGTGCATGCAGATCATATTGGCAGTCATGGGCAATTCGAGACAATCTATGTTCATAAAGCGGATGAGGATTGGCTGATTAACGGAATAAAAGGCTTGTCCCTTGCCCAGATTCGAAAAGATATGAGCCGGGACATCACCCTTCCTGTTCCTGAAACCTTTGATCCTAACACCTACATACCTTTTCAAGGGAAACCAACAGCTCTTTTACAAGAAGGGGATGTGCTCGACATAGGCGGGCGCAAAATAGAAATTTACCACACACCAGGTCATTCGCCAGGTCATATCAGCCTTTTTGATCATGCCAACGGATATCTGTTTACAGGTGATTTATTGTATGACGTTACGCCAATCTATGCCTTTTACCCTTCGACTAGTCCGGTTGATTTAGTGGCATCCTTAGAAAAGATTACGGAAATTCCAGGAGTTACCCAAGTATTCGGTTCTCATAATACACTGGGTTTAGATCCATCTATTTTACAAGAGGTCAAAAAGGCAGTTCGTGAGTTACGTGAGCAAAAGGTAGTAGCACATGGTACGGGCATTCACCAGTTTGATGGGTTTAGTGTGCAACTTTAGATTTTTCTATGTCGAAAACAAATGAGGGTATGGCGATATGGTGTCTACATCAAAGGTTTTTGCGAAAAATAATTCACACATCTTATTGCGCAAAAAGCAACTTAATTATTCAGAGACGATTGACCTGAACAGTGCATGCAATTGCTGTACTTGGGAGAAAGCTTCCTTGTACTGGTTGTCGGATTGTCGAATAGGCAATAAACCCGGCAAGAAGGAGATACAATACACAGGCGTTTCTTTGCTGTTCATATATATTTTAAGCGTAAGCTCTTCAATCACATTAGCTTCTTCATCAGCTTCCTTAAGGACGTTAATATCTGCACTTGTTGCAGTAGTTTTGCTGTTTTGATGTCTTTTGGAGACTTTTGAAAGGGTGAGTGCGTTAACCACAATCTCGGATCCCATTACATTATCAAAAGAGTATAGCTTTGCTACTGCTTTTTTGTTACTCTTCGGATTTTTGGTACCGATTGCCAATTTTTTATTAGGCTCGTTAAGTGCGATCAAGTGAGATTGATTGGGGGGAATGAATGTTTTGGTGAAGCTGATGTTAAAAGATGAGGTCGCATTAACTAGCATAGAAATTTCAGATGAAGCAGATAGCGTTTTCAATTTTATAATGGCGGCACTTAGAATTAAAACAACTCCTAAAATAGCAAATAAGTACATCAAGATAATCAGCATATAATCACACCTCCTAGTTATCTCATTAGACTCAAATTGTTGCTTATTGAAAGATATGCCTGAATGATCTCCACTAGTATCTTTTAAAAGGGAAATTCGTGGAATTATAGGATCGACTTCACGATTAACCCAAAAAAAGCACCCAGAGAAACCTTCCGATTCTGCAAATGATGCAAAATTTGGGGTTGCTGCAAGAGTGCTTTTTAAGGTGATTATGTAAACCTATAGAAAATTGAAGGCAGTGATATGATCGGTATAAACAATCAGCTGTTTGTATTCGATCGGAGTCCCATAACTAGCATAAGGTCTTACAGTAACGTCATTGAGGACAACAAAGTTATAGCTGAAATTTTTATCAGGGTGTTCTGCTCCCAAATAAGATATGTATTCGTCTACAATTACATCATCCATCAAAGATTTTAAATCAAATACATCCTCTTTGTTGGAGACGGTTGGAGAGACGATTCCCTGAATGCTGCCAAAAGAGGTGAGCAAATTCACTTTTTTTCCACTAGCTTGTTCATCATTTAAAAGTAAACCGGACAGCTTACCCAGTGCATCGACTTTAAAATCGACGAGGGTTCTAATTTTTGAATTATTCAAACTAAACACATCCTTTTCAATTTGCAATCCTGTTAACAATATTCGACATATAATCACCAAACTCCTAGTATGCTAATGAAAAAATACTTACTTATGTAATGACCCCCATTTTTTAATGTGATTTGGGGGTTGCCGAGCCTCCATTCGAATTTAATTTCTTATCGTTACTCGTGTGCCTATAGGGACAATAGCAGCGAGTGCTAACACATCCTCGTTGTACATCCGGATGCAGCCGTGGGACACCTCTTTCCCAATGGAGGAAGGGTCATTGTTTCCATGAATTCCGTAGTGTGGTTTAGACAGTCCCATCCAAAACACACCGAAGGGACCCCCTGGGTCGGGTTGTTTGTTAATAATAGTGAATTCACCCACTGGGGATTGGGTTAACATCTTACCGATGCCGACAGGGAAACCTCTAATCACAATATCATTGTCCAGAAGATATAACATTCGTTGGGTCAGATCTACAATAATTCGGTAGTTGGGCATTATACGCAACACTCCTTTCTAATTAGGATATGAGCAGAACGCCTAAAGGGTTATTCATAGAAAATGGCCATTTTAGCCATTGGGAACAAATGTTCGTAAGTGGTTGGAAAAGCAAAAAAACGTAGAAAAAAGGCTGTTCCGCATATGCGGACCAGCCTTTTATGTTAGAAGTGCATACTTAGTGGATATCTCGAAACAATCCGATGACTCTTCCGAGAATAGTTACGCGATTAAGGCGAAGCGGCTCATAAGCTGGATTCTCCGGCTGAAGCCGTATATGATCACGTTCCTTGTAAAAGGTCTTAACGGTTGCTTCATCTTCTTCGGTCATGGCTACAACGATATCTCCGTTGTCCGCTGTTTGTTGTTGGCGAACAATCACATAGTCACCATTCATAATGCCTGCGTCCACCATACTATCACCCATGACAGACAGCATAAATACTTTGTTGTCACCTACATAGTGAGTAGGAAGTGGGAAGTAGTCTTCGATATTCTCTGTAGCAGTGATAGGTACCCCGGCGGTAACTTTACCTACGACAGGAATCCGTGAGATGGTCTGCGCGAATTGGTGAACATTCTCTGAATCCTCTTGGCCTAGTAATTCTATTGCACGTGGCTTCGTTGGATCTCGACGAATAAGTCCCTTCTTCTCAAGCCGGTCCAAATGACCGTGAACTGTGGAGCTGGAAGCAAGGCCAACAGCTTCTCCAATTTCCCGGACGGAAGGTGGATAACCCTTGCTGCGGACTTCGCTTCGTATAAATTCCAGGATCGCCAGCTGGCGACTTGAAATCTTTGACATTGGAATCAACCCCATATAGTAATGTTTGGGAAAATTATAACATAGAACTACCGTTCGCACAAACATAAGTTCTAACTATTATAAATATTAATCTGCTAGAGTTAAAAAATGGTAGACAAATGATAATAAAATGAACCGCTTGAGTCTCTCGAATAAAAGAGAACAATTGTTCTGAAATAGTATTGAACAAAACACATGTTCGTGTTATTATAAATTCGAAAGTAAGAACAAGTGTTTGGAGGATGATGATTATGCTAAAATACAGTACATACCGCAGCATCTACGATAAGGCCCCAGTGGTTGAATCTATAGGACATAATGACGTTGCCCGTAATTCCGCTAAGGTGAAAGAGATAACGGAACGTTTGCTTGGAGGGATGATTTCGTTGTTCCGTCAAGATTTCTTTATTAAGTTAATATTGATTTTCGTGCTAGTATTATCTGGCCTAACAGTAGTGGGAAATGTATTTGCAGGATCGACGACTATAATGAAGGAAGAGAAGCGGATTGTGGTTGAACGTGGAGATACACTATGGAGTATTGCCCTTAAGAATAAACCAGCTGATATGAAGACAGTTGTTTATATAGAAGGAATTAAACGTTCAAGTGGGATTAAGAGTAGTCAAATTAACGCTGGAGACATACTTACTTTACCTATTTATTAATTTTCTGAGAACATAATAGAATGACCAGTAGAGCTTGCAGGGAGTAGACCTTGACAAGCTCTTTTTCTCATGGCAGAGTTAGAATTAATTTATAGGGGGAGGGAAAGTATTGAATATTGATGAGTTGGTCGCGCGAATTAACGAATTGGCACGCAAACAGAAGAGCGTAGGCCTTAATCAAGAGGAAGTGGCGGAACGCGCCAAGCTTCGTGAAATTTACCTGGGGAATATCCGCAATAACTTCCGAGCACAATTAAATACTATTGAAGTGGTAGATAACGATGAGCATGAACAAGGTAACAAGGGGCTTAAACATTAGCTCGCTGTTCCTTTTCATAGATATTTCAGGATGACTAGGGGGAACGCACATGGCCC
This sequence comes from Paenibacillus sp. FSL H7-0918, assembly GCF_038007025.1. NCBI lineage: Bacteria > Bacillati > Bacillota > Bacilli > Caryophanales > Paenibacillaceae > Paenibacillus > Paenibacillus sp. FSL H7-0918. The sequence continues at coordinate 30,595 of NZ_JBBOWJ010000003.1, forward strand.
GTTCTTGGGAAAGAATGGTTCAACGCAACACACAGCAAATCAACAAGCAAAGAAAGAAGCAAGGCAAGGATACGATTTATGCCTCTAAATCTCCTACCCAGAATGCCGAAGTCTTTAAAGGTCGCAACATTGCATTTCCGGTAGTGTTAGTGATACTTGGCACTATGTTTTGGGTAGTTGGTTCTATTGATCAGGCCAAAGGTAATGGCATGCTGGCTAATTGGCTGGGAGTAGTACTGTACTATTTGCTGGCAGCGCTATTGTTCTTCCGTCGTCCGTACTTGAAGGTGGAAAAAGCAAGACTGTCCACTATTAAATTCAATCGCGAACGCGGACTTCCAGCTGCAGATATTGAGAAAATCACCCTTTCGCGTGGAGCTGTAGTCATTAAGCATAAAGGGAAACGTACGAAATGGATTTTCACAAAACTTATGAATCGCTATGATACTAATGCGATGAGTACACGATTAGAAGCATTTGCTAAAGCTCACAACATTGAAGTAGTTCACGAATAGAACTAGACCAGTTAAAGGGAGAGGGAGACCTGTAATGCCAATTTCTGCTGTACTATTTGACCTTGATGATACATTGCTGTGGGATGATCGGAGCGTCGAAGAAGCATTTCGTTCTGCTTGTGAAGCCGCCGGGGATACGATCGATCCACAAGAACTAGAAGTTGCAGTTCGTAAGGAAGCAAGTAGCTTATATGAATCTTATGAGACGTTCCCATTTACAAAGATGATCGGAATTAATCCATATGAAGCACTCTGGGCTAACTTTACGGCAGGTGAACAGCCAGAATTCCGTCAATTGGAGCAGCTTGCACCGGTATATCGTAAAGAGTCTTGGCGTCGCGGACTTGCAGCGTTAGGGGTGGAAGACGAAGCACTAGCTGAGACCTTGGCAACTAAATTCGCAGCAGAGCGCAGAAAACGTCCATACATCTATGAAGAAACAATGCATGTACTGGAGCAGTTACGGGGTCAAGTGAAGCTTCTGCTACTTACGAACGGCTGTCCTGCACTGCAACAAGAGAAACTAGATGGTGTGCCCGAGTTAATTCCTTTCTTTGATCATATTGTGATTTCCGGAAGCTTTGGTAAAGGCAAACCGGATAAGGAAATTTTCCTGCATGCTTTAGAGCTTCTTGATGTAACGCCTGAGCAAGCGGTTATGGTCGGCGATAAGCTGACAACGGATATCCGTGGGGGGCTGGCAGCAGGGTTGACCACGGTCTGGATTAATAGAAAAGGTAGAGCACCTAGTCTTGATATTCATCCGGATCATGAAATCAATCACCTTGAGGAACTTCTTCCACTAGTTCAATCCTTGTAAGATATACAGAGCTATTAGCTCCAATATAAAGACTTTATAAAAGCAGCGAGTTTCTGAGATCCTAAGAAACTCGCTGCTTTTCTGTACATACATACTAACATAAGGATTTCATTAGATTTTTAAGTAAATGATTTAAGTCACAAGACTAATGCGGAATTGATGCAAAATACTGAAAAACCAATAATAATGTGTATAATAGATGGAGATGTATAACATGAATTGGTAGATTTTTATTATTCGATAATGATTGGGAGGGCTCCAAATGATGAGATCGAAGAAATTAGTCGCTGTATTATTAGGTGCAACACTTCTAGTACTAGGTGGATGTTCTTCAAATGGAACCAAGCATTCAGAAATACATAACATGAATATGAACATGTCTATGGAACCTATCAAAGTCGAACTACAATGGAGTCCTGAAGAAGTTGTTGTAAATCAAAAGGTAACCTTTGAAGCTGTGGTGACCCAAGATAACGAGGCAGTAGATGATGCAAAAGAGGTTCTGTTCGAAATTGTGAATAAAAATGATGAGGGACAGAAAATAGAGCTTAAGGGAAAGCTAATTGGTAAAGGAGTCTATCAAGCAGAAGGGACCCTTGAAAAGGAAGGACAATATAATGTCACTTCACATGTGACAGCCCGGACACAGCACTCTATGCCTAGCAAAGAGCTGTCTGTGAAACCATGATTCAAAGGTTCGCAAAGGTTACTGAGCAATAACAGATAAAGCAGAGTGGAAAGGAAGGCTTTTCGAAATCCCTTTATTCTGCTAAACTTACTCTAATGTTTTACTGGGGGGACTATTAGTTGGCTAAATATACACTTGAGGAAAGCTTACAACAAAGGATTTTGATCCTTGATGGCGCAATGGGCACGATGATCCAACAGGTGCCTCTTACTGGAGAAGATTTTGGAGGCGATGAGCTGGACGGCTGTAATGAAATGCTGGTATTAACACGTCCAGAAGTCATTCAGACGATTCATGAGCAGTACCTCGAAGCAGGGGCTGATCTCATTGAGACTAACACATTTGGTGCAACCTCTGTTGTGCTAGCTGAATATGATATTCCTCAGCGGGCACGTGAGATCAATCTAGCGGCAGCAGAGTTGGCTCGCAGAGCAGTAGACAAATATGACACACCTGACCGTCCGCGATACGTCGTGGGGGCTATGGGTCCAACAACAAAAACGCTCTCAGTAACTGGAGGCGTTACTTTCCAAGAGTTAGTTGATAGCTATGAGGAACAAGCAGTGGCATTGATCGACGGTAAAGTAGATGTTTTGCTGCTGGAGACCTCTCAAGATACACTTAACGTTAAAGCTGGAAGTATTGGTATTCGTAATGCTTTTGAAAAGACTGGCATCACGTTGCCGGTTATGATTTCCGGAACAATTGAACCAATGGGTACTACATTGGCGGGTCAGAATATTGAAGCATTTTATATCTCATTAGAACATCTGAAGCCTATCTCTATGGGCCTCAACTGTGCGACTGGTCCTGAGTTCATGCGGGATCACATTCGTTCGCTTTCGGAGATCTCCTCCGCAGCCGTGAGCTGTTATCCAAACGCAGGATTGCCGGATGAGAACGGACATTATCATGAATCTCCAGATTCTTTAGCTCGCAAGATTGCAGCCTTTGCCGAAAAAGGCTGGCTGAACATTGCGGGGGGGTGCTGTGGAACGACACCAGAGCATATCCGTGCGATGAAGGAAGCACTTTCTGAATATCCTCCACGCCCGCTGACAGGTAATCATCCGCCTGCACTTTCAGGCATCGAGCCTATCTATATTGAGAACGACAACCGTCCATACATGGTTGGTGAACGTACGAATGTACTTGGCTCTCGTAAATTTAAACGTCTTATCGTCGAAGGTAAATATGAGGAAGCCTCAGAAATTGCCCGTGCTCAGGTGAAGAGTGGGGCACAGGTTATTGACGTGTGTGTACAAGACCCTGACCGTGATGAGATTGAAGATATTAAGCTTTTCTTAGAACTGGTTGTGAAAAAGGTTAAAGTACCCCTGATGATCGATACTACCGATCCTAAGGTTATCGATTTGGCTTTGCAGTACTGTCAAGGTAAGGCGATAATTAACTCCATTAACCTTGAAGATGGTGAAGAGAAATTCGAGCTGGTGACGCCGATCATTCATAAATATGGTGCAGCTATTGTTGTGGGTACCATCGATGAGACGGGACAAGCCATTAAGGCGACAGATAAACTGGAAGTGGCTAAACGCTCCTATGACTTGCTAGTGAATAAGTACGGTTTAGCAGGAGAAGATCTTATTTTTGACACGTTGGTGTTCCCTGTAGGAACCGGAGATGAACAATATATCGGTTCAGCAAAAGAAACGATTGACGGCATTCGTTTGATCAAGGAAGCACTTCCAGGCGTTCATACGATCTTGGGCATTAGCAACGTCTCCTTTGGATTGCCGGAAGCGGGTCGTGAAGTGTTGAACTCCGTATTCCTTTATGAATGTACAAAAGCTGGATTAGATTATGCGATCGTAAATACAGAAAAAGTGGAGCGGTATGCTTCCATTCCTGCTGAAGAACGTCATCTTGCTGAGGAACTGATTTATAATACGAATGATGAGACGCTTTCTGCTTTTGTAGCTGCTTTCCGTGGTAAAAAAGTAGAGAAAAAAGAGAAGATTTCCAACCTGTCACTTGAAGAACGTTTAGCTTCCTATGTGGTTGAAGGTACGAAGGAAGGACTCATTCCTGACCTTAATGAAGCATTGACTAAATCTGGTCCGCTGGAGATCATCAATGGACCGCTGATGGCAGGGATGTCGGAAGTCGGCCGGTTATTTAATAATAATGAATTGATCGTTGCTGAGGTGCTGCAAAGCGCTGAAGTGATGAAGGCATCTGTCAATCATCTAGAGCAGTTTATGCAGAAGGATGAGACAGCGGTTAAAGGGAAAATTATGCTGGCAACCGTAAAAGGGGACGTGCATGATATTGGTAAGAATCTAGTGGAGATCATCCTCTCTAATAATGGTTATCAGATCATTAATTTGGGTATAAAAGTACCACCAGAGACCATTATCGAAGCCTTCCGTCGAGAAAAAGCTGATGCGATAGGATTGTCCGGGCTGCTTGTGAAATCTGCTCAGCAGATGGTCCTCACCGCTCAGGATTTACGTACAGCAGGGATCGATGTTCCGATTATGGTCGGCGGCGCAGCTTTGACCCGTAAATTTACGAAGACCCGTATTCGTCCAGAATATGACGGTCTAGTATTGTATGCTAAGGACGCTATGGACGGGCTGGATATTGCCAATCGGCTTATGAACCCTGAAGAACGGGAGAAGATTGCCGAGGAAATTCGTGTGGAGGCAGAAGCAGCGGTTGCGGTGGCGCCTAAGCAAGAACTGCCGAAACTAACCAGAGCAGTGCGTTCCAAAATATCTCCAGATGCACCTGTATTTGTTCCACCGGATTTAGAACGCCACGTACTGCGTAACTATCCATTGGGGCATATTATCCCCTATGTGAATATGCAAATGCTGCTGGGTCATCATTTGGGGTTACGGGGTTCTGTAGAAGCCCAATTAGCTGCTGGAGATCAGCGGACTGTTGAACTGAAGGGTACCGTAGACGATATTCTCCATCAAGCGATGCTAGAGGGTACCATTACTCCACATGCTATGTATCAATTCTTCCCTGCACAATCGCAAGGGAATGATATTATAGTGTATAATCCACAGAATACGTCCGAGATCCTGCATACCTTTACTTTCCCGAGACAAGGGGTAGAGCCTCATCTGTGCTTGGCGGACTTTTTGAAACCTGTTGACAGTGGTATTATGGACTATGTTGGATTCCTAGTTGTAACAGCAGGTCACGGTGTACGTGAATTGTCTACTCAGCTGAAAGAAAGCGGAGATTATCTGCGTTCACACGCCTTGCAGTCGGTTGCACTTGAAGTGGCAGAAGGACTGGCGGAACGCGTCCATCATATGATGCGCGATACTTGGGGTTTCCCGGATCCGGCGGATATGACGATGAAGCAAAGACATGGGGCAAGATACCAAGGAATCCGTGTTTCATTTGGTTATCCTGCATGCCCGGATTTAGAAGATCAAGGTCCACTGTTTAAGTTGTTATCTCCGGAGGATATCGGTGTTCACCTTACAGAAGGCTTTATGATGGAGCCCGAAGCTTCCGTTTCGGCTATGGTATTTGCCCATCCAGAAGCGCAGTATTTTAATGTAGAGAAGCTGTAATTCTTTCATTTATATACCAGGTCTGTAGGGGATTGTATCCCTTTCAGCGGAACCTCCCGTAACTGGGGGGTTTTTTGCTGGAAGAAGGTCGTTTAGAATTGAAAAGAGATGGTTGAGCCAATAAGCAGAAGGGAGGAAAAAGAATGGATCTATATTTTTTAGGTACTAATGCAGGTGTGCCAACGCTACAACGCAATGTAACGTCCGTTACATTAAGACTGCTGGAAGAACGTCGCAGTATTTGGATGTTCGATTGTGGGGAAGGTACACAACATCAGGTTCTTCGTTCACCGATTCGGCTAGGAAAGCTGGAAAAACTATTCATTACCCACTTGCATGGTGATCACCTATTTGGTCTTCCAGGTCTATTATCAAGTCGTGGTTATCAGGGAGGGACAGCGCCGTTAACGGTGTACGGACCCCCTGGATTAAAAGCTTACTTAGAGATCTCCTTAGCTGTGAGCCAATCCCGAATTCCTTATAAGATTGAGATTGTAGAGCATACAGGAGGAATTATATTCGAGGATGATAGCTTTAAAGTTGAGGCTGCATTACTTGAGCACCGGATTGACAGCTATGGCTACCGGGTAACGGAAAAGGATAGTCCCGGAAGCCTCAATACGGAATTGCTTAAGAGTTATGGTTTAAAACCGGGACCGATTTATGGGAAATTAAAAAAAGGTGAAGATGTTGTTACGGATGAAGGTGTACGAATCTGTGCTGCTGATGTTGTCAGGGAACCCAAACGAGGACGTATTGTTACTATCCTTGGAGATACAAGACCTTGTTCGGGAGCCTTAGAACTCTCTCTTAATGCAGACCTTATCGTTCATGAAGCAACCTTCGCCCATGATCTGGCTGACATGGCGTATCAATATCATCATAGTACAGCCCGTCAGGCTGCAGAGTTAGCAAAAGAAGCCAAAGCAGGACAGCTGTTGCTGACTCATTTCAGTTCTCGTTACAGCTCGCATGAAGAGTTAATTCCTTTGCTTGAGGAAGCTGGACTCCTATTCCCAGAGACATTATTAGCTGAGGAATTTAATGCATATCCGGTACCTCGCAGACTAAATGGGCAATAGGGGGAATGATTATTTTCCGGGAAAGCGCAGGAAATGACAGTGCTATGCTAAAAAATGCTGGATGGGACGGTTGTTCGATTTCATTCGACGAAGTGTGTTAGATTTAAAGTAATCACGGAGTAAAAGACGAACGAATGGCTGGACATATTGCCGAAAATCAGTAGGTGATATCTTCCACCTAAAGGGATTGAGTTTTTCTAAAAATCCAAGCAGGGCAAAGGCTACGAGTTTGTTAATACTATTATTTATTTATTATATTAATTAAATTTATTGTGGAAACTGAGGGGTTAGTGATGGAACAAATTGAAGGATTATTGATTGATCTAGATGGTACATTGTACCATGGGCATAAAATGATTCCCGGTGCTGATCTGCTGATAAAAGCTCTTCGTGAAGCGGATATCCCTTTTTTATTTGTTACTAATAACTCATCGCGTACGGCAGCTAACGTTGCTGCCCACTTAAGTGGAATGGGAATTGAGGCGAAAGCTGAGGAGGTATGTACCTCTTCTATGGCAGCCGCACGTTACATAGCTGAGGAATCACCTGGGGCTACAGTGGCGATACTTGGAGAAGAGGGACTGCGTATGGCTTGCATTGAGGCAGGGCTCCAAATCGTCACAGAATCCCCTGATTATGTGGTGCAAGGTATCGATCGTTCTTTTAATTATGCTTCGTTAGCTCAAGCTTCGCGTTGGATTTTGAGCGGGGCAAAGTTTGTGCTCACCAATCCAGATTTAATGTTACCATCAGATGATGGGGTTATGCCGGGTGCGGGTACGATTGGTGCAGCAATTGAGGCTGCAAGTGGAGTGAAGCCAGTAGTGATCGGTAAACCTGAATCCCACCTGATCAAATATGCGACAGATCTTCTGAACATTCAACCTGAACATGCTGCTGTTGTTGGGGATAATATGCGTACGGATATCGCTGCCGGTGTTAATGCGGGCTGTCGTACAATCCTTGTTCTTACCGGTTTAACCACTACAGAGAACCTGGAGCACTATAAAAGCATCACAGGGATCACTCCCGATGAAATATGTGCCGATTTAGCTGAACTTAAAATGTTTCTCGGTGTATAATAGCTAGGGTCTTATTACTTCACCAACTTAGAGGGGACGATGAGTATGCCAGAATTGCCGGAAATGGAGAATTATAGACAGCTGCTTAGCCAGCGTATTATAAATGTTCCGATAACTAATGTAATTGTGAACAGAGAAAAAACAATTAACATGGAAACAGAAGCTTTCATTAATGCCTTGATCGGTGCGCGTGTTGTTTTTGTAGAGCGGCGCGCCAAGTACATTTTGTTTCATCTCCATGATGGACGAAGATTACTATTACATTTAATGCTGGGTGGATTGCTTTTTTATGGTTCAGAAGAAGAGCGGCCGGATCGTAATACGCAAGTAGAAATCGCATTTGGTGATCAGATCCTTTATTTTATGGGCCTGCGGTTAGGGTTCTTACATTTAGTATCCGTGAAGGAAAGCGAAGCAACGATGGGTAAGCTTGGACCTGAGCTGCTGGATCGACGGATGACGCCGGAACGTTTTGCAGGAATATTAAAAGGGCGGCGTGGTGCGTTAAAAAGTCTGTTAGTGAATCAGCATGTAATGGCGGGTATTGGAAATTGTTATGCGGATGAGATTGCTTTTGACGCAGGGCTTCTGCCTTCAGTTTTAGTACAAAATTTATCACCTGAAGCCATTTCCCGCCTGTATCAAAGCATTCAAAAAGTATTAACTGATGCGACAGAGATTGGCGGATACATGGAAATGCCTTTTATGACCGGTGATACGGTTACGGGTTCTTATAATGACCAATGTAAAGTCTATGACCGTGAGGGTGAGCCTTGCCTACGCGATGGGGGAACGATTATCAAAACAGAGCTGTCTGGACGCAAAGTATTTTATTGCCCAGACTGTCAGCATGAAGCCTAAACCCAAAATAGGGGCTCATGTCAGCATTCGTGGTGGATATGGGAGAGCTGCCCGATTTGCTTGGGAGAGCGGTGCAACAAGTTTTCAATATTTTCCGAAAAATCCGCGCAGTCTGAAGTTAAAGACGGTTGATATTCGAGATACAAGGGATTGTGCACTCTTTTGCCAAGAAAAAGGGATCACCTCTATCGCCCACACCCCTTATGCAATCAATATGGCTGCGAATAGGGATGACGCTACCCCGCGAAAGGTGTATGTAGACTCCCTACTTAATGATCTGGAAATTGCTGAAGCCTGCGGTTCCTTAGGCATTGTTGTTCATTTTGGACATTTTGCTGGAATGGAGCCGTTACAAGGCTATCAAAATATTATACAATGTATGAATGAGACGCTGGAGTCCTGGGAAGGTAACGCCAAGCTGTTAATCGAGAATCAAGCGGGCAACCATGGTACCGAAGGGATTACACTTGAAGAATTGGTGAAGGTTCGTGAGCTTAGCCAGTTTCCCGAGAAGATTGGATTTTGTCTGGATACCTGTCATGCTTTTGCAGCGGGAATTTGGAATCCTGAGCATACGGAAGACTTGCTTGAACGAGGAAACCAGCTTGGATTTTGGCCGCATCTTGTAGCTGTTCATCTAAATGATTCTAAGTTTCCCTTTGATTCGAGACGGGACCGGCATGCTGGAATAGGAAAAGGTTATATCGGCGAAGAGGGTCTTAAGCGCTTAATAACTTCTGATCCATTACGTAAAAAATCTGTTGTTTTGGAAACTGAAAAGGGTCCAGATGGCAGTCATCGGAATGAAATAGCTACTGTTCGTAGTTGGTTTGAAGCGGGGGTTAGAAAGTGATTCATATCTATATGGACGATCTCCGTAAAGGTCCGCTTGGATTTGCTTTAGCCAGGACAACAGAAGAATGTCTTCTGATGCTGCGTGAGTGTGAGGTTGGTATTTTATCGTTAGATTATGATATGGGACCGGATGATTATTCTGGTGGGGAAGTGGCTAGACGGATTGTTCTGGAAGGGCTGTACCCCCGTGAAATCTATCTACACACCTCTAGTGTTTTAGGGAGAAAAGAAATGTATGAAATCTTATACGCGGCTAAACCTGAGGGGATGATCTTGTTTAATGGTCCCCTAAGTTCTGATAAGCTTTATGATATCGCTAGGGAGACGGATCTGAAATGAAGGAAATGAATGAAGCGGATTTACTGGAGATACTCACGAGACCGGGAGAACCGCTGGTAGTATTTTTGCATACTCCGCTGTGTGGTACCTGTAAGGCTACAGAACGCATGTTGGAAGTAGCGGCACATCTATTGCCTGCTGAACTCCAAATGGTTGCCGGAAATGTGAACATGTTGCCTAATCTGGTCCAACAATACCGTATTACCAGTGTCCCTGCTCTACTTGTGGCTTCTGCTGACCGGATAGAGAATCCGCATATTTATTATTCAATGGTTTCAGTTGAGCGGATTCTGGAATACATAAGGAGTGTTATATCATGATCATTTCATTACAACATTTATCTCTGCGCAGAGAAGAAAGCCTAATCTTGGACGATGTATCGTTAGAAGTGAAGGAAGGCGAAAACTGGGTCATTTTGGGACGAAATGGTTCGGGCAAAACAACCATTTTGGAGATTATGACAGGTTATTTATTCCCTAGCAAAGGAACTGTTGAGGTATTGGGGAATAAATATGGTCAATGTGATTTACGCGAGGTTCGTAAAGAAATTGGTTATATTGGTCCTTCCTTAATGGAGAAGATGTCTTTAAATGATCCGGTGTGGGAGGTTGTCGCTACAGGAGCTTACGCTTATTTGCGTTTCTACGAGAGCATTCCACACGAAGTGAAGGAGAAGGCAATCCGCTTGCTAGAGGATATGAATCTGGGCAATATGGCACTTCATCCTTTTGGAACCTTGTCACAGGGAGAGCGAAAAAAAGCAATGCTGGCAAGATGTCTTATGGCTGACCCCAAACTTCTGATTATGGACGAGCCTTGTGCAGGTCTTGATCTGTACGAAAGAGAAAAAATGCTGGCTGAAGTAGACAAGCTGAGACAACGTAATGTCTCCGTTGTATATGTAACTCATCATGTGGAGGAAATCGTCCCGCTTTTTACACATGTTGCTTTAATTCGCGACGGTAAGCTAGCTGGTTCCGGACCGAAAGAAGAAGTATTAACCAAAGAAATGATCTTGGCCACCTATGATATTCCTGTTGATGTAGAATGGGATAGCGGTCGTCCCTGGATTAAAATTAGACCTGGAGGCAAAACGATTTGAACGAATTAAGACATGATAACGAAGAGCAGACCACTGCTCCGGAAGAAATGGTGTACTCCCGATATATTTGTACAGCTAATCACGGTTTTGCGCCATATGCTCAGGAAGAGCTTCGGCGCTTGTTCGGCGCAGTGAAGAGTACGCTGCTGCTGCCGGGAGAAATCTTTCTAGCCACCTTGCAGTCTGAACCCGAGGAAGTATCACGATTGCTCACACAGAATCTGCCCATTTTCCTTCGTCATATACAGCCTGTGCAGTTTCAGGATGAAGGAACCATTGATGGGTTACAGCGTTTGGCTGTGTATTTAAGCCGCCGCAGTGAGCTAGAGGGGGAGAAAATATCCCTAAATGTTCGTAAAGGGGATCCTTCCTTCTGGCAGGAAAGTCCGGGCGAACTACGTGAATGGCTGCAGGAGCAATTGCAAAGCTTGGGTGCAGAATTTACAGTACAAGATCCGGCATGGGTCATTTCTGTCTACGCAGACGGGAATGCCTTATATGCAGGAGTGTCCAGACCAGAAGAGAATCTATCCGGTTGGAATGGCGGTGCAATCCGTTTCCGCAAGGAAGACGGACAAATCTCACGTGCTAAGTTCAAGCTGATGGAAGCGGAGAAGGAGTTCGGTATTCCTTTTTACAGCTTCCGTAATGCGCTTGATATCGGTGCCTCTCCAGGGGGCTGGACTTCTTTCTTGCTGGAGCGTGGAATGAAGGTAACAGCGGTTGACCCTGCTTTGATGCATGAATCGCTGCGTAATTACCCGGGTCTGAAGATCCTGCGCAAAAATGCCGGAGAAGTGAAATTCCGCGATAATGAATTTGATCTGCTTGTATGTGATATGAGCTGGAGTCCTAAGCTGATGGCGAAGCTTGTAACCGGGCTGCTGCACAGCCTGTCCCCAGGCGGAACAGCGATTGTGACCGTAAAGCTGATGCATAAGAAACCTCTAGCGATGATCAAAGAGATCATCGCAATGTTTGAGGGCGAACGTATGCAGATTCAACGGGCCAAGCAGCTGTTTCATAATCGTGACGAAATAACACTTTATATGATTAAATACTAAGTTAGATCCTAATTTAAAAATCTTAAGGGAAAGCATCCCGTTATTAACGTTATCGTAATCTGCGGTAACAACGTTAATGGCGGAAGCTTTCTCTTTTTTTTATGTGAAAAAGGGGGAAGTTCAGGTGGATTTTGCATCGAAGCTTGGGGTAGGGCAGATAATGGACGCCAGATACAGAATTATTGATCAGATTGGAACAGGTGGAATGAGTATTGTTTATCTTGCGGAGGATCTGCGTTTAAAGGGGAAACGTTGGGCTGTAAAAGAAAGTGTAAGCTCAGATGAGATGCCTTCAGACATTAAAGCTGAAGCGCAGATGCTAATGTGTCTGGATCACCCGCGGCTTCCACGTATTGTTGATTACTATCTTTCGGATCAAGAAGGGTATTCTTATTTAGTTATGGATTATATTGAAGGGATAACTTTAAGTCAGCTGATGAAGGATAATCCCGGACCATTGCCTTGTGAATTCATCCTACAAATAGCTAAACAGCTTTTAGAAGTCCTGCAATATTTGCATGGTCATCATCCGCCCATTGTTTATCGTGATTTAAAGCCCTCCAATCTTATGTTAACTAAGCAAAAAGAATTGATGTTAATCGACTTCGGAATCGCTCGGAATTTTAGAAAAGGAATCGTTGAAGATACGGTGAAGCTTGGTACAGTAGGATTTGCGGCTCCTGAGCAGTATGGGAATGGGCAGAGTCAGCCGGTTTCTGATTTATATGGTCTTGGTGCATTACTTTTGTATATGGCTACCGGAGGCTTATGCAGCCACTGGGAGTCTGGAATGGAAAATAAGTTGCGTGACCATGTTCCCGCAGCTTTTATTCCTATAATTAGACGTTTATTACGGCCTCATCCGGAGGAAAGATATCAGGAGGCAACAGCTGTTATTCAAGCGCTGGTTCGTGTGGAAAATGATATGGATGAAGGTAATCCTTTAGCAGTGTCTGTGCCCCTAGCGGTTGATAAACGGAAGGCTATAGTGATCGCCTTACTTGGAGTAAGGCCGGGACTTGGAACAACACATACTTCATTTGCGATTAGCAGTTATTTGGGACAGATCGGTTCAACAGCTTGGGTTGATCTATCTCCAGATTCATCTGTTTATGATCGCATGCACAGTATGCTTGACGCGCAGAGCGCTTCAGTTCCTGCTAAGAGCCCTGAGCTTGCATTTTCCTGGAGGAAGGTTCATTACTGGAAGCGACCTCACCATGGGGATGTAGCAGAGCTTATGAGAGGAGCTTATCAATTTGTTGTCTTAGATCTGGGAACGGGTGGATTTGATGGAGCGCTGGAAGAAATCAAGCATAGCGATATTCCCATTCTGATTGCTTCTGGCGCCGATTGGCGATTGGAGGAAACTTTATTATGGATTAAACGGAGTGGGCTGCAGCCTGAACGGGAATGGAGAGTGGGGTTACCACTTGCTGAATACCAATCTGTTGAAGTATTGCGAAATTCTTTAGGTATAGATAGAGTTTATAATCTACCGTGTCAGCAAGATCCATTTTTACAAAAAGGGAAGTTGGCAGATGTAATTGCTGAGCTGTTAGGGGACATTAAGGGCGAGCGAAACGTTGGAAAACGCCGTGGTTTTTTCTTAAGATAGGCTATTGGGACTAACATTTAATTCAGTGTTCCGCTAAAGTATGATAAAATATATATTTATACGTGATTTGATTTACGCATTATTTAAGTATAGACAGGAGCTTGCGGAGAATTTATGAGTTTACTTACTGTAGAAGACGTTTCCCACAATTTTGGGGATCGGACATTGTTCAAGAACGTGTCTTTCCGGTTGTTACCAGGAGAACATGTTGGAATTGTTGGAGCAAATGGCGTTGGTAAATCGACGCTAATGAATATTTTGACAGGAAAGCTTTTGAAGGATAATGGTAAAGTAGAGTGGACCCCTCGGGTGCGTTACGGTTATTTGGACCAACATACGATTCTTACACCGGGCAAAACGATTCGCGATGTTCTAAAGGACGCTTTTTTGCCATTGCTTGAGTTGGAGCAGGAAATGCTGAAGATCACAGAGCAGATGGGTGATGCTTCGCCTGAGGAACTAGAAGTACTACTGGAGCAGATGGGAGACATTCAGGAACAACTGGATATCGGAGATTTCTATCTGATTGATGTAAAAGTAGAGGAAATGGCCAATGGTTTAGGCCTGTCCGTGATTGGGCTAGATCGTGATGTTGCTTCTCTCAGCGGTGGTCAAAGAACCAAAGTGCTGCTGGCGAAGCTGCTACTGGAGAAACCCAATGTACTATTGCTTGATGAGCCTACCAACTATTTGGATGTTGAGCATATCGATTGGCTGACCAACTATTTGAAACAGTACCCATATGCATTTATATTGATTTCCCATGACACTGAGTTTATGAATAAAGTCGTTAATGTCGTTTATCACTTAGAGTTCGGTAAATTGACCCGTTACACGGCGAACTATGAGAAATTCCTCGATATGGCGGAGATGAACAAAAACCAGCATATCGATGCCTATGAGAAGCAACAAGATTTTATCAAAAAACAAGAGGACTTCATCCAGCGGAATAAAGCGCGTGCTTCAACTTCAGGCCGGGCAAAAAGCCGTGAGAAGCAGCTTGATCGTATGGACCGAATTGATCGGCCTGAAGAAGCTGCTAAGCCGACCTTTAAGTTTAAAGAGAGCCGGGCAAGCGGGAAAACCGTCTTCGAGGGAATTGATTTCGAGATCGGTTATGATCGTCCGCTGCTGCCACAGCTAAATATGGTCATTGAACGTGGAGAGAAGATTGCTATTGTTGGCTGCAATGGTGTGGGTAAATCGACACTGCTGAAGACAATTCTGGGAGTGATCCCAACATACAGCGGCAAAACCTATCTTGGGGATTATCTGAACCCTGCATATTTCCAACAAGAAGTAAAAGCAGCTAGTCTTACACCCATTGAGGATGTCTGGAATGAATTCTCCAGTTTAACTCAGAACGAAGTTCGTGGACATCTGGCACGCTGTGGCCTAAAAAATGAACATATTACACGTCCGCTTAGTATGCTGAGTGGTGGGGAGCAAGCGAAAGTGCGACTTTGTAAGCTTTTGATGCGCGAAAGCAACTGGGTACTGTTCGATGAACCTACCAATCACCTTGACGTTATTGCTAAAGCAGAGTTGAAGCGCGCTTTGCAAGAATATAAAGGCACAGTCCTGCTTGTATCTCATGAACCTGATTTTTATGAAGATTGGGTTACGAAAATTTGGGATGTTGAGCAGTGGTCAGCTGTACAGGTATAGAATAATCATAAATCCGGAGAATAGCAGACATCCTGCTGTTCTCCGCTTTTTGGATATGGGGAGGAGATAATGTATGTTTCATAACGCTGGGCGAGAAGATCGATACTCACGACAGATACGTTTCGCGCCGTTTGGAACTGAAGGACAGCAGGGTCTTGCAAAATCAAAAGTGCTTGTAGTTGGTGCGGGTGCGTTAGGTACAGGGATTGCAGAGACATTAGTCCGCTGTGGGGTTGGGCATGTTCTTATCGTTGACCGCGATTATGTAGAGTGGAGTAACCTGCAGCGCCAACAGCTGTATACCGAGATGGATGCGCAGGAGAGAGCTCCAAAAGCCATTGCAGCCCAGAACAGACTGCAGCAGATTAATTCTGAGGTTGTCATAGAAGCGCATGTTATGGATGTGCGGAAGGAAGAGCTGGAAGGACTCATCTCAGGGGTGGACCTGATTATGGATGGGACTGATAATTTCGATACACGTCTCATCATTAATGATATTGCCCAAAAGAATAATATCCCTTGGATTTATGGAGCATGTGTAGGAAGCTATGGAATTACATATACGATTTTGCCTGGAGAAACGCCATGTCTTCATTGTCTTTTAGGTACAGTCCCACTAGGGGGAGATACCTGTGATACAGCGGGTATTCTCCCACAGGCCGTGCAATTGGTTACTGCAAATGCTACAGCTGAGGCGTTAAAGCTTCTCGGTAACCGTAAGGACCAATTAAGGAATAAACTGCTGACTTTCGATGTATGGCGTAATGAACATCAAGAAATTGGCGTGAAAAGTGCTAAAAAGGAGAATTGTCCTTCTTGTGGGACTCATCCGATCTACCCTTATCTAACAGCCTTAAATACGGAACGAAGTGATGTGCTTTGTGGCAGGGATACTGTACAGATCCGCCCTGCCCGGCCGCAGAAACTTAACTTGCAGGAAACAGCCAGTCGTCTGTCTCGTTTAGGAGACGGTGAGGTAGAGAGCAATCCTTATCTAATTTCCTTTAAGGAAGGTCCTTACCGGATGGTGATCTTCGCAGATGGCCGGGCATTGATCCATGGAACGAAGGATATTGCCGCTGCCCGTAGCTTTTATCATCGATATTTTGGATAAAAAGCATAATAAACAGATCTTCAGGCCATTTCATAGGAATGGTCTCTTTGTTTTCCGGGGATTCTATATCTATTAATGGGATGCTGATGCATGTCTGATGGATACGGGGGATCTTCGTGAGTGAGCAAATGATATGGTACATGTCTGCGGGAAACGGAAGAGGAGAGGAAGAACTAGACGCTATTGCGAAAGTGTTTAATGATATCGGTCTGCAAATAACAAAAAGCGAAGATCCCGAAGATCTTCGCTTATCCATTTCTGAAGTAGAACCGGTATTACTGCTTGCTGATTTAGGCGAGGTGGGAACATGGGAAGGATGGAAAATCATTTCCGCAGTAAGAGATGAGGGAATGATTCTTCCGGTCATGGTGATTTCCGAAGAATTATCTGGTAACGGAGCAGTTGCGGCCTTTTTAGCCGGAGGGAATGATTTCATGACAAAACCACTACATACCGGTGAATTTAAATGTAGAATTCTAAATTTATTAACCCTCACGGGTCGGCGTCGAAATTTAAAACATCTGTTAAAGGTAGATGGTTTAATGCTCGATCCCAGCCGCAGGCTGGTCACCCGTGAAGGGATCGAGCTTAAAATGACGCATAAAGAATTCGATCTTCTATATTATCTCGCTGCGAATCGAGGGATTATATGTTCCCGCGAGGAAATACTCAAACAAGTATGGGGATATCAATTCCATGCAGATACCAATGTTGTAGATGTATACATCAGGCATATCCGCTTAAAAATTGATAAAGGGTACCGGAACAAGTTGATTCATACTGTTCGCGGAACAGGATATGTAATGAGGGTGCCCGAAGGCAGCACCACATCCTGAGACTAATTCTCTTTTATAGAAAAGACTCTACTATAGAGCTGTTGTTTACAGTACGCGGCGAGCCTTTAGATAAGTCTTTTTCCATGTACCAGAATTAAGATCAGAAACCGTAACACCTGGTTTACCATAAGTGTGCAGAATTTTACCGTTCCCAGCGTAAACAGCTACGTGAGTTACATTTTTACCAGTTGCTCTGCTGCCGCTGGAGAAGAATACAAGATCGCCGACACGAAGGTTAGCTTTGGATACAGCAGTTCCTACTTTTGATTGAGCCGCAGCTGTGCGGGGTAATGATACATTATATTTATTAAAGATATGTTTCATAAAGGAAGAGCAGTCAAAAACCTTAGTAGTAGAAGTAGAGGCTCCGAATTTGTATGGAGTTCCCATAAAGTTTTTTCCGAAATTGACGACGCTTTGTCCTTTGGACACCGTAGCGGCTTCAACTTTAGTTGCACCTACACCAGTTGCCATCATTGTTCCTAAGCCCATTGTAGTAACCATTCCTATAACAATCGCTTTTTTTATCCATTGTTGTTTATTCATGTTGTAAGTACCTCCAAAGTTAGTATATCAATCTGTCTTGCTTGGCTTGTCTTGCTTGCCTGATTCGTAGTATAGCAGGTTATCTATGTCATAAAATTTGGTAGAGCAGCAATAAAGTGAGGCTGGGCCTGGGTTGTAAACGTTTTATTAAAAATTCATTAAAAGTTACAAAAAATTAATAACTTGATATTTTGAGCAATAAAATAAGCCGCAAACCCCTTGATATATAAAGGATTTAACGGCTTTTTAATTTTGAAACAAAAGTTACAAGGATGTTTCTATATCACTATGTATTTAGTCTTTGCTCTGGATAATCAGCAATAATCCACTACGTATTCTAACTGTTCCAGTGGAGGAAATCAGTTTGTTGCTTACACCTAGAGATTGCCCTAGCTTTAAAGTAGCATCATTCAAAGGATATTGAAATCCTTCTAATGTAATCCCTGTTACTTCAGGAGTTAATGGAAGCAAAGATACATAGGTGTAGCCCAAATCTTCAATGACTGTTTGGGATCCGGTAAGTGTCACATAGTTATTAGAATCCATCACGTAGCAATTGATTTGCCGTTGCAGAGCCCTTGTCATCATTTGAATGCTCGCTAAGGAGTGATCAATTCGAGTGCCTGTAACTCCTAATAGTAAAATAGAATCAGGTTGCTGATTCATTGCAATATCGAGTGCCATCTCACTGTCGGTTAAATCCTTGTTCACGGCGTCACAAGTGATTGTTTTTTTACTTTTGGATTGAATATCCTGAAAAGCCTCAGGCGATACAGAATCAAAATCACCTACCGCAATATCGGGTATATATCCATGTGAGATGAGGAATAATGCACCCCGGTCCGCACCGATAATAAAATCTTCTTCATCTAATAGAGCGAAATAATCCGGAGATAGTTCTCCACCGGCAAAAATAACAACTCGTTTGGATGGCATAACATCCATTCCTCCTCTAAAACTCTAGTTGGTTATCCTGTCCCAGTATAATGCAGATCGAAAAGTTGCACAATTGACCAAGACAACGCTAAAATGATAGTGTGCGATTTTTTATGTGCATAAATTCATATTTACTAATGTTTTAACAATTGGGAGGTGAATGAAATCGTAAACGTGCTATTTGTCTGTCTGGGTAATATTTGTCGCTCACCAATGGCGGAGGCCGTTCTGCGCCATAAGATTGATGAACGAGAGCTTTCACATAAGATTCTGGTTGACTCTGCAGGAACTGGAGATTGGCATATAGGTAAGGAACCGCATGAAGGGACTAGACGTATACTTGATCAAAACAAGATTAGCTATGCAAATATGGCAGCGCGTTTGGTCAGTAGCGAGGATTTTCAGAAGTTTGATTATATCGTCTGCATGGACAAGTCTAATGGAGAGAATGTTAGAAAGGTTCCTGGTGGAGAAGAGGCTAAGCTTTTGTTCTTCATGGATTTATTGCCTGAGGAAGAATTGAGAGAAGTACCAGACCCTTATTTTACAGGTAATTTTGAACAGGTATATGATTTGATCAATGCAGGCTGTGACGTGTTGCTAGAAATGGTGATAAGAGAAAAGCTGTAACCCGGTTGGGTTCCAGCCTCTCTGATTAGTATTAAAGTAAATTAAGGAAATTTGCTGGATTAAACTGTAAGCGTAAACACGGCTGAAATCTACATACGTTCTTTAGATGTTCATTTTTTGCTTCTATCAATAAGGCATTATGTGTTTAAAAAATAGAGTAGAGATTCAGGGAGTTCCTTTTGCCAAAAGCCCCAGAGATGACGACCGTCTTTCTCCCGGTAGGATACGGTAGCTCCACGTGCTTCAAGCAATGCTTTTGTTTCTCTGTTCATCTGAACAAAATCATAGGTCCCTGTATCAGTCTGGTAATCTGTTTCCTGCAGTCCAACGACCATATTAATGTTGAGCCAGGAGAGATCTTCTTCTTTAGCCAGCATGGCTTGTGATTCGGGATAGAATGCACCGGATAGGCTGATGATACGTGTGAAGATAGCTGGATAAGCAAGAGCGAGATGGAGGGAGACGCTGCCTCCAAGGGAATCACCGGCTAAGATTCGTTCGTCGGGTGTACGGCGTACGGGATAATTTTTTTCAATGAAGGGAATAATCTCTTCGGAAAAGCAAGATAGGTACTGCTTGAATCGGCTGCCGAACGGAGCGTATTCTTGAGTCCGAACAGCGACGTTAACTTCTACACCAACGATAATGAAGGGCTCGACATCTTCTTCTATAATAAGTTGTCCAGCAAGTGTAGCAATGCGTCCAAAGTTGAAAAATTCTTCTCCGTCTTGGCAGTACACCACGGGGTAACTCAGAACTTCATTGTAGCCTGGGGGCAGATAGATACGTAATTTACGTTCCTCCTGCAGATGTTCACTCCAAAGCGTTTCTTTTACAATTGTGCGTTTCAGAAAAACAGAATCGCTCATCGTTGTCACGTCACCTTTCTTGTCGAATTTTGCAATACACACAGGGTTACGCTAAAATTATTAAATGTGTAACTGTGTTATTAATCATTTACTTGTTAGAAAAGTGTTAAACTGTTATATAAAATTTTCTCACCTGTTATACATACAAAATTTGAAGGAATATAAATTTTATAAGTATTTCTTTGACGAAAGTAACTAAACAGGTGTATAATAATATTATAACAGAGGCAGCTGATATTCAAATTTTTTTATTGAGGTGAAGATAATGAGTAAAGTTCCTTATGAAGTGTATACAGAGGACGTCGAGGCTCTATCGGTACTTTCCCCGGATGGAGAAATTATCAATAAGGATAAGATGCCAGATTTAACCGATGATCAACTGAAAGAAATTATGTATCGTATGGTATTTACCCGTACTTGGGATGATCGTGCAGTAAACCTTGGCCGTCAAGGTCGCCTTGGTTTCTACGCACCGGTATCCGGTCAAGAAGCTACCATGATTGGTAGTGAGTTCGCTTTGGAGAAAGAAGACTTCTTATGCCCAGGCTACCGTGATATTCCGCAGCTAGTATGGCACGGACTTCCATTGTACCAAGCTTTCTTATATTCCCGCGGTCACCAACATGGTGGAGCTATTCCTGACGGGGTTAATGTATTGATGCCACAAATTATCATCGGTGCGCAAATCCTGCACGCTACTGGTATTGCTATGGGCTTCAAATTGAAAAAACAAAAGAATGTTGCAATTACTTACACTGGTGATGGCGGTTCTTCAGAAGGTGACTTCTACGAAGGCTTGAACTTTGCTGGTCGTTTTAAACTGCCTGTAATCTTCTTTGTTCAAAACAACGGGTATGCGATTACGACTCCGTTCGCTAAACAAACGGCTTCCAAATCGATCGCTCACAAAGCGGTTGCAGCTGGTATTCCAGGGATTAAGGTTGACGGTATGGACATCTTTGCAGTAATCAGTGCTGTACGTGATGCTGCAGAACGTGCACGCAACGGCGAAGGTGCTACATTGATCGAAGCTGTAACTTACCGTTTCCGTCCACACTCCCTTTCTGACGATGCAAGTAAATATCGTTCGAAAGAAGAAGAAGGACAATGGAGTGAAAAGGATCCAATCGCCCGTCTTGCCAAGTATTTGGAGAAGAAAGGTCTTTGGACTGAAGAAGATACACTGCGCGTGAAGGATGAAGCGAAAGCTACTGTTAACGAGCAGATCAAAAAAGCTGAACAAACCGAAAAAATGACAATACCTGGCTTGATCGACAGCATGTTCGAAGTAACACCTAAACATCTGGAAGAGCAAAAAGCCGATTTTGAATAAGGGGGATATCAGGCAATGGCACAAATGAATATGAAAGAAGCGATTCGCGACGCGATGCGCGTTGAACTGAATCGTGACCCTAACGTTCTTATCTTCGGAGAGGATGTTGGTAATGTAGGTGGCGTTTTCCGTGTAACTGAAGGTCTGCAAAAGGAATTTGGCGAAGATCGTATTTTTGATACACCACTAGCTGAGTCCGCTATCGGCGGTCTGGCATTTGGTCTTGGTGTACAAGGCTTCCGTCCGATTGCTGAAATTCAATTCGTAGGTTTTATCTTTGAAGCACTGGATCAAATCGTTGTTCAAGCAGCACGTTTGCGCTGGCGTTCTGGCGGTAAATATAACGCTCCAGTAGTATTCCGTACTCCTTTTGGTGGCGGAGTTAAGGCTGCTGAGCTTCACACTGACTCACTCGAAGGTTTGATCGCACAAAGCCCAGGGATTAAAGTTGTAATTCCTTCAAACCCATATGATGCGAAGGGACTTCTAATCGCGTCTATCCGCGACAATGACCCTGTCTTCTTCATGGAGCACTTGAACCTTTATCATGCATTCCGTGCTGAAGTGCCAGAAGGTGAATATACAGTTGAACTTGGTAAAGCGAACGTAGTACGTGAAGGTTCTGACGTTTCGATCATTACTTACGGGCTGATGGTACATACAGCTACCAAAGCAGCCGAGCAACTCGAAAAAGAAGGCGTTAATGTTGAAATTATCGACCTTCGTACTGTAAGTCCAATCGACATCGATACTATTGTAGCGTCTGTGAAGAAGACTAACCGTGCTATCGTGGTGCAAGAAGCACAAAAGAGTGCGGGTGTAGCTGCTGAAGTTATCGCACAAATCAATGAAAAAGCACTACTGCACTTGGAAGCACCTGTGCTTCGTATCGCAGGTCCTGATACTGTGTATCCATTCGCACAAATAGAAGATACATGGCTTCCAAACCCTGCACGTATTATTGCAGGCGTGAAGAAAGTTTTGGAATTCTAAATATTTTTACGAGAAACAGTTGTCATCCATATGGATGACAACGTTGTTTCATCTTATAAAGTTTAAATCATAAGGTTAGTCCCAATTTCACGAGGAGGTTTTCAAAGTGGCAAAGTTTGAATACCGATTTCCTGAACTAGGTGAAGGTCTGCATGAAGGTGAAATCATCAAAATGCATATCAAAGCCGGTGACAAGGTAACGGATGATGATATCGTAATGGAAGTTCAAAATGACAAGGCGGTAGTTGAGGTGCCTTGCCCAGTAAACGGTACTGTATTGGAAGTTCTGACTAAAGACGGTCAAGTATGCCGTGTCGGTGAAGTAGTGGCTATTATCGAAGCAGAAGGTGACGTGCCTGATCAAGAGGGTGCTGCTACTGAAGCTCCTGCTGCTCAAGCGCCAGCTGCACCAGCTGCTCCAGCATCTAACAAAGCATCGAATTTTGAATATCGCTTCCCTGAGCTGGGTGAAGGTCTGCATGAAGGTGAAATCATCAAAATGCATATCAAAGCCGGTGACAAGGTAACGGATGATGACATCATCATGGAAGTTCAAAATGATAAGGCTGTAGTTGAGGTTCCATGTCCAGTGAATGGTACTGTATTGGAAGTTCTGACTAAAGATGGCCAAGTTTGCCGCGTAGGCGAAGTTGTAGCTATTATCGCTGCTGAAGGCGACGTTCCTGAACAAGAAGGTCATGCATCTGCTGAAGCCGATGCAGCAAAAGGAAGTGCAAACACTACTTCTTCCCCTGCAGCAACAAGCCCTGCTGATGCTAAAGAAGGCGGATCTGCAAGTGTAACACCAGCTCCTGACCGCGATGTTTTGGCTACACCAAGCGTTCGCAAATTTGCTCGTGAGCAAAAAGTGGATATTTCCAAAGTGAACGGAACTGGTAAAGGTGGTAAAATCACTCGTGAAGACGTAGAAGCCTTCTTGAAAGGTGGTTCTACACCAGCAGCTCCTGCAGCAGCAGCGTCGTCTGAAGCTCCTAAGGCTGCTAAAACCGAAGCTAAAGCAGCACCTGCAGCAGCTAGCGGTAACGTTAGTCTTGAAGAAGAACGTGTACCATTCAAGGGTATTCGTAAGGCGATCTCCAACGCAATGGTTAAATCGGCTTACACTGCTCCACACGTAACCATCATGGATGAAGTAGATGTTACTGAACTGGTAGCATTCCGTACACGTATGAAACCTATTGCTGAGAAAAAAGGCGTTAAGGTTACTTACCTTCCATTCATCGTTAAGGCACTTGTTGCAGCTTCCCGTCAATTCCCAGCACTCAATGCTATGATTGATGAAGAAGCAGGCGAAATTGTCTACAAGAAATACTACAATATCGGTATCGCTACTGATACACCAAACGGTTTGATCGTTCCAGTTATCAAAGACGCTGACCGTAAGAGCATTTGGATGATTGCTAGCAGCATCACTGACTTGGCCGTTCGTGGCCGTGACGGTAAATTGTCTGCTAACGAAATGAAGGGCAGCACGATCTCCATCAGTAACATCGGTTCTGCTGGCGGTATGTTCTTTACTCCAATCATCAACTTCCCTGAAGTGGCTATCCTCGGAACTGGCCGTATCAGTGAAAAAGCAGTTGTGAAAAATGGTGAAATCGTAGTTGCTCCAGTGATGGCGTTGTCACTCAGCTTTGACCACCGTATTATCGATGGTGCGACTGCTCAAAACTTTATGAACTACATTAAATCGCTGCTCAATAATCCTGAGCTGCTGGTTATGGAGGTATAATTATGGTAGTAGGAGACGCTTCACTAGATATTGATACATTGGTCATTGGTGCAGGTCCTGGTGGGTATGTGGCGGCAATTCGTGCCGCCCAGCTCGGCCAAAAAGTCCTCATCGTGGATAAATCGGAACTCGGCGGTGTATGTTTGAACCGTGGATGTATTCCTTCTAAAGCCTTGATCGCTGCTGCGCATCAATTTGAATCCGCACAGCATGGTGAAGTTTTCGGCGTTACAGCTGAGAATGTTAAAGTGGATTTTGCCAAAACTCAAGAATTCAAGAACAGCGTAGTTAAAAAAATGACTAGCGGTGTGACTAGCTTGATGAAGGGCAACAAAATTGAAGTATTTAACGGCGAGTGCATGTTTATTAGCGACACAGAAGCACGTGTGTTCAATGATCATGAATCTCCACGTTACCGCTTCAAACACTGCATCATTGCTACAGGTTCCCGTCCAATTGAACTTAAACCTTTCCCATTCGGCGGACGTATTCTGTCTTCGACTGAAGCTCTGGAACTTCCAGAAATTCCGAAGAGCATGATCGTAATCGGTGGTGGATACATCGGTGCCGAGCTTGGTCAAATGTACTCTAAATTTGGCACTAAAGTAACAATCATCGAAGGTTTGGATACTGTACTTCCAGGCTTCGATAAAGATATGACTCGTCTTGTTGCGAAAAACATGGCTAAAACTGGCATCGAAATCGTAACTAACGCTAAAGCTGAAAGTGCTGTTCAGAACGACAAAGAAGTAACCGTGAAATACTCTGTTGGTGGCGAGTCCAAAGAAGTTACAGCAGATTACTTGCTTGTAACTGTAGGTCGTCGTCCTAACACTGACGGTGAACTTGGTCTGGACCTGATCGGTCTTGAGCTCGACGAGCGCGGATTGATCAAAGTTGATCACCAAGGACGCACAAGCATTCCTACCATCTTCGCTATCGGCGACGTTGTTCCAGGTCTTGCTTTGGCTCACAAGGCTTCTTACGAAGGTAAAATCGCTGCTGAAGCAATTGCAGGACTTACATCTGTTGTTGACTACAAAGTCATCCCAGCTGTTGTATTTACAGATCCTGAGTGTTCAAGCGTTGGTTTGACTGAAAAAGAAGCAAAAGACAAAGGCTACAAAGTGAAAAGCGGCAAATTCCCATTCGCAGGAAATGGTCGCGCAGTATCTTTGAACAGCCCAGAAGGCTTCATCAAAATTGTTGCTAACTCCGAGAACAATTTGGTACTGGGAGCTCAAATCGTTGGTATCGAAGCTTCTAACTTGATCGCTGAACTTGGTTTGGCAATCGAAATGGGCGCAACGCTTGAAGATATCGCTTTGACTATTCATGCGCATCCAACCCTTGGCGAAATCGTCATGGAAGCTGCTGAATTGGTTGAAGGTCACCCAATTCATGTAATGAAATAATTTTTCTCCAAAAATTGCTCTAGCAGGCAACAGAAAGGCGGACGCAAATGCGTTCCGCCTTTTTTTGTGTTTTCCACTTTTTTGAAAAGAGATATACTGGGAGGAAGAGCAATTACTTAATCTGTATTTTATAAATATAGGGAGGTTCAATGATGAGAGCTGATAAATTAAAGCCTGGAGATGAGCTGCGTATTATCTCTCCTTCCAGAAGTTTGTCATTAATCGATGCTCAGCAAAGAAAAATCGCTAAAGAGCAGCTTGAACGGTTAGGTTTTCGGATATCCATTTCAACAAATTCTTTTGAGACGGATGATTTTGTTTCCTCTTCTATTGATTCGAGAATTGAGGATTTGCACGAAGCCTTTTTAGACCCCAAAGTGAAAGGAATATTAACGACCATTGGGGGCTTCAATAGTAACCAGCTCCTGCGTTATATAGATTATTCAATCATTGCAGAGAATCCAAAGCGTTTATGTGGTTATTCGGATATTACTGCACTAAGTAATGCGATTTATGCTCAAACAGGATTAGTTACATACTCCGGACCGCATTTTTCCACATTTGCGATGCTCCACGATAATGAATATACCATCGAATATTTCCGCAAGCTGATGATGGACAATAAAGAAATTCTAGTGCAGCCTTCCAGGCATTGGAGTGATGATGAGTGGTATCTGGATCAGGAAAACCGGATATTTATTAAAAATGAAGGTCCGTTCATTATCAATGATGGGGAAGCGAAAGGAACGATTATTGGTGGCAATTTATGCAATTTAAATCTTTTGCAGGGAACAGAGTATATGCCAAGTTTAAAAAATTCTATCTTGTTCATTGAGGATGATTATGAGTCAGCACCTGCAACCTTTGATCGAGATCTGCAATCCCTAATTCATCAGCCTGAGTTTGAAGAGGTCAAAGGGTTGGTGATCGGCAGGTTCCAAAAAGAATCGCGTATGTCAAAGAAGCTGCTGACCACAATTATCCGCTCAAAAGAAGAATTATCCGATATTCCTGTGATTGCAGACGTGGACTTTGGACATACATCGCCGATGATTACCTTTCCTGTGGGTGGACAAGCAAGCCTTCGGGCTTATGGGGCAAGAGTGGAGCTTAGGATAGCGGAGTAGAGATACAATTGCTGAATCAATCCTTTATAATTGAATAGGTAACCCGATTATTAAATATATTTAAAAATTATCTTACCTTCTACAAAAATCGGATTTTTCAGATATAATATATGAGGTGAAATATTACGGAGGTGCAATACTTTGACGAATGAGTTAGAACAAACCTATTTGAATTTTTTACAATATATTTTGGATCATGGTGTGAAAAAAGAAGATCGTACAGGAACTGGTACAATTAGTGTATTTGGTTATCAGATGCGATTTGATTTATCAAAAGGCTTCCCGCTGTTTACAACAAAACGTACACCGTTTCGCTTAATTGCAAGTGAGTTATTGTGGTTTATTAAAGGCGATACCAACATTCGTTATTTATTGAAAAATAATAATCATATTTGGGATGAATGGGCTTTTAAAAGATGGGTTGAATCGGACGAATATGCAGGCACGGATATGACAGACTTCGGGAATCGTTGTTTAGTTGATGAAGATTTTAATCAATTATATCAAGCAGAGATGAAATCATTCTGTGATCGTGTCTTAGAAGATGATGCGTTTGCTGCGAAATATGGCGAGCTAGGAAACGTTTACGGTAAGCAATGGCGGAATTGGACATCTTCAACTGGCGAATCAATTGACCAATTACAAGACGTTATTCATCAGATCAAAACAAATCCTGATTCTCGGCGTTTAATTGTCAGCGCATGGAACCCGGAAGATGTTATAAATGCTGGGACGAAAGGAAGCAAAGCAGCGTTACCGCCCTGCCACGTTATGTTCCAGTTCTACGTTGCAAATGGTAAACTAAGCTGTCACTTGCTGCAACGCAGTGCGGACTCTTTTCTCGGGGCAAACTTCAATATTCCATCTTACTCTTTGCTTACGCATTTAATCGCATACGAATGTGGGCTAGAAGTAGGCGAGTTTGTATACAGCATTAGTGATGCGCATATCTATTCAAACCATGTTGAGCAAGTGAAAGAGCAATTATCAAGAGAATTAAGAGCACTGCCTACACTGGTTATTAATTCACAGAAGAAATCAATTTTTGATATTGAACTGGAAGATCTGGTCATTGAGGGGTACAATCCGCATCCTTCGATAAAAGCGCCGATCGCAGTATAACGTAATTGTAAATGAAGATTCGCAAATATAATTTTTGGCAATATAGTTTTTTACTTTAGTATGGAGGAAGGAGAGAACTTCATGAGTATTAGCTTAATATGGGCAATGGGTGCCAATCATGTCATAGGAAAAGATAACGATATGCCTTGGCATTTGCCGCTGGATTTTGCTTATTTCAAAGCAGAAACATTGGGCAAAAGAATGCTAATGGGCCGCAAAACATGGGATTCGCTCGGAGGCAAGCCCTTGAAGGGCAGAACGAGCCTAATTCTAACTAGAGATACTGATTATTCAGCTGAAGGTGCAGAGGTTCTACACACGCTTGAAGAGGCTCTCAGCGAGGGTAGAAAAGAAGATGAGCTGATGGTAATCGGTGGTGCGGAAATTTACCGGTTGATGTTGCCGTATGCTGACAAGTTGATGTTGACGCAGATCGAACAGGATTTTGAAGGAGATACCCGGTTTCCTGAGATTGACTGGAGGATGTGGAAAGAGGTCTCCAATATCAAGGGAATTCGTGATGAGAAGAATCCGTATGATTACCGTTTCCTTGTTTATGAACGTACGGAATAGCAATAAAACGTTTTCTCTGACATAACATGTGAAATAGTACAAATAATCAGTAGATTTATCCATTACTGTGCAAAAGTGATGAATGTTACTATAATTAAAATTAGAAATGATTATGTATAGGTATAGAATAGAATGTGCAGGTACTTCATTGCGTTGCTGACAACCATACGAAGCCGCAATATGCTACAATGTACTATACTTCAACACGAAGAGAACGGATGGGGGAAACGTAAACATGTCTACACCTACAGGTTTTATGGAGTATAAACGGCAGCTCCCAGGTGATCGGGATCCTGAGCAGCGGGTAAAGGACTGGGAAGAATTCCACCATCATTTATCCGAGGACGAGCTTCGGACACAGGGCGCACGTTGTATGGATTGCGGAACCCCCTATTGCCATACAGGTATTGATATGGCTGGCGGGACCTCAGGTTGTCCAGTACACAATTTAATTCCGGAATGGAATAACTTGGTGTATCGTGGACTCTGGAAAGAAGCACTGGAACGTCTGCATAAGACAAACAACTTTCCTGAATTCACAGGCAGTATTTGTCCCGCTCCCTGTGAAGGCTCTTGCACAGTGGGCCTGATCGGACAGCCGGTAACCATCAAAACAATTGAACTTGCGATCGTTGATAAGGGTTTTGAAGAGGGCTGGGTTGTACCTAATCCACCGGAGAAACGGACTGGCAAAAAAATTGCAATCGTAGGCTCTGGACCTGCTGGACTTGCCGCAGCAGCACAGCTTAACAAGGCTGGACATTCTGTAACTGTATTTGAGCGCAGTGACCGCATTGGCGGACTGCTGACATATGGAATACCTACTATGAAGCTTGATAAAAAAGTTGTACAACGTCGTGTAGATTTGCTGGCTGCTGAAGGGATTAACTTCGTAGTGAACACTGAGATTGGTAAAGACATTCCGGCTCAGCAGCTTGTTGATGAGTATGATGCGGTCGTTCTGTGTGGTGGAGCTACTAAAGCACGCCGTTTCAACATTGAAGGCAGTGAGCTTAAGGGCGTTATGTATGCCATGGATTATTTAAATGGCACGATCAAGAGTTACTTGAATTCCAATCTGGAGGATGGTAACTATGTATCCGCTGAAGGTAAAGATGTAATCGTCTTGGGTGGCGGGGATACAGGATCTGACTGTGTTGCCACAGCGCTTCGTCATGGCTGCGGCAGTATCACTCAATTTGGTACACATGAAAAAGCGCCTCTGCAACGGGATCCGATTGCTAATCCTTGGCCACAATTTCCGAATGTGTACAGCTTGGATTATGCGCAAGAAGAAGCGAAAGCTATTTTTGGCGATGATCCGCGTGAATTCTCTATCATGACCACTAAATTTGTTGGGGATGAAGAGGGGAACTTGAAGGAGCTTCATACGGTGCAGATCCGCCGGATCGTGGATGAGACAGGTCGTAAAATCTACCAGCCCGTTCCTGGAACGGAAGCTGTATATCCTGCTCAACTCGCTCTCATCGCTATTGGTTTCGATGGACCGGAGCAAGATATTGTTGAGGAGCTTAACCTGGAGACTGATCGTCGTACCAATGTGAAAGCACGTTACGGCAAATTCAATACGAACGTGGATAAAGTGTTTGCTGCTGGCGATATGCGTCGTGGTCAAAGCTTGGTGGTCTGGGCCATCAATGAAGGTCGCGAAGCTGCACGTGAAGTGGATAAATACCTGATGGGCTCAAGCGTTCTTGTCTAGGCATTAATTCAAGAAGCCGTTTCAAAAGCAGTTTACCTGCTGGAGAAGCGGCTTTTTTTGGAGCTGACGCTTGACGGAAATATTATTTTCATATAGATTTAATACAATATTTAAATGACAAAAGCATTGACCAAGGACTTACGATCCTAGTAGCGTTAGAACAGAGAGGGAACTCACCGGCTGAAAGGTTCCTCAAATACGTGTGGATGGTATCCTGCCTGGGTAGCTGCAGCGTATAACCGCTGCCGGAATCGGCCGTTATTCGATCGAGGATCGCCAAATCAAGTGTAGACTATGTACGGGCTGGCGGTTAAATAAGGGTGGTATCACGACACATTCGTCCCTGACGAATGTGTCTTTTTGCGTTTAGAGCGTTCATTTTTTAGGGAGGGTACAAATATGCGTCAAAGTAATCTTTTATTAACAACTCTGCGTGAGGCACCTTCAGAGGCGGAGACAAGCAGTCATCAGCTACTGCTGCGTGCGGGATATATCCGCCAATTAGCAGCGGGTGTGTATACTTATTTACCGCTTGGCAGACGAGTTTTACGGAAAATAGAAGCGATTGTGCGGCATGAGATGGATGTCTCTGGGGCTCAGGAGGTATTGATGCCATCTATGCAGCCTGCGGAGCTCTGGAAAGAATCAGGCCGGTATGAGGTATACGGTAAGGAGCTGATGACGCTGCGGGATCGTCATGAGCGGGAATTCATACTAGGTCCTACACATGAGGAAGTAGTAACCACACTCGTACGGAATGAGATCAGCTCCTATCGAAAGCTTCCTATTACCGTATATCAGATTCAGACCAAGTTCCGAGATGAACGCCGACCACGTTTTGGACTGCTGAGAGGCAGAGAGTTTTTGATGAAGGATGCTTACTCTTTTGACACAAACCTGGAAGGTCTAGATAAATCATATATCCAAATGTTCGAGGCTTATCACCGGATATTTGAGCGATGTGGATTGAAATTCCGTGCTGTCCATGCGGATTCCGGTGCGATTGGAGGCGAGGGCGGCAGTCATGAATTTATGGCGCTGGCTGATATTGGGGAGGATACGATTGCTGCATGCACCGTTTGTGATTATGCGGCCAATCTGGAACAGGCAGAGTCCGTGCGGCCTGTAAAAAATGAAGTTGTCATACAAGTACCGGAGATAGAGAAATTCCTCACTCCTGATTTGCGCACAATTGAGCAACTAGAGCAGGAGCTAGATATCCGGCCAGACCAGATTATCAAAACATTAATCTATGAAGGTGACGGACAGATTTTTGCTGTACTGGTCCGGGGTGATCATGAAGTCAATGAAATAAAGGTAAGTAAATATTTAGGAACGAATGAGATTAAGCTTGCTGACTACGAGTCTGTGAAATCCTTAGCGGGCGTTGAAAGTGGATTTGTAGGACCTGTAGGCTTAACGCTTACTGTCCTAGCAGATGCGGCAGTAGCTGATATGACTCAAGGGATTACAGGGGCGGGAGAAAAAGATTATCACTTCCGTAATGTCGTACCCGGCAGAGATTTTTCGCTTGAGCATGTGGGGGATTTTCGGAATGTAGCAGAAGGTGAAGTTTGTCCGCATTGTTTGGAGGGTATTTTGCATTTTCATCAAGGGATTGAAGTGGGTCATGTCTTCAAATTAGGTACTAAATACAGTGAAAAGCTAGGCGCTTCTTACTTAGATTCTTCAGGCAAAAGTCAACCTATGATTATGGGCTGTTACGGAATTGGTATCTCACGGCTTTTATCCGCTATTGCTGAACAGCATCATGATGAGGATGGATTAATGTGGCCAGCAGCATTGGCACCTTATCAGGTTCATATCTTGATAATGTCCGTCAAGGATAGTGAGCAGCGGACGGTTGCCGAAGGTCTCTATGATCAACTAACCAAGCTTGGCATAGAGACGCTGATTGATGATAGGGATGAACGCGCTGGCGTGAAATTTAAAGATTCAAGCTTGATCGGGATACCTCTATCAATAGTTGTGGGCAAGGAAGCATCACAGGGAAGAGTAGAGTATCTGAACCGAAACACAGCGGGGAAAGAAGTCTTAGAAATTATGGAAGCTGTGTCTCGGATCAAACAATTCTATTCACCGCTGATATAAATGATCTTTTTTCATTTAATGGGAATGCCAATGATCAGGGCAGGAGAGTGTTGCTGGTAATTTTGTGAGAGTATTGCCTTTTGCCGCATTGATCTGTGCCTGAGTGAGAAAGAGAGCTTCTGCTAAATTAGCACCTCTGAGGTCAGTATCGCGAAAGTCTGCCCCAATAAGGTCTGCACCTCTGAGATCAGCGTCCCTAAGGTCTGCGGCTATTAAATAGGCTCCTCTCAAATTGGCGCCTCTGAGATCGGCTCCTTTGAGCTTAGCTCCCATAAGGTCGGCACCTCGACTGAAATTCTTCGCTGATTTTTTTAGTTTACGGCGAGCCTCAGTTCGTACAAGCTCACTGACCTGCAACAGTAACATATTGATTTTTGCTCGATGAGCGGCAACATCCACTTTTGCAAGTGCTTCAGGATTAAGTAAAGTGAGCTGTTCCGTTTCATCGAGAGCTGTTTGCAGCTCCGTATGGATTGTACGGGTTATTTCTAAGTTTAAAGATTCATGTAAATACCAGAGCAGCTCGTGCAAATGCCACATGATCGGAAATACCTCGAACATTTGCTTCGCAGTTTTCGGCTTTTTCCTCCAGTCTTCTCCAGCATAAGTGACTTGAGAAATCTTTTGCCCAGCTCCAAAACAGTCATAGACCGTGCAACCACGGTAGCCTAATTCTCTTAGCTCTGTATGT
Organism: Paenibacillus sp. FSL H7-0918; assembly: GCF_038007025.1. Classification (NCBI taxonomy): domain Bacteria; kingdom Bacillati; phylum Bacillota; class Bacilli; order Caryophanales; family Paenibacillaceae; genus Paenibacillus; species Paenibacillus sp. FSL H7-0918. Next base: position 63,619 of record NZ_JBBOWJ010000003.1, read on the forward strand.
ACACCACAGCGAAAGTCCGACTGTAGATTGTGACATGGCTGTCCAGCGTCTTTGTCTCTAGCGAAATCTATGGAAGCAGCAAAAGGCAATGCGGCACAACACAAGCCAAAGCACTGCTCACAATCCGCCTTCAGGGCAGAGAGCCTTCGATCAGAAAAAGGTTCAGTAAATCTGTGATTCTCATACAAGGTTTGTTTCCCTCCGATATATGAATACGCTTATACCAACTTATTTTAAATCAAACGAAAGATTATGAAAAGTCCGGTCGATTAAAAAAAACTGAGGTTAATGTTATAATAGAGTACTGGACCTATTTTGGACTTAAGAACGAGAAGGTAAGGAGCGAATGTTTTTGAAGACACTTATTATTGCGGAGAAACCGGACATGGGGCGGAATATCGCCGCCGCAATAGAACCAAAGGCTAAAAATTACCGTTCCTATCTTGAAGGGGAGCAGTACATTATTACATGGGCAATAGGGCATCTAATCGGATTGGCTGAGCCGGATGCATATGATGTGAAATACAAAAAATGGAATATTAATGATCTTCCCATTATTCCGGACCCATTCAAGCTAGTTCCTAATGCGCGCACCATTGATCAGCTGAAGGTAATCGGAGAGCTGGCTAAACGAAGCGATCTGCTAGTAAATTCTTGTGATGCCGGGCGAGAAGGCCAGCATATATTTTCGCTCATTCAGCGGCATTTGAAGCTTGAACATCCTGTGAAGCGGCTGTGGATTTCCGATTTGACACCAGAGACAATCCGCAAAGGCTTTCAAGAGCTAAAGGATGGGGCGGAGTACGAGAATCTAACCAAAGCAGCAAAAGCGCGCAGTGAAGCCGATTGGTTAATCGGTATGAACGGATCACGTGCATTTACTACGAAACATAATGTGCTGCTGTCGGTGGGGAGAGTTCAGACCCCAGTACTTGCACTTATTTATGATCGCCAGAAGACGATTGAGGCGTTCTCATCCCTTAAGTTTTTTGAGGTGGAGGGCCATTTTACACAAAATGAAATGACCTATAAAGGCATGTGGCAGGGTGACCGGCTGACTGATGGTGAGAAGGCGGAGGCGCTGGCTGCCAAGGTCAAAGGAAAACCGGGACGTATTGAATCTTATGAGGTTAAGGAAACGAAAGAGTACCCGAATAAACTGTATGATTTAACGCTGTTGCAGCGGGAGGCGAATGGGAAGTACGCTTTTTCCGCTAAAAAAACACTCGATATCGCACAAGCCTTATATGAAAAGCATAAGGTGATATCCTATCCGCGGACGAATTCTAACTATGTTACAGAACAAAATATTCCGGAGATGCATAAGACTTTATCTGCGCTCCAAGGGACGGCTTATGATGAATGGGTGAAGGGCGCGAATCGTAATCTCGTTCATAAAGGAAACAAATTTATCTGCAATCCCTCCAAGGTAGAGGATCACCATGCGATTTTGCCTACATATCGGAAAGCAACAGGGCTTAGTGCGGATGAGGGAAAGCTGTATGATTTGATTGTGCGGCGCTTTTTGTCACAGTTCTATCCGGCTGCGGAATATAAAGTGCATACGGTTATGACTGATGTAGAGGACGAAAAGTTCAAAACTACTGCTAAGGAATTATTAAACCTCGGTTGGAAGGTTATTTACGCGGACCAGAAAAAAGATAAAGCGAAGTCGTCCAAGGGAAAAAACAAGGATGATGAGGAAGACGAAGAGATTGAAGTGAATGAACCGTTCGCAATCGCTCCGGCAGATGAGGTGATCTGTAGTGACGCTATCGTTAAAGAGAAAGATACACAGCCGCCAAAACACTATACGGAAGGCACGCTGCTTAGAGCGATGGAAAGTGCCGGAAAGCAGATTGAGGACGAAGAGCTTCGGGATGCTATGAAGGATTCAGGGCTGGGTACTCCCGCCACCCGTGCTGCAACCATTGAACGGCTTAAGAATGTCGGATACATTGAAATGCAAGGCAAAAAAATCGCCATCACGCAAAAAGGACGAACGGCTATTGAACTGATACGTGGAGCGGGCATCGAGCTGTTGACTTCACCTGAAATGACCGGCCAGTGGGAACGTCGCTTGAACGAGATATCCAGAGGTACGGCGTCGGATGGACAATTTATGGAGAATGTAAAAAGATTTGCCTGCATGATCGTGGACAAGGTTCGTGTGCAGTCTCGGGCGTCCAAAACTTCTTTTGAAGGGGAAACTCCTTCTGTGAATACAGGGGCTAAAGGTCGGAGTGGTGGAGGTACATCTCGTAAAACCAGCGATAAACCTGCCGCGCCAAGAAAACGTAAACCAGCTAACGAAGAAGAATCAGCAAATTCAGGTCCGAAAATTATCGGAAACTGCCCGCGTCCTGGCTGTGGCGGGATGATTTTTATGGGTAAAAAAGGCTACGGCTGCTCTCATTACAAAGAAGGCTGCAAGTTCGTGATCTGGAAAGAGAACCACGGGCGTACCCTTACAGATACACAAGTAAAGGCATTGATTGAAAAGGGCCGTACGGGTAAGCTGAAGCTTGCGAGCGAAGACGGCACCCCGCTGGAAGGCAAACTTGTGCTTAATAATATGGATACGGGTCAATTAACAGTGGAGTCATAGTCTGACTGGAAGTTTATATGGAACACGGGTGATTACATCACATTTGCATGTACGAAGCCGCTAGCGGACACAGATGACCCAAAACGCGGGAATACGTCCTTTTTGGACTGCTATCGGACCGCATAGTCGTTATTGGCATGAAAAGGGCTATATATGCACCGCTTGCGGGAGAATAGCAGCACTGGAGTCCGCAAACTTGCTCCACCGGCAATAAATTCGCCAATAGCTTCAGCTGGGTCCGTAGTCAAGACTATTAGTCGGACTCGCCGTATATGGGATATGGTTTCGGTGACAGCTGTGCTTGACCATATCTTTTCCACATAAAATTCATTAGTTAAAGAGTGTAGGACATACCTATCTTAAACGGGATGTAGTAACTTGTGCAGACAAGATATTATGATTACGTAGGGGGCTGATCTTCACTCTTTTTCTATCCTGCGGGATAAATCCAGAGGTTACATTATGATAGGGCAGTATAGTCACTACTAGAATGGAAGGAAGGATGACAACATGGGAATGCGTGGATATTACTTTGCTATGGATGACAACCTAGTGCAACAAATTGTTACAGGCGACATTGCATTGAATAGCTTGAAAATAGACGATTATCCCGGACTGGACATTGATAGATCCTGGGAGGCGATTCACTACTTGCTTTGTGGAGTTATTTCCGATGGAGATGCCCCTCTTAGTTATGTTGTTCCGCTGACATCAGACAAAGGCATCGATTTTGGCTCATTCGGGGCGTTTTCCTTACGTGCCAAGCAAGTTGCAGAAGCGCATCAGGTTATTTCTGAGCTGGATGAAGCGCAGCTCCGCTTGCGGTATGATTTCCCGGCCATGGTTAAGGAAGAAGTATATCCTCTTGAACCTGATATTGTTTCAGACGAGGATAAGGATGCGTTCTTTGCCTACCTGCTACAGCATTTTAACGAAATCCGGCGCTTCTACAGCCAAACTGTAGCCGAGGGCAAAGGTCTCATCTTTTATATTTTCTGATTCTAACCAAAAGACGACACACGTCTCCTGATTCCATTGAGCGAGATAAAAAATAGAACCTTGGACTGATGAAGATTATGACGATTTGAGAAATAATGACCAATTACGGGAAACGGTAGGTTCAATTAATCAATGAGACGAAGAGGGGGAAACAAAAATGAAGACGATCAAGTGTATGATGGACCACCTTTACTGGGCGGACGCACGAATCTTAGAAGCGCTCGAGGAGAGTGAGATGAAGAACAAGGACCTTCTGAAGCTGGTTCGGCATGTCGCGGTTGCGGAACGAGTCTGGCTGTCCCGATTGCAGGGCAAGGGTAGTGCGCAATATTCGTTGTGGGAGGAAGCAGAGGACCTGACGGCGATCCGAACGATGTTCGAAGAAAACGCCGAGCAATATCGTGTGTATATCGAAGGGCTCGAGGAATCTGATTTGGACGTGAGGGTCGATTATGCGAACCAGAACGGAGTCCCGTTCCAAACGTCCGTCCGGGATATCTTGTCGCAGGTCATTTTACATGGGCAATATCACCGGGGACAGATCAACCGGGCACTTCGGATGGAATTGGCAGAACCTGTCCAAGTCGATTACATCACGTTCGCCAGACTCTAACAGGGCCTAATCATCACCATTACCTGGAATGAGATGGGCATTGAACTCCTCCGAAATGATTTAGTTTACTCATGCAGGCTCATGAATTCGTAGGATTTTACCTTTAGCTAAATGTGAGATAAGAAGGAAATTGAAGAGGCGGGGCTTGGAACAACTGTAAGGGCATGTGATTTTCACTCCCATGTCTCAACGGGTCCGAGCCCTTTTGTTTAATGCCTCCCGATACTCCATGCTTCTTGTCCATCCTGCGAATGCATGACACGCTTAAGCTGCTTGCGGAAATAACTTTGACAGAACGATAGGGTTATACACCGACCACTAAATGCAAAGAGGAAATCTGAGATTCAATATGTATTCCTTAACGATCCAAACGAAATAGTGGTACCGTTTCATGATGAGATTCCGAAATAGTAGGACCAAAACGTTTGAATTGTCATCTCTTTTCCGCAAGTAGAATCAAGCAATGCAAATTCCATTACTCTACAATGACTATAGAGTGGTTGAAACGAGGTGAACAGACCAATTGTACGAGTGGCACAAGCAAATCCAAATAATCGTTAATGAAATTGACGAGTGTATTAAGAATCGTAACAGTGAAGCAATAACGCTACGATTTCTTTCTCACAAGTTAGGTTATTCCGAATTTCATACTACGAGAAAATTTAAGGAAATATCGGGAATGCAATTTAGGGATTATCTACGGCATAGAAAATTAGCCTTTGCACTAAAAGAGGTTCGGGATAGTGAAAAGAGCATTTTGGATATTGCTTTTGATTATGGTTTTTCATCACATGAAGCTTTTACCAGGGCTTTCAAGGGAACATATGGTGTAACTCCAAGTGAATACCGGAAAAAGCCTATGCCTGTCGCCCTTCGTACAAAAATAAACTCTTTCGACCGCTACTTTTTCGGATTTGGAGAGATTGGTATGATGAAATCTACAGATGATCTTAACATTTATTTTGTAACCATTCCCACTCACAAATTTTTGCACATTAAAAACTATGAGAGTAATGGGTATTGGGATTTTTGGCAAAAGCAAAATCTTATTACAGGACAGGACTGCGAAACAATTTGCGGCTTACTCGATAGTATCAAGGGCAAATTGGATGACGATGGCGGGAGTGAATCTAACGGTGGCAGCGGTCAGATTATGGCTTACATTAATGACCCGGATGGCAGACTCTGCGATTGGGGTATTCCACGTACAGAGTGTTTTGGTGTACGTCTTCCTTTTGATTATAAAGGTGAAGTACCTCCACAAATGCTTATGATTGATGTTCTCGAAGCCGAGTATATTGTTTTTGAACATGGACCATTCAATTATGAGCAGGAAAATCGTAGTGTAGAGGAAAAGATGGAAAGGGCAATGGCAACTTTTAATTTTGCAGACACTGGTTACTGCTTTGATACTTCCCCTGGGAGAATCATTTACGTTTATCACGATCCGGAGCGGTTTTTGAAGTATATCAGGCCAGTAGTGAAGTTGACCTCTAAGCTAATCGAAACAGATTAAGCAGGTAAGTAAAAGGTTGGTGCTATGTGCTGATGAAGAAAATAAGCAGACCGGAGTGTAGTCTCCGCATTCATATCGTCGCATGATTAGTTAGATTATCTGCTTTAGAAGCAATATAAGTTTAAAGGTCCTTATTGTTGTTTGAATTATTGACAGATAGATCTGGAAAAGCCGTTCAGAGAACTGCCGGTTAGTGCGAGGCAGCGGATATCCGAATCCAAAAATCACCTCAGAGCTGTCCCCCGAATTATAGTAGATGGGACCGGGATTCTACCGTTACAAAGAAGCATCGTTGTTGGACGATGGCTTAGAGGACGTTTATTATAAACGTCAATCAGGGTGGTAACGCGGAGCAACTCCGTCCCTAATGGGATGGGTTTTTTTGCGTCTTCATTAATTAATTATTAAATTGGCAGGCGAAAAATCAACAAACCGTAAGAAGAACAATTGGTTCGAAAAATCCGGTAAAACGTTGAGCAGATGAAAGGGGGATATTGCAATGCAATTCAAGTTGTATACGGATGTGTATGAGTTTTATAATGATACCTATGGTATGTTGATGCGTCATGAAGCACAAAATTTGATTCCTCTTGGCAATATCATAATTGGACATGAAGGAAAAGACAAAACAGACTGGCGTGACCCTGTAAATTGGCTTATGGTAACGATTTCAGATGCTAGGGGCATACAACTTACCGCCATAATGACACCGCCACACAATATTACGCTTTATGCAACAGACAACATAATTAACCCAGAAGCTATAAACTGTCTGGTAGATGGGCTGAAAGACCGTGAAATTCCAGGTGTGATGACCGAAAAAACCTTGGCAGAGTATTTTGCCAAAGAATATACTTTGCGCAAGGGAACAACCTTTAAAACAATCATGACCCAACGTATATATGAACTTACGGCAGTAAACCCAGACATTCAAAAGGTTGGTATCGTTCGATTACTAGATAAAAAGGATATTCACTTTTTCCCTTACTGGGCTGAAGCATTTTATGCAGCGGGGAGTTATGGTAAAACAGAAATGTCCATCCCGCAAGATGCAGACCCTTACCTCTACCGAATAGCATCGAAAAAACTATATATTTTAGAGGACAACGGGATACCCGTTTCTATGGCAGGATATACAAGGGAGATGCAGACGGCTATTGGCGTGGCATTTGTATATACCCCTCCATATGAGCGCGGAAAGGGTTACGCAACTTCAATTGTGGCGCAAATAAGCCAACTTGCATTGGATAAAGGGTTTACTAGATGCGTCTTATATACCGACTTAGCAAATCCCACATCTAATAGCATTTATCAAAAGATAGGCTATATGCCAATCTGTGATTCGCTTCAGTTAAAATTTGAATAGTAGAATGATGCGGACAGAACTTCTACTACTTTTGAAAATAAGAGCAGAATATTCACTACGGATTGAAGATCTTGAAGGTCGATTGATCAAGCTTTGGGAGAAATATAGAGTTACAACCAAATGCAACTGTTTAACTCCGGGGTTGACGAGGTATAAAAAAATGAGTTGACATAAAAGTAGTTAGGGGCCATACTACATATATGAACAACAATAATAAAAAAATAAACGACATTGAGGCTATTCCCTCGCTTGTACAATCCAAGCGTCAGATTGATCGCTATAACCTAGACATAGACGCACAGGCTATACTCGTCGCGTCTAGGCTAATGGCAGCGGGAGCCATGCTTGGACACGCCTCGGAGATTCATTTCTCTAGATTCGGTTTATCAACAGGGCGTTATCGTTTATTGGCAGATCTTGAAGATAACGAAGGAGAAGAGTTGCCTTCGCAATTAGCGGAGCATCTAGGAGTTACACGTGCTACAGTGACTGGTCTTATCGACATTCTTGAACGAGATGGGCTAGTATCTCGGCGATTAAGCTCAGACGATGGCCGTCAGAAATCAGTCGTTTTAACGGAAGAAGGAGCGAAGAAGCTCCGTGAAATGGCTCCTGAGCATTTCGCTCGGCTGGAAGCTATGGTGGGGTTGCTCAACATCGAAGAACGCAGCGTATTTCTCGACTTGCTAGGTCGAGTTACACAAGGCATTTCAGCACTTACGGGCGAATTAGGCTCGAAACCAAAGGGGAAACATCAGTAATGAGTAGAATTGGGCTAGTGAAGCTAGCCTATTTTTACTCTTATATAGTTAGGCGCCTAATTATAGTTCGCTGAAATCAATCGTTGAACTATTTCAAAGAAGAAGGGAGCAAGTAAATGAAACAGATGAAATACCCGAATCAGACAGATGATGTTTACAGCATCAAGGCTGTTGGTTCCAAGAAAAAGACTTTTGTACTATGGCGTGAAGTTGTAATGGCCTATGCTGCTCCTGCCATTATGGCAGGTATCGGGGGATTGGTTACTGCAGATAGGGGGCTTCAAATAGCGGCATTGACCACTATTGGCGGTGCATCCGCCTTGATGGCCTTGATGATTGGACTTTTGTTGCATAGTCGAGTGGGCCATTTGCGATGGGTCATCGGTGCACCTCACTTGGTTGTGGTAGGGGTATTCGCAATGGCCGGGTCCTCATTTGGGCTATACGCTGCATGGGTGACATCTGTTGTAGTAGAAATTATGATACCGAGTAATCACTTGGTCTGGGTAAATCGTGTCTGGATCGATTTCCCGTTGTCTGGATTCATAGCGAGCACGATAGTGACATGGCGGTGGCGACTTGCCGTCACAACTAATTTTTCATCCAAAAGGAGAAGATAAAAATGATAGTTATTATGGGAGCAACAGGTACGATTGGAAGTGCGCTTTTGGAACGTTTGGTTGATCTTGGTGTACCTGTCAGGGCGCTGAGTAGAGAGCCAGAGAAGTTGCGTGATCAAATCGGAGAAAAAAGCCGATCAATTATCGAGGTCGCTTTTGTGGATGCTTCTGACCCTACATCGGTGCGCCGCGCGTTTACAGGTGCTAGCCAGCTCTTCCTTGCCATGTCCAACAGTCCAAGACAAATCGAATTGGAAACCTCAATCATTCAGATTGCCACCGAATCTGGAATCAAACATATCGTAAAAATATCCAGTCCAGCCTTTGAGCAGAGCGCTCCAGTGGCAGTGGCGGGCTGGCATCAAGAAATTGAGAACACGTTGAGAGTATCGGGTATCACCCATACCGTATTGCGCCCTTATGCGTTCATGCAAAATTTAATGCGCTTTGCACCAACGATCACAACCCAAAATGTTTTCTTCGGCTCTATGGGCGTTTCACCGTGTAACTTTATTGACTGTCGCGATATTGCAGACGTTGCCGCAGAAGTTCTGACCAACGACAAGGTATCAGGCCATATATATACGCTTACTGGTTCGGAGATTTTCAGTTATCCCCAGATCGCGAGTCGACTATCTGCCCTGCTTAATCGGCCGATAAGTTACATCAACATGGAACCTCAAGTACTACTCCGTAATCTTATTGAGCATGGGAATCTGCCTCCTTGGCTCGCGAACCACGTTGTGGAAATTCAAACCATGTCTAGGATGGTGCCAGAAAGTCCAAATGACACTGTGAAGCGTTTACTCGGCAGAGATCCACGCACACTAGACGCCTTTCTACATGAGTGTGTAGATAATTTCCGGTAGAGGCGGAGTCCACCTATTCTGATATTTGTATCGATAACAGTATTTTATTCCGATTCCCATATCTAAATGGTTCAGAGTGTATCCCAAAGGTCATAAAATGACTGCCGGGATGCACTCTTTTTATTATGTCCTAAGGAACTCAACTCATAGAACTAGTTCTTCTATAGCATTTATATCAGCATTACAAGAAATAAGCTAAAATTCGTCAATAAGTTAGTATTATTTACGAAATAACACTAAAAAAGCTAATAAAAAATTAACGAAAAATTCATATTATAAGATTAAGTTATATTAATAATAACTAGTTATGCTAACTAACGTAACTTTTTTTCTTGACAATCTTTGTGGAAAATTTTAGAATGTAAGCGATTACTCTTAGTTTCCTAAGTGATATTCAAAAGAAGACATTCGTAAGTTCACAAACAAACATCGGAGTTTAAATTTAGGGGGGCAAAGCATGAAAAGGTGAAGGATAACATCATAGATAACAAGATAATAAAATGTTAGTTTTTTTGTTTCATGACTATGTATGAGGGGGTTCACTTGAGGATGAAAAAAAAGAACGCGTTCTTAGCTCTACTTCTGTCATTTTCTTTGTTATCTGTGACTGCTTGCAGTAATTCCTCTAATAGTGCCAATGAGAACGGTAAAAATGCTGCAGGTAATAGCAATACTTCGGTAAAAGCAACCAGTGATGTGGGTCAAACGGCAGTTAAGAATGAGGGCGCTTCTGATCTTGAAATTAAAGCGGGAAGTTCGGTAACCGTTTTCAATCCAAAGATCCCGACGCTCGATCCTACACAATGGCAAGGACAAATTCTGGTAGGGCAAGGAACTTTGCTCGAAGGGCTTTATGGCTACAATCAGGATAATGAAATCGTTCCGAAAATTGCGACAGGTTATACCGTTTCAGATGACAAAAAAACTTGGACGTTTACCCTCCGTAAAGATGCCAAATGGTCAAATGGCGATCCTGTAACCGCCCATGATTTTTATTTTTCTTATATGTATCAATTGGATCCAGCTAACACAACCGCACAACTTTGGCTAAGCGTACTTAATTTTGTGAAGAACGGATATGCATACCATGCCGGATCTGTAAGTAAAGAAGAAGTTGGTCTAAAAGTAGTTGATGATTACACGCTGGAAATTACGACCACGCTGCCTCACGCTATTCTGGGGGATATGGTTCTTTCCGGGTCGATGCCTATGAATCCTAAAGCGGTCGAAGCGAACCCTGGTAAGTGGTTTGAACCGGGGAATTTTGTGAGCAACGGCCCTTACATGGTTAAATCTTTTACACCTAACGGTGAACTCGTCATGGTGAGCAATCCGAATTATGTAGGTGCAGCCGGCCAGCTTAATCACGGCAATGTAGAGACCATCCATGTTCTTCCGGCGACAACCGTGCCGGTGGAGGATTATATGTCCGGCCATGCAGATGTCGTTCTAATCCAAAGCGCGTCTGATTTACAATACGTGAAGAAAACGGAGGAGCTAAAGTCCCAGCTGTATACTGCAGCGACTTATGCAATCAAATATTTGCTCTGGAGCAACCCGACAACGGAATCTCCATATGACAAAAAAGAGGTGCGCCAGGCTATCGCCAAAGCGATCCAGCGTAAACCGATCGTAGAATCGGTGCTGAACGGCATGGGCGGGGCGACCAATATCTTTGCTTCACCAGGTTGGCCAACGGAAAAACTGGAGCAAGGACTTCCGGAAGATCTCGAGGCAGCCAAACAATTATTGAAGGATGCTGGTTATGAAGGCGGTAAAGGTCTGCCAACCCTATCGTTGTATGTTGGGGTCAAGCAAGTAGATGCTCAGGGTGAACAAATCGCTTTGGCGTTAGGTCAATTACTGCAACAAAATCTTGGTATCAAAACAGAGCTAGTTCAGCTCAATGAGGCGCAGTTTAACGCTTATCAGTACAGCGGACCTCAGGGCGATGCAAAACCAGGCTTTATTCTGGCGTCGGGCGCAACCAACTGGAGTGAACCAGGAAGTTTGGACATGGGTGCAACGCAGCAACTATATTCCATAGGAACACTGGATGCCCCGCTAGAAGCTACGAAACAATTCGTGGATTGGACCAAGGAAACTTATTATAAACCGGCTATTGAAAAATATGGGGATCCGGATAATAAGAACGCCGGTGTAGAATGGAGCGACTGGGCAGCATTAGAAAAAGCTGCTAAAGAGGATATCGCCTTTTTGGATAAATGGACAGCAGAGCAGCCTGCAGATTGGCAGCCTTATTTGAAACAACCGGGGCTTCCAACGGCCGCTGAACAATGGCAACAGATTGTAGACCTTTGGAAAAATGCTAAAAATAACGATGAAAAACATGCCGCCTTTGTAACCGCTTGGACCTTCGTAGCACCAAACGCGCCAGGTGGCAAGTTGAATCAAAATGCACTTGATGTACAGGTATATTACAACAGTTATCAATCTGATACCTTAAGAGATTTGAGAATGTGGCAAGCGCAATTCGTAAATGCGCTGACCGTCGAAGACGCTGCTCCTATCGCGGCTAAGGTAGTTAATAACCTGCTCGAAGAAGCTTATGCTGTTCCGTTGTATTATCAACAGCAATACTTCTTGGTAAAACCCGGCATTACAGGAGTGCAATCAAATCCTTGGGCATGGGGCAACTTCTATGGGCTACATCTTTTATCTGTAGAATAATCCTAAATGGGTTGAATAATTACCAATCGCGGGCGCCAATTATGGTGCCCGTGAATCGGTAAAGGAGGGTCGGATTTGACCATATTGAAATTTATTTCAAAGCGCATTTTACAAATTATTATCACTTTAATCTTGGTCATTTCAGTTAGCTATACCATGATGTATTATTCACCTGGCGGTTTCATGAATACGAATACCATGGCTACGGCACTGGCTCCGCTGCAAGGGCAAAACCCTGTTCTCTATCAACAAGTCATGGACCAGTTTCAAAGCCGGTATGGTTTGAATTTACCGCTGTGGCAACAAATCATGAAGTATATTTGGCATCAATTAACCTTCGATTTCGGTAATTCGATGCAGAATCCTTCTTTGCAAATTGCGACTCAACTGAAGCAGGCTTTGCCGATCAGTACACTTTTGGCCTTTGGATCTGTTGTTCTTTCGGTAATTATCGGGGTTCCGCTTGGCATTATTGCAGCACTCAAACGTAACACTTGGATTGATTATGTGGTAAGCACCATCTCATTGACGGGTCAGGCTATTCCGGCATTTGTTCTCGCGGTGATTATGGTTTTGTTATTTGGTGTTGTGTTTCAAGGAATTCTGCCTGTAACGGGATGGGGTCACTGGAGGCAAGCAATTTTGCCGATTATTTGTTTATCTGCGGCGAATGTCGGTGTTGTTGCCAGATATATGCGGGGCAGTCTGATCGAAACCATGAGGTCGGATTTTATGCGAACCGCAAAAGCTAAGGGGGTCAAATATTGGCCGATGATTTTTAAGCATGGTGTCAAAAACTCGCTGACTGCGATGATAACCGTCATCGGACCTCAATTTGCTTTTACCGTGATGGGCACGATCTGGGTGGAGCAAATTTTCGCCATTCCAGCGCTTGGTCAGGTGATGCAGACGGCATTTACCAGTTTCGACTATCCGCTCGCCATCACATCTGTATTTCTGCTGGGATCCATGATTATGATTATGAATTTACTCGTTGACATTATTTATGCCTTTATTGATCCGCGTGTCAGATTATAAGCGGCACAGACTATACGAACCTAGGAGGGGGAGCAATTGGCTGGCACAGTTGCAGCAACTCAATCGGATGTAGCTTTGAAGAGAAAAAAGAATCTTCAGAGATCCCAGTTTTATCAAGGTTGGAAGCGATTTAAAAGACATCGTCTTGCCGTTATTGGTTTGGTCTGGGTTATCCTTTTTTTGATCGCGGGGATCATTGGACCTTGGGTGGCCCCATATGACTATCGCACGGGAGATTTTTTGGCTATCAATCAAGGGCCGACCTGGCAGCATATTTTTGGTACGGATAATGTGGGGCATGACATGTTCAGCCAGATTCTGTTCAGTGTTCGAAGCGCTTTGATTATTGCTTTTGGCGCGACTTTGGTCAGCTTCATTATCGGGATCATATTGGGCTTGTGGGCCGGATTGCGCGGCGGAATCGCCGATATGATTATTATGCGTGCTGTGGATTTTATGATGACCTTGCCGGGATTTTTGTTCGCCTTGATATTAGTCATTATGCTGGGACGTGGGTATTTATCTTTGATTCTAGCAATTGGAATTCCGGGTTGGGCGGGGTATGCACGCTTGATCCGAAGTCTGGTCCTAAGTATGCGGGACGGGGAGATGGTGGAAGCGGCAAGAGCGTTAGGCGCATCTCAGGCGCATATTGCCAGACGGTATATGTTGCCGAATGTTATCGGCAGTATGGGTGTCTCTCTCGCCTTCGGGATTCCCGGTGATCTCATCCAGATTGCAGGCTTAAGTATTTTTGGCATGGGGCTTCGGCCACCAATCCCTTCATTTGGGAGTATGATTGCTCAAGCCAGTGAGAATATTCTCGGCTTTCCATGGCTGCTGTATTTTCCGGCAGGTATCTTTGCAATAACCTTGCTTTCGTTTCTGTTTGTAGCAGACGGTCTCCAGGAAGCATTCAGTCCGAAAGGAGGCAATTAATATGGGTGAACCGCTACTTTCTATTGATGACCTTCATGTGAAGTTCTCCCGCAGTGAAGATGAAGTTTATGCCGTAAACGGCGTCAGTTTTTCGATCAATGAAAATGAATCCTTGGGGATTGTTGGTGAAAGTGGCTCCGGTAAGTCCGTTACATTGATGTCATCAATTGGGCTCATCCGTGAAAATGGAAAAATAACATCGGGGACAGCTCAGTTTAATGGTAAGGACTTACTTAAAATGCGTCCCAAACAATTAGAAGATATTCGTGGACGTGACATCGGCGTTGTTTTTCAAGATCCGATGACCAGCTTGAACCCGATCATGCGTATCGGGGATCAAATAATGGAAGCCATGCTGACACATCAATATGCAAACCGGAAGGAAGCTTTTGACCGCACCATTCAGCTCTTGCATGAAATGGGGATTCCGGATCCTAAATCACGATTTAAAAGTTATCCTCACGAATTTTCCGGGGGGATGCGCCAACGTATCATGATTGCTATTGCTTTGGCATGTGAACCGCAATTATTGATTGCCGATGAGCCAACAACCGCGCTTGATGTCACTGTGCAGATGCAGATTCTTGCACTATTGCAGGAATTGCGCAGAAAACATGGGATGAGCGTAGTGATGGTAACGCATGATTTTGGCCTTGCGACCAACTTTTGTGACAAAATCATCGTGATGTACGGGGGCCAAATCATGGAGAAAGCCACTACGGACAAGTTCATAAGTGAGGCGGCGCATCCCTATTCACTTGGATTGAAACGCTCCATTATCGAAGTGGGCCACAAGGGAAAAGAAATAATGCCTATTCCAAAGACGGCAAAGACACTTACACAGACATTGACCGGCTGCCCATTTGCCGATCGTTGCTTCTATACAACTGAACGGTGTCAGAATGAAGTTCCCAAGCTTCGTGATTTTAGCACCGATCATCAGATCGCCTGCCATCATGCTGAGGAGGTCGCTTCCTATGCCCAATAATCCGCTCTTGCGCGTAGAAAATGTCTCGAAAACTTTTCGGGTACAAGGAAAAAAGCTGCATGCCATCGAGAATGTTTCTTTTACCCTGGAAGCGGGGAAAACACTGGGGCTTGTTGGGGAAAGTGGCTCAGGAAAATCAACCTTAGGGCGAATGGTTCTGCGTCTACTCGAATCTGACAAAGGAAAAATATTTTTTGAGGACGTGGAGCTCTCAAAGGCAAATAAAGAGAAGCTGCGGGCGATGCGCCGGGATATGCAAATTATTTTCCAGGATCCCAAGGCGAGTCTCAGTCCGAGAATGACGGTAGGAGACGCTATTGAAGATGCAATGGCTATCCACAAAATTGGAACTAAAGTAAGCCGGCATGAGCGTGTGATCGAATTACTTGAGCGGGTCGGTTTGCCTTCTGAAGTCCAATACGCTTATCCGCATGAACTGTCAGGTGGACAATTGCAGCGGGTTGGGATTGCCAGAGCGTTGTCACTGAATCCCAAATTGCTCATTTGTGATGAACCGGTGTCCGCATTGGATGTATCTATTCAGGTTCAAGTCATTCAATTACTAAAGGATTTGCAGAAGGAGTTTAACCTGACTTATATCTTTATTTCGCATAATTTGGCAGTAGTGGAGTATTTGAGTGATGATATCGCGGTTCTTTATTTAGGAGAGGTGGTTGAGCAAGCTCCGGCGGATGAATTGTTCAAGAAACCTACGCATCCTTACACGCAGGTCCTGCTAAATTCGATTTTGAAGATTCCGGATAGTGTGGAGCAGAAGCAGCAGATGGTATCGATTCAAGGCGAGGTGCCATCACCGCTTAATCCACCAAGTGGTTGCACTTTTCATCCGCGGTGTTCTTATGCCTCGGATGTATGTATGGCTGTCAAGCCTGAACGGAAAATCGTGTCAGAAGGCCATAGTGCCGTGTGTCATTTGGTAGAATAAGCAGTGGCTTAATTAAGTAATCAGCAGATGACTTCTGTATATCACAGAAGTCATCTTTTTTAATTCATACACACAAAAAAGCCCTGTAAGAAGGTCACTTTTTTCAAAGTGAACAGCTTATAGGGCGCAGTTTAAAGACTGATTACTGCTTGTCAATCGCTGCTGCTAACCCTTCATAGGAAGAATCCTGAAGCAGCACTCCGTTCACCATAAATTTAGGAGTACCGTTGACTCCGTAGGAACCAGCGATCTTAAAGTCTTCTTTTACATCGAACATGTAGGTATGATTCTTGAGATCTGTTTCAAATTGGGCGTAATCAATGCCCTCGATGTTATTCTTAACGAATTTTAAAATGAATTTCTGAGTGGCCCAAATTTCGCTCTCATCGCCTTGATTAGCGTACAGCTTATGAAGGTATTCCCAGAACTTCTCGTTGCTTTGCTTGTAGATGGCTTCGCCGGCGCTAGCGGCAAGATAAGAGTCCCGGTCCAAAAATGCAAAGTTCATGAAGAAAAGTTCCACTTTTCCGGTATCTACGTAGTCTTTAATAAAAGTATCCAGATACTTTTCAGTCCACATTTTGCAGGCGGGACATTTGAAATCTGCGAATTCGATAACTTTAACTTTGGCATCAGGACTTCCAAGATGAGGTTGCTTCTCATATTTCAGCCCATCAACAACAATGCTTCCCTTTACGTCGGTGTAGTTGGGTAGATCTGCTGTATCATCAGTCCTATTGCTTAAGATGAAAACAATTACAGCGAGAAGGATTACAACAACGACACCTAATATCATGGGAAGCAAAGGTCTTTTGGTCTGAGATTGTTTAGCTGACACTTTCTTATTCATATCTCACCTCCTAGACAATATAGGAATACTATAAAAATAGTATAATCATCCAGTAGGTAGTGTAGATATGTCATTTGTAACAATGCTACGTAACGTTGTAGCTAGTTATTAGTTTTTGAATTTAGCGGCTGAGCGAATGACAGGGGGCACCTCGTGGATGGACGAAATAGTCATCACGGCTTGCTGCATCTCTTGCTCCAGCTCGATAAGGTTATAGCTCCATTCATTTTGCTGCTTCAGGTAAATACTGTTGATGCCTGCGGTAACTGCGGGAAGTACATCTGTACGTAACGAGTTGCCAATCATCCAGGTACGTTTGCGGTCAAAGCTTTGGGTAGCCAAAATATTTTCAAGCGCCTCAACATTTTTATGCTTCCGAATATAGATACGATCGTCAAAATAAGCATCCAGCTTCATTTGTTCAATTTTACGTTGCTGAATGGTGTCGTCCCCGCCAGTATACAAGAATAAATGGTGACCCTCTTGCTTCAGCGTATCGAGTGTTTCAACCATGCCAGGGTAAGCTTCAATTTCTTGGTCATAGACGCTTAGGCCGAGCTTGTGTAATTGCTGCTCTTGAAAGCGATCTGTCGGACGGTTATATTTGGCGCAGAAATAACGGTAGGTGGCGATTAAGGATTTGGGAAAGTTGTCGCTGGCCAGGCCACTTGTGTTGACGGTATCAACATCAATTTCTATTTGCTTGCTGCGTAATTCACTGGTGCTTGGACCAAATTCATTAAACCAATCAGTCATGAGCTCGAAATATTGCCCTAAAATTAAATCGAAATATTTGTTGCAATGAACCAGCGTATCATCTAGATCGAAAATTACTTGTTGAGTTGTGTATTTCATATCTCTCACTCCTTGGATCTGTATCTGTATAGTGTTCTATAGGTGAATATAAGATTCTAGAAACATTTGAAGCTCAGAAGCGCCGTCTGGACGGATACTGAAGCGCTCGTCTTGTTCCCCGCGAAGATGGATACGGAGTAAACCGGCTACGCGTAGGATCATTAGGTGATGCATAAGCATTTCTCTGGATTGATTTAGATCGGACTGCATCTCCCATAGAGATTTGGGTTCATGGGCGACATACCGAAGCAATCGGAGTCTGGTTGGATCTGACAGTGCCTTGGTCATGCGCAATAGCACCATCGGTGGTTCATTTTCATCTTCCAATGGCACATCTACAGGATACTGTACAATCACCATAGTTTTGTAGAAGCAGTAGGTGTTGATTGGTCGATTATGAACGGTAGGCAATAATACTATAGTCTTAAGATCCCGTATATCCTCGAAAACTACACCACCGGATGCATATTCAATTAAAGAAATAGGGTCCATTTTGCTTTCCAGCATTTTTTTCTCAGAGGCATCTTCAATTAATAACGGTAAAATCTTGTGTTCTACATGACGAAAATATTGCTCATACCAGAGTCTAAGAAGCGGACTATAGCTGCTCTTGATCCGGGAAGCTTCATCTATGGTGAAATCATGAATTAACGGTGCGATCTGCTGATAACACTCTTCTATAGAAGCTGAATCCAGATCATCCAGGAAATGCAGCACTGATGTTGCGGGCCCCCGGCTGTAAACCCAAGCATATAACACATCATAATCTGTAAATGGCCACTCGGCAGCTTGCATGAGAGCTGTTACTTTATGAGGAGTAATGCGATCTTCCACATCACTAACCCAGTGGGGACCGAGGTCTAAATTGGAGATCCATTTTCTGGTTACATATATCATAAAACTGTCCAACAGTTCATAAACCGGCGATACGTCGATTTTTAATTCGTAATCCATGTAACATGCACCCCCAGAAATCCGTAACTTCTACATATTATCTCTTGTTTTGAAGAGGGTTGTCCACTATAATGTTCGGTGTTTGCCAATTGGCGTTAGATCACATCATTGTTTTTATTATAGGGGGATATCATCCGTGTCAGACCGGCTTAAAGTATCTATACGAAGTAATAGCAAAATGACTTTCATGATTCTTATTACCGCTACTATAGCCGCAGGGCTTAGCCAAGGGCTGTTGCTGCCCATTCTATCCATTCTTTTGGAGCAAAAAGGAGTGTCCTCGTCACTGAACGGACTGAATGCTGCTGCACTATACATAGGATCATTTGGGATGACCTTGATTGCTGAACGTGTTCTTGGAGCGGTTGGATTTAAAAAATTGATAGCTGGTGGGATTAGTTTAGTCTTAGTAAGCTTGCTCATGTTTCCCTTTTTTACAGGGATCAAGGTATGGTTTGTATTGCGTCTGCTTGTGGGTGTGGGCGATGCTGCGATTAATTACGGGGCCCAGCTTTGGGTTCTGCTTATGACACCTGCCGAGCATCGCGGACGTAATCTTTCACTATATGGCATGTCCTATGGTCTGGGTTTTAGCTTAGGACCACTTGGGATAAGTCTGCTGCGTTATGGACAGGCCGTGCCTTTTATTGTTCTCGCATTTCTATTTTTGTTAGTCTTAATCCTTGTGACTACAATTCTGCCGGATTCCCGGCCAGATAAAGCGGAGAGTGGTGAAAGCCAGGTTCGCCGTTTCGGTCGTTGTTACAGCTTAGCCTGGTTCGCTTTAATTCCAGCCCTTTTATATGGCTTTATGGAAGCCAGCTTAAATAGCAGCTTTCCGGTATATGGTCTGCGTATCGGTTACAGCACAGATCAAATTGCAGCGTTATTGCCTTTTGCGGGGATTGGAGGACTGCTTCTGCAGTTTCCATTAGGTCTGTGGAGCGACCGGTTTGGCCGCAAGCGGGTACTGATTATTGCCGGGATCGGAGGCGGGATCGCCTTTGCGATGTTGCCGCTGGCAGGTGATCATTTTACGCTGACAATGGTACTTCTGATGATCGCAGGAGGATTAGTGGGCTCCTTTTTCTCATTAGGGCTAAGTCTGGCCGCGGATATTTTGCCAAGACATCTACTGCCTGCTGCTAATGTGGTTGCTTCTTTCCATTTTAGTATTGGCAGTATTATCGGCCCCGGCATTGGTGGTTTGTTGCTGCAAGTGGGCTTAAGCGGCGGTATTTTCGCCCTGATGGGTGGTTTATATATCGTGTTCGGCTTGCTGGGGTTATTATTCTCGCCACAACCTAGAAATTGAGGTAAGATAAGAACGAGTGCTCGCATGGAAATTGAACTCACATTCAGAGTACACTATAGATTATAGATGAAGACAGGGAGAGGCTGAACTATGATCACAGTTGAACACTTAGCCAAGGCAGTTGGGGAAGACAAAAATCCGGTCCTGCAGGATATAGGATTTCAATTAGAGCCGGGTGAACTCGTAGCCATACTTGGAGCGAGTGGGAGCGGTAAGACCACTTTATTACGCTGTTTAGCGCTGCGAGAGAAGTGGGACAGAGGGAATTTTAGAGTGGACGGTACGGATATTATGGCGAGTGCCTTTTCCGGAAAAAGAAAAATTCGACGGGAGTGGGCTTACCTGGAGCAGAATGCAGAGCTCAATCCTAACCGCACAGCGCTGAAAAACGTGCTGATCGGCCAGTCCGCACAGACGCCAATGTGGCGTATGGTTACAGGGATGGTTCGTTCAGATGATTATATGGGTGCGATGGATGAATTAGATGCCCTTGGACTTCTAGACAAAGCGAAGATGAAGACTAGCCAGCTAAGCGGTGGAGAACGTCAGCGTGTAGCGATTGCTAGAGCATTAACTCATGGTGCCAAAGTAATTCTAGCGGATGAACCGGTTACGGGTCTGGACCCCAAATCCGCAGAAAGTGTATTGGAAACTTTGCGCAGACTGTGTAAAGAGACGGGTCTTACCGTAGTGACGGTGCTGCCTATTGAACTGGCTGAACGTTTCGCTTCACGTATATGGGTACTAGAAGATGGACGAATTAAGCATGATATAAAGGGACGTAGATTAACGTCTCAGGAACGCGCAAATTTGTAAAGTTCGGACACGGATAAGGAAAAGAGTGATGAGGTTGAGTATAAAAAGTCTTAGGTGCCTGGCAGCTGCAACACTGTCGTTATCCGTACTTTCGGGTTGTACTTTCATCAGTGATCCCGTTTCGAAGATGAAAGCTCCGCAGCTGTCTGCTGACAAAGCAACACTTATGGCTGCTATTAATTCACATATTCCAGCGGGTACGGAGTTGATCCGCCCGGTTAATGATGAGAGCTCAATTTTCACAGAGGATCTCAATAACGATGGAATTATGGAGTCGTTGGTGTTCTATAGAACGCCAAGCGAAGCTGTAGAGATTCACGGGATGATCTTAGAGAAGCAAGGAGATGCCTGGGTCAAAAAGCTTGTTTTTGATGGGGATGGAACTATGCTGGAGTCCGTCGATCTGAAAGATATGACAGGTGACGGGAAGCTGAATATCATTACAGGTTATTCACGCGGGGAAGAAAAAGGCCTCGTCGTGTATAGCTATTCCAGCGGATCATTGGAAGAAGTGCTTTCACTTCCTTACACCAAATATATGCTTGATGATCTTAACAAGGATGGAATTGAAGACATCACCGTTGTTTATTTTAAAAGAAATGAATTTGCAACCATTTCGATCTATCAGTACAATGATGGCTTTAAGGTGCTCGATAAGATCGAGGATATCGATCCGTATTTTTCTAATTATTACAATATTGTCGCAGGAAAGATTGCTAAGGATAAAGAAGGAATCGTATTAGACGCTTCGGTGGATTTCCAATCCGCCTACAGCTTAATGGTTCTTATGGAGCATAACAAGCTGCGTGTGGTTTTGCCAGGTGATACGAGGACTTACAAAGATCGTCTGATTGCAAGCGAAGATATCGATCATGATGGCATTATTGAAGTTGGATTGCTTGAAGCACCAAAAGGATGGGAGTATTTCGACCCCGCAGATATTCCTTATTTCACCTCCTATTATAAATGGGATGGAAAAGATGGCCTAACCTTTGCAGTCCAGCTATATCGTGATCCATCGGATCGCTTTACTATTAATTTTGATCCAGAGCTGCATGGAAAGGTAAGTATTGATACGAAATCTGTTCTGGATAAAAACCTTAAGTTCATCATGACTGATACCGGAGAGACTTTTGCTGAGGTTTCCTTCTTTTCTCCTTCGGAATGGGATAAGGCTAAGAATGAAGGCTGGGAGCTGCTTGGACGGGATTTAGATAAAGTCATCGGCTACCGTGGTGAGCTAGAACAAAGTACAACTAAAGAAGGAAGCAATAAGATTGCCTCCCCTATTGAAAGGAAGGGAATAGATGAGTAAAGTTCTGATATTGGAAGATGAAGAGTCCATTCGCAGTTTCATAGTCATTAATTTGAAGCGTAATGGTTTCGAAGTGCTGGAGGCTGCTGACGGGAATGAAGCATTGCATAAATTAACCACTATACCTGATATTGATATTGCGTTATTGGATGTTATGGTTCCCGGCATTGATGGATTTGAAGTTTGTAGACGGATTAGGGAGACTAATGAACGCTTGGGAATTATTTTTCTTACCGCCAAGGTTCAGGAGCAGGATAAAGTTTACGCTTTGTCCGTAGGTGCAGATGATCATGTTAGTAAGCCATTTAGCCCAACGGAGCTAATTGCACGTATTCAATCTTTGCTGCGCCGTGTAAATGTGCATCGTGAACAGTCGGCCAAGGTTTCTTTTCATTCGGGGCCTTTCAGCTTGGATCTTATTACCAAACAATTCAAACGTGATAATGTAGCCATTGAACTGACGCCCACGGAGTTCTCTCTGATTCAATTCTTTCTTGAAAAAGAAAACACTCCACTTAGCCGCGATCTTCTGTTGGATCATGTGTGGGGCAAGGAGTATATGGGTGATCCCAAAATTGTAGATGTAAATATCCGGCGCTTACGCCAGAAGATTGAGAACAATCCTTCGGAGCCGGAATTTTTGCAGACTGTATGGGGGCACGGATATAGATGGAAAGGCCAAGGACAATGATTAAGAAGGGGATGCGCAGACAGATTGTTCTGCACTACATTCTTGTAGTTTTTTTGGCGCTTCTCCTCGTAGAAGTTATCTTCCTGCTGGCCATCAGAACATATTATTATGACAGTGTATACAGCAAGATTAAAAATCACATTTCTGTTTCAGAGTCGTTTTTTCAAAAGAACATGATACCCAGCGATAATAGCATCTATCTGCTACAAGAAGTACTGGAGAGGTTCTCATTGAGCAAGACGGAGCTGGAAATCTTATCGCTAAATGGGGATATCATCACTAGTTCCACTGGCTTTCAGCCGGATCGGACCATTACGACCAGTGATGTACCAGAAGCCGTTGGCGGCAGCGTTGGGCGCTGGGTAGGGCGTCAGGCAGGCACGAATGAGAGCGTGATGGCGGTTTCCAAAATGCTGCAGATTCATGGACAGGATAAGTATGTCCTAAGGTATATTACTTCACTAGAAGAAATCAATAATGATTTGCTTAATCTAACTTTATTGTCCACTGCTATTGCTGCAGCTGTTATGGCTGTAGTTGTTGGGTTTAGCTTCGGACTGGCCAACTCGATTGTGAAGCCGCTGAATAATATTACGGCAGTTTCAGCTCAGATGGCGAAGGGGAGATTCAACGTACGGATTAAGGGAGACTATAAATTTGAGATTGGTGATTTGGCTTCAACGCTGAATTATATGGCTCAGGAAATTGTACGCAGTAATCAGATTAAGGATGATTTTATCTCGTCCATTTCTCACGAGCTGCGGACACCTCTTACAAGTATCAAGGGCTGGAGTGAAACCTTGGTATCCGGCGGGTATGATCCGGAGGAGACAAAACTTGGAGTCAGCATCATTTCCAAAGAAAGTGAACGCCTGATTGGGCTGGTGGAAGAAATTCTCGACTTTTCTAAGCTGCAGCAGAACCAGATGAAGCTGTCGATTGGGGTTGTAGATGTAAAGGTACTGCTGCAAGAGACGATACTGAATGTTTGGGCTAAAGCGGAAAAGAAACGAATACATCTGTTGCTGGAATGTGAAGATGCGATCTTTGTTAAAGGGGATGCCAATCGGCTAAAACAGGTATTCTTAAACTTGGTAGACAATGCAGTGAAGTTCTCACATGAAGATTCCAGTATTGAACTGTCAGCAAAGAGACTGTCTGCTACAGAAACAGCGATTATGGTACGAGACAGCGGGATAGGGATTAGTGAAGCACATATATCCAGAGTGAAGGACCGTTTCTTTCAAGTGGATGCACTTAATGGAGGAACAGGCTTGGGGTTAGCGATTTCACAGCAACTTGTAGAACTTCATAATGGGACACTTGATATGGTAAGTGAGCTTGGAAAAGGAACGGAAGTTACCGTCATCTTGCCTCTTACAGAACCACAGCCGGAAGTTATCACAGAAGAGGTAACTCAAGTGACAGCTACCTTTCCTGAATTAGATGATTGGGAGGCCTAACGTGAGATGGGGGTAACGAAGAATTCGATCCGTATAGTTCGTGGAGAGCCAGATCGGGTTAGCGACATCTTGAGGCTACTGCAAGAAGCGGCGGGGTGGATGGAGCTTAATGGAATTAAGCAATGGACACCCGGACAATTTACCGAGACCGATATAGCAGGATATTTTGCTGACAGACATGTTTATTTAGCCCTTGACGATGGGGCTGTAGTTGGCATGTTCACGTTGCAATTCAGTGATCCACAGTACTGGGGCAGTAAAAATGATGAGTCCTACGCTTATTTGCACCGATTGGCTGTGAAAGACTCCCACCGCGGCCGAGGACTTGGACAGCAAATGCTTAAATATGCAGTAGTTCTAGCCAAAGATCTAGGCTGTAAGAGCCTTAGGTTTGACACTGTGGCACATAACATTAAGCTCAATCGTTATTATCAGAGCATGGGTTTTCACTACATGGGCACTAACGATATGGGAAATGGTCGTTTAGTGAACTTATATGAACATTTTGAGGAAGGTGCTGAGTCAGACCGTCTGATTCTCAGATTTATATCAGAATCTGATTTTGAACACTTAAAGCGCTGGAGTGTTTCTCCAGAGTATCTGAAGCAGTGGGCAGGACCTTCGCTAACTTATCCTTTAGAGGATGAGCAGCTTGTTAAATACTTAAAGGATGCTAATCATCCAGGCTTATCCGATCGTCTTATCTTCTGTGCAATTCAAGAAGCTACGCAGCAGGTAGTGGGCCATATTAGCTTTTCAGCCATTGACCGGGTTAATCGTTCTGCACGTATCGGCAGGGTAGTAGTAGATCCTGAGTTTCAAGGTAAAGGCATTGGTAAACGGATGATGCAAGAGATGCTTCGAATCGGATTTGAAGGTCTGGACCTGCATCGTCTGTCTCTGGGTGCTTTCGATTTCAATACGGCTGCCCTGAAAGCTTATGAAGCTGTTGGCTTTAAGCGGGAGGGTGTTCAACGTGAGTCTGCTTTATTCGGTGAGCAATATGTAGATTGTGTGGAAATGAGCATATTAGACAGAGAATGGACGGCTAGCCGTAATTCATAAAATCACTAATTCTTTACAACCGAAGGGGCTGTTGCTCTGGTCATGATCGACCAGGACAACAGCCCCTTTTTATATAAAGTATTTTTCTATATAATGGTTGTTATGAAGGAAGAACTTCACGCAAACGTCCTGTCTTCTCATACACATCCTGAAACAGACGGGAAGGTTGGTTTCGGACCGCCGGCTTGGCAGCCACAGTCTCATGTGGTCCAACGACAACGATATTATTTATGCTTCCCTTGATGACTGCTCCATCCTTAATGATTGCCCCTTCACCAATAATGGCATTCTCAATCAGCACTCCACGGCCAATGCGAACTCCAGGCATAATAACACTTTGTTTGATCTGGCTCATCTTACCGATTTCTACCCCATTAAAGACTACAGAACGTTGTAGACTACCTTCTTGGGAGCAGGATTCATTCACGAGAGAGTCCGTTGCTGGGTTCTGTACACGTGGTTTATGAACTGCAAGCTTAGTCCGGCGAACCCGACTATACATAGGCCAATGAGTCTTGTCTAACTTCATGCCATTGTCTTTTTGCAGAAGGTCCATATGTGCTTCCCAGAGACTGCCGACTGTACCTACATCTCTCCAGTAACCCTTGAAACGGTAAGCGAATAAATCATCGTTCTGATCCAGCATGGTAGGAATTACGTCTTTACCAAAGTCATGACTGGAATTAGGATTAGCTGCATCCCGCAACAAGTGCTCCTTCAGATAAGCCCACTCGAACAGGTAGATACCCATTGAAGCAAGATTACTTTTTGGTACTTTAGGTTTTTCCGCGAATTCGGAAATTTTCAGATCATCGTTTACGTTCATTACTCCAAAACGACTAGCCTCATCCCAAGGAACCTCCATTACGGAGATGGTTGCTTTTGCTCCTTTTTCAATATGATAATTCAGCATCTTACGGTAATTCATATGGTAAATATGGTCACCGGATAGAATGAGCACATGTTCTGGGTTGCGGCTATCAATAAAGTCAATGTTTTTATAAATCGCATCAGCAGTCCCTGTATAACTGTCTCTGCCTTCAACACCTGAAGGAAGCAGTGTGACACCTTTATCCTTTTGACTAACTAAGCCCCAAGGCTCACCTTCACCGATATGATTATGCAAAGAGTCAGCTTCGTATTGTGTCAGAACACCTACTGTATCAATGTTCGAATTTACACAGTTACTTAGCGGGAAATCAATAATTTTATACTGTCCACCGAAAGGGACTGCAGGCTTAGCCATACTGGAAGTCAAGGGAGCCAATCTGCGGCCTTCCCCTCCTGCCAATAACATGGCGATACAATCTTTTTTGTTGTTCATTTGTTATCCCTCCCATTATTTTGTCAATGCTTGTAATATAAACTTACGACAAGCGCTTGAAACGACATAGGTGAAATATATTGCTTTGTAAACAGAAAAATTACAATTAATATTTCTTTATCAGAAAATCTTTTCTTTTAACATCAAAACATTTTCAAAATGGTAATATTCGGGTAAGGTAATAGGTACAAGCACATTGAAAAAGGTGGTGTAGAATTGGCTGAAAAAGCAAAAATCGAGACCCTTCCGTCAGCTGCTGATATCTATCTGTTCCATGAGGGCACCAATTATCGCAGCTATTCTATGCTGGGTGCACACACTGCCGCTGAAGAAGGCGTTACCGGTGTGCGCTTTACCGTGTGGGCTCCTCATGCGACATATGTAGGACTAGCTGGTGATCATAATGATTGGGACGGAACACAGGGCGTGGACTCGTTATATAAGATACCCGATTCAGGATTTTGGAGTCGTTTTTTTCCGGGAATACAGCCGGGAACTTTTTACAAATACAGGATTCTTGCCTCAGATGGATCAAGTTTCCTTAAAGCGGATCCTTTTGCTTTTAAAGCTGAGGTTCGACCGGCAACGGCTTCGGTAGTAGCAGAACTGGATGGCTACCGCTGGGGAGATGCAGCATGGCGTCGGAAAAGCAAAGCTCCATATCAACAACCAATGAACATTTATGAAATGCACTTCGGTACCTGGCGTCAAAAAGAGGATGGAGAGTTCTACACCTACCGGGAAATGAGCGAGCTGTTGATTCCTTATTTGGTGGAGATGAATTATACACACGTGGAATTTATGCCGCTGGCAGAACATCCATATGATCTATCCTGGGGTTATCAAGGGACGGGGTATTTTGCGGCAACCAGCCGTTATGGCGAACCCCATGAGTTGATGTATTTGATCGATCAGCTGCATCAGGCAGGTATCGGTGTGATTTTAGATTGGGTTCCCGCTCACTTTGCCAAAGACGCACACGGATTACGTATGTTTGATGGAGCGCCACTTTATGAATATGCCGATCCAATGTTAGCTGAAAAACCAGGCTGGGGGACACTTTCGTTTGATTTCAGTAAGCCGGAGATTTCTTCATTTCTTATTTCTAATGCGCTGTTTTGGTTCGAGTATTATCATATCGACGGAATGCGTGTAGATGCGGTTACGAGTATGCTTCGACTAGATTTCGAAAAGCGGGATCATCAATATCGGCGGAATGTTAATGGTGGATTGGAGAATCTGGAGGCCATCAAATTTATCCAGAATCTGAACAAGGCTATCTTTCATTATTTCCCAAAAGCATTGATGATGGCGGAGGAGTCCAGTGCTTGGCCAGGGGTTACTGCACCAGTGCATGAAGGGGGCCTTGGCTTCAATTACAAATGGAATATGGGTTGGATGAATGATACGCTAGGCTACATAGAACATGATTTTGGTGGGCGCCCTTATCATCATAATTTACTTACGTTCCCAATATGTTATGCTTATGCCGAAAATTACGCATTGCCGCTATCGCATGATGAGGTTGTTCACGGCAAGAAGTCTTTGTTAGACAAAATGCCGGGTACTTATGAACAAAAGTTCGCAGGCCTCAGGCAGCTGCTGGGATATCAGATCTCTCATCCCGGTAAAAAGCTTCTGTTTATGGGTGGGGAATTCGGTCAGTTTATCGAGTGGAAGGATCAGGAGCAGCTGGACTGGCTGCTGTTGGATTATGAGAGCCATCGTCGTATGCTTGCCTACACGGCTGCACTTAATAAACTGTATCGCTCCGAAAAAGCGTTGTGGGAGCTGGATCATTCTCAAGAGGGTTATCAGTGGATTGATGCGGATGACAATGATCAAAGTGTGATTTCGTATATACGCCGAGGGAAGAAACCAGGAGATACGCTGCTTATAGTCATCAATTTTCAACCGGTAGAACGGCACAATTATCGTATAGGCGTGCCACGGGCCGGGACTTATGAAGAGCTCTTTAGCTCAGAAAATGTAGAGTATGGTGGCTCCGGATTGCACAATGTCCCTCAAAAGAGCGTTAAGCTGGAATGGCACAATCAGGTGAACAGCATAGAGCTGACTCTTCCGCCCCTTAGCTTTCTGGTGTTTAAAAAAACGTCACGAATGGGTAAGAATAAAGAGGCAAAAGAGTTATAGATCTAAGTACGAATAGAGAATCCGTACAGTTTAAGGGGGAAATAATCATGAAGGTTTTATTTGCCGCAGCTGAAGCCCATCCTTTTGTCAAAACGGGTGGTTTGGCCGATGTCATTGGAGCATTACCTAAAGCGCTGAAGGCTGCCGGGGTAGATGTACGAGTGATTTTGCCTAAATATCGTGGGATTCCTGACAAGTTCACCGCTCAAATGGAGCATTTAACGGAAGTGTATGTTCCAATTGGCTGGCGAAAACAATACTGTGGAATTGAACGCATTATCTATGAGGGTATCCCCGTTTATTTTATCGACAACGAGTATTATTTTGGCCGTGATGGAATTTATGGTTATATGGACGATGGTGAACGGTTTGCGTTCTATAATCGTGCAGTGCTGGAGTGTCTGCCAGCCATTGATTTCCAGCCTGATGTACTGCATTGCCATGATTGGCACGCGGCCGTAATTCCAATGCTGCTACAGGGGCATTATCGCCACAATCCATTTTACAGTGAAATGCGGAGTGTATTTACAATACATAACCTGTTGTATCAGGGAGTGTTTCCTTATGAGGTACTTGGAGAGCTGTTAGGTCTGGATAGCAGCTATTTTGGTAGTGTGGAGTACTATGGTAATGTGAATTTCTTAAAAGGCGGGATTGTATTCAGTGATCGGGTCACGACCGTCAGTCCGACTTATTCAGAAGAAATTCGCACACCTTATTATGGTTACGGTTTGGATGGTTTGTTGAACGCACGGTCAGATGTTTTAAGTGGGATTGTGAATGGCATTGATACTAAAAGTTATAATCCAGCGACAGATTCGAGCCTTGTTACCCGTTATCGTTCTAATTTGACCAAGAAGACGGAGAACAAAGTAGCCTTGCAGGAAGAGCTGGGATTACCTGTGGATGCTAATATCCCAATGGTAGCCATGGTCACGCGTCTCGTGGACTCCAAAGGTTTAGATCTGCTTACCCGAGTGCTGGATGAGTTGCTATATCACGATGATATTCAATTTGTGCTGCTTGGAACAGGTGATGAATCCTACGAGCGTTGGTTCAAGGAAGCGGCATGGCGGTATCCGACCAAGCTGTCTTCACAGATCTTATTTAATGATGCACTCTCACGAAAAATATATGCTGCCAGCGATATCTTCCTTATGCCGTCTAAGTTTGAGCCCTGTGGCATCAGTCAGCTGCTCGCTTTACGGTATGGTAGCATACCCGTTGTCCGTGAGACAGGTGGCCTAAATGATACTGTGCACGCTTATAATGAAGAAACCGGTGAAGGCAATGGCTTTACGTTCAGCAATTATAATGCACACGATATGATGTTTACGCTGCGCCGGGCGCTTTCTTTTTACAAGCAGCCTGAACATTGGAAAAAGATCACAAAAAATGCTTTCGCGGGAGATTATAGCTGGAATGTATCCGCTCAGCAGTACATGGATATCTACGATGATATAACCAGATAAAGTTTAACGAATTCTGTAATGGGTTAATAAGGGATTGCACCTGGGAGTATGGTAAATACTCTGGGAGCAGTCCTTTTTTTATGAAATTAGGAATAAACAGTCGAATGATTTAGCCAGTATAGGGGATAGTAAAAATGTATAAATTTAGCTTCAACGTGAATAAAAGTGATTTTTTAGCTGCGTATTATAGAATTCCCCTCATAGAAATCCATTAAAAGGAAGTTATTGTCACAATTATGCCTTTGCATATTCATGCGTTCTGATTTATAATAAGTCAGTCATTGGGTCAACTTAGATTTTTTCATATGAATAGGGGAGATATAGAAATGAACAAATGGGGTAAACTTAGTTTAGGAATGGTATTAGCGGTAGGTCTGCTTTCAGGCTGCGGTCAAAATAAAAATGATAATGATACCGCTGCTAGTGGTAATGCAAATTCCGGTGCAGTTACTAAAAAGCTGATTATGGGAACAAGTGCAGATTTTCCTCCGTACGAATTCCATAAAGTAGTGGACGGAAAAGATACCATCGTAGGTTTTGATATCGACATCGCTAAGGAAATTGCTGCCGACATGGGCGCTGAGCTTGAAGTTAAGGATCTGCCTTTTGATTCACTGCTTAACGAATTGTCCAGTGGACGCGTAGATATGGTGATTTCCGGTCTTAGCCCGACTGAAGAACGCAAAAAAGCGGTTGAACTTTCAGATATTTATTACAAAGCAGAACAAGCTATTGTAGTACGCGAAGCAGATAAAGATAAATACGCTACTATGGACGCGGTGAAGGGTACCAAAATTGGTGTACAGACAGGCTCTATTCAAGAAGAAATCGCCAAAGAGATTGAAGGCGCAAAGATCACTTCTCTTGGTAAAATCTCCGAGATCGTTCTGCAATTGCAATCTAACCGTATCGATACAGCAATTATTGAAGGACCTGTAGCCAAATCTTTTGTTAAGAATTTAGCGGGTCTTGTAATTACCGATGCTAAGCCTGAAGTAGAAGATGATGGATACGCAATTGGGATTAAAAAAGGCAATACAGAGCTTCTGGATAAAGTAAATGCTACACTTAAACGTCTAGAATCAGAAGGTAAGATTGATGAATATGTAGCGGCTGCCAGCGAGCTTGCTGAAAGCACGAAGTAAGGAATGGAATGTATATTGCTCTTTAGGTCTGCTGAAGTAAAATGTATGTGTATTACAGAAAATAGCGGAACTTTGCTATTTTCTATTTTTTTGGAGATAGGAGGATAAGATATTGGATATTACTTTATTTAGAATGGCTTATGATTATCGTGATCTTTTCTTGACTGGACTACAATATACCTTGCTACTTGCTGTTCTTGGTGTATTATTTGGCTTCATTCTTGGGATTATCGTCTCTCTACTACGGATGTCAAAATGGAGAGTGTTACGTTTCTTAGCCACAGCTTGGGTTGAATTTTTGCGGGGCACTCCAATGCTTGTGCAATTGTTTCTCATCCATTACGGGCTGGCGACATTTGGGATTGAGTTTACTCCGATTCAGTCCGGGGCGATTACACTCTCCATTAACAGTTCTGCTTATCTGGCAGAAATTTTTCGTGCCGGGATTCAGGGTGTCGATCGTGGACAAACGGAGGCCGCACGTTCACTTGGAATGAAACAAGGGATGACCATGCGTCATATTGTACTTCCTCAGGCACTTAAAAGTGTTCTTCCGGCAATCGGTAATGAGTTCATTACCATTATCAAGGAATCATCGATTATTTCATTTATCGGAGTAACGGATTTGATGTTTCAAGCTCGTACAGTTACAACGATTTCGTATGATGGCATGACACCACTCGTGATTGCTGCATTTATGTATTTTGTTCTAACATTTACGCTTTCCAAGATCCTAGGTAGACTCGAAAGGAGGCTGAATACCGATGATCGCCGTTAAGAACCTGCAGAAGCATTACGGAAAGCTGGAGATTCTCAAAGGAATCGATTTGGAGATTAAAAAGGGTGAGGTTGTCGTTGTAATCGGGCCCAGTGGTTCGGGAAAAAGTACCTTTCTGCGCTGCTTGAATTTATTGGAGCAGCCTACAGGTGGCGAGATCACTTTTGAAGGGGAATCGATCACCTCAAAGAAGCATGATATCAATGCAACGCGTGAGAAGATGGGGATGGTTTTTCAGCAGTTCAACCTTTTTCCGCACAAAACCGTTCTGCAAAACATTACGCTCGCACCGATTAAAGTAAGAAAACAGCAGCAGGCTGTGGCCGATAAATTCGCAATGGAGCTCCTCAAGACTGTAGGCCTTGAAGATAAAAAGGATGTTTATCCAGCTCAATTGTCCGGTGGACAAAAGCAGCGGATCGCGATTGCTCGTGCATTAGCCATGCAGCCGCATGTGATGCTTTTTGATGAGCCTACCTCAGCGCTTGATCCGGAAATGGTAGGAGAGGTACTTGAGGTTATGAAAAAGCTTGCCGAAGACGGAATGACAATGGTTATTGTTACACATGAGATGGGCTTTGCCCGTGAAGTGGGTGACCGCATACTGTTTATGGATGGCGGGTTCATCGTTGAACAGGGTACTCCTGAACAAGTATTTGGTAATCCTACACATGCTCGGACTAAGGATTTTTTAAGTAAAGTATTATAAAGAATTCGTCAAAACGGCCCTGGACAAGTATCCGGTGGCCGTTTTGTTATAGGGTCCTGAGGGTAATGTGGGAATATATCGCTGGGGGCTGAGTTCATTTATTTATGTAAACCATGTATAATAGATGGTCAGTCAATCAACAGGAAAAGGAGTACATACATAATGAGAGATGATCTACGCCGGATAGGCATTATTGATATTGGTTCGAACTCCATTCGTCTTGTAATTTATGATACAACGCGCGAAGGAGGCTATAAGATCATCAAGGAGTGTAAGTACTCCGCTCGCCTTAGTGAGAAGATTACGAAGGAGAATAGACTGGAACAAAAGGACATGGAAACGATTGTTCCGGTCTTGCGGCAGTTTAAGGAAATCTGCAATGCTTTTGCAGTGGAAACCATTCGTGCGGGTGCAACGGCAGCCATTCGTAATGCGGCTAACTCAAGTGAAATAATAAGCTTTTTGTCACAATCCTCTTCCATTCCGATTGAGGTGATCAGTGGCCACCAGGAGGCATATTATGGCTTCTTGGGTGTTATTAATGCCTTTAATGTAGAGGATGGTTATGTCATTGATATTGGTGGCGGGAGTACTGAAATCACTCTTTTTTGTGAGCGGCGTTATCAACACAGCATTTCTTTCCCGTTCGGGGCAGTAAATACCAACCTAATGTTCGGTCAAGGTGGGAATTGGAGCGATGAGCAGATTCACAAGCTGCAGACCTTTGTCCTGGGCAGACTGGTTGAGCATGATTGGCTAAATGCCAAAGCTGGACTTCCTTTATTCGGTTTAGGAGGGACGGTTCGTTCCTTAGGGAAGCTGGATCAGAAGTCACGAGCATACTCATTGCCTAACTCCCATGGCTATACGATGACCAGTGAGACGATCGAGCACTTTATGAACACCCTACCTTCAATGCCTTACGAAAAACGTAAGGATTTAGATGGATTATCTAAGAGTCGGGCGGATATCATTGTATCCGGGTTGATTATTTTCCATACGGTGTATCAGTATATTGGGGCGAGTGAGGCGGTAATCAGCGGGGAAGGGCTCAGAGAAGGCTTGCTGCATGATCTGCTGGAGCCGGAGCAGCCAGTGCGTGATAGTGCATTGGAATATAGCTTAAACACGATCATTCGCTTTGATATTCATACTTCTAAACGGTATTTAGATCATATCAACAAGCTAGCACTCAGCCTGTTTGACGCATTTAAAGATGAATCGAATAGAGCAGAGCACGAGATGTTAATTTACGTGTCCATCATGCTGCATCGTACGGGAACGAATATTAACTATTACCAATCTAAAAGACATACTTTGTATTGGTTGATGAATTCACCGATTCGTGGACTTACCCACCGTCAGCTTATTCTTTGCGCTATGATTGCCTCATACAGCACAAAAAGCCGGAAGCAGAAATTGTCCCAACAACATAAGGACATTTTGCTGCCATCCGACGAAGAGTGGATTCATAAGCTCGGATCGCTTGTCCAGCTTAGCATTGCGCTGGACAGCACGGAGATTGGAATTGTAAGCGGCCTGAAGGCCAATCTGCACGGCAATACGCTTCATCTGGACTTAGAGGGCGCATCGTCACTGCTAATTGGCCTAGAGGACATTGAGAACGCGATAAAAGCATTTAAGAATGCTTGGGCGGTGAAGGTAAAACTCGGCTTCCCTTCCAACGTGTAACATCCATCGCAGCAAACTGGCTCCGGAAAGGGGCCTTTTTGTCGTCTGGTTGTTCGTAATATCCATTAGCCTGCAAGAAGCTGGCTTTAACATTATCTTTTAGAGACAACTCTAGAATTTTGACGATCTGTTTACGGATGCCGCTGTCTCTGACAGGACACATCAGCTCAATCCGGCGGGTTAGGTTTCTAGTCATCCAGTCGGCACTGGATAAATACACCTCAGGTTTGCCGCCATTTTCGAAATAATAGATCCGGGAGTGCTCCAGAAAACGGTCTACAATACTGCGTACGGTAATGTTTTCGCTTAAGCCCTCTATTCCCGGACGTAGGCAGCAAACCCCTCGCACGATTAAGTCAATGGAGACACCGGCTTGGGCTGCGCTATATAAATCGTCTATTACTTGCTGATTAGAGAGCGAGTTCATCTTGGCGATTATGCGAGCGGGTCTGTCTGCCCGTGCATGTTCAGCTTCACGCATCATTAGCTTTTGCAGGGATAAGCTCATATTCGTCGGCGCAACAATGAAGGAATGCCAGTCAAAATTAGCCGAATATCCAGTCATTTGATTAAACAGCTCAGAAGCGTCCAGTCCGATATCGCTTTGGGCGGTGAATAGACTGAGATCTGTGTAGGCCTTGGCTGTACTGTCATTATAGTTTCCTGTGCCTACATGCACGTAACGGCGCAGTTCAGGGCCTTCCTGGCGGACAATCAAGGTCACTTTGGCATGCGTTTTGAGTCCGATCAGACCATAAACGACATGACAGCCTGATTTTTCAAGCTGGCGTGCCCAAGCGATGTTCCGTTCCTCATCAAATCGAGCTTTTAACTCTACAACCACTGTAACTTGCTTACCAGACTCCGCAGCATTGGCTAGTGCAGTAATAAGTGGAGAATTTCCACTGACACGGTATAAGGTCATTTTAATCGCCATCACTTGCTCATCCTCTGAAGCTTGAATGATAAAGTCTGTCATTGCATCAAAAGACTCGTAAGGGTGGTAGACTAATACATCCCGTTCACGCAGCACCTCGAAGAAATCCTCATTTTCTTGAAATTCAGCAGGATAAACCGGCTCAATAGGTGGATAGTTCATGTAACCAAAACCTTTTAAGCTTCCGGCAAAATTACGAAGAAAGCCTAGATCAAGCGGACCTTCAATTTCAAATACGAAGTCCTCCAGCTCAAATTCCGCTTGCAGCTGCTCAAGAGCATAGGGATGGATACCTTTTTGTACTTCCAAACGGGCTGGCACCCCGCGACGACGCTTGCGCAGCTCTTTTTCGATCTCTTCCAGCAGATCCTCTGCACCTTCCTCATCGATCGTAAGATCTGAGTTACGAGTCAAACGAAACTCACTAACCGCAACAGGTTCGTAACCGCTGAATAAGGTTTGAATGTGATGGCGAATCACATCTTCAATAAATACAAATTGTCTTTTCTTACTATTAGAGCGGTGGGGAAGAGGGATACATCTTGGCAGATTCGAAGGAATTTGCAGGATAGCAAAATAAGGCTCCTCTTCAAGACCATTCTTACGAGTAAGAACAACAGCTAGGTAGATAAACTGGCTGTGCACGAGTGGAAACGGCCGGCTCTGATCAACAGCCATTGGCGTAAGTACAGGATAGATGATATCCCGGTAATACTGTTCTATGGACTGCTCTTGGGCATGGGTAAGATCCTCATAATCCACGAATACGATGCCTTCTTTATGCAAACTCCGCGAAATATCACGGAACGTCCGGTATTGATCGGCAATGATTTTGGTTACGCGTTTGATGAGGCGTTTATACAGCCCGGAAGGGGTGTAGCCTGTGAAATCTTTTTTAGTATAGCCCGCCCGGATCTGATCCTGAATTCCCGCCACACGAACGCTTATGAATTCATCCAGATTGCTCGAGACGATCGCCAGAAATCTGGCACGTTCCATTAAAGGGTTATCAGGGTCCTGCGCCTCCTTGAGTACGCGGCGGTTAAATTCGATCCAGCTCAAATCCCTATTGAGGTAAGCAGTGGCTGGACTGCTCTGATTGTTTTTAATCTCTTCTGTATTCATGGGACCTCCAAATATGCTTCGATGTCTATATCTCAAATCTATTTATCATATTCTATCATTTTACTATTGGATGAGGCACGAAATGTTAAATCTATGTAAAATCTCAAAGAATATTATTTAATTATCTTATATAATAGGATGTGATTGTCGCTTTTTAGTTAACATAATCAAAATTACGTTAACTTCTTAATGGACAAAAGACAATAATTAAACATGTTATTTCAGAATGGTAACAATTACATACGCATAGGTTACAAAATTGTGATATATTAAGTCCTGTCAGTTTTACAAATGACAACAATACATCAGGACATCACACAAGATGTACATAAGTACAGGAAATGTACACGAGCGTATACGGAAGTCATACCGCTTACGCCCATCTAAAGAGGAGGCATTTATGAAGAACAAGTTCAGAACCATTAAAACCCTTGCTGCAGTTATGGGAATTAGTGCATTGCTGCACACCGCTCCTGCTTTTGCAGACAGCGTTCATATTGCAAAGGAAGGCAATACTTTCTATACTCTATCTCAGCAATACAATGTCGGTGTTAATGATTTAATGAAAGCTAATCCAAACGTTGCTGCTCTTAATATTTACGATGGACTTAAAATAACGATCCCAAGTAAAATGCAAGCAGAGTCTGTGGCTACGACAGAAACTCCAGTGCTTACACCAAGCCTGAATGTTACTCCAGAATCAAAAACAGTTGAAGCATGGGGCAAGTCCTTTAACTACGA
This sequence comes from Paenibacillus sp. FSL H7-0918, assembly GCF_038007025.1. NCBI lineage: Bacteria > Bacillati > Bacillota > Bacilli > Caryophanales > Paenibacillaceae > Paenibacillus > Paenibacillus sp. FSL H7-0918. The sequence continues at coordinate 100,974 of NZ_JBBOWJ010000003.1, forward strand.
GAAATCGATACAAGTTAAGGCTTCTGCTTATTCCTCAGCGGCTAGTGAGAATGGAGGCTGGGGTGCCGTTGATTATTTCGGGAACCCACTCAAGCTAGGAACCATCGCAGTTGATCCAAGTGTAATTCCTCTCGGAACAAAAGTATTGGTTACCGGACATTCACACGCAGGATTGCCTAAAGAAGCTTTTCTGGCTACTGCAACCGATATGGGAAGTGCCATTAAAGGTAACCGGATCGATATCTTTATCCCAGGCAGCCAAAGCTTTGTAGCCGATTTTGGTTATCAATATGTACAATTATACATTGTTAAATAGCTAGATAAAAATATAGAGATATGAAATGGTTTTAAATAGGTTAAACAAGAAACGGAGGGAGTCCTTAGCGGCTGCCTCCGTTTCTTGTTTATTTATTTTTAGAGACCTGCAGCAATTGAGGAACGGTAACGAAGGAATAGCCACGTTTACGCATAATCGTGATAACCTCAGGTAAAGCCTGAATCGTTCCGCGAAGATCACTACCCGGCCCACCTCCACCATGCTGAAGGATAATTGCTCCTTTTCCAGCATTAGCTAAGATGTTATTTCTAACTTGAGTTTTGGAAAGTCCCTTCCAGTCCAACGAATCCACATTCCAATTTACAAGCTTATAACCATGATTTTTTGCCCATCTCAACTGTTGCTCAGAGATATCTCCATAGGGTGGACGAATCAAGCGTGGTTTATATCCGGCTAAGGTTTGAATAATGTTCTCGGTCTCAATGATCTGTGATCTGAAATCATGCATCTTTAGCTTCACAAACTGAGGATGATCATAAGAGTGATTTCCAATAGCATGTCCTTCTCTAATCATCCTCTTCACTAGAGCGGGATGTTTCTCAGCTCGGCTTCCCACCACGAAGAAGGTAGCTTTGACATGATATTTCTTAAGAACATCTAGCAATTGGGGTGTAAACCTTGGGTCAGGCACATCATCAAAAGTTAAGGCGATGACTTTATTCCGAGGACCGCTGGTCTTAAAGGTCTCGGGATATTTGTGTAATAGCTGACTCAGAGACAAGCCCTTAGTGTTCTTATTGTTGCTGCTCGTTGAATTATTTGTAGTAGAAGTTCCCGCAGATATCGCCTTGTCTTCGTCAGTGGTTTGCGTGCTTTTAATTTGATCCTGTGAGGATTTCTGACTCTGAGCTGGGGCTGAAGCAACCTCTGCTGAAGAGGTTGGAAATAGCAGGACAATGATTGATCCTAATACTACTAGCAGTTTCTGGACTCTCCGTTGATCATACATCCCCATATGCCTCCTTTACTACCTGATCATCACCATATTCTTCATTGTTATCTCCATTGAAGGATGAATTTATGCCGTTTCTTCAAGGGCTCTGGTAAAGATTTCTTGCACACCCTAATGCGTGTATACTAAATAGAACGGGATATTCCCGGGCCAATTATAGACAGGTGGAAGGATGGGGACAAGGATGTCAGAATTGTTTGCACCTTATGAATTGAAGGGTTTAACGCTGAAAAATCGTATTGTTATGCCGCCTATGTGCCAGTATTCGGTGGATAAAGAGGATGGCATTCCCAATGATTGGCATTTTGTTCATTATGTAAGCCGTGCTATTGGAGGTACTGGTCTAATTATTGTTGAGATGACTGGAGTCCATCCGGACGGTAGAATAACGAACCGGGATACAGGGATTTGGAGTGATACACATATAGAGGCTTATCGTAAGCTCACAGATAGTGTACATGCCTATGGGGCAAAAATAGCCATTCAACTAGGTCATGCTGGACGTAAAGCAGTCGATGCTGAACCGCCGGTTGCCCCTTCTGCAATTCCATTTGATGCTCGTTCTAAGCAGCCACAGGCGCTTTCTAAGGAAGGCATCCTTGAGATGATAGAAGCCTTTCGTGCTGCCGCTCGTAGAGCTGTGGAGGCAGGATTTGATACTGTGGAGATTCATGGTGCGCATGGCTACTTAATTCACCAGTTTCATTCACCTCTGACCAACATCAGATTGGATGAATATGGACAAGATCCAGCACTTTTTGGAGTACAAGTAGTTACAGCAATCCGAGAAGTAGTGCCAGTAGATATGCCCTTGATCATGAGGGTTTCCGCGAAAGAATATGTTGATGGTGGATATGATGCTGACTATGCCCTGGCGTTTTGCCGCCGATATAAGGATGCTGGAGTGGATATGTTCCATGTGTCTTCAGGTGGTGAAGGTCCCATTGGCTCTAATGGTGGACCTAATGCGGGCCCAGCCTACCAAGCAGATCTGGCAGAATATATTCGCAGTGGATTACAAGTGCCAGTAATTGCGGTAGGACGGCTTGAAGCCTATTCTGAGGCACAGTCCATCATTGCAGAAAAAAGGGCGGAGCTTGTAGCTATTGGCCGTGGGATGTTAAGTAATCCTTATTGGGCTTTACATGCTGAAGAAGCGCTTGGTGGCGTACATGATGTACCTAAACCTTATGAACGTGGGATTTGGAAAAGAGGCTAGACCATTTTCGGTGTGAAGTTTGTCACAGATTTTATGCTCCTTCTAAGGCAATCTTAATAAAGATAAAATTTGAAGGAGCTTGATAACGTGGGGACGGTTCTAAGTAACGAACGGCTGACAGATGGTGTGTATCACCTTAAGGTAGAGACGAATAGTGGCGGAGCAATGGGTCAATTCTACATGTTACGGGCATGGGGAGCTTACCCCATCCTATCCAGACCCTTAAGTATACATGAAGTACACGAGGATAGTGTTGAATTTCTGTATCACGTAGTTGGGGAAGGTACGGAGATATTCTCACGACTGGGTTCAGGTGATTCGGTAGAGCTTGAGGGCCCTTTTGGAAATGGATTTCCACAGGTCGAAGGGAAGGTTGCACTCATCGGCGGTGGGATCGGAATTGCACCGCTTTATTATTGTGCGAAGCAGCATCCGGGGAGTGATATTTTTTTGGGCTTTAGCCGTGAAGCTTACCGGACAGAAGCGTTTCGCCCACTTGCAAGTGAGCTTGTAGTCGATGTTGGCGGTTTAATTTTGGATAGTGTGGATTTCAGCCAATATGATCATGTCTTTGTCTGCGGCCCACACCCTATGCTTAAAGCTGCTCAACGTAAAGGCATTGCTGCTGAAGAAGCAGGCAGTAGAACGAAAGTATACCTTTCTCTAGAGAACCGAATGGCTTGTGGGATTGGAGCCTGTCTGGTCTGCAGTGTATCCTGCCGTGATGGTCAAAAGAAGGCCTGTGCAGACGGACCTGTGTTTCTTTCTGAGGAGGTGCTTTTCCATGACTAAGTTGAACACAACAATTGCTGGCGTTCATTTTAAAAATCCAATTATAATGGCCTCTGGAACGTTTGGTTTTGGCCGTGAATATGGCAAGCTGTATGATGTGTCTCTGCTGGGCGGAATCTCTGGCAAGGGGTTAACCCTCAATCCGAAAGCGGGGAATCCCGGCACTCGTGTATACGAGACAGCTTCTGGTATGCTGAATAGTGTGGGACTCGAGAATCCGGGTGTAGCTGCATTTTTAGATAAAGAATGCCCTTATTGGGAAACACTCGACACCGCTCGTTTGGTCAACCTGGGTGGAGGCACACTTGAAGATTATGTTCTTGGAGCTGAGATGATTCAGCGGGATGCAGATGCTCGTGCGAGTGCAGGTAAGACAGCAGTAGACATGATTGAATTGAATATTTCTTGTCCAAATGTTAAAGAGGGCGGCATTGCGTTTGGGATCCAAACTTCAGAAGCTCAAAAAGTAGTACAGGCTGTTAGACGCGCAACTAAACTGCCCCTCGCTGTAAAGCTGTCGCCGGGAGCCGAAAATATCGTTGAAATGGCACAAATGTGTCAGGAGGAGGGTGCAGACGCTGTCTCGCTCATCAACACTATCTCAGGAATGAAGATTGATGTCCGCCGTAGAAGCAGTGTATTCAATAACTTATATGCTGGATTGTCTGGACCTGCGATTAAGCCTGTCGCTCTGCGTATGGTGCATCAAGTTGCACAAAACGTAACGATTCCCGTGATCGGAATGGGTGGCATCACTTCAGCAACGGATATCATCGAGTTTATTATGGCAGGTGCTGCAGTTATCCAAGTGGGAACTTATAATTTCATGAACTTGCGTGCAGGTAGTCAGCTAGTTGCAGAGCTTGAGCAATTTATGGTTGAAGAAAATATTCAATCACTAGAGGAAATACGGGGCATTATATAAAGTGAAGTAGTGAGGGGAATACTATTGACTACTAACCAGATTGATCCTGAGAATATTGAGCTGAAGGCGACGGCTGTCGGACGTGATCTCTTGCTCTTAATTAGTGGAGGGGTTCGGCATATTGGTGCCACGAGTACTGCTTATCTGGAGGGGGAGCAGATTAAAGTACTGACTTCAGCGGTTCCTCATCATAAAGAGCACACGATAAGCGAGCCCATTGCGATCAGAGTAGCTGAAGCGCTGAACAAGACGGTCACAGTAGTGATGGGGATTCATTACGACAATCTCACGAAAGAAGGTATTATGGAAGTCGTGGAAATTGTGAATTTAAAAGTAAATCAATATTTAGCGCAACAAATATGAAACGGTAGTGGCAATTCTACGTAAAAGATAGCATGTGAGGAATTAAATTATCTTTTGGAGGAATGAAACCATGTCTATATTTAAAAGATTGCGCGATTTAACCATGTCTAATGTGAACGCGATTATTGACAAAGCAGAAGACCCGATTAAAATGACAGATCAATACATTCGTGATATGACCGAAGATTTAGAAGATGCAGAAAAAGCTGTAGCGGCGCAAATCGCCATTGAGAAGAAATTCAAACAGCTGTATGAAGAACAAGAAGCGCTTGTTAACAAACGTACCCAACAGGCTCATGCAGCAGCTCAAGCGGGTAATGTTGACCTTGCTCGCCGCGCTCTGGAAGAGAAAAATGCTGCTGAAGCTAAACTGGTAGAATACAAAGCCAGCTTTGATCAGAACAAAGCCTCTGCGGATAACCTTCGTGGCAAGCTTGAAGAGATGCGCAAACAGCTTACCCAAATGAAGAACAAACGTGAGACATTGGTTGCACGTTATAATGCTGCCAAAGCTCAAACCGAGATCAACAAAGCAATGAGCGGATTTAGTTCCGATTCAGCGTCTGCAGGACTCAAACGTATGGAAGATAAAATGCTGCAAGCAGAAGCTCAGGCTGAAGCCAGCAATGAGATGAGTTCAGGCAATAAATCTCTGGATGATGAATTCGAGAAGCTGAACAAAGATCAAGCGGTTGAAGATGAACTGGCGGCTCTGATGAAACAATACGAGAAGCAATAACATTTGATCTTTAGCCGGTTCACGGCTGGTGTTCACAGGCGAAGGGGAGACAGAAATTCGTTTCTTCTTCGCTTTATCTATGCTTATGAAAGGCATGCAAAATGATTAAGCGGGGGCTATAGAATGGATCTCCATATTCTGGTGTCCATGGTCGTGTGGACGGTGAGCGGCGCTGTGTTGCTGTTTGTACTGATGTATATAGATTCACTTTTTACTCGTTATAACGATATAGAAGAGTTAAAGGCTGGAAATATGGCGGTGACTACACGGTTTGTAATGAAGCTTTTAGCTCAGGCCTTCATTTTATCTTCATCGATAGCGGCTTCCAATAGTTTGCCAGATGCGTTTCTGATTTCGTTGGTATCATTTTTGCTTTTGTTAATTTTAGAAAGAACGGTTCGACTTCTACTAGCAAATTGGGGGAAGCTGGATCTGGATCATGGTACACAGCTTGGTAAAATCGGATATGGCCTGCTATCAGGTTCACTGCAAATTACGGGTGCTTTAATTATTACTGCCTTTATGTAGGAGGAACGATCAAGTTGAGTATGTGGAAACGTATAGGTAACCTTTTCTCTAAGCCAGCGCCTCAGGAAGTTCAAAAAAGTATGCTTAATTTGTCTCCCGGAGACATTTGTGAAGTATCGCTTGTCACCTATGAAGTTACTGGCCGGACACATAATCGGGGCCGTAATGCTGTAGTTCTGACCCTTAGAGATGGAAGCCAGATAGCTTATCTTCATATAGAAGAGCGGGAACAGCTGCAATATGGATTGTACAGACCTATCGATGGGCGGTTAGATAATCCTGCTGAGGTTCCAGCAACGCTTGAGCTCGATGGCTATACATTTTTCCTGGAGGAAGAATATGAAGGTTTTGTCGCTGTTGCAGGTCAGACGCCATTTATGAATGGTGGAGAGCAGCATGTGTGGCAATATCAATCAGATGATTCACGTCTACTGCGTGTAGAGTGGCAACATGGACGGTTTATGCTTTATGAAGGGGAGAAAATAATCCCTGGGGATGTAAAGGTAATTAGAGCATCCTAGCCTAGTAGAGAAGTAATGGATCACTATACCGGAAAAAATATTGTAGAAAAGGCTGCTGCCCATAAACATGGATGGTGGCCTTTTGTGTTTATAATTTTACTTCAAGAGGTCTCATGTTAAAATAATACCTATTACTGCAAACATCGACGATTCAGAGCGGAGGTCTTTATGAAGGATAATAAATTTCAGCGTGAAGCACTGCAAGTAAAAGAAGCTCAGGCCAAAATAATCAAATATGCCAATCCGCTAGAATCAGAAGACGTATCGCTGGATGAGTGTTGTGGACGTTATTTGGCTGAAAAGGTGATTGCTCCACACCCATTTCCTGCGTTTAATCGATCTAGTATGGATGGATATGCGATTATCGCGGGGGATACCCGTAACTGTGTTAATGGACAAGTGGTATGGTTAGAAATTGTGGATAATATTCCGTGTGGCGCAGTGCCTGCGGTAGATATAACTCCGGGAACAGCCGCAAGAATTATGACGGGTGCACAAGTACCGGTTGGTGCAGATGCTGTGGTGATGCTGGAGGTCACGGAGAGACGTGAAGAGGAAGGAAAGACTTACGTTGGTATTCGAAAAAAACTAGAAGCAAACAGCAATATCACACCTCAAGGTTTCGAATTAAGCCAAGGTGATCTTGTATTGCCTACAGGAAGGTTAATCTCTGCGGGGGATATAGCTGTTCTTGCAGCGTTTGGATTACATACCGTGAAAGTCTATCGTCGTCCCAAGGTAGCCATCTTTGCCACAGGAACAGAGCTGCTGGAAGTGCATGAGCCGCTGGAGCCTGGCAAAATCCGCAATAGTAACTCCCCTATGCTAGAAGCTCTAGTCAAAGAAACAGGGGGGGTTCCAGTAATGTTAGGCTCTATTGTGGATGATCTGGAGCTGGCTAGAAGTAAAGTACAGATGGCGCTGGAAACTTATGATTTTGTGATTACAACGGGTGGCGTTTCTGTGGGGGATTATGATATCATGGGCGACTTGGTTCGCGAACAAAGTGGTAATATGTTGTTCAACAAAGTGACGATGCGTCCGGGAAGCGTAACTACTGCTGCGGTTAGAGGGGGTAAGCTGCTGTTAGCTTTATCAGGAAATCCGGGGGCTTGTTTCGTTGGGTTTCAACTGTTTGCACGACCTGTGATTTCACTGATGCAAAGTTCTTCTAAGCCTTTTTTACCGGAATGGAGCGCTACACTCGGCACAGATTATAAAAGAGTGAATAATTTTACTAGATTTGTGCGAGCTCGGTTAGAAATTAAAGACGGCAGCCTGTTTGCTTATCCGGCACTCATTGATGAATCTTCCGTAACGGTCACGATCAAGGATAGCGACTGTCTGATAGTTGTACCCCCAGAAGAAAAGGGGCTATCTGCCGGAGATAAGGTAACAGTGATCAAGCTGCCAGGAGAGATTCGGGGCTAGATGTGGAGGGTACTCTGGCCATCGATGATTAAAAGGTATTTGATATCCACGCACGCACAGAAATCGCCATATAATTGCTAAGCCAACGTTATTATTGCCAACATTTCAACATATGAAAAATTCACAATAGATAAACAAAAAACAGTTTTCGCGCTAACCCAATAGTCGCTTACAACCGGTTTAAAGGGAGATTTTACCCCAGAAACTAGAATAAGAAAACCCACTTGCGTACCGTAAGTGGGTTTTTAGTGCAACAATAAAAGGGTTAGGGGTGCCCGCCGGTTGTACTCAAATTTGAAAAAAAGCGAGAATGAAATGCCCGGGTAGGCAACACTATCATAGCAATTCTCCTATCGGAAGAGTCGCTGCTCTGCTGGTTGGAGTTATTAGCCTACACCACTGCCGAGATTAATCCCCCGCGGATGCTTAAGGACTCAGATGATCTTATTTGTTTATTTATCACCTTTTAAGCGGGGTTTCGGACCTCAGCGTCGCTATTTCATAGAATGGAGCTCATATTTACGTATTTCAGGCCAATAGCGACCTTGGGGGTCCGTTAGCCACCCAAATGTGAGATAATCCTGCATTTAAGGTCCGCTGAGACCGATAACAACTCTGCACTAGCGAAGAGCGGCTACTCATCCGAAGTATAAGCTCCCCTTGGTGATGATTAATTATCGGTACGCCGCTCGATCGCCTCGGACATCGTTTTATCCGTTAGATGAGCGTAGATCTCAGTTGTTTCGGTGGATGCGTGCCCGAGCTGTTCCTTCGTTTTATAAATATCATTTTGCAGATAATAATCTGTTGCAAAAGAATGACGCAGCTTATGAACCGTAAGATACGGTTTACCAAAGCGTTTAGCGTACTTAATAATCATTTCTTGAATCGCACGTTTGGTCATACGTTTGCCTTCTTGACGCCCGTTAGGGAGAGAGATAAACAAGGCTTTTTCTCTCTTGGGTGTTTTGTAGCGAGATTGGCGCAGACTAAGATAAAGAGCTAGATCATCTTTAGCTTGCTCTCGAAAATAGACAGGTGTCTTGAACGTTTCGTCATTATTCCCTTTGCGGGTGACATATAGCAGCTTGTTGTTAACATCCAAATCGTCTACGTTTAGATTGACTACCTCAGACACACGCAGGCCAGAGTTCAGAATTAAGCTGGCAATACAGGCGTCGCGCTCATGATTTAATTGAAACGAATAATAAGCCTGTTTGTTACCTTCCACATCCCGTCCATAACCTTCATAAATGTACCCCACAAACTCCAGTAATTCCTCATCTTCCAAAATCTTACCCTTTAACTTAGCGGCAGTATCCTTTGGCTTATGTGTTCGTTTGACCTCAACCTTAGCCATAATGTTGCGTTTAAGCAATGGATAAAAGTTCTCATCCTCGGCGATTTGACTTAAATAATGAAATAAGGAGCGTAATGCAGATAACTTACGGGATACAGTAACTCGAGTGTTCGTTCCCTCGGCGCGAGTAGTTAGATGCAACCGATATCCGACAATACTGTCCATATGTAGGGTTTCCAATTCTAGAAGTGTGATCTCGGTATTTGAGCCGGCTTGAGATAAGCCCTCTGCACGCAACCAGCCGAAAAAAGATTCATAATCCCGGATATACTCCAGCAGTGTGGAAGGGGAGAGATCAGGGCGTTTATAATCAATAAACTGCTGAACGAACCAGGGCATGAGGGGTAGCTTTTGATCAAGTTTTTTACGGTCATCGTTCTTTTGAACGCTCATGTGATTCACCTTTTTCCATAGATTGCATAAAATCTCTTCCTTCTATCTTAACATGTTTTGTCCCAGATTGGACTTCGAATGAAGGGGAAACTAGGTCCGAGCCTTGCTCCTGATGCCGCTAAGCTTTATGATGTGAAGTAAAAATCATATGGGCTATTTTTAGCCTTCTGAAAAAGCCTTGAAAACACTGAGAAAGCTTACTGTTAAAGGGTTAGTGACGAAATTGTATTTACTGACTTGTACTGATAAATGACTGAAAATAAGTCGTTTTGACTGCTTTTTGTGACCTATTTGTGATTTCTAAACCGAGTCAAAGCATGTGACAATGTTTACCCTAAAAGGGAAAACAGAAACTCATATATAATTCACCGTTCAAATCACGGATTTTCTGTAAATAGGATTAATACTTATGAACTCTTGAACCGTTAGGGGATGTAGCCACCGGAAAATTTCCGATTGTCGGGATTCACGATAATTGACAGACATCTACCGTTTTGGGAACCCCAAAGCAAGTAAAGGGGGGATGTTGAACATACATTGTCTAACCTGTCCGTCAAATTTGACGGAGCGCTATGGTGATACGAAATAACTAACATTACGCAAAATTTTGCTGAACGATGGGGTGTATTGAACTTATGTAACAGCAAAGGGGGACGAAATTTCATCCTCCCTACAAAAGTTGGTCAGGTGTTTCTTTTATGTTTATAACAGTAAAATTGTATAATTAAGGATAATGTTACTGTTAGCTAGTTGTTTTCTATCAATTACACAAGTGTAAATGATTCAAATAACTAATAAAATAATTAATTAGGGGATTTTAATGTAAAACAATATCCACGTAAATTACAATATAAGGTAAATGATGTGTGGAAAAATATTAAAAATTGTCGATTGAAAACAAAAATTGTAGAAGATATGATACTTATAAACAGATTAGTAATTATAGTAATAAGATACTATAAACAAATAAGGGTAATAATGGTATAATAACAATGTAATCCAAATTAATATATCTCTGGGAGGCGATTTATTTGATTAAACTACTAGAACTAGGCTTAGCAACATCTCTTCTGTTGACTCCTGCTGCTTCTGCAACAAGTTTTGGAGATTCAACGACGACGCAAAATTCTACAGTATCTACAGTAACTCCAGTGTCTGAAGTTTCTACAGTATCTCCATTCTCTGAAAATACTGATGTAATTCATTTTGGTGAATATACTTTTGAAAATAATATTATTGAAGGGCCAGGTACGAGGTTACAGGTTGGAAATGGGATTGAACCACCATTAGTTTCACTTTTCTCAGAGGCGTATAAGATAATCCCTGTTTCTCATACAGGTGGAGCTTTTAATGATTCATTTACTTGTACAGCTTCTGATGGTGTTAACTTAAATATTTGGATGAAGAATAAGAGCAGTAATCCAGTTCAATTTCAAATAAAATTGAATGGTAGCGTGTTTACAGATGTTAAGATTGCTGCTGGTGAGCAGAAAACAATCTCATTTAAGGATATGTTAGGTGGCGGAATAACTGATACTTTTGGAGTATATATCTACAGTACCACTGGACATGCGCTTAATGTTGATGTAAGTGCAAGACAATTCTAAAGATTTAATCTATAGAACATAAATATTTAATGCCCTGCCAGTCGAACATTTTGGTAGGGCATTTTTGTGTTGCAATTTAAAATATGATTGGAGATGGTAACAATTAACATATCTTCATGCAACTAAAGTGATCACTACCCACATAGAAGTCTGAAATATGAGAGTAATCAAACAAATCGTAGCTTAGAATTGATGTGAGAGGAATAGTTAAACTCAACATAACCATAATCAACTTGAGGACAGCCAATGCAGTTGGATGGCTACGGAATACTACTTGCGTCTTGTGCAAGTTTTATGACGGTGTACTTGACCTTGCACTTTAGTTATTGTTCATAGTTCAAGTTAAAATCAGGATGCTAATACCAACTCTATTATATTTCCAGCACTGGCAAGCAGTACTGTCAAAATAATAGACCTGCCGCACCATCCTCTTGCCTACGGCAATTCACCTTCACGGCTCGTTATGGATTGCTTACACTTTCATAATTGGATGGGGTAGGAAATCAGGAAAACGGGGCTAAATCATGGATAAACCTTATATATAAAGAAACTCCACAATTTGGCGCAAATATCACTTCAATACTACTCGTAATTGGTCGAAGATACTTAGTGCATGAAGAAGTTTTTGATAAGTGGCTAAGAGAAGGAAAGTGATTAATATGATTAATAATACATATAGTTAACATTATATAGGAGTCAAAATCATGTGATATAATATAAGATAGTCACATGCTTTGACTCCTATTCTATTAGAGTGGGAGAGTGTTGAAATGGCAGTTCCTAAATACGATGAAAAAACCAAGACTTGGAGATTTATATTTGATTATCAGGATGAAACTGGTGAAAGAAAACAAATAAGAAGAAAGGGGTTTAAGTCTAAGAGTGAAGCTGATGAAAAAATGCTTGAACTCAAAAACGAGGTCAACGCTGGACAATACTCTTCTCCAAACACATTAACTGTTGCTAATTTCTTTGAGGATTGGTTCAAGACTGATAGAATTCTACAGGTTAATGAGACAACTTATTATCATAATTATTTGGCTTTTAAAAATCATATTAAACCTAAACTCGGTAACATAAGACTTCAGAAACTTACCCCAATGCAATGTCAAAAATTCGTTACAGGTATGCATGAAGAGGGTTATGCAAGAAATTCAATTGATAGAGTCGTAACAGTTGTAAAGAAGGCACTAGACAAAGCCATAATGTATAAAATTATCAAAGACAATCCAATGCGAAAAGTAACACTTCCCAAGTATGTGAAACTCGAAATGAAAATATGGACTCTTGAACAAACTATGGAATTTTTAAAAGTAGCAAAGATTATAGATTTTATTGTGCTTATGCACTAGCTCTATATTGCGGACTTAGAAAAGGTGAAATATGTGCACTAAGATGGCAGGATATCGACTTTGAGAAAAAAGAGCTTGCAGTCAATCAGACATTGGTTAACTTCGGAAAGACCATTAAACAAGGCGCAAAAACATCGTCTGGTGTCCGTAGAGTATCTATACCAAACGCACTTATTGAGATCCTAAAGGAACAGCGAAAAAAGTATTTAGAATTTAAGTTGCGGCTAGGATCAAGATTCATTGATATGGATTTGATTATTTTTAATTATAAAAATGGGAAGAATATCTTTCCAGACGCTCTTACTACAGCATATAAAAAAGATTTGATAAAAGCCAATATGCCACACATCCCGTTCCATAGCTTACGTCATACCCATGCTACGATTCTGATAAAGGAAAACATTAATGTGAAGATCCTTTCAGAACGAATGGGACATTCTAAAGTCGGCATAACGTTGGATACTTACAGTCATGTGATCCCATCTATGCAGCAAGAAGTTGCAGACACGTTAGACAGGGTAATGAGTCTTTAGTAAAAAAAATGTGACCTATTTGTGATTTTGACCTGATGGAGAAGAGAAAACCCTTGGTACTAAAGGGATTTTTGGTTGAAACATGATGTGAAGTAAACATAAATGTCAGAGGTGCACATAATGAAACTTGAAATTGAGCTGGTTCCCAAAGAACGTAAGCATACTATAAGCAGATTAATGCAGTTCTACCTATATGATTTCACCAGTTATTTAGAATTTGATGTCAATCAAGACGGGGTATTTCCGGCCTATCCGGGACTAGAAGCTTATTGGAGTAGCGGAAATAATAAATTCGCATATTTGTTTAAGGTGGACGGGCATATTGCTGGTTTTGCTTTGGTGGACAGGTTATTGCGTAATCCTGAAGGCCAGTTTTATATGACTGAGTTTTTTGTGATGCAAAAATACCGCCGAAGTGGTGTAGGTACATGGGCTGCGCATAAGCTCTTTGATATGTACTCTGGGGAATGGAAGGTTTCACAAGTCCGTGCGAATACACCTGCTCGTGATTTCTGGCATAAAGTGATCGGGGACTATACCCATGGAGAGTTTCAAGAGCGCTTTAATCCACAGCAAGGCAACCCCAGCCAATACTTCAACACATTAACTATTAATAGGATTAAGAAATAAAAACCGTTATATTGCTGGTTTCTTTTAGCTATGGAGCTTGCTACTAACGGCAAAGGGATTGAAAAAGGGGCTAAGCGAGTGAGCGCTAGACAGTAGAGAATGACAAAGAGAGCGTCAAGACGGAAGGTCAGGAAATTGTGATTTTTTATAAAACTGGCTAGCTATTAAGAACATATACGAATTGTGATGTAGGGAGCATCTTATGCTCTCTATTGTAGTTAACATAACATTTATTATGTCAACCTATTAAACCATTCACCATAAAAAAGGTCGTTGGTTTATTTTTTGTGTTCAAAATACCCAGTCAGTGAGGGCAATATTGCATATCTTATGATGTACTCAATTACAAAGGAGGAGTCAACAATGGGCGAATTTGCAGGAGGATACGGTGGTTTCACTTCCACAGGAGCTATTCTGGTTCTGTTTATCCTGTTGGTTATCATTACTAAAACCCTCTGTCTGTAATCCTTTAACTTCACAAATTAAAGGTTCCGTCAGTCTAAATGACTGGCGGATTTTTTATGTCCGATATGTACATTGGGGGAGGAGAATACATGTGACTAAGGAGATTGACATAAAATAATTCAAAATATATATTAAACAATGTTCAAATATTAAACGGTGTTCAATCCACAAGGAGACGAATTTATGACTAAAGAACAACGAAAAGTACGTGAGCGTGAAGAAATGAGAAATCTGATCCTGCAAAATGCAGCTTTATTGATTGCCGAAGAGGGAATAGAGAAGCTGTCTATCCGAAAAATCGCTGAGAAAATCGAATATTCACCAGGAATTATTTATCATTATTTTAAAGGCAAAGAAGAGATTATCGAGAACTATTTGCAACAAAAATATACGGATATGCTTTCTGAGCTTCAGTCTGTGCAACAAGAGGTACAGCAGGAATTACCTCCAGATACACTTTTAAAACGATCATTGGAGAAGTTCATCAGGATGTCTCTTTCTATGGGTGTAGAATACCGGAATGTCATGCTAAACGATGCACCGGCTGTTCTTAGTTACACGGCTGTTCTATTTAGAGGAGCTGCACAGGAGCGTAAAGCGATTGGGATGCTCTGCCAGGGTCTGCTCAGATTTGAAGCACAAAAAAACCGTGGAAAAGCTTTCGTAGAACTCACAGCTCAGGTGATATGGAGTGCAGCATTCGGTTTAATTATGCGTTTGCTTGTCGAAAAGGATCTGCCTGATGATCAGGTCGAAGCTCTGATTTCATGTCATTTGGATTCAATGGTTGCTATTGCTTCCAGGTGAAATCTAAATATTTTTATGAAGGGATGGGGCGGTTGTTATAAAACATATAAGGAAAGTCGTAGTGCTGTCGGTGATGATTTCGGTTATTGCAGTGTTTGCAACAGCGGTTGGGTTGTTTTCAGATGGGATAAGTGATAGAACAAAATATACTTTCACGTCAATATGGGGCGAGGATGTAAAGCTTCAGGGGTCAGGAGTGTACAGCCATGATTCTGTCTCTGCGGCGGCACAAGCTAAAGCACAGGATGGAGTTACATTATTTCTTGCCATACCTTTACTGCTCAACTCGCTCATCATGACAATTAAAGGCTCGATAAAGGGGAGGATGCTCCTTACGGGCACTCTGGGGTACTTTTTATATACTTACGCATCCTACAGCTTTCTGACGATGTACAATTCATTGTTTTTAGTTTATGTGCTGTTGTTTTCCTTAAGTTTTTTCGCATTCATCCTAGCCTTATTTTCCTTTGATAAAGAATCCATACATACTTACTTTAAAAACAGTTTACCTTCTAAAGGAATCGGCTTTTCCCTAATGGTTATTGCTTTTATCATTTTATTGCTCTGGTTAGGGAAAATACTGAATTCACTACTGGGGGGAACACCGCCACAAGGGCTAGAGCACTATAGTACATTGGTAATTCAAGTTTTGGATCTTGCGATCTTAGTCCCATTAGCAATTGTAACGGGGATTATGGTCATTCGTAGACAACCTTTTGGGTACCTACTGGCAACTGTCGTTGTTTTTAAAGGAGTTACATTACTGCTAGCAATTACGGCAATGCTGGTGGCAATGATCTATAGCGGTGTGGCTGTGTCTATAGCCGAGTGTGTAATTTTTCCGACGATGACTGTAGCTATTGCTGCTTGTATGGTTATTTTGTTAAAGCATGTACGTGAACCCTTAAGATAATAAGTGACCAGCGCGGCAGGGAGTGATTAGAATGAAGACAATAATTATGTATACCTCGAAATATGGGTGTGCGGAAAAAGCGGCTTATTTATTAAAATCTCAACTGTGCGAAGAAACCGAAGTAGTTAATTTGATGCATGTTAAAGAGCTGACACTAGAACGATATGATACGGTCATCTTGGGAGGATCTATTTATTATGGAAAAATCCAAAAACAAATGACTGATTTTACAACAAAATATCAAAATGAACTAGGGAAAAAACGAGTAGGATTGTTTGTTTGTGCAGGAGCAACAGGTGAACAGGCCTCACAAGAATTGAAATCTGCGTTTCCAGAAGTGTTATATGACCAATCGGTGACGAAAGAAGTTTTTGGAGATGAAATCTATGAAGAGAAGCTAACTTTGCTAGACCGGTTTGTACTGCGGATGGTAAAAGGAAAAAATAAGAACGTAAATGGGTTGTCAAAAGAGACGATCGAGCGTTTTGCTCTTGCTATGAAAAGGTTGTGAAAGTGAGTGGACGATCGAGCTTCTGAACGCACTTCGGATTATAGTTAACATAATTATTATTATGTTAACTATAATTTTGACAATCAAAAAAAGTAGTCCTTCTTGTGAGAAGAGAGTAACTTCCTCGTATTGAGTCTCTGTTCATCGAAACATGAAAAAACCCTACAGAATCGTGCAGATAAAGTCGGGAAGATAAAAACCATCTCTGATAACCTTATAATTAACGAGGGGAGGCAACGTCATGGATACGCTGGTACAACTGAACAAAGCAATAAGCTATATTGAGGAGAACCTAACAAATCCCATTGATTATCAGGAGGTTGTGAAAATAGCCTGCTGTTCGGAATATCATTTTACTCGTATGTTCTCCTTCCTAGCAGGCATTACTCTGTCGGAATACATCCGGCGTCGACGTCTAACTTTGGCAGCACTCGAGCTTTCACAAAGTAATATCAAAATTATCGATGCTGCTCTGAAGTATGGTTATAATTCGCCGGATTCCTTTTCTAGGGCTTTCCATAGCATACATGGGGTTAGTCCTTCGGAAGCTCGGGTCCATGGACATTCCCTTAAGGCGTTCCCTCGGATGTCGTTTCAGCTGACTATCAAAGGAGGAAATGAAATGAATTATCGTATTGAAAAAAAAGAATCTTTTCGCATCGTGGGTATAAAAAAACGGGTTCCAATCATTTTCCAAGGGGTTAATCCGGAGATTGCATCGATGTATGAAGGGTTGACGCCGGAAATGATTGATGAGATGAAGAGATTTTCTGATGTTGAGCCCTCAGGATTTATAAGCGCCTCTACAAATTTCTCTGAAGGACGTATGGAGGAAAAAGGAGAGTTCGATCATTATATTGGCGTTGCCACTACGAAAGACGCATGGAATGGCTTGGATCAGCTGGAAGTGGAGGCCTCTATGTGGGCTGTATTCACAGTCGTCGGCTCTTTTCCGAGTGCGCTACAAGAGATCTGGGGGCGAATATATTCGGAATGGGCTCTGTCATCGGGATATGAGCTAATTAAAGGGCCTGAAATTCTATGGAATGAGCACAAAGATATCACATCGCCAAATTTTAAAAGTGAAATATGGGTGCCTATCACTAAGAAATAAAAGAGTTTGGTTGGACTATTGAAACTGAGCGCTGAATATCCTTTCACAACGAGGCTGCCGCGAAAAACATTCCGGCAGCTTCGTCAAGCTATAGGCAGGATATTTCGAAAATGTTGTAGAAGTACAACCTATCGTGTTAATGACAGAACGGGAAAATCATATTTACTCCGCATTCATGAACCTTTTATAGAGGACATGAAAGGTCTGCAACATACATACAGCGGCATTCTTGGAGAATTGCAAATGCTTGAGAAGCTGGGAAGCTGGAGCACCAACGAAATACAGACTCCCGTAAGAAACAATGAGGGTGAACTTATTACGATCAGTGAATACGAAGGTGAACTGCTAAACTGCTCCGTCCTCACCTGGTTGGATGGAAGAGACATGAATATGAATGATGTTAACAATCTTGAACTGGTAAAAGAACTGGGATCTCAAATAGCAGAACTGCATACTTTTTTTCGGCAGTACGAACATTCAGGTATGGAGATTCGCCCGAGTCAAGGCAAAGCTTATAATGAACGGATGATCCGTGTGATTCATTCGGGTGTGAAAAACAATTTATTTACGCCTTCTGATGCTAATGTCATTGAACAAACGCTGCAATTGATCAACTCCCGGTTAGATGACCATGGCGGAGAGGCTGGCCCGGACCTTATTCATGGGGATTTGTGTATGGGTAATATCATCATCACAACCGAAGGAAAGGTGCGTTTTATCGATTTTGGCTTTTTCGGAAAAGGTTATGCTTTACTTGATGTAGCCATGGGAGCTATGATGCTACCAACCGATCGAAGAGATACTTTCCTAAAGGGTTATTACAGAGAGTGTGAAAATACAGCGAAAGATCTACAGCAGTTGGAAGGTTTAATGTTGGTCGCTATTATTGGGTATTACGTCTTCCAGATAGAGAATGTACATGTTCATGACTGGATGCGTGAAAGAATGCCCAAATTATGCGCTGAGTATTGTCGCCCCTTCCTCAATGGTGAAAGTATATTTTATAAAATATGAAATGGAACGTTCAGGGTTGAACTAACTAGGACTGGTATGTTTGATGAAAATTGATTATAACCGTTTATCACCAAACGTGTTATCAAAAAAATAGTAAAATAATACTGTTAAGCGCGATGGCTGTCGATTAGCATTTATTTCGATTATATTCTAACAAGGAATGAAAGGGGGAATGGTGTTGATTGAACATAGCAATCTTGAAGAATTTCAAGATCCGGTAAATTACGATCTTGAATTTAACGGTGAAATGGACAAATATCAGTTCTATCTTGAGCTTGCCAGATCGAGTCCTGGGGAAGTGTTAGAACTTGCTTGTGGTACAGGCTTAACAACGATCCCCCTCTCGAAAGCCGGTATAACAATGACCGGTGTAGATATCTCTTCAGCGATGATTGCGTATGCGCGGTTGAAGGCGAAAGGGCTGACTGTTACTTTTATGGAAGGTGATGCCCGTACCTTCGAATCGGACAAGCGATTTTCGATGATTTATTTGACTGGTAATGCTTTTCAGGCATTTTTAAGTGATCAAGATCAAAGCGATTTGCTCACGACCGTTCACAAACATTTACAACCTCATGGAATCTTTGCATTTGAGACCCGAAATCCGGAGGGAACGGATTTATCCGATCAAGAGGAGACAGAATGGGGATCATTTATTGATAAGGATGGAAATAACGTCAAGGTATCAGGCACCCAATGTTACGATGCTGGCCAGCATATCATGCATTGGGTCACGATGCGTGATTGGGGGTATAAGCGAACGACCTCCCGAATTGCTTGTCGGTTCACGGATCCGAATACGCTACATTCTTTATTAACTCGTCACGGCTTTTGCGTCGAACATCAATATGCTGACTGGGATAAAACGCCGTTTTCTCTGTCATCTTCATCTATCATTAGTGTTTGTAGGAAATGTTAGGAGAAACGTAATGCATTGCGATAGACCCCCCCTCAGATTGAGGGGGATTTTGTTGTTTCTAAGTTTAGCATCCTTTTCGCATTAAGAATTCAATCGGTCCGCGGGCCATTCGTTTTCTGCTCAGTAAATAAAAAAGAAGTCGACCCTCTCGTTGGTCGGCTTCTAATTGTTCTATTGCGCGGTCAGGATTTGTGGTCCTTCAGCGGTGATGGCGATCGTATGCTCGTATTGGGCGGCGAGCTTGCGGTCCAGCGTCCGGGCGGTCCAGCCGTCCTGATCAATTGTCATGTTGTAGGTGCCTTCAGTGATCATGGGCTCGATCGTGAATACCATGCCTTCCTTGATGCGGGGGCCTTTGCCGGGCTTGCCGACATGCATATAGGTCGGCTCCTCGTGAAGGTCACGACCGATGCCATGAGCGAGAAGGTCGCGCACGACACCGAAGTTGTTCGATTCGGCATGCCGCTGGATTGCGCTCGTCACGTCTCCGAGCCGATTGCCGGGCTGTGCCTGCGCGATGCCGAGGTCAAGGCACTCCTTCGTGATGCGCATCAGCTTCTCAGCCGTCGGTGAGATCTTCCCGACCGCATAGCTCCAGGCTGAATCGCCGAGCCAGCCGTCGAGCTCCGCTACCGTGTCGATCGTCACGATATCGCCTTCCTCAAGTGGCTTATTTGTAGGGAAGCCATGTGCAATTACGTCGTTGACGGAGGCACAGGTCGCATATTGATAGCCATTGTAGCCCTTCGTATAGGGTTTGGCGCCGTGCTTCAAAATAATATCTTCGAATATGCGCTCAATCTCGTTCGTTGTGATGCCCGGTTTGATGAGCGGGGCAATTGTGCGATGGCATTCGGCCACAACCTGGCATGCCTTGCGGATGGCTTCGATTTCATACTTGCTTTTTAAGATAACCATGTTTGTATTAGGACTCCTTTGTAATGGCTTGCATCGCGAGTTGGGCGATTCGATCGACGTCCAGCTCGGAAGTGTTCGCATAGTAGTGCAGACCGCAGCAGCTGACCAACACGGCAAGCATAAGGTCGACGCTGTCGTCTTCGCGCTGGATGATCGATTGGAGTGGAACATACAGTCTTTCCGTGAATCGTCTTTTGGCAGGATGCCGATCCTTCTCTGGCAAGCCTGTAAAATGTTCCGCTGCCATTTTGTAGACGAGATATGCGCGGGCATCAGACTGCCACAACCGGAGTAACGTCTTGCAATACGTTAACAACTGCCTGTCGTCAGGGGTGTCCCGGCTGATGTTCGCCCATTGAGTCAGGGTTTGCTCACATCGCTCGAAGCCGCTGCTCAGCACATCTTCTATTAGTAAATGCCGGTTGGGGTAATAATGGTATACCGTGCCATAACCGAGACCAGCCTCGCGGGCGACGTCGCGAATATCAAAGCTTCCGCCCGTACGGAAGTAGGTGCGCGCGGCGAAGTCCAGGATTTGTTCCCTGCGCTGCATGCGTATGAGCTCATTTTGTTCTTTGGTACGGGGGCACATGGGCGCGTTAACCTCCTTTTTTATAGACCTGCAAATTTGTCAATATAAAGAGTGTAACGTATGAGGCGGAGAAATGCAATTATCTGTTGGCGTTCGATGAAAACAACAAGGACACCATCGTTGCGTCCTTAAAACGAAAGAAGAAGAAGCTCGAAGAAGAAAATAAAAAGTTGCGAGAACAACTTAAGTTTTCCTATGCGGATGTCTATCAAAGGATTCGAGGGAATGAATGTTAACTTATTCACTTACGGGCAGCTTAGTTTAAGATCAGACTCGGTGAACCGTATCATAAATAGGGGCAAGTTTAACCTTTGAAACCAGTGAGCTAGGATCAATTTCGTTTCGAGTTAATGTAAATAATAGCCGTTATTTTAAAATATGCGACAAGAATTGCATTTAAGGAAACATTATTGTATGATTTTGGTGTGTTAAAAATTGGAAAATTTAATCGTCATTGTGTGGACAGTACGGAAACTACTTCAGCAGTTAATTATGGCGTAACCAAAGTTTCTTATACTCATTAACTAAGGAGAAGTAGCCTTGCGTAAGAGAAAATATGTTAGCATAGCCTCAATTACATTGATTGTGATGATGGTCGTTCTATTCTTCAGTATGAAAAATGTTCTTTTCGACGGCTCTTCTAACAAATCAGAGGAACAGGCCGCCACAACAACCCGTGAGATGATTAACGAGACAGAGAAACCAGCTGGCACAATAACGAATAAGGGAACCAATGAAAAGAAGAGCGTAACCGCGATGGAGGCACTGCGCCTTGGGTACTCAGAGGCGAAGAAGCTGACGGAAGAAGAGCCATTACTTATTAACATAACAAGCACGGATGACACTTCTGTTTCCCAGGAACGAACCGATGGTTCGGATGGAACAAGAGATGCTTGGAATCTCGAATTTGGCAGCAAGAAAGGGAATGTTTTTATTTATATCAAGATCGATAATGGAATGGCCATTAAGACTGATGTGAAAAAGCACGATAAGAATTTACTTGTAAAAGGACAGTATGCGATATCTGATATTCAAATTGATTCTTCCGATGCAGTTAAACAAGCTGTTGAGAGACTGGGGATGAAACCAGGAAATCCTGCTATAGCAGATGACTGGATCAAGGGGTATCATTTTACTATCAGCGGGTATAATACTGATCCTAACTCCTCCAAAACACGTCTGCTGCTAAGAGTTATGGGTATCTCACCGAATTCTCCTAATCGTGAGAATGATAGTTTGAGAATGAGCGCTTTCTTTGATGTCAAAACAGGCGAATTGATGAGCGCTACCGAGATGACAGGCTTCGACAAGGAAGGGAATACCATGTGGAAGAATAGTGAGCTTAAATACTGATGACGGCATAAATAAATGAAGAAGGAAGATATTTTCATAAAAATACAACATATTACCAAATAAAGAGTTATTATTGATGGAACTTACCGTGCGTTACTGCTCATGAGCAGACGCATGGTAAGTTTGTTTTTGTGTAAAGGCGTTATTAACTGTCTACTTGGTAAAGGCTATACGCATCACTCAAGTTTATTGAAACTGGAAATATCCATTCTTCCAGGTGATGTATATGCTGTGTATATTCTTTAGTCCCCTGAACGGCGGTTAGGGCAATTGGAACCTAGCGGATCAAAGAAAGAGCATTCTGCAAAGGATGGCCCAAAAACTTACCGTTACAAACAGCGCGGTGAACTGTATCACAAGTTGTGGTAAAGTAGATTGTTGGGTTGAGCTAAGAGCAGCAATGTTAAAAATTGCAGATTGTTGTTTATAGATTGCTAAGTGAGGATTGAAAGGCTGAAAGATTGATGAATAAAGGGATGCAGGCGATTCGCAAAGCAAATAATTTAGTGCGATCCTAATAAAAGATGAGGTATATGTAATGCCAAAAAACGATAATATGCTGGCAATCCTATGGATGCTGAATTCGGGTGTTAAAATGACCGCAAAACAAATATCCGAAAAGTTAGAAATAAATATAAGGACAGTCTATCGGTATATTGATGCGCTAAGTGCCAGTGGAGTGCCTATAATATCGGACACTGGTCATAATGGCGGGTATAGCTTACTGAATAATTTTATCAGAGCACCTCTGCTATTTGATATTGAAGAAAAAAAAGCACTTCTTCATGCTGCTGTTTTTGCAAAAGAAGCGGGATACCCTTTGAGTGAGGCTTTAGGTAATGCGACATCCAAATTGAAAATGTATTCGAATCAGGAACAGGAAAGTGTTCTCAGCCATCATTTAGCCGGATTTGAAGTTATAAACCGTAGGGGAGACCCTTCTATTCAGCCAGTATTGGCGGAATTGGAGCAAGCTGTAGCAAACGAATTCTCTGTAGAAATTGATTATCACACACGCCGTGATGATCAACCCAAGACTAGGGTGATAGATCCCTATGGAATGGTGTACTGGAACAATAAATGGTATATTGTTGCATTTTGCCACCTGAGAAATGAGATCCGCAGCTTTCGGGTAGAACGGATTTTACAAATCAAGCGGACTCAAAACATATTTAAACGTTCCGAAGCTTTTTTGGCTCGGGAATTTTTTTTGCGAAATCTATTACCTGATTTAGTCGGCAAGGACGGGTTAATTGCTTTAATTATCGAAGGTAGGTCAGAGGCGTTGGATGACTTATGCCTGCATTGGTTTTTGGGGCATCATCTGAAAGAGCGTACATCAAATCAAGCAATCTTTTTACTTGAGGAAAAATCAATTCATACCTATGTTCCTAATTTTCTCTTATCCTACGGGAAATCCATTCAAGTAATCGAACCACAGAGTTTGAAGGAAAAACTTGTTGGTGTTGTGTCGGAGTTAATGGAATATTATCAACTTTAAAAACTTCACTGACAGCGGATGTCAGTGAAGTCATTTTATAATGATGATAATCATTGATTACCTGGTTGGTATCACTTGATGAATTGTAAAATAGGGAGAACTTGCAAATGAATAATACGGTATATCTTTATGTGTTTGACACAATGGCAGACTGGGAAATAGGTTACTTAACTGCCGAACTGAACTCGGGAAGATATTATAAAAAGGGGCTGGCCCCATCAAAAATAGTTACCGTGGGAATTGATAAGACTCCAGTAACTACAATGGGCGGATTAAAAATATTACCTGACATCAAATTGGATGATTGCAGTATTGAAAGATCCGATCTATTGATTTTACCCGGTGGAGATACATGGACAGAAACCATTCACCACCCCCTCTTAAAAATCGCTGAAAGGTGTTTAAGGGAAGGTATATGGGTTGCAGCGATTTGTGGTGCTACAATGGGACTTGCCCAGACAGGATTGCTGAATTCACGTGGGCATACAAGCAATGATCTGGAATACCTTAAAATGATCTGTCCCACTTATACAGGAGAAAAGTATTACAAAATGGAGTCTGCTGTAACTGATGGAAAACTGATCACCGCATCTGGAATAGCTCCGTTGGAATTTTCTGCACACATCTTGAAAGCTTTGGATGTGTTTTCTCCAAAAACATTAGACGCTTGGTATAGCCTTTATAAGACTAGTGATTCTAAATATTACTATGAGTTGATGAATTCAATACAATAAAAGATATGAACACCCAACGACTTTACATCTATTACCCCATATATAACAGTGTGTTATATATGGGTAAGGACAAGATGCCGTATGAGTAACAATGCGATTTAAAATATTCGTTCCACAGAAATCCTAACGGAGTACGATAGTTAAGCATAAAGGGTTCCACATATTAGTCATGACTAATATGTGGAACCCTTTATTATATCTGACTTTCCTAAATCTAGATCTTGATAAATTGAAAAATAAAGTTGTAGACTGCACGCTGGCGTTAAGTTGTCTAAGAATACATTTGGATAAAGTGGGAGATATTACTGAAAACTTCTCCAGATGGGCGGTTATTATGAAAAAAATACTGATATCATTTTTGGCGATACTTATTTTTTCCACTGTTACAGTAGAGGCTGCGCCTGAATACGCAAAATGGGGCAAAATTGCAGTAGAGGAAACACAAAAACGATACAATGCAGTCATAATTGATTATAAGCACATTGGTCGTACTGAACTAACACCTAAAAAGTCTGAAGAGAAATTCAAACTATGGATTAGAAGCAAAGCAGGTAACGAGTTTGGAGTTTTTGTATCGATCCAATTTGACCCGCTAACTGATACAATCCAATCGATTCAGTTTTCCGAAACTAATCGTTAGATTTAATAAATCTCGCGATTACGCTAATGGGGCACGATAGCACAATGACAACAGGCTGCCGAGATCATAGGCAGCCTGTTCAGCTAACTTATCCTCTAATTGAACTATCTTAATCCCAAGGATGAAATCCCTCCAAAATGCTGTGAAATAACAGCTTTTTATGAACAAAAACTAAGCATAGCGTACCAAAAAGAACTGAATTTACTACTTTATTCTACAATTTCAACATATGAAAAATTCACAATAGAAAACTCAAAACCTATTCCTCTCCCTAGCTACTATCCACTAATTCTACAAATTCTACACCCATACAAACAAAAACCATGAAAAAGGATATATACACCAACCCTTATGTTTAAACAAGCTTTTTTTCTATTTTTATTGCTAATTCCATAGCTTGTAAGGCATAGTCTAACTCGATTATTGATGTAGAACCCTCCTCTAAGCATTGGAGAGCATGCGTAATACTCTTTTCAAAAGGATTAGCTTGTTCTAACAAAAGTTGCTGTTTACCTGCTGAGGTATATTCAATTAATGATCCTTCAACCGTGCCATTCATGTCGTCACTTTCTTGATAGACTAGCTTTCCTTGTTCAAAATAAGCCTCATACCCTACGGAAAAAGGATAACCAGCTGGCATTTGTGAGGATACAACGATCTCTGCGGAGACATTCGTTTTCTGAAAATGGGTACGCACTAAAGCTTGTTCACTTCGTCCACCATCGGTTCCCCACACAAAGTATTCTGCTAACGATCCAAGCAGCCACGTTACAAAATCAAGTTCGTGAATCATCAGATTTGTGGAGATAGAATGAAGTCCGAGATCCCCCCAGAGAGGAGACGTTTCTCTTTTTAAGGTGAAGGCTAAAAGCTTTCCATATTTCTCATTAGAAGTGGTTTCGTATAAATATTTGTACGCAGGATCAAATTTAATAAATTGGTTCACGAGAATTCGTCTGCCATACAATTGTTCTGCTTCCTTCATCGCAAAGGCATCTTCAATGGTAAAGCATACGGGGGTTTCACAGAATACATGTTTTCCATGCTTAAGCGCCTCAACGGCATATTGCCTATGTAAAGTCACGGGCAGACAGATATCGATCACATCAATCGTGGTATCAAGCATGATATCCTCTATATTTGTGGTAATCTCAACGCCTAACGTTTGTTTTAAATTTTGCAGCTTAGCTTTATTTCTACCATAAACAATAACTTTGTCTACACGCTCATTTTTCGTCAATAATTCTGCATGATAAGCTCCGAACCCTGTTCCTAATACGGCAATTTTCATATGTTTCAGCTCCCTTTTTGTAATGAACTAATCATAACCTGTTATTGTTGACAACATCATGGCAAGAATTTTGAAGTATACTAGATAAAAAAGAAAAGCTCGGAGGTTCTCATGCGCTTGCATCGTTTGATTGCTATTTTATTATTAGTGGAATCGAGAGGGAAAATGAAGGCTAATGAACTAGCTCAAGCCTTGGAGACCTCTGTACGTTCAATCTATAGAGATATTGATGTGCTAGCTGAAGCTGGAATTCCTTTGTTGTCTATGTCGGGGCCCAATGGTGGCATCTCCTTAATGGAGGGATACACAGTTAACCTGAAGCAGTTACATGGTGAAGATGTAATCAATCTATATTTAACAGGTATGGGCATCTATTCTGGGGGCCATTCTGAATCGGGTCTTAAGCTGAAGACGACGCTGTTGAAATTACAAAAAACATTGCCCGCATCCTACCAACCTGACATTCAGAAAGCGCAAAAACGCTTTTTTTTCGATGACACACCTTGGTGGACAGAACGAATAGAAATTCCCTGTCTGGAATCTATTCGGACAGCCGTTTGGCGATCTCAGAAACTACAGATTGCGTACCAAAAGGTTAGCGGAGAAATATCATGCAGGAAATTACAGCCCTATGGTCTTGTGGTGAAAAAAGAGGAATGGTATCTTATAGCCTACTGTGAAGAAGCTAAGCACATCCGCACATTTAAATGTGAGCGAATTGCCTCTACGCAGCTTGTGGAAGAAGAGTACTCTATACCTATGGATTTTTCATTAGAAGAGCACTGGAAGCAGCAGGGACAGGTTTTTAAGCAAGCTTGTAAAGAGGAAGAGGTCTATCCTGTTGTGATTAGAGCCGATAAGAGAACAAGGTCTTCTTTATCTCAGCTAGAGGTCATGGAAATGAGAGAAGAAGGGGATGCATTCATTTTAAAGGTGAATATGTTTGGTTATGAAAGTGCATGTGCTAATATCTGGAGCATAATAGGACATTCCGAAATCATTGAGCCCTTAGAGCTAAGGCAATATGTGAAAGGCCAGTTGAGTTTTCTGCAGGGAATATATGATTAACCGTTTTTTCTATGTAAAAGAGACCGTAGCTATTGCATATTCTGCAAAGATACGGTCCCGATTTTCTGATAAATGAATTAATTCATATAGTTAGTTAACATAATAATGATTATGTAAACTAATATGAGTATGATCCAGTAAATGACGTATTTAATTGGATAAGTTATCCTTTTATTGCTCTAGTTTCAACACCAAGTGTTAATTTCTCTCTGGCAACAAGTCTTTTGTGCGCTACGAGAAGAAAAGGAAGACCAAAAGCTGTTGTTAAAGCCAACGGTACGAAGATCGCAAGGCCATTCTGAGCGCCATAATGGTCTAACAACACCCCGCCGAAGATAGGTGCCATAACACTCCCTAAATTATTAAAGCCAATCGTACCAAAGTACGTCCCTTTCATTTCAGGTTTGGCAATCCGATCGATCAACATATCCATCATCGTAAAGAGTAAGACTTCCCCTATAGTGAACAGAACTACACTGATCATTAATAGAGCCACACCACCTGCAAGCCCCACTAAGAGAAGACTAAGTGCAACGCAGATATTCCCAAGGATTAAAGGGACAATCGGCGGGAATTTACTTGCCGTTCGTACAATGGGATACTGCACTACTAACACGGTTATAGCATTCAGTGACAACATATAGGAGAATAATTGCCCACCATTGGTGAAATGCGTATTCATCGCTAAATATTGAGCCATTGTTGAGCCGAAGTGACCGTATCCTAATACACAAAAGATGGTACCCAGGAGTACAGGTAGGAACACACGGTCTTTACCGGTGATTGTCAAAGCTTCGAGTAAACGTGGTGCTTGAGCTTGTGTACGGGCGGGCATGCTTGAACGATGTGCCTTAAATTGCATGAATAATACAATTCCATATGCAACATATACGATTCCTGCGATTAGAAAAGGAAAAGTTGATTCCGCAGAGCCAAGCTGTAGCCCAATGATTGGACCAAATACTACACCAAGATTAATTGCTGCATATCTAAGATTAAAGACAAGCAGCTTACTCTCGGGTGGTGTAATATCGGACAAAAGTGCCCGTGAAGTAGGCTCGAATACAGATCGACATAAGCCGTTCAAGGTGTTCACCAGGAAAAATACCCATAGATGTTGAGCCACTGAGAATCCGAAGAAGACGGCTGCCCAGCCAAATACCGAGATTAACATGACGATTTTACGACCAACAATATCAGAAATATAACCGCCATAAAAACTGGCCAATACGCCTGCCAGCGAGCTAACCGCGACCGTAATCCCTGTTTGTGTCGGGGAAGCTCCGAGAACTTGGGTTAGATAGATGGATAAGAACGGGATGCTCATCGAGGTCACCAGACGTCCGAACATGGTGCCGATGATAATTGTCCAGGCTAGTGGGTGAATGTGCCTTAGATGCTGATTCATAATGATTACGATCTCCTAGTCTTATTGCTCTAATATTGTTGCTGCATATTCCTTGTTGATTTATGTATAATTATAATGATAAAAGGGGGAAGGAAAAGTGTAAGAATTACATTGACCATTTCACCTTTAAAGGAGTGAACCATTTGGACCAGATAAGTAATCATTTTTTATGTTTAGCAGCAGGCGTTACTAGTTCGTTCAAAGTGAATGAACCTGTTCCTGTGACGATAGATTTATTGGCTTCGATCCTGATTTGCACTCCACGTAATGTTAAATTCGTGCTGCGGAAACTGGAAGAGCAGGAATATATTCAATGGCAGCCGGGGAGAGGCAGGGGGCATATCTCTCAACTTACTTTTTTAAAAAGTATTGATGAGGTATTCGAGGATAGCTTTCAGGAGTTAGTCAGTAAAGGGAAGATAAAAGAAGCTATCGAATTGATGAGCAGCGATCAGGTGACCGGACCCTTAAAGGAACGATTATTAACGATGTTAAATAAACAGATGGGTTTCCGTAGTGAAGCAGAGTCAACCTCAGGGCTGGACGTCCTGCGGATTACCCGTAACCGGCATATGGAAGTGCTGGACCCTGCTTATGTATACACCGCTTTTGAATCCTATTTGCTGGGTCAAATCTATAGCACACTAGTTACTTATGACGCAACGACCGATACCTTTCTTCCTGGTTTGGCCCATATGTGGGAAGCTAATGAGGAGCATACAAGTTATATTTTTTACCTCCGCAAGGGGGTACGCTTTCATCACGGAAGAATCATGACCTCGAGAGATGTAAAAGAGACGCTGCAACGGCTTATCGACTTGAACAGCCCAGCGGTTAGCCTTTATAAGGATATCGAACGAGTAGAGGTTGAAGGAGATCATCGAATCCGGTTTGTGTTGTCACGTCCAAATCTCTTTTTTCTGCATCTGTTCAGTTGTATTCACATGTCCATTCTTCCTTATGATATAGACATCACTAGTGAAGTAAGCGGTACAGGTCCCTACCGTTTATTGGATCTGAATGAGGATGTTTTGGTGCTCGCAGCTTTTGATTTTTATTTTGGAATTCGGCCGCTCCTGGATCGTGTTGAGATTTGGTATTTGCCAAAAGAGGCTTCTAATGAACGCCAATACCAGCTGCCAGATCCTGAACATGGGGAACTTTTACCTGATATCATCAGCAATCACAGTATAGATTACCCAGCCTTAGGCTGCAGATATATTCTGTTTAATTTTCATAGAGAGGGAATTCATCAGCAGCTATGGTTTCGCCAAGTGATCCGTATCCTTTACAGTCGAACGGCTTTAATAAAAGAATTGGGTGGCAATCGTATCACCCCAGCAGATAGCTTTTTGCCATGGGAGAGCAGTAAGAGAGAGCTTCTAGATCCAACTTTGGAACATGCCCGAGCGCTTTTAGCGGAAAACGGGTATCAGGGAGAAGTCATTACTTTAGCAACTAAGGATAAAAAAGAAGAACGAGAAGAAGCGTTATGGCTCCAAACACGCGCTGCCTCCGTAGGTTTGCAAATTGAGTTATATTTTTTCAATGAATTTAAGGCAGATTATATACAGACAACAGCCGAGATCCAGCTTGCTGAAGAGGTTTTAGAAGATGATTGGCAATGGGGAATGATTAACTACTTTAATAATAAATCTAATTATTTATTTTCTTTGCTTAGAGAGGACCAGATTTCATTGTTTTCGAAGGTATTAGGTCCTTTCACAGAATCTCCAAAGGATGAACGGGTGAAACTGCTGAATCAAGCGGAGGGAATTCTACGAGACAATTATTGGGTGCTGCATGGCTGTCATATGAATAAAAAAGCTCAGCTAAATCAAAGCCTGTTTGGTCTGCACACCGGTTCCTTCGGGTTTCTGGACATCTCTAAGTTATGGATTAAAACTAGGCTTTAAGGTTTTCTTTTGTTATACTTTCCAGGGAGGCTGTATCGATAGAATCGAATGGCGCTCTAGATGGATCAGATTTATGAATAGTAATTTATTTGTAGCCATGGAGGTGAACTCGTTGGATTTTGCTCAGATCCGTATGGACCGAGACAAAAGAACGGTCGATACTTGACTCTTTTTTTGCCATTCGGACCTGTTTAGCGGATAAGCTAAGCGGTCTTTTTATTTGTTAAAAATAAGGTGAAAAAAGGGGAGACTTACATGCGTTTTCTATTCGTGGGTGCAGGAGCTATTGGTGGTTATTTTGGAGGGCGTCTGGTTCAAAAAGGGGAAGATGTAACTTTTCTAGTCCGTTCTACTAAACAAAAGCAGTTAGAAGATGAGGGTCTGGCAATAAAAAGTGTGCATGGTGACTTTCAGACTCCCGTTCGGACGATTACATATGGGGAGAAGGCAGAGCCTTTTGACTGTATTATTATTGCAGTGAAGGCCTATCATTTGCCTCAGGTGATGATGGATCTTACCCCTTTCGTCGGTGAACAGACTATGATTCTCCCGCTCCTTAATGGGTATAAACATTTTGGTATTTTGCAGCAGCATTTTGGAGCAGAAAAGGTACTGGGTGGTCTTTGTTATATCGAGACAACGTTAGGTTCTAATGGAGCTATCATACAAAGTAGTTCTTTTCATAGTATTGTGTTTGGTGAATGGGCGGGTGGGGAGTCAGAACGAACGCAGAAACTTCTCAGTCATTTGGATAAAGCAGGATTCACTGTGAAACTAAGCTCTGATATTCAGCACGAAGTGTGGCAGAAATATATATTCGTAGCTAGTTTAAGCGGGATTACAACTTTAATGG
Organism: Paenibacillus sp. FSL H7-0918; assembly: GCF_038007025.1. Classification (NCBI taxonomy): domain Bacteria; kingdom Bacillati; phylum Bacillota; class Bacilli; order Caryophanales; family Paenibacillaceae; genus Paenibacillus; species Paenibacillus sp. FSL H7-0918. Next base: position 132,673 of record NZ_JBBOWJ010000003.1, read on the forward strand.
ATAGCTCGGTTGGACCCATTTTAGCCTCATCTACAGCGCGTACTATTTATGAGCAGCTTCTGAATGAGATCGTGAGTATAGCGCAAAGTGCAGGTATGCCTGTTGGAGCAGATATGGTGACTGCTACGATGCAAAAGATGGATTCGGTGCTACCCGAATTTACTTCCTCTATGCATAGGGATATGCTAAAACATCTGCCAGTGGAAGCTGAGCATCTGCATGGTGCACTTTTGGCGATGGCTGTATCTGGTCAAGTTGTGTATCCTATTCTCGAAACCGTATATGCCCGTTTGAAAATATACGAAAACGTGAATGATATGAGATGATCTGTATAAAATTACTTTAAGGAGCTGGACGATTATGAAGGAACTGAATCAAAAGATAATGACATTTCTAATGTTCGAAGGAAAGGCTGAAGAAGCTATGAATTTCTATACTTCTTTATTTGATCACTCCGAAATCATCAGTATTAAACGTTATGGAGCAAATGAAGCAGGCCCTGAAGGGAGTGTCATGCAGGCTACTTTTTCATTACATGGACAAGTCTTTATGTGTATAGATAGCTACGTGAAGCATGGATTCAGCTTTACTCCAGCGGTATCCTTATATGTGAATTGTGAAAGTGAAGCCGAAATTGACCGCGTCTATGCAGCATTATCCCAGGGTGGACAGGTGCTCATGCCACTAGGCGAATATCCATTCAGTTCGAAATTTGGCTGGGTAGCGGATCAATTTGGTGTGTCATGGCAATTAAATCTTTCGGGGAATGTGTAATCGATTGATGTGTTGCACGGTCAGATAATATTCTGTATCACAAGGGGCCGAGTTCGTCTGTAAATGACGAGTTCGGCCCCTTAGTGTTCAGGCAGCGGAAAGGTCTGAGGAATCTTCTGATTTTAAATTACGATTGCAGCCCACGTAAGACTAATGATGAAATTCTCTCGGCGACTTCTTGTTGATTTATAGTATTATTCCCTGTTACCCATTGATAGACACCTTCATGGATCATTTGTGCGATGATCGGTACATAAAAGCTTTTCCCGTGATCTGGGTAGATATCTCCTAAAGCGTTAGATAAGTGAACCTTCAGCTCATTTATAATCTTCTCTTTCAATTGAGGGACAACCATCCCTATATAACTGCTGCGGCATTGTATGTTTGGTTGCTGATAGAAATCGAATACCGATAATACGAGTTGAGTGATGCCTTCTTGATCGAATTTAATTTCACCTTCAGTATGTTTTACAATAGCAGCGGATGCCGAATCACCCATAATATAATCCAATAATTCATATTTATCATTAAAGTGCGCATAGAACGTGGCTCGATTAACTTTAGCTCCCTTTGTTATATCGACGATTGTTATTTTCTCAAAATCCTTCAGGGAAACAAACCGTAAAAAGGAGTCAATTAAAGACTGTTTAGTCTGTGTCAGCCGAATATTGTTTACTTTAGTAGCCATTACTTCACTCCTACCCAACAATTTAGCAATCTTGTTGCTATAGCAACATTTGCAGGTTGATTGTTGATTGATACATTAAATTAGTAGCTGTATATTAGCAATTAAAGCAACAGCTGTTACTTTAATATATCATAGAAAAGGAGTTCATCAAAAATGAGAAATATTGTTATCGTGGGTGCAGGGCCTGGGTTAGGATTGTCTCTAGCTAAAAAATTCGGAGTTAATGGATTTAGGGTGGCTGTCATTTCACGCAATCCCGAGAAATTATCAATGATCATTAGTGAACTTAAGAAACTTAATATTGAAGCACAATCTTTTGTAGCGGATGTGACAGATTTAGCAGCTCTAAAACAAGTCTTTCAAGCGATAATAAAAGAGTTTGGTTCAATCGATGTACTAGAGTTCAGTCCGTATGCAGGGTGGGATAAATTCACTCATGTGCTGGAAACTACACCTCAAAGTGTGTTGGAACAAATAAACAGTTACTTGCTGCCCGCCGTTCTTTCGGTTAATGAAGTATTACCCAATATGATCCATAGAGGATCAGGAGCCATTCTTTTTACCACTGGTATTTCTGCTATGTTCCCTTTGCCTTTTGTAGGAAATGGCGGCATTGTTATGTCTGGTATACGAAATTATGCTACTGCTTTACACAATGAGTTAATAGATAAAGGAGTATTTGTCGGCCATCTTTCCATAGGGACAATGATACAAGCAGGAACAGCTGGTGATCCTGATGTTATTGCAGAGACTTGGTATAGCTTATATGAAAAGCAAGATAACTTTGAGGAAGTATTCCCTCTAGGATTGGATCCGACCCATCTTCCAAATTAAAAAACGAAATCTTATTTGATTAGCAAGTCGCCTTAATGGCGGCTTGTTATCCTATTAGAAGACATATCTCTCATCAGAGTGAAGCAGGATTGAAGGTCAGATGTGAATGGATTTAATTACATTGCTGAACAACGGTTGTGCGTTCATTAGTAATCGTGACTTTGGAATGACCTGATAAATATTCGGTATAACCGCACACGGTTTGTTCTTTCGACTGTCCGTTAGAGTTGGTATATCGAAGATATATAGCACCTTCACCATTTAAACTCAATTTTGGTTTGAATTTTTTCTTTTGTCCTGCTTTTATTGGACTTGTATACAATTTCTTTGAATCCGCACCAATTAATCCTACTTCGATAGAGTTAATATCAACATCAGATTGATTATCTACGATGACTGAGAAGCTTTTAAACGGACTCAGAAGATTTGATATCGTCACAACACCAAGAGCAACTCCACAAGTAATCAGAAATATCGTAATCCCTATAAAAAATCGTTTTCTCATCCTTCAGTCCCCCTATATAAGTAAGACAGGGGTTACTTAAAAAATGTTACAACAAGGAGAAGTTAGTTATAAAAATTCATTACCAAATCAAGCGTGGACTTGCATGTTATTATAAATATATTCCATATTAATGATTTGAAAAGGGGTTTTGTATTGACTACTATCCGTCATTTTGAACAAGGTGACATGCCATTACTTGGTGAACTTTATAACACAGTATCTTCAAAGGGGAATGTTGTTTTTTGGTGGGTTGGCACAGAGGAAAATTGGGAAAATGTATATTGCGCTTTCGAGGACGGTAAAATGGTGGCCAAAGGTCAAGTGAGCATCATCAATATTGTTCCGCCCGGCCGTTCCAAGGATAGCAGACATTCGATCTACCTGAACTTAAAAACAATACCAGAACGTGAAGGCGATTATGATTTATTAGAAAAAGTTTATCAGTCACTCTTATTAAGAGCACTCGAATTAAAAGAAACGTTATCAAAGGATTACAAAACCACTCTATGTGTAGGGAACGATTCGGCAGAAGTCTTGAATACTCAATTTTTCGAAAAAGTGAAGGGCTTCTCTCATTATAATAGCTTATTTAAGATGAAACACAATCTAAGTGATGGCTTGTCTGAACCCACTCTGGCTAAGGAACTTGAATTCGCAACCTGGAATATGGAGACGCCTGAAGAAGACGAGCATTATTTGGAATTAGAAGCTGAGATTTGGCCGGAAACTCCGCTAGGGAAAGAACGGTTAGCTGAATTTAAACAAAATCCGCTCTGGACATCACTTGTTGTTCGAGAAGGGGAGAAGGTTGCGGGTAGCTTAATGGTCTGGCAGGAAGAGAAGGGTGGCTACATCGAAAATGTATTTGTACTTGAGCCATGGAGAAGATCCGGAATTGCTAAGTACATGCTTTTTCAAGCATTGAGCTATTTTAGAACCCACGGACTGGAAGAGGCATGTCTGATGGTGCTTACGGAAAATGATTCTGCATTACAGCTATATGAATCTGTCGGTTTCATTCTAACGAATGAGGAAAGACGCTATCGGATTGAACTATAAAAGTTTTTGTAAGTGAAGGATTACCAAGCAAAGTGCGATAGCTTTTTTGTCGAGCTTAGTTTCGAGGTTAAGGTCGCACTTTATTTGGTAACCCGTTCTGTGAATTATCTGCTAAATGCTTTCATGCCTTTTGCTTCCCATCACATTTCTTACATACATTAAGCTTTTCACCTGAAATGCCTTTCCCGAAGTACAACAGCTTAATACGTGTGCTGCCACAGATCGGACATGTTCCTCTAGCCCGGGATGGAATGCGCCAAAGTGCTTTGCCGCGTTTGTTTTTAGACATAATTTGCCCCCACCTTTACTCTTAATACTCCATCTTATGACCAAGAGGAACTTAAAGTTCGAAGAGCGAAAAGAATAGAAAATCGGAAGAAAAAGGGCTAAAAATCACCCTCAAAAAACAGCGTATAACTTAAATTATACGCTGTTTTGATTTTAAGACGTTTTTTCAGGGGGAATGGGGCACTTGGACGAGTAAAACAGGTGGATTTTAAAGGAATATTTTATAAATAACGGATGTCGATATCTTTGAATCTTCCCGCTGACATTTTAGGCATTCTGAATTGCAGGGAACCTTGTTTATAAGTGCCTCTGCTCTGATCTGGAATGACGGGAACTGGCAACTGAATAATCTCGCTATGATCTTTTCCTAAACCTGTTAATTTAATTTGTGTGCGATTGATTTGTGCCCATATACTTTCGGGGTGAATCCCGTTCGGAATACGAATTTTGGTAATCAGGTGATTATGAGTGTCGATATGCTCAAAACTTAAACTTGAGGTTTCGTTCATAAATGAAGAGGAGGTCGCTGCAGTTGCTTCACGGATTACTTTTTCGACATACCCGTCAATTTGGTTAGGATCCAACTTCCACTGCTCTTCAAGAGCTTTCAAGGATAACTTTTTCTTAAAAAAGGGATCTTCATTCATCCAATCTAAAGGGTTCGTCTTATTGGGACTCATAGCTCTGCGCCTCCTACGGTTTTTATCCATTGTATGGGCGTTTGACTTATTCAGTGACATCTGGGCGAATATCTACATAGAATAGCTTATCATTCCGAAAGGAGGAGTGGTTTGGTGGTTTCAATCATCGGCAATATTAAAATCAATAGCGTAGGCCCCAGCTCCACAGTCTTAGTAGGAAATACGGCATCCGTTATCCTGAGCAGCAACTCTAAAATTTATGCCGGTGCCAACTCCTTCTCCATAGGTGACTCTATAGGTACGAATATAACGAATAATGCGGCCAGCAGTACAAATACGATGGATTCAGATGTGGTGGATCAAGTATCACCTCCTTAAGGGTGGGGTTTAAATGAACATTACGGTATATCAATGCATATCGATCTATAATCTAAAAATCGGCACTATCTCTAATTCCTCGGTACTTCAGATTGGTACATCGGGACGAATTAATACTTTGTCTCATAATTATGAGACCTCTGGAGCTCCATCATCGGCTCCAACGACTCCAGCGGAAAAAATGGCTTCACCCCTTGTATCCTTACCGCCAGCGGCGGAACTATATGCACATCTGAATTAGGCTCTTTGTCCCCGCATACAATAAACCATAGGAGGGGGTTGTATGCATCCGTATTACGCTCAGCAGGTTTTTAATACACTAAGATTGCAAGCGGAGAAGATTCAACAGTTAGAGAAGCAGCTTCGCGATTTGCAAGGCGATGTAGACAGCATAAAGAACAATAAATCTGCAAGTATAGGACCTATCAATTATCATTTTGAACAATTAAAAATCGAAAAGCTGGAAGGCACTTTAAATATAGGCATTACACCGAATGAGGGAAACAATCTGGATGAAGCGATGATCAACGGTAAACCTATAGGGGAGCGGGAGGATGGTACAACTGCCTTATCGGATCAGATTCGCCCACAGATTTTGAAGTATGTGCAAGAAGAGGTTCCCTCGCAATTTTCACGTTTAGAAAAAGAGAAGAATTTAAGCATTGATGAGCAATATATCCAAATGGTGACTCAGGATCTGCTGAATCAAATGGATGGACGGATTAACGAGTATGTAAACCAACTCCCTGCCACAGAAGAAGGGCGTGGATACACTGATGAGGAATGCGCTTCTATTGTAGAGCAAATCAAACGAGATATCGTTATGGCAGTAGAGCGGCATTTGGAAATAAATATAACCGGAAGGCGGGAGACGAATGAAGATAACGGTGATCAATAGAGATATTAGTGTCAATGCAGTGAAAGTCGTTTCGATCTCGGGTTCATCAGTATTTTTAGTAGGGGATACTCAATCCATTCATTGCTCCTCGGCGTTTGACAGCGTAATAGAATATACTCAGAGCGCGCCAGATCAAGTCAAAAAAGGCAGTTAACCTATGCACACCTCACGCATACAAGATGTTTATATCAACAATCTGTCCGACAGTTCTATTTTTATTTGTGGATCTGTAGACCGGGTTCAATCTAAATTCCTGGGAAGCAAGGAGAATTATCTTTTTAACATAAGGGAGATTAATAATCACCCGAAAGATACTACACTCATAGACATCCCTATCCCTGTATGGACTAAGCAAGGGAATGAAGCGGATGAATTTGTGATATTAAAGGATTCCGCAGAATCAATGATTAATATACAATATATAAAAATTCTGTCGATTGGGTCTGGCACGACCTTCCAGATTGGAAACAGCGGGTCAGTTCATCTGGAGAGTCGAACCAGTGAGTTTAAACGAGAAGTGGCTGCAAAAGATGAGGAGTAACAACAACTATTTTAATTCTTTTGGCAGGGAAATCGCGAATATATCATGCTCCGTCTGGATGTAGAGAATACCATTCGCACTAAATAGTGTGCCGTATTGTTGTGCTCCGGTCTTTACTTTGCCAAGCGCTTTGCCTGTTTCTGCATTTATGATATAGAAGTAGCCATTCTCATAGCCAGTGTAAATCCCCTTACCGATCAATTGAACACTAAGCGCTGGACTGTCCGGTCCGTTGAAGCTTATAATGCGATTATCGTTCATTTGAACGCCAGTGATCTGTGCACCCTTTTGGAAAAAAGCCATGTTATTTACTGGTCCAGCCACCCAATTTCCGTACTCCTGATAACTTTTGGGTTCACTCGTTGTTTCTTGACCTAAGGTAAAGCGGTATAGTGGATGACCACCCCATTGGTCTAAACCTCCATCGACTGTATATAGATACGAGCCTTGAAGTGATGTGAAATAATTACCGAGTCTACTGACATCTTCGAGCGGTTTATAGTTCTTATTGGTCTTCGCTTTTCCAGTTTTAACATCAACATGTACCAGGGTCAACTGATAGCCTTTAAGAGGCACATTAGAGGCATCATTTGCAGCATTGGCTTGTTCGCGGAGTAATAATTCACCATCCCGGTAAGCAACAAAGCTATAAAATCCCTGAATTCTCCATAACTTCTTGCCTGTAGCCGGATCGAGACCGAAAAACTGTGTGCGTCTATTATCAACGGTACTGGATACTACCAATACCCCGTTATAAAGACCGTCGATACTTCCTACATACATAGGGATGTCTTTATTCTCCCAGATCTTTTTACCAGTAACCGGATGATAAGCTGCAATTCCACCATGCTCGTTCCGGAAGTATATCACTCCGTTAACTAACTCCGCGAAAGCACCGATCTCGATCGGATCTTTGGCAGCCTTAACCTTCCAAAGCAATTTCCCCGTTTGAGCATTAACTTTTACAAGATAACCCTCATAAGTGATAAAGAAAACCGAGTTATTCGTTATAATCTCAGGATTTGTTCCGTTTTTGTAGGACCATTTAACTTTGCCTGTGGTGAGATCGGCGGCCTTTAGTGTCCCGCCTGATGAATAATAGAATAATTTATTTGCAATAGGAGCCTGTTGGCTATAAATTCCTTGACCATCTGCCTTGTCGTGCCATAAGGGTTTAATTGTGGTGATAGAGTCGACGGTTGTTGAAGAGGAGGCAGGAGTTGTTACTGCTGCTTGAGCACTAGACAAGTATATACCAGCTCCAGATACGAGCAAGGAGGAAGATATAACGGTCTTTAGGATAAACGGTACATATTTCACGATTTTAGCTCCTTATACATCATTTATAATATATTGACGCAGAGAATGGATATTTGTTTCTCAATTGTAAAAATACACTTGTTAACATAATAAATATTATGTTAACAATAAAAAGCGAATCAGTTTCGCACAAGAATTCTTGTGGTAACCAATTCGCCTAGTAAAGGAATATGTCAATAGTTGATTTGTTTAGAAACCTTCACGAAGCCATGTTGTCGCTAACTTGATAGCTCCTTTTTTAGCATGAGTCTCGGCTAAAGGATTCAGCATGACAAAATCATGAATGATGCCTTGAAAGCGGACAGCCGTAACATTCACGCCAGCTTCCCGCAATTTGGCGGCATAAGCTTCACCCTCATCCCGTAGCACATCTGCTTCACCAGTAATGACCAGTGCATCTGGTAAATCCCGTAGTTGTTCTAGGCTAGCCCGAAGAGGGGAGGCCGTGATTTGATTACGTTCCTCAGGGTCAGTAGTATATTGATCCCAGAACCATTTCATGCCGTCCCGCTGCAAGAAATAGCCTTTGGCGAACTCATGATAGGATTCAGTATCAAACGAGGCATCCGTTACCGGATAGAATAATAGTTGTTTCGCTATCTTCGGCCCACTCCGTTCTTTAGCCATTAGAGTAATAGCAGCGGCCATATTCCCACCAACACTGTCTCCGGCTATAGAAAGCTTGCTAGTATCTAATCCGTGCTCGCTTCCTTTTTCAGCTGTCCACTGGAGTACTGCATAGATTTCTTCAATAGCTGTAGGATATTTAGCTTCTGGAGAGAGGCTGTAATTAGGGAAAACAATTGCGGCCTCCGCTCTGACAGCTAGTTCACAGATCAGGCGATCATGGGTATGAGCATTCCCAAACACCCAGCCTGCGCCATGAATGTACAGGATAACAGGCAGCGACGCTGATGAGGAGCTTGGGGGACGAACGATTCTTATGGAAACATCACCGTTAGGTCCACCTGGCACCATTAGATCTTCAATATCAACTTCAGGTTTATATATCTCACTGGATTGTACGCTATCTACCGTTTCACGGCCCTTTTCTGGCCCAAGGTCAGGTAGAAAGGGAGGTTTCGCATTATCATCAGCAAATTTTTGAGCAGCTGGCTCAAGAATGATCTTAGTTTTGTTTGGCATGATTTATCGTCTCCTTTGACTGGTCATAGTCTAGTATACCCTCTTCATTCCATAACCATCTAAGCAGCTGCTGAAACGAATGCCAGTTTAGAAGTAGTTAGAGATTTGACGCTATTTGCACATTTATCGCCTATTGAGCACGGTTTCGGACACCAGTACAACTATTCCTTAGGGAGAGGTTCAAACGCAGTTAGAGCCTTACAACACCTTTTGTTGTTCCTCATGCATTTTAGGACCAATCTCTTCAGTGACACGCATCCTCTGTTTACGCTTATTACGGATAATCCAAACGAATACCAAAGTAATGAGTAGCGGATAGCCTATTGCCCAGCCCGTAAAAGGAAACACAGCAGCTGTTGCTAAAAAGGAAATCCAACTTATCGTCACACCTAAGCGACTTCCTTTGAGCAGACGTATTCCTGCAGCACAACCTCCGATATAAGTCAGGATAAAAGTAGCATTCGGAAACTGGATCAGAGTGGTGATGGAGAGGGACCCGCTGCCATATAGCGTCATCACCGATACAAAACAGAGCAGAAGAAAAGCTATGCCACCGATAGGGGTATGATACTGTTTGGATATTTTACCCATCCATTTCGGCGCAGAGCCTTGGCGGGATAAAGCATAAGCCACACGTGAGGCAGCTCCTGCATAGGCAATAATTGTGGCTGTACAGATGAACAGACCGGTAAGTCCGGCAATAAATCCTCCCCAGCGCCCAAGAGGCTGACTAATAATCCAGACGAGTGAAGTGCTTGATCCACCTTTGAGGTAGCTTTGTGTACCAACAGTTGCTAGTGCGGAGAGAAAATATAGAATCCCTACTATAATAGCGGCGATAGTTACTCCTTTAACGGCGGCACGCTGTGGGTCCTTGAACTCCTCAGATAGGTGTGAGACAGCCTCCCAGCCAATAAAACACCAGAATAAGATTGCAGCAGCCTGGCCAATGCTCATCCATCCATGTGGGATAAAGGGAGTGAAGTGTTCGACTTCCATACGGGGCAGTGCAGTAGCAAAGGAGAAGACCAGCACAGCAACAATCGCTATAACTACCGCTATTTGTACCTTTCCAGCTACCTGCATACCAATCCAGTTCGTAATCAGGCCAATGACCAACATAATAGCGGCAATAGTAATTCTTGCAGATTCGTCCCAGCCCATAGCGGCGGTCATATAACCAGCTCCAGTCAGTGCAGCAACAGGTGCGCCAATCGGAACGGACATCAGAAAGAACCAACCTACCAGTGAGCCAGCTTTTGGACCAAAAGCAAGCGTTACAAAATGGGACACGCCTCCAGCGTTAGGGAATTTAGCAGAGAGCAGACCCATTGATAAGGCCATCGGCAAAATCAGCAACGACATAAATCCCCACGCCAGTAATGAAGCGGGACCCGCCATTTCTGCAGCTAAACCAGGAACAATTAAGACCCCAGAACCCAACACAGCCCCGATGTAAAGGGCAATAGCCTGAGGCATGCCAATGTTTTTTTGTAAAGTGTTTGAACCGGATTCCTTCATGTTTTTTTATCCTGCTTTCCTTGTCTTTTGTTCTAGAGTAGCAGATAATAGATCCATTGGAAAAACAGAATTTTTGAATAGTATCCATTCGATATTCCGATGGTTCATTTTCATTTAGGGGGAAATTCATGGAGTCACGTCATCTTTTTACCTTTTTAGTGGTAGTGGAGACGGGCAGTTTTACTAGAGCAGCACAGAAGCTTGATTATGCACAGTCCAGTATTACTGCACAAATCCAAGCACTAGAGTCTGAAATTGGCCAGCCATTATTTGATCGGATCAGTAAAAAGATTATCCTAACCGACGCAGGGCGTCGGTTGCTCCCGTTCGCTCAGGAAATATCCAGAATGCACACTTTAGCAGAGGACGCGTTACGCTCGGATAGTGAGCTTACGGGTTCTTTACGGATTGGGGCTCCTGAATCTCTAGCTGCTTTTCGCTTACCAGGTATTATTAAGGAGTTTCGCGCTAAATATCCGAAGGTGCAAATTCTTCTGAAGCCTGGAGCTTGCTGGGAACTATCAGATTTTGTCCGTTCGGGTGAACTGGATTTAGCGTTCTTGTTGCAACCTGAGACGGAAGATAAAGATTTAAATATAGAAACATTAGTACATGAGCCGATGACGCTGATCGCAGCGCCAGATCATCCCTTATTAAACCTTGCTGAGGTAGAACCCCTTCATTTAAAAGGAGTGACCATACTTCATACTGAAACGGGCTGTTCCTACCGGACTTTATTTGAACGGCATTTGAACAGTTACGGTGTATTTCCTGACCCCACGTTAGAGTTTTGGAGCATCGAGGCGATAAAGCAATGTGTGATGGCTGATCTTGGCATTGCCTTTCTTCCATTAATTACTGTAAAAAATGAACTCTCCGAAGGAAAACTTGCCAGGTTGAATTGGAATGATGAATCACAGCGTGTGGCGACGCAGATCGCCTATCATCATAAGAAATGGAAATCGCCCGTACTGACGGAGTTCTTACTTGCGATACAAAAACATGCTGAGCAATGGAGAAGTCTAATATAGATCAACGTTAACAAGGAGGCTCTAAGGCATGAATGAGTGGTGTGAAGACTACGAAGAAGGGCTGGAGGCCTTTCTCATCTGGATGAAGGATGCCGGGTACACTCCCTATACGCAAAAATCCTATTTAGTAGATGTGAAACAATTTTTAGACAGCCTGAATGGTAAAAAGCTTGAGACGGTGAAGAAGCTGCATGTCATTTCTTTTTTGACCTCTGTCCGCGAACGTGGAGTGAGTGATGCGACCCGTAACCGGAAGCATGCTGCGATTAACTGTTTTTTCAAGGCATTGATCGAGCTGGAATTACTTCAGAACAACCCGGCAGCCGGGATTAAGAAATCCAAAACGGAGATCAATCGTGAGCCGGTCTACTTAGATGAAAGTGATCTGGGTCGGTTTTTATCTTCTATAGATGGTAAATACAAAAAGCGCAATTTAGCAGTTTTTTTGTTGATGTCCTATATGGGGCTTCGGGTGGGGGAAGTCCACACACTGAATTTGAGTGATTATAATGTAGAAAGACATTCTCTCCGTGTGTTTGGGAAGGGGCGTAAATGGCGTAATGTGCCGGTTCCCGAGGATGTAGTGCCTTTTCTCGACTCTGCGTTAGCAGAAAGGTTAGATCCTTGGCGCAGTAAAGAGGAAGCGATGTTCATTTCACAAAAAGGACGCAGGTTGTCGATCCGCGGCATTCAGCAAATTGCAGCAGATACCTTTGATCGTTTCCAAAGGGATGTGCCAGCAGCACAGCGACGTCCGTATTCAAGTCATAAGCTCCGACATTCCTTTGCAACCATGCTGCTGAGAAAAGGGGCAGATCTGCGCACTGTACAGGAACTGCTTGGTCACTCCTCGATCCAGACTACAACCGTATACACACATATTACCAGTCGTGAGAAGGAAGAGGCTATGTCTAAATTGCAAATCCAGCTGTGATAGAAAAGAAAGAAACCTCCTTAGAAAATTGATAACAAAAAATAACTTGTTATTATAACGGTATTGATTTATTCTAACAGTTATTAAGAGTTTTTTATAGGAGGTCCTAATCGTGAAGGATGTATTTCTAAAAGGGATGACTTATGGCTGGGGATCAAAACGAGGCGAATACCGCACAGAATATGCAGAAGATTCGATGAGAAAGCTGGCGGAGACAGGAAGTGAATGGATCGCCTTATCTTTTTGGACATGGCAAGACACAGTGCATTCAACAGAAATTCATTATGATTACGGTTACACGGTGACAGATCGTGATCTCGCACATGCGGTACAACTGGCAAAACAGCTTGGTCTTAAAGTTTGTCTTAAACCGGTTGTGAATTCGAGGGATGGCATTTGGAGAGCTAGGATTGGATTTCCGGAAGAGGGAGAGATTTATTGGGCAGCATGGTTCCGTTCTTATACAAATTTCATTAAACACTATGCAGAGTTGGCGGAAGAGCTTGAATGTGAGATGTTCTGTATCGGCTGCGAAATGGTAGGCACAGAGTCTAGAACTGCGGAATGGAGACAATTGATTCAAGAGGTCACCAATCTTTATACAGGGCCGATCATTTATAATGCTAATCATGGCAAAGAAGAAGGAATCGAGTGGCTGGATGAGGTGGATTTTATCGGAACCAGCGCTTATTATCCGGTAGCTTCCGTGCCGGGAGATTCTTATGAGAATATGCTGGCAGGTTGGGAGCGGCAGAAACCGCGGCTTAAGTCACTGTCTGAGCGATTTGGCAAGCCTCTCGTATTCATCGAGATTGGATGCCGAAGTGCGCATGGATGTGCCACCATGCCATGGGACTTTACATACACAGACTTACCGTATTCAGAAGATGAACAAGCCAACTTCTATCGGTCAGCGCTGGAAGCATTCTGGAATGAACCTTGGTTTGCCGGTTACTTCTGGTGGGACTGGAGCACGAAATTATATGCCTTGGAAGAGGCTTCCATTGACCGTGGTTTTGATATTTATGGCAAAAAAGCCGAACAAGTTCTCAAAGAATATTACAAGCAACCTATCACTAAATAAATTGATAAAAAAGATCCGGAATTTCAGGTGAGCCTGGCCTGCTAAAGGATCTTTTTGTCATTGGCAGGCTAAGTTAATTCGTGTTATATTAAAAACCGTCCTTTTCATAGTGGAGGCAACGCTCCACATATAAAAAGGACGGTTTCTTGTGTCTTTTGTAGTCAAAAAAGGCTGTTTCCAGCCATATACGCTTACAATTCTAGCTTAGCTATTTCTGCTTTTAGCTTCTCAGCGGATTTCTGGAATAAAGCCTGTTCGGTTTCATTGAGTGGGAGGTCCAGTACCTGCCGAACACCCGAGCGGTCTACTACGCAAGGTGCACCGAGATAGACATCCGAAACCCCGTTATAGTTGTTTAATAAAGTAGAAACATTCAACACGGCGCCTTCATTATGAAGAATGGAGACTACAATTCGGTCCAGTGCAAGAGCTATTGCATAAGAGGTTGAGCCTTTGGCATCAATAATTTCATAGGCTGCATTCTTGGTATCTTGGAAGATTTCTTCGCGTTCTGCTTCGTCAAAACCAAGATCAATCCCAGCTACATTCGCAAGACTCCAAACCGGAAGCTCTGAATCTCCATGTTCACCGATGATCTGTCCGTGAATACTGCGAGGATCGATTTCTTTGTGAAGACCGATCAAATAACGAAAACGAGCACTATCAAGTACCGTACCAGAACCAATTACACGTCTGCGGTCAAACCCACTTATTTTCAAAGTCGCGTAAGACAGAATATCTACAGGGTTAGTTGCAATAAGTAGAATGGCATGTTGGTTATACTTTGTAATTTTTTCAATGATATCTTTAAAAATCGAAATATTTTTACGAAGCAGATCTATCCGGGTTTCTCCCGGTTTTTGTGATGCACCGGCAGTGACTATAATGATATCTGCTTCACGGCAGTCTTCATAAGTACCAGCCCATAACTTCACACCACCGACAAAAGGCATGCCGTGATTCATATCCAGTGCTTCGCCAAGTGCTTTCTGATGATTAACGTCAATAAGTACGAGTTCGGGCATACGTCTACGTAACAATAATGTATAGGCTGTAGTTGTACCAACTGCTCCAGTACCGATAACTACGACCCGATTGGGTTTTGGGGGGGCCATGTCTCCATCTCCTTAATATTTCAAATTTTTGGTTTCAATCTTGTCCATCATAATCGTTAACGGTAGTGTTTTCAAGCTGATCTTATTTAATGCATTACCCTAATTAAGGCCATACTAAAATGTGATTTTTATTTCATTATCTTAGCAAGACTAGACAGGAGAGAATGTAAGGATGGATTTATTTCGTAAAAAGGCTCTACACATACCCACAAGTTCTGAGGGGACGCAGTTAAACAAGACGTTGGGTGCCCTGGATCTAACAATGCTTGGGGTAGGAGCCATTATCGGCACAGGTATTTTTGTAATGACAGGAGTTGCCGCAGCAGAACATGCAGGTCCTGGTCTTATAATTTCTTTTTTACTAGCGGCGTTTGCCTGTGTGCTCTCGGCATTATGTTATTCGGAATTTGCTTCGACCATTCCTGTTTCCGGGAGTGCTTATGCTTATAGTTATGTAGCCTTTGGAGAACTATTAGCTTGGATCTTAGGCTGGGATCTTGTCTTGGAATACGGAGTTGCCGCAGCGGCTGTAAGCAGCGGTTGGTCAGGGTATTTTCAGGGGTTATTAGAGGGCTTTGGGATACATCTTCCAACCGCACTATCGGGGGCTTATAATGCAGAAGCGGGTACAATAATAAATCTGCCTGCAGTAATCATCATTTTGTTGATTTCCTATTTACTGACTCGGGGAACCAAGGAAACGGCACGCTTTAACGCAATCATGGTTTTTATCAAAATAGCAGTGGTGCTTCTATTTATCGTAACAGGATTTTTCTATGTGAAGCCAGAGAACTGGACTCCGTTTCTCCCTTTTGGGTACCATGGCGTGATCAATGGCGCGGCCACAGTGTTTTTTGCCTACATAGGTTTTGATGCGCTAGCAACCGCTGCTGAAGAGGTGAAAAGACCCCAACGCGATTTGCCGATTGGAATTATTTCATCCCTTGCTATCTGTACGGTCTTGTACGTTCTTGTCTCACTCGTATTAACGGGTATTGTTCCATATACTGATCTCAATGTTAGTGATCCTGTATCTTATGCGCTTCGCTTTGTAAATCAGGATATGATTGCCGGTCTGATCTCTGTTGGAGCCATTGCGGGAATGACTACGGTACTGCTCGTGATGTTATTCGGTCAAACTCGGCTGTTATTTGCCATCTCACGTGATGGCCTGCTGCCCATAAGTTTATCTAAGATTAATGCTAAAACACAGGTACCTGTACGAAGCACATGGATGGTAGGTATCTTAATAGCTGTGTTAACGGGTTTCATCCCACTGGACCGGTTGGCAAATCTGACAAGCATAGGAACATTGTTTGCCTTTTTTGTAGTGTCTTTAGGGGTAATCGCGCTTAGATATATTCATCCGGATTTAAAAAGAGGGTTCAGAGTTCCTTGGGTACCTTTCATTCCGCTGTTAAGTGCGGCAACTTGTGGTATTTTGATGTATAATCTAGGAAGTGAGACTTGGATTGGTTTTCTAATTTGGACAGTTGTTGGACTTCTAATCTATGCACTATATGGCTATCGTAATAGTAATTTGAATCATAAATAAGATTCAATCCATCCGAGAGGAGAGAGGTTATTGGCATCTAAGATTGCTGGATTGAAGGGAATAAGATTAATATTGATGCTGATTTTGTTAGCGTGGGTGGTCACGGCTTGTTCATCTCCTCCCCCGGAACCTACTCAGCAGCCCCAGCCGACAGAGGCACCTGAAGAAGGACAGACGATAACCCTGATTACTCCAGACGCCAATCATATTGACAATGATAGCGCTCCGAAATATCAAATTCAGACTCGTCTTACAGATTTTCAGCTGCTTAGTGAAAGTGAGGGTCTGGCCTGGGGGGTTACCAAAAACGAACTCCGGTTGTACTTGACCCGGGATAACGGAGCAACTTGGGCTAATATTTCACCAGCACCAAATGTGCAGTTCCTCTCCAATCCTGTGTATGGGAAGGGGATTTTCTTCACGGATCCATCTCATGGTTGGATTATAAGAAGTGCTTTTGGCTCGACAGAAACGATTGTGCTGCGAACCACAGATGGTGGCCAAAGCTGGAAAATCTCATCTTTAGGAGATGTGAATACAGTATCCTCTGTATATTTCAACTCACCCAGAAAGGGTTGGCTGATGACCTCATGGAACGCTTCTTCCAATAAAGAGAACAAGGCACTTTTTTCAACGACAGACGGTGGGGCCACTTGGGAAGAAGTGATGCAGAATGAGCAATACAATCCGAATTTCCCAAATGATTCGATACCGTTTGCCGGGGTCACCACTGGAATGATTTTTCGCAATAGTACACATGGATTTGTGACACTACAGACAGGTGCTCTTCCCAAAATCTTTATGACAAAAGATGGCGGTAAGAGCTGGAGTCTCGGGCCAGCTTTTCTAGTTAACGAACGTTTAGAAGATTGTGACCGAGTAATTACTGGCAAACCGGAGTTCTTCGATGCTACTAAGTCTACTGGTTGGATGTCTGTTGGCTGTCAAAAGGATAAAGAAAAAACGATCACTTACCATGGATATTTTACAGCTAACGGCGGCGCTAATTGGAAATTCGCTTCCTTTGGATTGAACGCACAAGCTGGTGTTAATCGTCTAATTGCTCCGACTTTTTTGAATTCACAGATCGGTTGGACCATACTCGGCGACACCCTTTACCATACGATTGATCAAGGAGCGACCTGGTTACCGCTTAAAGAGAGCAGTGTACTGCGATCTAAGCTTTTGGAATATCCGGAGATTGTAAAGCTGCAGTTTTTTTCCACTGAGGTGGGGTGGCTTTTGATTGAGAAAAAAGAGGACAAGCGCTCGATACTGTTACAGACTACGAATGGTGGTATCAGCTGGCGTGTAATGTAATAAGGAATAAGAACCTGCCTGATGGTAGGTTCTTTTGTTGTTAGAAGAGTGGGGGGTTATTGTTGTTTGTGAATGATTGAATATAAGGAAAAAACTTATTTAAAATTTTCTTTATAAATGTGAAAAAAATCACATGACATTTAAAGAATCCTGTGATATATTTAACACATAGAAAACAAGTTCAAATTTTCACAAACTCAGACATCGAATAGGAGAGATTACAATGAAAACATTCGAAACAGATTATATGACAAGAAACCTTTTGCAACTTTGCTACAACTGTGATGACGCTCATCTTTGTGAAACTGAAGAACAATGCAGAGCTTGCTGGGCTGAGAATGGAATGTTAGACGATCAGACGGACGAAACTAAGAAATTGCTAGACCTAGTTCATGCTTAATTTAATAACTGAAAACTCTGTATAGAGACCACTCGAATTCTTGATTTCTAAGAAAACGAAGTGGTCTTTTTTGCATCTAGTCTCACTTATTTAATGCTTTCTGGACTAGATGAGGCATATACATGTACAGAAGTACTCAGAACGCAGCAATTAGGCTGAATAACAAGAGGAAGAAGGGGGAAACTGTCATGGGAATGGGCCCGGATCTTTCATGGATGTTTGATTTTGCCGGAACGGTGATGCCGATCTTTATCGTTGTTATGATTGGTATTCTTGCTATATCAGCAGGCAGGGGCTTGCTTCAATGGGGCAGGAACAATGGCTCCCCCATACTAACAATCCCTGCGCATATCGTTAGCAAACGGACTGAAGTACGACAGCAGCAGCTTCAGGAAGAGAATGGCTCAACTCGTACTAGTACAACTTACTATTTAACGTACGAGCTGGAGGGCGGTAGTCGCATGGAATTTAAAGTAGATGGCCATGAATATGGCTTGAGTGCTGAAGGCGATAGAGGAATGCTTACTTATCAAGGAACCAGATATCATGGATTCCAACGACAGGCACAATACTCAACTGCGGAGTAGTCATATGTATTAAATCAAAACAGCGATCCTCATGCTCATGGTGGATCGCTGTTTTGCGTTTTGGTTATGTACCATTCAAGCTCATTGATCCTGTAGCTCTCAAAGCTCACTGATACCGTAGCTCTCAAAGCTCACTGTAGGTGCGATCATCTATTAAGTGTCAGATATTCATTACCCTCTCACCTTGCGGACCCAGATGACGTTATTTGCAAATTCACAGTCTTTTGAGCCTAGTTTCGGACTCCAATGCAGCTATTCATTAGAAAGAGGCTTATAATCGGTGCTTTGCGGGCCAATAGGGGCTTTGGGGTCCGTTAGAATCCGAAAAGTGGATTAATATCGCGAATAAGGTCAGCTGTGTCCGATAGCGCCTTCTGAGCGGGTGCTGACGTTGACGCAGTTGCTAACAAGAAAATCGATCTAACGTGGACATTGTTGCTAACACCGAGCCCGATTCCAGCACCGTTCGACGCTACCACCGACGTGGACTCTGATGCTAAAGCTGTCGTTAACAAGAACATCGAAGCTGACGTTGATAATTGTTGCTAACACCGAGACCAATTCCAGCACCGATTCGACTCTAACACTGATGTCGACTCTGATGCTTTAGCGCGGACATACGCAGCTTAGAGTGTAGATAATGGGGATTTGCTGAGTGGTTAAAAGGAAAGATCCCTACTCTAAAAAATAGGCGGGAACTGTCACCTCTTAGGCGAATGCACATACTATACAGCATGCAGTTAAGAACGAGGTTGCTACAAGAAGTGACCCCAAGGAGGAGACAGCGTGGCCGTCATCAAAACGAACTCGGAAGATGTGAAGGTGCTGGCGCGGTTGATGAGAGCGGAAGCTGAGGAAGATGGAGATCTCGGCATGCTCATGGTCGGCAATGTTGGCGTCAACCGGATTCTTGGCAATTGCTTGGACTTTAATAACATTCGGAATGTGAATGATATGGTCTATCAAAGTCCTGGAGGTTTCGAAGCGCCGCAGAAGGGATACTTCTACCAGCGAGCCAGAGAAGCAGATATCCGTCTAGCTAAACGTGTAATTGCTGGTGAAAGAACCTGGCCAGCTACCAATGCTTTGTGGTTCTTCAGACCCGCAGGTGATTGTCCTGCAACCTGGTATAACCAACAAAACACAGGCCGCTTTAAAGCCCATTGCTTCTTTACTCCGACCGGAGAAGATTGCCCGACTGTATTTATCGGCAATTAGCATGGTAACTGTGCAAAGAGAATTACTCAATAAAATGAGTAATTCTCACAGAAAGTTAGTTTGATTTCAATTGTGTCCAAATGTAAGTTTCAGTAGTGTCCAAAGGAGCTTATGCTCTGATAAACATTTAGGAGGTTTCAGTAAATGATCGTTCAACCTTACCGCCCCGTAACTTATACCATCGGTAGTGTCTCTTCTTCAGGTATGCCAATGTCTTCCGGAATGCCGATGTCATCAGGAATGCAAGGCATGGGCAGCATGCCACCCCAAGTAAGCAGTGGCAGTCCAATGACTCCAGGGGGAGTAGTAGTTCAGAACCCACCACAAACGTTCGAACAATCCTACATTGAGAATATTTTCCGCCTGAATTTAGGAAAAGTAGGTACGTTTTATTTTACTTATGAGAACAATAAAGACTGGAATGCCAAAGTTTACAAGGGTGTGCTGGAAGCGGCAGGCCGTGACCACATTATTATCAGTGACCCTGCGACCGGCCAACGCACCGTCTTACTTATGATTTATTTTGATTATGCTACCTTCGATGAGCCCCTTACTTACCAATACCCAGGTGTAATTGGCAATCCTCCAACGATGAGAAATTGTCGCTAAATTTAATCCATCTTCGATGAGAAGAACTCCAACGCCAAACGGTTAGGAGTTCTTTTTATTTGTGATGAATTTATGGAATAATCTTGATAATAATCGCCCATTTTTTTTCAAAAGGACACGCATGCTTGCGGTTTGCCCCAATATATTAATATAATAAAGTATATATTCAAAAACGTGATTCTAGACTGGAGATGAAACCATTGGGAAATTGATACTGAAAGGAACAAACGGCAAGCATTTTGCCAATACTCTGAAAAAACGAAGGAGGTGGGCCTATCCATCCATGTACGGAAAATGGTGGATAGGAGTATAAATTGAGCGACCCTTTACCCGGTATATTACATGTTGGTCTTATTATTTTGTTGGTATTGTTAAACGGATTTTTTGTTTCAGTCGAATATGCAATGGTGAAAGTACGAAGTGGTAGAATTGATACCCTGATTGAAGAAGGTAGTAAAAAAGCTTTTAATGCAAAAAGCATTGTCAGCAACCTGGATGGCTATCTCTCAGCCTGTCAGCTCGGCATTACATTGGCTTCGCTTGCATTAGGGTGGCTGGGTCAACCAGCTATAGCTAATCTTATCGGGCCTTTATTAGGAAGCATAGGTTTAGGAGAAACTGCTGTTAATGTTGTATCTTTGGTTATTGCTCTTATGTTCATTACTATCTTGCATATCGTATTAGGTGAGCTTGCACCTAAGACCATTGCTGTTAACAAGGCTGAATCTGTCCTTTTACTAACAGCAGGACCGATGAATGTATTTTACAAAATCATGTATCCAGTGATATGGATCGTTAATGGGCTGGCGCGTGGTTTACTGCAAATTTTCCGATTAGCCCCGGCTTCAGAGCTGGGAACGGCGCATACGGAAGAAGAAATTCGTATTATCATGCAGGAAAGTAACAAAAGCGGCTTTATCGATAATACTGAAATGGCGTTAGTTGACAATATTTTTGAATTTGTGGATACCATGGCTCGGGAGATCATGATTCCGCGGACAGAGATGATCTGTCTGAATAATCATGTTTCTGCTGAGGAGAACCTTGAGATTGCCTATGATGGCATGAGGACACGTTATCCCGTCTGTGACGGTGATAAGGATCATATTTTAGGCTTCATCCATATAAAGGACTTAATTAAGGATCGTCCACAAAGTTATCAGAAATTAATTCGTCCAATATTGACCGTGCCGGAATCCATTCAGATTAGTGCTTTGCTGAAAGTTATGCAGCGTGCGAAGACACAAATCGCCATATTGATCGATGAGTATGGGGGTACTTCAGGAATGGTGACACTGGAAGATATCATGGAGGAAATTGTTGGAGAAATTCAGGATGAATTTGATGAGGAACGTCCCGGTGTTGAGAAGCTTGGCGAGGATGAACACTCCATTGACGGTTTGATGCTTATTGAAGAGATTAATGATCTTTTAGGTCTTCATATGGAGACTGAGGATTACGATACGATAGGCGGCTGGCTGTATTCTAAATTGGAGGTTAATCCACCTCAAAAAGGGCAATCCGTAGAATTTGATGATCATCTATTTATTGTAGAAGAGACTGAGAATAAGCGAATTTCTCGAATTAAGCTATTGCGGTTACAGTTATTGAATGAAGAAGCTGGAGCTTAATGGAATTATATATTTTTAAAATAAGAGCAGCGTTTCTCCTTTTGGAGTTACGCTGTTTTTTTTGACCATACTGTTTGCCAAAAAGAGATTAATAATTATATAATTTTAAATGTATATGATAAAAACTACATTAGTCCCTAGAGGACAGAAAGGAATTCTCCTTGAGTAAACCTAAAAAAAGTCCAAATGTTCCCCAGTTGAGCAAACAAGAGAAACGACGGGTAGAACAGGAGCAACAGAAGCAGAAAACGAGAATTTTAGTTATTAGTTCAATAGCTGTAGTAGTTATCATTTTTGTTGGATTGTTTATGTTAGCTTCGAAAGATGCAGCAAAGAATGTCTCTACAGGAGAACCGGTAGAATTCAATTATAGTGAGCTACCTAGGATTGGTAATGAGGATGCACCTGTTAAGCTTGTTGAATTTGGTGATTTCAAATGTCCAGCTTGTTCCCAATTTGCTGGCTCCATGAAACCGAAAATTGTTCAAGATTTTGTCAACGAGGGAAAAGCAGCTCTTTACTTTGTAAATATGGCTTTCGTTGGTCCTGACTCTGAGACAGCTTCACTAGCTGCATTGTCTGTATACCATCAGAATAAGGATGAATTCTGGAAGTTCTATGATGCTGTGTATGCGCAGCAAGGGGATGAGAGTGTGGAATGGGCCACTGAGGATTTCTTGGTAAGCCTTGCTGAAAAAGAGAAATTAGCGATCGATTACGATCTATTGCGTAAAGACATCCAAGAGAAAACTTATGCAGATGAGCTGAAGAAAGACATTCAGTTGGCAACTGACGCAGGCGTGACAACTACGCCTTCGCTCTACATTAATGGAGTGAAAACGGCTGAACCTTTCGATATTGAAGCGATTACATCTGAAATTAACACCGCCGCAAAAGCAGTGGAGGCAAAGTGACAAAATTCCTATCTTTTTGCAAGCGTAACTGCCTCTATCTGGCCTGGTTCGTCTCTTTGGTTGCTGTAGCTGGTAGCTTGTATTTAAGTGAAGTCTTGAAGTATGAACCTTGTAAGCTTTGCTGGTTTCAGCGGATTTTTATGTATCCGCAGTTATTTTTGTTGGGAATTGCCACTTTCCGTGGAGATAAGCGCATCATTCCTTATGTGCTTCCATTAAGTTTGATTGGTGGCAGTATCTCAATCTATCATTATGCGGAACAGAAGATTCCAGCGTTAAGTAAAGTTCTACCTTGTACAGTTGGTGTTCCTTGTAATAAAGATTACTTGAACTACTTCGGATTTATAACGATTCCTTTGTTAGCTTTAATAGCGTTTGCTCTAATAAGTCTCCTTCTTTGGTATGGACGTAGGGAAGAAGAAGTGATTGAAGTAGATGCTGAGGAGAGCTTAGGATTTTAGTTTTAACTTTGGAAGGTACAAAAAAGCTGAAAAGGTATTAAAATCACGGGCTAGAGGGATAATTGAAGATAATGAAAGAGAGCATCCAATAAGACGCTATATTTGAGCTTATTGGATGTTTTTTCATTCTTTTTTCATTTTTTTCAACGCTTTACTGTAGGCACTTTGTAGACTAATATTAGACCTTGTGAGAAGTTGAATATGCGCTGAATTTTCTTAGGAAAAACGGGGGAACCAAACTTGGCATTCATGCCAATGGGGTGAATCGGAACCGGGTCGAACAGACCTCTTCCGTAGGGCTATAACCACAGCCCGAATCCGCCAGCTAACCTCGTAAGCAAGGTGGGAAAATGACCATGCATAAGCATGCGGATCATTTCCGTATGCTTATTTTTGTGTCTGCATTTATGAAATCCACCGATGAAAACAGCGCACGGAAATTCCGTTTCAGCTCCCAAAGAAAGGAACTGTATCCACCATGGTAAGCAAGGTAAAACGACTATTGATCGGACGTCCGATGAAGTCGAATGAACTCGATCATGAAAAGTTATCCAAGGTTAAAGCACTGGCTGTTCTGTCTTCTGATGCGCTCTCGTCTGTAGCCTACGGAACGGAACAAATTCTGATTGTACTAGTGGCTGCCGGGTTTACTGCCATCTGGTATTCCCTGCCAATTGCATTAGCCGTATTGGGCCTGCTGGCCATCCTGATTTTATCCTATCGGCAGACGATTTTTGCTTATCCGCAAGGAGGCGGAGCTTATATCGTAGCCAAGAGTAATCTTGGTATTCCGACAGGGCTGCTCGCTGGGGGTTCATTATTGGTGGATTACATTCTTACCGTAGCGGTTAGTGCCTCGGCAGGGACGGATGCGATCACATCGGCTTTTCCAAGTCTTCATAATCATACTGTTCTCATCGCTGTATCTGTTATCGTTTTATTAACAATCATTAATCTTCGCGGAGTGACTGAATCGGCTTCATTTATCGCAATTCCAGTGTATTTGTTTGTGGTTTCGATTGTTGTTCTGATTATCTCCGGTATCGTTAAATATGCAATGGGTGGCGCGCATGCGAATGTTCCTGAAATAGGCAGCGCCGTATCTAATGTAAGTTTGTTTCTACTATTAAAAGCGTTTAGCTCTGGTTGTTCAGCCCTAACGGGGGTTGAGGCCGTATCTAATGCGATCCCAAACTTTAAAGCACCCGCTGAGAAGAATGCAGCCAAGACGCTAATGATCATGGGACTTATCCTTGGCTTTATGTTTACCGGAATCACTGTGCTGGCGTATTGGTATGGGATTGTGCCAGATGAAAAGGCTACGGTTGTCTCTCAGATCGCTGAATCGACCTTTGGCCGTGGCGGATTGTACTTTTTCATTCAAGGGATTACAGCAGTGATTTTGTTCTTGGCAGCTAATACAGCATATTCAGCGTTTCCGCTGCTTGCCTTTATGTTTGCAAAAGATAAATATCTGCCACATGCATTTATGGTCCGTGGTGACCGCCTTGGCTTCTCAAACGGCATTATTTTTCTAGGAGTTATGTCTATCATACTTGTGACTGCATTCCATGGGAATACGGAAGGTTTGATTCCACTATATGCGGTAGGCGTGTTCATTCCTTTTACCTTATCCCAACTGGGGATGATGGTGCATTGGATCAAAACAAGACCCGCTGGATGGGTGAAAAGATTTGTAGTAAATACCATCGGTATGCTGACTACATTGACGATTACGCTTATATTTATCATTACTAAATTCTCGAGCGTATGGATGGCATTCATTTTCTTACCTGCTGTAATGTTCGTGTTCCACCGTATTCATAAGCACTATTTGAACACTGCGGATCAACTGCGTATATGTCCGGCTACGGATAAACCTGTAATTAAAGGAAGTACTGTAGTTGTTCCTGTTGCAGGGGTTACACGTGCTGTATTACATTCCATCAGCTATGCGAAGTCTCTAACAGATAATGTTGTTGCTGTGTATGTAGGCTTTGATGAAGAAGACATTCATAAGATGGAGCAACGGTGGGAGGAATGGAATCCAGGTGTACGCCTGATTGTACTTCGTTCCAGATATCGTAGTATCATTCGTCCGTTAGTGAAGTTTATCGATACGGTAGAGTGGAAGACCGCTGCGACGGATCACATCACGATTCTGATTCCACAGTTTATTACCAAACATTGGTGGCAAGCCGTGCTTCATAATCAGACCAGCTTTTTAATCCGCTCGTATCTAATGAATCAAAAGGACGTTGTAGTAGCGACTGTCCCGTATCATTTAAATAAATAAGTAGAAGATTAAAGATGAGGTTATATCCGGAACGTTCGGAATATAACCTCTTTTGTATTTTATATGAAGGAAATTGTTGCAAATCCACAGAATTTGAAATTTATATGTTGACACAGAGAATGAGAATCAATATCATTTAAAAGTGAAGCAGAGGTAAAGGTCACCTTTGAATATCAAAGCAGTTACATATAGGAGGGTTTTTAATGTTTTGGCTTAACAGAAAAAGATCAGGAAGCATGAAAGTGACGATGAGCGGACTAATAGTGATGACGCTAATACTTTCCGCTTGTGGTAATAATAATGCTGAAAGCTCATCAAATGCAGGAACAGCGCCTACAACAGCGCCTACAGCAGAATCTACAGAGGCACCTGCTGCACCTAAGACGTTAACAGATGCAATGGGTCATAAAGTAACGATTCCGGCTAATCCACAGCGCGTTCTGGGTTCATATTTGGAAGACTCTTTGGTAACTCTGGGTGTAACTCCAGTAGCTCAATGGTCAGTTACAAATGGCGTTCAGGATTATCTGGCCACTGAATTGAAGGATGTTCCTACAATTAGTTACGACCTTCCGTTAGAGGCTGTAACCAGCTTTGCTCCGGATCTTATTATCATCCCATCGGAGTCTTCTGTTCAGAACGGGATTTACGATCAGTTGAATAAGATTGCACCCACTTATGTAATTGGGGATGAACTAAATCAAGATTGGCGCAAATCGTTGCTCAAGATGGGTGAGATTTTGAACAAAACCCCTGAAGCAGAAAAAGCCATTAATGATTATGATGTTAAAGCAGCGGCTGCGAAAGAACAGCTTACAGGAGCTATTGGACAAGAGTCCGCGGCTATTCTATGGTTGGTGCAAAAAAACTTCTATATTGTAGACGAAACCCGCAGCAGTGGAGCTGTATTATATACAGACCTTGGCGTAACGCTGCCTAACTTAGTAACAGAGATCCCAGTAGGAACAAGAGCAACTTGGAATCCGATCTCGCTAGAGAAGCTTTCTGAGCTGACCGCAGATCATATTTTCCTTGTAAATAGTGATAAGACTGAGGGTTCGGAGATCCTAGATAGTGCAATCTGGAAGGGCATCCCAGCTGTAAAAGCTGGAAATGTGCATGAAATGAGCTCAACAAGCAGTTGGCTTTACAGTGGGGCGAACGCTGGCAGCAAAATCATTGACGATGTGCTAAAAAGTCTTGTGAAATAAAAGTCGTAATTCACCATGAATGAGACTGATCATTTCGGTGGGGAAGGGCGTGCAGATCAAGTATCTCGGGATACAAAGATCTGCACCATTTTTTTATAAACCAATCCCATAGTACGGAAAAATCGTTCCTGCAATTGTACAACATAAATATTTTTGCGATAATGAGAATGATTGTTGTTATCATATAAACCATTGTAACTATTGAATAAGGAGACGACTCATGGTTTCACCCTCAGATTTCGCAAATCGTATTAAAAATGAACCCAAAAAAGCTCTACATACCCGACCGGCAGCTGCCATTGGTATTCTTATTTTTGGACTTGCTGCCATTGCCTTCGGATTGGCACTTTCGGTCTCAGTGGGTGCGGCAGATATCAAGTTAGCTACGGTATGGGAAGCTATATTTCATTTCAATCCAGATTTACAAAAACATCAGGTGATTAGAGAACTGCGATTTCCACGTGCTATTGCTGGCGCCTTAGTCGGTGCTTGCTTCGCAGTAGCAGGGGCTATCATGCAGGGGATGACAAGAAACCCGCTTGCGGATTCAGGGCTGTTAGGTTTGAATGCAGGAGCAGGGGTAGCGCTGGCCATAGTATTTGCTTTTGCACCCTCACTCTCATTCACATCACTAATGTTGTATTGCTTTATCGGTGCCGCTGTGGCCTCTTTTATCGTATTCGGAATCGGTTCGCTTTCTTTTAATGGCCTGACCCCCTTGCGATTGACATTAGCAGGTTCGGCAGTTAGTGCTTTATTGGTTGCTATTAGTCAGGGAGTAGCTATTCTTTTCAACTTATCTCAGGACATAGCCTTCTGGTTAGCTGGTGGGATGGGGGGAGCTAGCTGGACTCAGATCAAGATTATATTCCCTTGGGTGGCCGTAGCCTTAATTGCAGCGATGATGTTATCACGATCCGTCACATTGCTCAGCTTAGGAAGAGAAGTAGCGGTTGGTCTGGGGCAGCGGACAAGGTTAGTTCAATTGGCATGTATGATTGTTGTGGTTATCTTAGCTGGAAGTGCGGTTTCAACGGTTGGCCCGATTGCTTTTATAGGACTAATTATTCCACATGTTACTCGTTATTTCGTTGGAGTGGACTACCGCTGGATTATCCCTTGCTCCGCAGTTCTAGGGAGCTTATTGATTATCTTTGCAGATATTGCCGCAAGAATGATAAATGCACCGTATGAGACACCGCTAGGAGCCTTAATTGCCATCATCGGCGTACCGTTCTTTATTTATTTAGCGAGTAAACGGAAGGGGGAGCTGTAATGCCCAAATTAACCCTTACTCCAGATGAAAAAGAACGCCGCACACGCGCCCTAACGGTGTTATCACTCCTTGCTATACTGATCGTCGTTGTGTTTATAGTCAGTATGAATACAGGGTTTATGCGTCTATCCCCACTAGAGGTATTACATACACTCATGGGTGATGGAACACATCAGCAAAAGCTTATTTTATTTGATTTCAGATTACCCCGCATCGTAATTTCATTGTTAGTTGGAGCGGGCTTTGCAGTATCGGGCTGTATTCTACAAAGTCTCGCACGTAATGCACTCGCTGAACCGGCTACGCTGGGCATAAGTGCTGGTGCAGGTTTTGCGGTAATCATTTTTATCTCGTTTTTTCCGGCTACAACAGCAGCTCCGGTATTTGTCTTGCCTCTCCTAGCACTTGGTGGGGCTGGCCTGACCGCAGCTTTAATCTATATTCTTGCCTACCGGAAGGCAGATGGTCTGTCTCCTACAAGGCTGATCCTTATCGGGATTGCGGTCGCTGCAGGAATCAATGCTTGCCAGCTTGTATTGGCACTTAGGCTTGATCCTAATAATTATCAATTTGTAGCTACTTGGATCGCCGGGAAAATATGGGGTGGGGATTGGAGATTCGTCCTTGCTTTGCTGCCTTGGATCGCGATTCTGTTACCGTTCGCCTTCTATAAAGCCCGGGTTCTAAATGTATTGAATCTAGGGGACCATACTTCATTAGGTCTAGGAATGCGTGTGGAGAAGGAACGTATTCTCCTTCTGGTAACAGCCGTAGCGCTTGCCGGCTCCTGCGTCGCGGTAAGTGGAGGTATTGGCTTCGTCGGCCTGATAGCACCACACCTGGCTCGCAGGCTGGTGGGACCCCGTCATCAGGTGTTATTACCTGCTAGTGCTTTGACAGGGGCGCTTCTTATGATTACCGCTGATACCATTGGTAGATGGGTATTGCAACCTGCCGAAGTTCCTACTGGCATTGTGGTTGCGATTATTGGCGCACCTTACTTTTTATATTTACTCGCCAAGTCGAAAGCGTAAATTAGTTCATACTTAGGAGCATAGCTCCATAAAACTTTTAAGGGAGTTGTAGATCATGTCAGAACGTTTGAATACAGAAGAATTAAGTATTGGGTATGCTGAGGCTACTATAGTTAGGGGATTGAACTTGTCTATCCCTACGGGGAAAATCACCGCACTAGTGGGCGCTAACGGCTCCGGTAAATCTACAATCCTCAAAACGATGGCCCGGATTATGAAGCCGAAGAGTGGCACCGTAATGCTGGACGGCAAATCGATCCATAACTTTTCAACTAAAGAGGTTGCTCGTCAGCTAGCGATTCTACCGCAGAACCCAACGGCTCCTGACGGTCTGACGGTATCTGAGCTGGTCAGCTACGGTCGTTTCCCTCATCAAAAAGGATTTGGCACGATGACCGCAGAGGATCGCAACATCATCTCCAACGCCATCTCTGTTACGGGCATGGAATCTTTTCATGATCGCCCTATTGACCGTCTCTCTGGTGGACAACGTCAACGCGCTTGGATCGCTATGGCGTTGGCTCAAGAAACAGATATTTTATTCCTTGACGAGCCTACAACGTTCCTAGATATGGCGCATCAGCTCGAAGTTCTTCAACTTTTGCAAAAGCTGAATGAGGAAGAAGGCCGTACCATTATCATGGTCGTGCATGATTTGAATCATGCTACTCGTTATGCGCAGCATATGGTAGCGATTAAGTCCGGTACTGTGGTTAGCGAAGGCTCACCTACTGAGGTTATGACACCAGATGTATTGCGGGAAGTGTTTGGAATTGAAGCGGATATCGTTCCGGATCCACGTACGGGTGTGCCACTGTGTCTTCCTTACGAGCTTGCTGCCTATAAAGCTGTGTAATTATCATCTAAAAACATACAACGAACAGGCTCCCGTCATTGACAAGGGAGCCTGTTCGTTGTTACAGTTGTGGTTGCCTACAATTTCATAATAACTCTTTAAAATAGATCAAGGACCATCATTTATACATGGTTAAAGGAGCATGAAAACATGAATATTGACAAAATTCAAGATGATCTAGAG
Source organism: Paenibacillus sp. FSL H7-0918 (assembly GCF_038007025.1). Classification (NCBI taxonomy): domain Bacteria; kingdom Bacillati; phylum Bacillota; class Bacilli; order Caryophanales; family Paenibacillaceae; genus Paenibacillus; species Paenibacillus sp. FSL H7-0918. The sequence goes on from NZ_JBBOWJ010000003.1 coordinate 162,981, forward strand.
CAGCTAATGACTGCAGGAATAGTGAAAAGTCATGAGAATTTAAAAGATCACGTGTACACTAAAATGGGCGGCAAAGCTGATATTTTGGCTGCACCAGCTACTTATGATGAAATTCAAAAGATCGTTACATATGCAGAACAAAATGGGATAACCCTTACGGTACTTGGGAATGGCTCCAATGTGATTATCCGTGATGGAGGTGTACGTGGAATCGTTCTGCAAACGGCAGGACTGACCGAAATGGGAATTCGCGACAATCTCTTATATGCGCAATGTGGTGCCAAAATAATTGATGTTTCCAGATATGCGCTTGATAAGGAGCTTACGGGTCTTGAGTTCGCCTGTGGCATTCCAGGAACAGTTGGTGGAGCGCTCTATATGAACGCAGGTGCTTATGGCGGTGAGATCAAAGATGTCCTGCATAGTGCACTAGCTATAAATAAGAACGGGCAATTGGTAACTCTGCAAGGAGATGAGCTGCAATGGGGATACAGAAAAAGTGTATTCGCAAGCGGTGAGTATATTGTACTTGAGGCCAAATTTGCTATGACTTCCGGTGATGTTTTAACGATCAAGGCAAAAATGGATGAACTAACTTATTTACGTGAATCGAAGCAACCGCTTGAGTATCCATCCTGTGGGAGTGTGTTTAAGCGGCCTCCAGGCCGTTTTGCAGGTCAGTTAATTCAAGAGAGCGGCTTACAGGGTACAAGAATCGGCGGTGCTGAGGTATCCAAGAAGCATGCGGGATTTATTGTGAATGCAGATAATGCAACAGCCAGTGATTACATCGGGCTAATCCACCATGTAAGAGCGACTGTGAAGGATAAATTCGGTGTAGAGCTGGAAACTGAAGTGGAGATCATTGGAGAAGAATAAATGATAAGCAAAAAGAGCCCGCAGATCGCTGTGGGCTCTTTTTGCTTATCATAATCATGTTCGTTTAATCTACTGAAAGGATGTAATTAGCTCTGTCCGTAGTTATTTCTGCCTTGCGGTCGGCTAAGTCTACGATTTGAAGACCTTCAACAGCTAAATCATAAGTGGATTGTGGCAGGGATACCAGTTCACCATCGGCGTTAAGTGTGCTGCCGAAACCTCTTAATATCAGTGCACTTCCAAGATATTCATCAATTACGTCGTCTGCACTGCGGAAATCTACGGCCTCTAAATTGAAATGAACTTTATCCAGATCACGAAGTTCTTTCTTTTCAATAGCGATTGTTTCATTCAAATGATTGTTAAGCCAATCCATAAGCTGCTGTATACTTTGTTCCATAAAATGCTCCCACCCTTAGCTCGAAGATTATTATGAATAAGTTACCCCTTTCTTAGGATTTGAATCCTTTTTTTTGCCACATCTTAATTAACCATATGAATAGTTCATGTGATTAAAAAGAAATTCACGAACAAATTGGCATTGTTTTGAACTTCATAAACTCTACATACGCAGATCTATCCGCGGTAAATTGGAGTTATTTGCTGATCTGTATAAGGTAACAGTAAAGAGTAGAACTTGTCAGGAGCAGACTACCCATGGTATAGTTCAAGACGCAATATGCTTTATGCTTTAAGAAGAAGTCTGCGCTAAGTTGTGCAGGAGAGGTTCGCGAACTCCCTCTATAAAAAACTAAGAATATATTAAACAGTACAAGCGGTTGCTGTCCTTTATCCGGATGTTGCTTCCGTTTCTTCTTAGTGGAGCCAAGTTTTCGAAATCTCGTTCTTCTTTCCATTACCGGCCAAGGCCGAAGGAAAAGAGAGGGGTTTTTTGTCGTGTCAGAAGGAAGATTGAAAGAGGAAATGCAAGAAGTTACTTTGCTTGGTAATCAGGGAACACAGTACAAGTTTGGTTATGATCCAGACATTCTGGAGGTGTTTGATAACAAACATCCCGGGCGTGATTATTTTGTTAAATTCAACTGCCCTGAGTTCACTAGCTTGTGTCCTGTAACGGGTCAGCCGGATTTTGCCACGCTGTATATTTCGTATATTCCTGAACAAAAAATGGTGGAGTCCAAATCATTAAAGCTGTATCTGTTTAGCTTCCGCAACCATGGTGATTTTCATGAGGACTGTGTCAACATTATTATGAATGATCTGATCTCTCTGATGGATCCGCGTTACATTGAGGTATGGGGTAAGTTCACTCCGCGCGGAGGCATTTCAATTGATCCTTATTGCAACTATGGAAGACCGGGTACGAAGTATGAGGCGATGGCGGAACACCGCTTAATCAATCACGACCTCTATCCAGAAAAAGTGGACAACCGCTAAATTCCAACTTGTGATAAGGAGAGATTCATATGAACAAAAAAGCACTCGTCGTATTCAGCGGCGGACAAGATAGCACCACTTGCCTGGTTTGGGCATTGCAGCATTATGAGGAAGTGCAGGTAGTTACTTTCAACTATAATCAACGTCATGCGGCTGAAATCGAAGTTGCAACAGAGATAGCAGCTAAGTTTAATGTAAAACAGCATATTCTTGATCTGGGGCTGCTCAATCAGCTGGCACCCAATGCACTTACCCGTCAGGATATAGATATCGTGGCTGGTGAAGGGGATGAGCTTCCAAGTACTTTCGTCGATGGACGGAATTTGTTGTTTTTATCTTTTGCCGCAATATTAGCTAAACAACTGGGGTACTCCCATATCGTCACTGGGGTTTGCCAAACGGACTTTAGCGGTTATCCGGACTGCCGTGATGTTTTTGTGAAATCATTGAATGTTACGCTGAACTTATCTATGGACTATGAGTTTGCGATCCACACTCCCCTAATGTGGCTGGATAAAAAAGAAACGTGGAAAATGGCCGATGAACTGGGGTATTTTGATTATGTTCGCGAACACACACTGACCTGTTACAACGGTATTATTGGCAGTGGCTGCGGTACTTGTCCAGCCTGTCTATTGCGTCAGCGTGGTCTTGAGCAATATGAGGCGGAGAGAATGGAGGCCGGTTCTTAATGCTTAACGAGGTTTCAGTCTGCAAAATATTTACGTTCGATGCGGCACACCAGTTAGTGGGACACAAAGGGAAATGCAGCAACCTGCACGGACATACTTATAAGCTCGAAGTAGTGCTTAAGGGCAAACCTATGGCCGCGGAAGGCCACTCGGATGAAGGTTTCGTCATTGATTTCAGCGATATCAAAATGACAGTACAACAAAGCCTTGTAGATCGTTTAGATCACGCTTTTCTTGCCATGGGAAATGAACCTGTGTTAGAGACGTTAACGAATACGGGCTCCAAAGTAGCCTTATTGTCTTTCCGCACCACAGTAGAGAATATGTCTTCATATATTGCCTACAAGCTTAAGCAAGCAGGGTTGCCTTTGTACTCGGTAAAGCTATGGGAGACTCCAACCTCTTGGGCAGAGGTGCTGGCTGAAGATGTTCCGGATGAAGGGCCATCCTACCGTTTGTATGGAGGCTGTGACTGTGAGTAAGATTCCTGTCATTGAAATGTTCGGTCCAACTATTCAAGGCGAAGGTGCGGTAATTGGAGTGAAGACAATGTTTGTCCGCACCTATGGCTGCGATTATCGTTGCGGCTGGTGTGACTCCGCTTTTACTTGGGATGGTACGGCTAAGAATAAGGTTCGCATGATGGAAGCAGAAGAAATCATAAATGAATTATTGGCATTAGCTGGAGATAATTTCGACTGTGTTACGATTTCAGGCGGTAATCCTGCCTTGATTGGTGAAGGAATGGGTACCTTCATCAAACTGCTTCATGAGCGTGGAATAAAAGCAGCGATAGAAACTCAGGGGAGTAAATGGCAGGATTGGTTCAATGACGTGGATGTGCTGACAATCAGTCCTAAACCCCCAAGCTCAGGAATGACAACGAATTGGGAAATGCTAGATAACATCATGAGTAAGATGGAGAAACTGGGTCGTTCTACGCATAGCTTGAAGGTCGTAGTGTTTGATGATAAGGATTTTGATTATGCGAAAAACGTTCACCAGCGATATCCGAATGTGCAGCTCTTTCTGCAGCCTGGTAATGATGATGTCACGGAAGAGGGCAACATTTCTGCTCGACTTCTGGGAAGGCTGGAGTGGTTGTTTAATAAAGTAATCGTGGATTCGGATATGAACAAGGTTCGTGTACTTCCACAGCTGCATGCATTGATCTGGCATAATAAGCGTGGCAAGTAAAAGATTGATGAAATCGTCCGGGTATCTGCTTACAGATACTCGGTTTTTATTTTTAACATTTGTAACTTCTAGTAGGTAGATAGTCTGTCCCAGTTTCTGGTATGATTTTGAAAAAAGCTCTTGGAGGTTATTCATTTGGAACAATCAACAGCATTATTAATTATCGATGTTCAAGAAGCCATGTTCTCCTATGATCTAAAGCTGTACGATGAAGAGGGTGTGATGGAAAGGATTGTCTCCCTTCAGCAAAAAGCTCGATTAGCAGGTACTCCTATTGTGTATATTCAACATACCGAAGATGAGGAGTACACAAAAGGTACACCCACTTGGCAGATCAGTCACCGCATCACACCGCAGGAAGGCGAAGTTATTGTGGAGAAGCCTACTTGGGATGCTTTTCACCGAACGGAACTGCAAGATGAACTCCAGAAGCTCGGAATCACGAATCTGGTGATCTGTGGGATGCAAAGTGAATTCTGTCTGGATACGACAATAAGACGCGCATACAGCATGGGATATAAAAGTGTACTGGTTTCAGACGCTCATAGCACTTTTGATAATGGGGTTCTGAGTAGTAGGGAGATCGTTAAGCATCATAATGCGATAATTGGAGGTAGATTCGCCCAGTTACGAGCTGAAAGCGAGGTTCAGTTCTAGATGAATACACCCCAGGCTGCCATGAAGCCTATTCAGCGTTCTCGCCTTAGATTGTTTGCTGGCAAACGATATTTTATTTGGAAAAGATATTTGAAATGGTGCACTGGACGAAGCAAAATAGCGAGGCAGCGTACGGATGAAACATTATCTTATGCAGCTATGACTCATGCTACCCCGTTATTAAGAAGTCTTCGGAATGTAGATATGGTGCTTCAATACAATAAAATAACTAACTTACGGCTGGCAATTGCGAAGCTGGATGGACTTGTTGTGCAGCCGGGGGAGACTTTTTCCTACTGGAGAAGTATTGGTAAGCCCACTAAGCGAAAAGGGTATCTGGAGGGTATGGTGCTGCATTATGGTGGTTTTCATTCCGGGGTTGGAGGAGGCTTATGCCAGTTGTCTAATCTGATCTATTGGATGGCACTGCATACGCCACTTACCGTTATGGAACGGCATCGTCACAGTTATGATGTATTTCCAGATGAACAACGTACGCAACCTTTTGGAAGCGGGGCGACCTGTTCTTATAACTATGTGGATCTTCAATTAAAAAATAACACCGCTCAAACGTATCAACTAAAGCTCTGGCTGGACGATAGCCATTTACACGGGGAGTGGAGATGCAATGAGCAGGCGCTTTATGATTATGAAGTATACGAAAGTGATCATAGGATTAGTCTAGAGCCTTGGGGCGGATATATACGCAGTAACAAGATCAGTCGAAAAGTATATACACGTTCTGGAGATCTAATTGGAGATGAAGCTGTAACTGATAATTACGCACTAATGATGTATTCCCCGCTTCTTCATGGATAAGAGGTTAGGGCTTAGGGATATAACATAGAAAGGCATGAAAATTATATCTCTAGACCATCTCCAAAGGAGCGGATTAACAGCATGAAAGCACTAACCTACCAAGGGAAGAAAAAAGTGAAAGTTAAAGAAGTAGCTGATCCGACACTTGAGAAAAAAGATGACATCCTTGTTCGGATTACCACTACGGCGATTTGTGGCTCGGATCTGCACATTTATAACGGGGAAATTCCAGGTATGCATGATGATTATGTTATTGGTCATGAGCCGATGGGGATTGTTGAGGAAGTGGGTCCTGACGTAACTAAAGTCAAAAAAGGTGACCGAGTCATCATCCCCTTTAATGTCGCCTGTGGGCAATGTTTTTTCTGCCAGCATGAGATGGAGAGCCAATGCGACAATGCTAATGACGCCAAGGACACAGGCGGTTATCTTGGTTATTCCGATACTTATGGCGGTTTTGCAGGCGGACAAGCTGAATTGCTGCGGGTACCTTATGGTAATTTTGGCCCTTTTGTCGTTCCGGAGGATGCAGAAATGGAAGATGAGCGGCTTCTTTTCTTATCGGATATCGTTCCTACTGCTTGGTGGGGAGTAGAAAGCGCGGGAGTGAAGCCGGGAGATACAGTCATTGTTCTCGGCTGCGGGCCCGTTGGACTGCTAACTCAAAAGTTTGCTTGGATCAAAGGTGCCTCTAGAGTCATTGCTGTTGACCATATCGGCTACCGATTGCAACATGCGAAGCTGACCAATAATGTTGAAGTTTATAATTTCGAAGAGATCAAGGACATTGGGGCTCATTTGAAGGAGATCACTCGTGGGGGCGCAGATGTGGTTATTGACTGTGTGGGTCTAGATGCCAAAATATCTGCCTTGGAGAAAGTGGAAACGGTTCTGAAGCTGCAAGGAGGCTCGCTCAGTGCATTCAGAATGGCCGCAGATATCGTACGTAAATTCGGAACCATCCAGCTTGTAGGAGTCTATGGACTTAATTACAATATGTTCCCTTTGGGTCATCTATTTGAACGCAACATTACTTTAAAAATGGGACAAGCGCCGGTGATTCACTATATGCCGTTGCTGTATAAGATGATTAAAGAAAATAAATTTGATCCTACAGATATCATTACGCATCGCCTGCCAATTAGTAAAGCGGAGCATGGCTATGACGTTTTTAGTGAGAAAAAAGAGGATTGCATCAAGGTTGTTCTGAAGCCGTAGCCTTTTAAGAAGCATGAGCTTTCGTCAGAAATGACATTGCTTGTGCTTTTTTTAGTGAAATCTTATGAAAATAGATGCATTTTTTCACGGTCTGCGTTAAATTAACATAAGTGACTTAAGATATTGAAAGGACGCGTAACATGTGAAACTTAAAAAACCGCCACTTCCGATTCCACTATTAATGTTGATAGGGATTGTGGCCATCTCTTTTTCCGCCATTTTTATTAAATGGTCTGATGCACCTGCATCTATACAAGGCATGTACAGATTATTATTTACCTCACTGCTGATGCTGCCTTTTGCAAGACCCTATAGTGGAGCTGCTTTTGCTCTTCGTAAAAAAGACTGGCTAATGCTCATCCTCTCAGGCGCAATGCTTGCGCTGCACTTTTTGCTATGGATGGGATCATTAAAGTATACTTCGGTAGCTAGTTCAACAATGATCATGGCGCTGGAGCCTGTATTCATTATGCTGGGTGTTTATTTTTTGTATAAGGAAAAGACAGCTCTGTCCGCTATTCTAGGGCTTGGCATTGCGATTGGCGGTGTCGTGTTTATCGGCTGGGGTGATATTGGAATCTCTGCAGATAATCTAAAAGGTGATCTATTATCGGTCGGAGGCACTGTCGCGGTAGCTGTACATATGCTGATCGGTCAAAAGCTTGTGGTGCGCATGCCCTCTTATTTATATAGCTTGATTGTCTTCTTATCAGCCGCTGGCGTGTTTGCCGTATACAATCTGTTCATGGGGATTTCCTTTTTTAATTATCCGGCCAAGGAATGGGGAATCTTTGTATTGTTAGCAGTGGTGCCAACGGTGTTTGGCCATATTTTGTTTAATTGGTTACTACAATATGTATCCGCGACTACGGTTTCAATGAACATTTTAGGAGAACCAGTGGGTGCCAGTATCTTAGCGTATTTACTCTTGGGTGAGCAGCTAACAACCTTACAATGGGCAGGTGGGCTGCTCGTTATGATTGGCCTCGCAGTATATTTGTACGCGGGAAGAAGGAAAACTATCCGGATGGCTGATGCCATTCAGAATGCTTCATAACAGATATTTTACACATAAAGGGGTAGCAATGGATGGAAGAGCAGAATCAATATTCAAATAATCAGGCAGAAAAAAACGCTGTGCCAACAAGCGAAGAGCTTTGGAACGAAGATACTTATACCGCTTGGGTAACTCGGTTTGGTACACCGTCAGAAGCAGCTGCAAAATTAATAAAGGAACCAAGTGCAAAGCTTCACCCGCTCCTTTCTTTTTTTGGAGAGGTGAAGGGGAAGAAAATGATGAATTTAATGGGCTCAAACGGGATGAAGGCCGTGGCACTCTCATTACTAGGTGCGGAAGTAACGGTTGCTGACTTCTCGGAAGCCAATGCGCGATATGCCGCTGATCTTGCCCAAGAAGCAGGGGTACCACTAACCTATATCGTCTCAGATATTCTTAAGCTGCCAGAAGACGTCCTTGATGGTTCATATGACATCGTCTTTGCAGAGTTAGGCATTGTTCATTACTTTACCAACCTTACACTATTCATGGAAACAGCTCGCCGATTGCTATCTCCTGGAGGCGTATTTGTACTCCGCGATTTTCATCCGGTAACGACCAAGCTTATTTCCTCGAAGGGATCTACTGCGAAGGTACGCAAACACAAAGTAAACGGAGATTATTTTGACTCATCATTGGAAGAGAAGAAGGTATCCTATTCCAAGTATTTGCCTTCCACAGGTAAACCAGCAGGTGAACAAGAGCATAGTGTTGTGTATTGGCGCCGCTGGACACTCGGAGAAATTGTAACCGCAGCAGCTAATAGCGGACTAGTGATCCGCCAATTAGTAGAAGAACCTAATCTATCTTCCGACGTGTATGATAAGGGAATTCCTAAGACCTTCACATTGGTGGCTGGAAATGGCGCAAGCCTTTAGGAGGGTTCGCTGACATGTGATTTTTAGGGTATAACATTTGTGCTGAACTGAGGTGCTCTCGGTTCAGCTTTTTTTGTATGTAAAACATAAAATTTTAAACTTTTTTACGGAGATTATTCCATTACAATGGCAACTTATAGGGAATACAATGATTTTACATTCCGGATTGAAAGCGATTACTTTAAGGGTTAAGGCATTCTCAAAGAATTTGAGGTGGATATCAAAATGAACGAAGTGTTGCTTCGTATGGAGGGAATCAACAAGTTTTTCCCGGGTGTTCATGCTTTGAATGAATGTCAATTTGAGCTGAAGCGTGGGGAAGTTCATGCGTTAGTAGGAGAAAATGGCGCTGGCAAGTCTACCCTTATGAAGATTGCGACAGGTGTCTATTCCAAGGATGCTGGTCAAATGTGGTACAAGGGAAATGAAGTGGAGATTGTTAATACCCGTGAAGCACAGGAGCTTGGAATTAGTATCATCCATCAGGAATTGAATTTAATGCCTCATCTTACGGTCGCCCAGAACATTTACATTGGACGAGAGCCGCGAAAAGGTCTGAAATGGTTCGTTGATGATGTGGAGATGAACCGAAAAGTTCAGGTACTGTTTGATCAAATGAATCTGAAGCTGGATCCCAGAGTTTTGGTATCAGACCTGACCGTTGCTAATCAGCAAATGGTTGAAATCGCTAAAGCCTTGTCTTTCCAAGCCGAGGTATTGATCATGGATGAACCAACCGCCGCGTTAACAGATACAGAAATTAACGAGTTATTTCGAATGATTGAGCAGCTACGAGATAAAGGTGTGGGAATTATTTATATCTCTCACCGCATGGATGAATTGAAGCGAATTACAGACCGCATTACAGTTATGCGTGATGGTTGTTATGTAGATACCGTTCGTACCGATTCAATAACGATTGATCAGATCATCAGCATGATGGTTGGACGTGAATTATATCAAACGTCGAAACCAACGATTGCGAAACAGACTCAGCAAGTTGTCTTAGAAGTTCGGAAGCTTTCTAGAGGGCATGCGTTCAAGGATATTAGCTTTCATCTGTATAAAGGTGAGATTTTGGGCTTCGCTGGTTTAATGGGAGCTGGACGTACCGAGGTTGTTCGTGCCGTATTTGGTGCCGATCCCATCGATGAGGGTGAAATTATGCTCCATGGGAAATCGGTTCGGATACGTCAGCCACATCAAGCGGTACAGCATGGTATTGGGTATTTGTCCGAAGACCGCAAACGTTTCGGATTGCTTGTGGATATGGATATCAGCATGAATAATGCGATTGCCTCCTTTTATAAATTCAGTAATTCATTTGGCTGGATGAAGGAGCGGGAGATGCGAAGCTCAGCGGAGCAGCATGTTGAAGCGCTAGCCACCAAAACTCCAAGTGTAGGTCAAAAGGTTAAGTTTCTGTCCGGAGGTAATCAACAGAAAGTGGTCATCGGCAAGTGGTTGACTAGAGACTGTGATGTACTCATCTTCGATGAGCCCACACGAGGTATTGATGTAGGCGCGAAAAGTGAAATTTATAAGCTGCTGGATCAGCTTGCGAGCGAAGGGAAGGCGATCATTATCATTTCTTCAGATCTTCCTGAGATTCTAAGAATGAGCCACCGGATTATCATTATGTGTGAAGGGCGTATAACAGGAGAACTCCCCGCAGAAGAAGCATCGCAGGAGGCGATTATGAAATATGCGACGAAACGTTCATAACTGTTCAAGAGTTAACCGGAGGTGTCAGGACTATGAAGATCGCGGATAAAGAGATTAGTCAGCCAGCGGGTATGAAGCAAACGGGAGGGCAATCCGGATTCAAACAAAAATTATTGGCATTTGCCAGTCTGATCATATTGGTCATCGTATTTTCTTTATCCTCCAGCAACTTTTTTCAATTCTCAAATCTTGTCGGAATTCTAGTTTCTACAGCTGTAATCGGAGTATTAGCGCTTGGAGCTACCTTTGTTATTATTACGGGCGGCATCGACCTTGCTCTCGGTACTGTAATGACATTCTCATCTGTTATGGTTGGAGTCATTATTACCTTCTGGGGTCTGCCCGTCCCGTTAGGCATTGTAGGTGGGATTCTGGCTGGAGCACTGTGCGGCTTTATCAGCGGTTTGATGGTGGCGAAGATGAACATTCCACCCTTCATCGCCACTCTGGCGATTATGATGGTGACCAAAGGCTTGTCGCTTGTCATCACCGGAGCCAAACCTATTTATTTCAACGATGATCCGATCTTCGCCAAGATCGCCATGGGTAAAATGATCCCTGGTATACCCAACACCATCGTTATCTTCTTATTACTCGGTATGATCGCAAGCATAATCTTGTCTAAGACGATTATTGGGCGTTACAACTTCGCGCTTGGCAGTAATGAAGAAGCTACTCGCTTATCAGGTGTGAACACAGTCAAATGGAAGATTATTATCTATTCCATTACAGGGATTTTTAGTGGAATCGCAGGTATTCTGATGGCATCACGTTTGAATTCAGCTCAGCCATCACTGGGCACTGGCTATGAACTAGAGGCTATTGCGGCAGTGGTCATTGGCGGAACTTCCTTAAGTGGAGGTGTAGGTTCTATTCTAGGCACGATTATTGGCGCACTGATTATGAGTGTGCTGACGAATGGCTTGCAGATTATGTCCGTGGCTCAGGAATGGCGGACGGTCATTGTCGGTGTTGTAATCATTATTGCGGTTTACGCTGATATTCTACGCCGCCGTAAGCAATAAACTTGGTATGATCTCCATCCGGAGTGATATACAAAGCAAATGACGAGGGGGAAGATTCAAATGAAACTGCGTCGTAGAGGGTTTATCATGCTTGCCTGTCTATTATTAGTCACTACATTGCTGAGTGCATGTAACAACAATGATAGTAACAAGAGTGCATCCGGTTCAGACAAACCATACATTCCAGTCATATCAAAAGGGTTCCAGCATCAATTCTGGCAAGCGGTGAAGCAAGGAGCGGAGAAAGCTGCTAAGGAATTTGATGTTGAGATTACCTTCGAAGGTCCAGAAAATGAGAGTCAGGTGGATAAACAAATTGAGATGCTGCAAACCGCTCTCGACAAGAAGCCAGCTGCAATTGCGCTTGCTGCACTGGACAGCAAAGCTGCGATTCCTTATCTAGAAAAGGCAAAGGAAAATAAGATTCCGGTCATCGGCTTTGACTCTGGTGTAGACAGTGATATCCCTGTAGCAACAGCAGCGACTAACAATAAAGCAGCAGCTGCTTTGGCCGCAGATAAAATGGCTGAACTGATTGGCAAGAAAGGTAAAGTGGGCCTTGTCATACATGACCAAACGAGCAGCACGGGGCAACAGCGTCGCGATGGCTTCTTGGAACAAATGAAAGCAAAATATCCGGATATTCAAGTGTTAGAGCCGCAATATGGAGGTGGAGATCAGTTAAAGTCCACAGACCTTGCGAAAGCGATGATGCAGGCAAATCCGGATCTGAAAGGAATCTATGGCTCTAATGAAGGCTCTGCTGTAGGTGTGGCTAATGCAGTTAATGAATTGCAAATGAATGGTAAGATCGTAGTCGTCGGCTTTGATTCTGGCAAGCAGTTGATGGATGCTATCCGCAGTGGTGTTGTGGCTGGTGCTGTTACACAAGACCCCATTGGTATTGGCTATCAAGCTGTGAAGGCAGCTGTGCAAGCGATTAAAGGGGAAGCGGTTGAAAAGAACATCGACACGGGGTTCCACTGGTATGATAAAAACAATATGGATTCCGATGAGATCAAACCTCTACTATACGAATAGAGTTTAATGATAGAGGTTGCCTCCCGCAGGCGGCCTCTATTATGCTTATGCTGATAAGTTCAAAGTTGTGGAGGTGTTGGATGTATAAGATAATTCTGGTTGATGATGAAGATGAGGTTCGTGAAGGGATCAAACAAAAGATCTCATGGAGTAAATATGGGTTTGAGCTGGTTGGTGATTTTGATAATGGCAGAGATGCACTGGAAGCAATCGAGCAGCATCGTCCTGACGTAATTATTACTGATATTTGTATGCCTTTTATGGATGGACTGGGATTGGCCAGAGCTGTGATGGATAGGTACCGGGATATGAAGGTCATTATCGTCACTGGATATGAAGACTTCGAATATGCGAAGCAGGCCATAACACTGAAGGTGACTGAGTACTTATTAAAACCGATTAATGCACGTGAGTTTGCTGAATTTCTAAGTAAGATGAAGCAGGATTTAGATGAAGAGCATCTACAAAAAGCGAATTTAGTTAAGCTTCGTATGCAACTTAATCAGAGTCTTCCATTGCTGCGGGAACGATTCTTGGAGCAGCTGGTAACTACTCGAATGAAAAGCGAAGAAATCGAGAATAAATTGAGTTATTTTCATATTCCGTTGCAGGGTCAAGTGTACCTTGCGCTCGTTATAGATATAGAATTGGAGAAACGAAGCCAGGACCTAGCTTTTGATGCAGAGCTACTGCGTTTCGGTGCCTTTAACATTGTTCAAGAGCAGCTGGAGAAAGAGCAAGAGGGAGTGGTATTCCAGACGAGAGATGGAAAAATCGCTGCGATATTATCCGGCAATTTAGAGACGGTAGAAGTAGCAACGCAGCATCTTGCAGAGCAAGTCCAGGGTAGCTTAAATAAATATTTGAAGCTGTCATCCACCATAGGCATCGGTAGAAAATATAATACTTTGCAACAAATTCCACAATCCTTCCAAGAAGCGATCTCCTCCATAGAATATCGTTACCTTTTAGGCATAGATAAAGTTATCTCCATACAGGATCTTGAGTTTGGGAAGGGATTGGATCAGGCGCATTTCACCTCATGGGAAAAGCAATTTATATCCGCTTTAAAGACAGGTAAAGCTTCTGCTGTATCGGAAATTCTGTTGAAGTGGTTTCAGGAGCTTAAAAGTAATACCTCCTCTATAGAAGGCTGCCGTAGCAGCATCTATCAGCTGCTGGTTTCTTTGATGAACTATGTGGTCGACATCGGCTTCCCAAATACAGTAGTTGTTTCGCATAATATGTTTGCAGAGGTTGCTACGCTTAAGACGTTAGATGAAGCAAGGCATTATCTGGAGAGGACTTGCCATGCGCTGATACTTAAACTATCGGAACAGAGAACAACGGTTCGGACTTCTCAGATGCAAGCCGCAGAAGCTTATATTCGCGAGAATTATTGTAATGACAGCTTTTCACTCAATGAGCTGTGCAGCCATATTTTTATGAGCATCAGTTATTTCAGTGCAACTTTTAAACAGCATACCGGTGAAACATTTATAGAGTATCTGACTCGACTCCGTTTGGAAAAAGCAAAAGAACTCCTTACGGTCACACAGTTGAAGACATATGATATCGCTGCCAGAGTTGGTTATGCTGATCCACAGTATTTTAGTGTTATTTTCAAACGTAATGTAGGAAGCACACCGAAGGAATATCGACACCGGCAGAAGGAGAATCTCTCTCTATGAGATCACAGCGCTTTTTCCGCAGCCGAAGTATTCATACTAATATTGCTATCTCCTTTTCACTTCTTATCCTCTGCACAACTATTGTCCTGAGTTATACTTCCTATCGCCTGTCCTCAGCCGCGGTCAAGGGCAATTCTGTAGCCTATACTTCACAATTAATAGAACAAGTAAAACTAAATATCGAGAATTACATTGGTAATATGGAAAGCATAGCTGCTCTGGTGTTAACTAGCAGTGATCTAGAGAAATATATAAAAGGCTCGAAATTAGATGAAGAAGAGGCGCTTAAGAATAAACTGCTTGCCAGTCATTATTTCCGGTCAGTCGTTCAGTCCCGCTCGGATATTTCCTCTATATTATATGCAGGCTCAGATGGCATGACCGTTTCGGATCGACAGCATGCTGTTTTGAAACCGCTTCCTGAACTAATAGCTCAAGATTGGTATCAAAAAGCTATGAATCAACTTGACGTTGCAGTTTCTTCCTCTCATGTGCAGCACATCTTTCAAGATGAATATCGGTGGGTAGTGTCGATCAGCCGAAAACTCTCGAATGCGATTGCTATGACGGAAGCGGATCAACAAGGTGTACTGCTCGTAGATCTCAATTACAGTGTAATTAATAATCTATGTAAACAAATCGAACTGGGAAAACGAGGTTATGTTTTTATCGTCGATCCCGCAGGTAGCCTTGTCTATCATCCACAACAGCAGTTGATCTACTCCCAGCTCAAGTTCGAACAATTGGAGACGGTCCTTGGGATCAAGAGTGGATCTGTTACGGTTAACACGGGGAATGATCAAAAACTGTACACTGTGGACACTACCAGCTTTGGCTGGAAAATAGTTGGAGTCACTTATCCGGATGATTTGGTCGCGAACAAGCAACGTATGCAAGGAACCGCCGCCTTATGGGGAGCAATTAGTTTGATTTTTGCTATGGCTATATCGATATTTCTCTCTTACGCACTGACCAAACCGCTGAAGAATTTGGAGCTGAATATGAAAAAAGCGGAACGTGGAGAGTTCGACATACGCGTGGAGATTGAGAGCACGAATGAAATCGGCAAGCTTGCTCGTACGTTTAATCTTATGATTATGAAGATTAAAGAGTTAATGGGACAGATCGTTCTGGAGCAAGAGATGAAACGTGTGAGTGAACTGAAGGCACTGCAAGCGCAGATTAAACCTCACTTTTTGTACAATACACTTGATTCGATTATTTGGATGGCAGAGACAGGAAAGATGGAGGAAGTGGTGGAGATGACTTCATCTCTATCTAAGCTGCTTCGTTCAACAATTGGTGAGGGTGAGGAATTGATTCCGCTGGCCAAAGAATTAGAGCATATTCGGCACTATTTAACGATTCAGAACATGCGTTATCGTAATAAATTCACTTATTCAATAGAGGTACAAGAAGATATCCTAACCTGCAGCATTTTAAAAATGGTACTTCAGCCTTTGGTTGAAAATGCGATCTATCACGGCATAAAACATAATCCTGAGCAAGGGCACATTCTGATCCGAGCAAGACAAGAACAGAACGATATTATCGTACAGGTCATTGATGACGGTATTGGGATGGATGAAGAGCAAATGGGTAAGGTACTGCTGCAAAAATCAGATTTCAAGACTGGCAGCGGTGTAGGTGTCGCGAATGTGAACCATCGTATCCAGCTGTATTTCGGTGTGAAATACGGTTTGTCTTTTGCAAGCGAGATGGAGGAAGGAACGACGGCCACTTTACGAATACCTGTGATTTATGAGGAGGAGAGTCAATGAGCGCTTTACGGTCAAAAATTGGCCTGTATACTCTGCTACTGCTCTTCATTGTTACTTTGGGTTCATTAGCCTATCGTATGTTTACAAATGAGCTTGACGCAAAGGTTAGGACCATTATTTATGTGCCCAAGACTATCGATAGCAGTATTGAATTCTGGGAAGTGATGAAACAAGGTGTGGCAACAGCGGCTAAGGAGTTCGACGCAGAGGTTCGCACGGTTGGAACGGATACAGAGCTTGATGTAGATCAACAGATAGAACTGCTGGAGCAAGCAATTAAGGAGAAGCCTGACGCCATTATTTTATCTGCTACAGATTATTATCGCCTCATTCCAATCGCGGAAAAGATCAAATCAGCTGGCATTACACTTATTACTGTAGATTCGGGCTTGAGCGGTGGTGTATCAGAGAGTTTTATTGCTACAGATAATTATGAAGCAGGACGTAAGGCAGGGCAGGAGTTAAGAAAATATATCGATCCAGAGGATAAAGTCGCTATCGTTAACTTTGTACAAGGCTCTGCCACCGCAATAGAGAGGGAAAGAGGGGCTCGTGATGCCCTTTTAGAGAATGGAGTTCATGATGTGCAGCCTACATTATACAGTGATGGTTCCGTGCGAAAAGCGTACCAGTTAACTGTTGATTTACTAAAGGACGAGCCAAATCTAAAGGGGATGATAGGTCTTAATGAACCTTCTACACTAGGTGCTGGGCAGGCGATTATGGATATGGGATTTCAGGACAAAGTGAAATTATTTGGGTTCGACAATTCTAGCAATGAGGTGAAGCTCCTCGAAAAAGGGATCTTGCTTGGCACGGTAATGCAGAAGCCTTTTAATATGGGGTACTTAGCTGTGAAGACGGCGATTGAAGCTGTTGAGGGTGAGAAAGTGGAACGGATAATAGATACAGGCTCCGTGATCATCACGAAGGAGAATATGTATTTAAGTGAAAATGAGAAATTAATGTTTCCTTTTATAGAATAAATGAACAAGGAAGCTTCTAAAACCGTTTGCGGCTTTAGAAGCTTCCTTGTTTTTTAAAGATCAAGAGTCGTTACTATATCAACAAAGGATTGCTGCAACGGTGTTAAAATATGATCTTTACGCCAGCCGAGCACAAACCCGCCGCTTTCAGGCAGAATCCCTGGCAGGTTGGCATAGCTAAGCTTGCCTAGCTCAATCTCAGCTTTAACCGCCGCTTTAGAACATATACCAACACAATCACTCCCGCTAACTAACTGCTTAATCACTTCTGGAGAATTCAACTCGGATCGGTTCCATAAACGGATTTGATTGAATTGTGCCCATTGATCGGCATACCCTCGTAAACAAGATCCTTGCTCATGCTGAATCCACGGCTCATTGGCAATTAGTTCAGGTGTTAATTTCTCTAGGCCTTCAAATGGATGACCAGTTGCAAAAATTAGGACAGGTTCATCACGGACAATAAGCTGAAAATCAAAAGATTCGTCCTGCCAATCCGCAGTATGTAAAATGGCCATCTGAATATCCCGACTACGGAGACGCTCACGTAACAAAGCATCGCTTTGAACAGTCAAAGAGTTGTTAATCCCCGGATAGAGTTTCATGAATTGGATTAACACATTAGGTAAAATATAAGTTGCAGGAATAAAACTGGCTTCCAGCTCTAATATTCCTTTTGAGGGGGAAGAAAATTGTTTAACTGTGCGCTCAGCTTCTGCTGTGAGAGAGACGATTTTGAGGGCGTATTGATAAAGGGCCCGTCCAGCATCCGTAAGCAGCACTCTTCCGCTTCGGTAAAGAAATAGAGGGGTTCCGAGCTCAGCCTCCAGATTCTTCATATGAAAAGATACAGTAGGTTGTTTAAGGCCTAATTCTGCGGCTACATCGGTTACTTTTTTATATTTTTCAATTAGAACTACGATGTTCAATTTCATAATATTCATGACTTTCCTCCACATAATGCTAAGTTGGATTATAAATTATATCTCCATTATAGATTATATCTATACAGATATACACTTTATATTGGTATTTTTTTCGTTCGCTTTACAAAGATAAGAAGTTTCTCTAACGAACGAGCTCTAGAATAAGAAGAGTCAGAGGGGCCAAGAAGTCCCGGACAACATATAACATATGCGTTTGATGAACTTTTACAGTAACCATGCATATGGGGGCCAAGCTCCACAACACCATGTTAAAGCTTTCGAAGCCAGTTTGGTGGTATGAACTGATCAGGGAGCCATGCTAACAAACCATTTAGGAGGAGACAAAACAATGCAATTCAAAAAATCATGGATCATGACTTTGGCTTTAACAAGCGTACTGGCACTATCGGCTTGCGGTAACGGCGGGGCTAACAACACGGGAGGAAACGCTGCAGCAACTAACGAAGGAAGCGGCGGCGCTGAAATAAGTGGTTCGATTCTGGCTTCAGGTTCAACAGCATTACAACCCTTGGTTGAGCTGGTAGCAGAGAATTTCATGGATAAAAACACTGGCGTGGACATTCAAGTTCAAGGCGGTGGCAGTGGTACTGGTCTTACTCAAGTAGCTGAGAAACAAGTAGATATCGGAAACTCTGACGTATTCGCAGAAGAAAAATTAAAAGATGCAGATGCGGAAAAAGCAGCAGCACTCGTAGATCATCAAGTAGCAGTAGTAGCGATCGCAGCAGTATCTCATCCTGATGCTGGTGTGGATAGCTTGACTAAACAACAACTGGTGGACATTTTCACTGGTAAAATCACTAACTGGTCTGAAGTCGGCGGAGCGGATCAAAAAATCCAAATCATCAACCGTCCAGGCAGCTCCGGTACTCGTGCTACCTTTGAAAGCTTTGCACTTGGAACCAAAACAGAAGATATCCCAGGTTCGATTCAAGAAGATTCCTCCGGTACGGTTAAGAAAATGATCGGTGAAACTCCAGGGGCAATCGGATACCTTGCTCTTTCTTACCTGGATGATTCCATTAAAACACTTAGTCTTGACGGTGTAGAAGCATCTGTTGACAATGTTGTTTCTGGTAAATACCCAGTATGGGCTTACGAGCATATGTACACAAATGGTGAACCTAATGCAACAGTAAAAGCATTCCTCGACTTTTTCTTAACTGACGAAGTGCAAACAGGTGAAGTTGTTGAACTTGGATACATCCCAGCTGTTAAAATGCAAGTTGTTCGCGACGTTGCAGGAACTGTTACCGCTAAGTAATTTAATTCTAGGCAATGTTATTGATTAGAATCTCAAGTGATTAGAGGCGGATACATCTGCCTCTCTTTTCACTTTAGAAAGAGGGAGCAATTGAGGGTGAAACTAAAGAACTCACGATTCGAAAAACATCATATTGAAGATTTTGTTGGACGTACTTATATGTCCTTCTGTGTATTACTGTTGATAACAATCATTGTATCGATGGTATATTTTGTAGCGTCTAAAGGAATTTCAACCTTCACAAGTGGCAATGCTACAGTTTCTGAATTTCTCTTCGGTACAAAGTGGTCGCCTGAAGCGGATACGCCTTCCTTCGGAGCTTTTCCATTTATCTCGGGTTCCTTCCTGGTTACTTTGCTTGCCGCATTGATTGCTAGTCCACTTAGCTTATGCGCTGCGTTATTTATGACTGAGATTGTTCCAGGGTGGGGCAAAAAATTACTTCAACCTGTTATTGAGCTTTTGGCAGGGATTCCTTCGGTAGTATATGGTTTCATCGGATTAAGTGTAATTGTACCGTTTTTACGCAACAACCTGCCGGGCCAAGGCATCGGGGTAGCTGCAGGCGCGCTTGTGCTCTCGGTAATGATTCTTCCGACGATTACAAGCGTGGCTGCAGACGCGCTGGCTTCATTGCCGCAAAACTTAAAAGAATCTTCCTATGCGCTTGGTGCCACCCGGTGGCAGACGATTTCGCGGGTGATTATTCCAACAACCTTTCCTGCCATAATGACAGGGATTGTATTGGGAATGGCTCGTGCTTTCGGTGAAGCACTCGCTGTACAAATGGTTATCGGGAACGCGCCATTCGTACCAAAATCACTCTTTGAGTCAGCTTCTACCTTGACCAGTGTGATCACACTCGGTATGGGGAACACGACCATGGGCTCACCTCACAATAATGCACTGTGGAGTATGGCACTGGTTCTCATGTTGATGACTTTCGTATTTGTCTTCTTTGTGAGAATGCTTGAAAGGAGAAATAAAATTTGAAGCCGAGAACCGTAAATAAAATTGCCACCAGTCTTATTGTATTTTTCGCGATGCTCATCGTTGCCATTCTACTTGGACTTTTGGGATATATCCTCTTTAGAGGCTTAAGCCATATCAGTTGGGATTTTCTTTTCTCCGCACCGCAAAAGATTCGTGCAGGTGGAGGGATCGGACCGCAGCTATTTAACTCCTTATTCCTGTTGGTACTGACACTTATTATTACAGTTCCGCTTGGACTGGGTGCCGGTATTTATATGGCGGAATATGCTCGTCCCGGTAAGATTACCGGCTTTATTCGCTTGATTGTTGAAGTATTGTCATCTTTTCCTTCCATCGTAGTCGGCTTGTTTGGTCTATTGCTGATTGTTAACTATTTCAATCTAGGCTTCTCCTTAATCTCCGGTGCGCTGGCATTGACGGTCTTTAATCTACCGCTGATGGTGCGGATTACAGAGCAAGCTTTCCGTAGTGTTCCAAAACAACAAAAAGAGGCCGGTTTTGCACTAGGATTGTCAAAGTGGAAAATTGTTACCTCGGTGTTGTTTCCGGTAGCATTACCTACAATTATTACAGGTACTATCTTGTCCGCTGGCCGTGTCTTTGGGGAAGCAGCTGCGTTGATGTTCACAGCAGGGATGAGTAGTCCAAGATTAGATTTCACTAACTGGAATCCACTTAGTGCGAATTCACCACTGAATCCCTTCCGTCCAGCGGAAACGCTGGCTGTCCACATTTGGAAGGTCAACAGTGAAGGTCTAGCTCCAGATGCTGCACAAATTGCTGCGGGAGCTTCGGCGGTGCTTGTAATTATGGTGTTAATCTTCAATCTGGCAGCACGTTATTTCGGAAGATTTATTTATCGTAAGCTTACAGCTTCAAAAAGAATGAACTAATCATACAAATTAAAGTAGAGATGTAGGAGGAGTAATCGATGGGAACGTCGGCAACAGCAGTGCGTGAATCTTTTCAAACCGAAGACCTGAGTATTTTTTACGGAACATATGAGGCAGTAAAGGGGATAAGCCTTCCATTTGCTGAAAATACGGTTACTGCACTGATCGGCCCCTCCGGCTGCGGTAAATCAACCTTTCTTCGTTCTTTGAACCGGATGAATGACGAAATTTCTGGCTCAAAAACAAAAGGAAGCATCTGGATTGATGGAGTGGATATTAATGCTCCGGGTACGGATGTGATTAAGCTGCGTCAGAAGATCGGGATGGTATGGCAAAAGCCAAATCCGTTCTATAAATCGATTTACGATAACATCGCTTTTGGACCTAAGTATCATGGCATTAAAGGTAAAAAGGCTCTTGATGAGATTGTTGAGAGCAGTCTTCGCAAAGCAGCATTGTGGGATGAGGTAAAGGATCGTTTAAAAGATTCAGCGCTTGCACTTTCCGGTGGACAACAGCAGCGTCTTTGTATTGCTAGAGCGTTGTCGGTTAACCCGCAAATCCTACTCTTGGACGAACCAGCATCAGCTCTAGACCCGGTCTCCACAGGTAAAGTAGAGGAGCTAATCAAGGAGTTAAAAGAAGAGCTTCGCATCGTTATTGTGACACATAATATGCAACAGGCAGCTCGGATCTCTGATTATACCGCATACTTTTATCTAGGCTCCCTTGTCGAATATGATAAGACGGATAAAGTCTTTACCAATCCAGAGAATCAAATGACGCAAGAATATATCATGGGCCGATTCGGCTGAAGCTGTGAACATCGTTCCTTCGGGAACGGTGTTTTTTTGTGAATTCAAGAGTTAATATGCAGAGAAACAATAACATCCGAAAGTTTCTGCGAAGTATATCGGTTGTTTTTAAATGAAATTACCTGTGATTCGAATGGTTACCTGTTATTTGCAAAAGGTAGAAAGATGCTGTATCATTTGTGATAATGATTATCATTATTACTATAATAGGGAGTGGATCTTATGACGCAATCTCAACAGACTCAACAGAATAGTGTGGCCGAAATAATAAAAGAACGACGCTCGATTAAGCTTTTTAAAAAAGATCCACTTCCACAAGGCCTTTTAGAGGAATTATTAAATGTAGCGGTATGGGCACCGAATCATGGTGTGCGTGAGCCGTGGAGATTTATTGCTTTTCAAGGGGAAGGTTCGAAATTCCTAGCTGAATCTGCATTTGCTTTTGTAAAACGTGCTATAGCTGATCCAGAAGTGGCTGCTAAACGTAAAGAATATATCTCGAATATTCCATTAACAGTAATCGTAGTGATGCCTGAAGATCCTCGGCAGAGAGAGTGGGACGAGGATTTTGCAGCAGCGTCCGCACTTGTACAGAACTTCCAGCTCGCAGCTTGGGAGCAAGGTGTAGGAACGATTTGGAAGACTGATCCATACATCAACAACCCTGAATTCCGCACTAAAATTGGTGTGAAGCCCGGCGAAAAAATTGTAGCCATGATCCATGCCGGATATCCGGAGACTGTACCTGACAGCCGTCCACGCACAGACGCTTCGGAGCTGCTGAAGATCGTAGACTTCTATCCAGAGAATGGCGTAGTGGAATAAGGAAAGTCGAAGGCATTCGTATATTAAAAGCGGCGAAAGATCAAAAAGATCGAAAGATCATAATTATCGAAAGATCAAAAGTATCGAAAAAGCGTCGAAAGATCAAAAGTATCGAAAGATCATAAGCGTCGAATTATCAAAAGTATCCTTAGGGATGCTTTTTTTTGTTGCTTAGACTAGCCGTAGTCGGGTGAGGGGGGAAGGGCTGCTGGGTGCTGATCACGTTTCGCTGCTGGTCCTCTGCTTATGTGGCTCAACCTTCTACTTACTTCCTAGTGATCTCCTATTGACCTTCTGCGGGCTTCCTACTGACCTCTTACTGACCTCCTACTGACCTCCTAGTGGCTTCCTAGTGATATCCTACTGACCTCTTGTGGGCTTCCTACAAATCTCCGTATCGGACTGTATTGCAGCTATTTGAGCTTTTTGAGTCATTTTGCCGATCTATCGGACCGCATAGCTCTTATGACCATGCAACTGTACAGAATTGGTGTGGTTATGAGTAAATAGCTGTAACTGGGTCCGATAGCACGTCAATTAGCTGCAAATCTACGAAATAAGGACTCCTCAGTCCGATGCAACGGCGAATATGTGAACTAACTCCAAACTAACCTAAACTACCCAAACTAACTAAAGACCCTCAGTATGTTACGGACCGTATAACAGCTATTTGAGCTTTTTGAGTCATTTTGCAGATGTATCGGACCGCATAGCTCTTATTACCATGTAACGTCGCAGAATCAGTGTGGTTTTGAGTAAATAGCTGCATCTGAGTCCGATAGCTCGCCTAAAACGTTTGAAATGGTGAAATAAGATCAACTGAGTCCGAACCATCGGCAAAAGTGTGTTCACAAGCATGGGGGATAGTTCAAATCGCGCAAGAACCCAAAGTAACCTAAGAACCAAACCAATGATGTCCAAGTTACCGAATTAACCCAAGTAAGCAAAGAAACTCAAGTCACAAAAGTAGTCAAAAAAGTAAAAAGAGCCAAGATAACCTCAAGAATTTGATGAAGCTATTGAAGCTAATGAAGCTATTGAAGATCAAGTAGGCTCAAGTAGGCGAATAACCCAAACTAACTAAAGACCCTCAGTATGTTACGGACCGTATTGCAGCTATTTGAGTTTTTTGAGTCATTTTGCAGATGTATCGGACCGCATAGCTCTTATTACCTTGTAGAGGCGCAGAATCTGTTTGGTTATGAGTAAATAGCTGCAATTGGGTCCGATAGCTCGCCTAAAAAGTGCGAATTGGAGAAATAAGGTCATCTGAGTCCGAACCATTGGCAAAAGTGTGCTTACATACTAGCAAAGGCGGCGAGTTAGGCAT
Organism: Paenibacillus sp. FSL H7-0918; assembly: GCF_038007025.1. Classification (NCBI taxonomy): domain Bacteria; kingdom Bacillati; phylum Bacillota; class Bacilli; order Caryophanales; family Paenibacillaceae; genus Paenibacillus; species Paenibacillus sp. FSL H7-0918. The sequence goes on from NZ_JBBOWJ010000003.1 coordinate 187,092, forward strand.
CGCAACTGACTGGCTATGGACTCAGTTACAATCACTCTTCACCATTTGATCCAACGGTGGGGAGAAAGTATTTCCTGACGGAGAGGGAATGGAAAATGAAGTCTGGATCCTAATATGAAACGTTGATCTTAATAAGAAACGTCGATCCTAATATGACACGTCGATCCTAAAGTCAAACGTTGATCCCACCAATTAAATGCAATATATAATGTACATAATGACCGATATAGATTACAATGGTGGAAAATGGAATGCATGACAAACATTAAAAGGGGTTATGGAGTGGGAGAGAACAAAAACATCAAGTTGAAGCTGGCTAGGATCCAAAAGAATCTTTCCCAAGAACAGTTAGCGGAAGTTGTAGGGGTTACACGGCAGACGATCGGCCTGATTGAAGCTGGTAACTATAATCCAACGATTAAGCTGTGCATAGCCATCTGCAAGGCGTTAGATACGTCATTAAACGATATTTTTTGGGAGGATTAGTTGTGAAAGGGCCAAAGATTAAAGACGAACGAATTATCACAGAAATTCAGAAGTTTAGTACGCACGGATTGTTGATTGTGTTAGTGGGATTTATGATTAGCCTTTTGGTAAAAGTATTTATCCTGGAGTGGGACATCAAATATTGGGTTGATACTTTTGGGATTATGCTGTTAGGTTGCTTGTATGTTACCGTTCGTTGTGTCAAAGATGGGATATACCTGCTGCCAAGTAAGGAAGGAGAACTCAAACGGTTTAAGAAGATTCATTTAATATCGGGAGTTATCAGCACGATTATTTGGGCCACGCTAACATTTTTGCTTGATTTTAGAGAAGCGGGAGAAGTGGATATTAGAAAAAATATATCGAGTACTCTCGTGGGGGCGGTTGTTTTTTTCATAGGGATCACTTGGGCGATGTGGTACATAATTAATAAATCCAACAAAAATGCTGACAAGAACATTGAGAATTAAAGATTAAAGATTAAAGATTAAAGATAACCACCTCTTGCAAAACTAATGTTATTAGTTTATATTTAAGCTAATACCATTAGTTTATCGGAGGGGTAAGTATGAGAGTAACACGTGAAGGTCATTTATTGCAGTTGACTTGGATGCCTAATTTTTTTCCAGTGAATTGTTACATTATTGAGGAAAACGATGGATTGACTTTAATAGATGCCGCTATGCCATTTAGTCTAAAAGGAATTATGGAGACCGAAGCGAAGCTAAATAAGAAGCTTACACGCATAATCTTAACGCATGCGCATGATGATCATATTGGGGCACTGGATGGACTGAAAAAGCAACGTCCAGAGGCTCAGGTGTACATCTCTGAGCGAGATTCGGCATTACTACGTGGAGATCGTTCACTTCGGGAAGGAGAACCTCAGACCCCTATTAAGGGAGGTGTGCCGAAGAAGATAGCTACCAAGCCAGACGTCCTTCTCCACGAAGGGGATACCATTGGCTCATTATCAGCGATTCACACTCCAGGACATACCCCCGGCTCTATGTCTTTCCTTGATTCACGCAGCGGTGCTGTAATCGTGGGGGATGCTCTTCAGACCTTCGGGGGAACTGCGGTGGCTGGAACCATCATCCCCCTGTTTCCTTTTCCAGCAATGGCTACATGGAATAAAGCTCAAGCTCTGAATAGTGCGATTAAGCTTCTAGAGTTCTCTCCAGCTTTACTTGCTGTGGGTCACGGCAACTTACTTAAAGCGCCAAAGCAGGAGATGGAGAAAGCCATACGTAAGGCACAAATGATTCAGGATAGGAGTAATTAAATGTCACCTAGAGCAGGATTAGATCGTCACACGCTAGTGATTAGAGCAGCAGAAATTGCCGATGCTGAAGGTATAGAAGCTGTTACCTTGGCTGCACTAGCAGCTAAACTAGGTGTTCGTTCCCCGTCACTATATAACCATATAAATGGCCTGCAGGATTTGCGGACTGGGCTCGCAATTTACGGTTTAGAGTTATTATTTACATGCATGTCGAACGCAGCTGAGGGATTAAATGGAGATGCTGCTGTACACGCGATGGGCCGAGCATATGTGGATTTTGCTAGAAGTAGACCAGGTTTGTATGAGACTACACTACGAGCGCCTGAACAGGAGAACACGGAGCTTGAAGCGGCTGGTGAGCATATTTTGCAGTTTATAATTCAGGTGATGAAGAGTTATCAATTAGGTGAAGAAGGAGAACTTCATGCCGTAAGGGGATTACGGAGTATCCTACATGGATTCGCCTCTTTGGAGCAAAAGGGTGGATTTGGTATGGCGCTCGATACTAACGAGAGTCTAACCCGCTTGATTAGCACTTTTATAACCGGAATTGGAAATATGAAATCAGATTAAATTAGATCTAGGAGATGATGAACGAATGGGTCAGGAATATGAACAAGGTAGTGTCACCACTTATGGGGAAACAGCAGAGATTATTGCGAAATTGGGGATTTTACCGCTTGCTGCGCTGATTCCCGGGCACCCGTCTTTAAACGGCTTAACTAAGCCCGAGAATTGGCATACTGGAACAGATTTAGATCCGTGGTCATGGCGTGCGCAGTTTCCAGGTGAGGGTCTTGCAGGATACGGAAAGTTTATTAAGAAAAAGGCTATTTTGGTCTCAAGGGAGTGGTTTCCGGCATTTGTAGCAGCAGTAGGCAGTACCAAATCTATTGAAGAGCGGTATAAGGATGGGTTGGCTAGTAAAGAAGCTGTGACCTTACTGCAGATTGTTCGTGAACATGAAGGCATTGATACACGTAAACTTCGGGCAGAGGCTGATATGAAGGCAAAAGAAAAGAAAACAGCCTTCGATAACGCGGTTACTGAGCTACAAAGATCGTTAGATATGGTGATCTCAGGCATCAAGCAACGCCTGAATGATGAAGGTGAAGTAAATGGTTGGAGCAGTACCTCGTTCGAGACGGTCAGTCACTGGATGTCAGATAACGGTTTATCCGCTTTTGAAGGGGATAGAGAAGAGGCCATAGCTTGGATACAAACGAAGATGAACGGGGTATGGTCGCCAACAGCAATAGCTTGGACAAACAAAGCATTCTCATGGAATTAATAAAAACGGTTAATCACTGCTCCATAGAGAGTGATTAACCGTAAGCGTTTTCCAATAAAATTATATCCATCACATTAAGGTTCCAACATAGGCGCCAAGTAAGCAATCAGGAAATACAAGAATCCAAAAAGCAGCATAACATAGGCAGTGTATTTAATAGCATTAGATGCAACAATTCTTGAATCTACCGGTGGTTGAATTTCTAGCTGTTCTTCTTCGAGGCTGTCAACTTCTTTGGATACTGGGTCTCTCAACATGATAATCCCCTCCTTGGAAATTCAATCCTTAACTGTATTGTGACATATTTGTGAACGGAAATCAACAATAGTGTGAACAAATATTGAACTTTTATTCAAATTTGGGCATTTTACCACCTGAAATGTTGCTGTTAAAACAAAAACAACCCGCTTACTCTCTAATTAGAGAGCTAAGCGGGTTGTTTGAAGTTGGTTCTATCTAGGATCTAACGGGTGTTGTTTATACCTTAAGCCCAATCCCCATTACGGAAGATAGGTACTGTTGTTCCATCATCGTTAATTCCGTCAATATTCATTTCAGGTGAGCCCATCATAAAGTCAACATGGGTATGGCTTTGATTCATTCCTTTTTCCAACAGCTGTTCTTTAGTCATCGTAATTCCTTCTTGAATTGTGAAGGCATAAGCTGCACCTAAAGCCAAATGACAGGAGGCATTCTCATCATACAATGTAGTGTAATAAAGAATACCGCTCTCAGAAATCGGAGAGTGGAAAGGCACCAAAGCAACTTCACCAAGATAGGAAGAGCCTTCATCCAGTGCGATTAGTGATGCCAAAGTTTCTGCGCCTTCTTCAGCAGTAAAATCAATCACTTTACCGTTCTCAAAGGTCAGCGTGAAGTTATTGATTAGATTGCCGCCGTAGCTAAGTGGCTTAGTGCTGCTCACTTTACCATTAATACCAGACTTCAGAGGGGCAGTAAACACTTCTTCCGTAGGAATATTGGCTAAGAAAGGGACGCCCTTACCGTTCACAGCTCCAGCCTGACACCAGATGTGTCCTTCCGGCAACTCAATAGTTAAATCTGTACCAGGTGCTGTATAGTGCAGCTTGCGAAACTTACTTTCATTCAAGGAAGCGCAACGAGTTTTGAGTCCATCTAAATGGCGGCTCCATGCTTCAATAGGATCTTCCTGATCCGCACGTGTGGCTTTAAAGATGGCGTCCCATAATAGTTCAACCTGCTGCTCTGATGGAGCGTCAGGGAACACTTTTGCTGCCCAAGAGGCTGATGGGAAGGCAAGGCCGCTCCAGCTCGCATGATTCCCCATTAAGTACTCACGATAAGGTGCTAGGGTCTGCCCAGAGATACGTTGATTATCGGCAATTCTTCCAGGTTCAACGCCTTTTAAAAGATCTGGGTCAGCGGAGATAATGGTTAGAAATGCGGCTCCCTTTTTAGCAAGATCCTCTAATTCATCGGCTTGCCACTGCGGCGGCTCCAGGAAGGAATCGGATGGAGCAAGATCATAACGTGTACGTAATACAACTTCATCACTATAATTTACCTTTACAAGTCTCGCGCCGGCTTCATAGGCTTTACGAACCACAAGTCGCACAAGCTCTGCGGATACAATATCTGCATTCACAACGAGTGTCTGACCCGGTTGAATATTAACGCCAATCTTCACGGCCAGCAATGCGTAATTCTCCAGCTTTTGCTTGAAATCCAACATAGTTTCTATTCCTCCCAATATCCTGTATCTCTTGTGTGCTTAAATTAGAACGCCCAGTTTCCATTCAGGAAGACAGGTTCTTCAGTTCCATCAGCAGTTATCCCGTAAATGTTCATCTCAGCTGACCCGATCATGAAATCCACATGGGTTACACTATTGTTGAGACCATGCTCAATTAACTGCTCTGGATTCATGTCTTTACCGCCTTCTAAACAGAAGGCATAAGCCATACCTATAGCAAGGTGATTAGAAGCATTTTCGTCAAACAATGTGTTGTAATAAAGAATGTTGGATTCAGAAATAGGGGATTTATGAGGAACCAAGGCAACCTCCCCTAAGTATTTCGCTCCTTCATCCATGCTAATGAGGTGCTCTAGCGCTTCTTGACCTTGCTCAGCAGTAACACTTATAATACGGCCGTTCTCAAAGCTAATAGAGAAGTCATCGATGATGTTGCCGCCATGACTAAGTGGCTTTGTGCTTCTTACAGTGCCATTAACACCAGTCTTTAGTGGTGCAGTGAAGACTTCTTCGGTAGGCATATTGGCTACAAAAGAATGACCTTTTGCATTAATGCTGTCTCCTTGTGCCCAGATATGGCCTTCAGGAAGCTCGATGCTAAGGTCAGTGCCAGGTGCTATGTAATGCAGCTTTTTATATTTTTTTGCGTTGAGTACATTCGCTTTTTGCTCCAAGGTGTCAAGATGCTCCTGCCATGCAGCTACTGGATCTTCACGGTCAAGACGCACGGTGTGGAAAATGGCTTCCCAGAGTTTATCTACACGTTCTTCGGCTGGAACCTCAGGGAATACTTTATCCGCCCAAGCTTGACAAGGAACAGCTACAATACTCCAGCTCACTTTGTCGGACATTTGCATTTCACGATATTTGGTGAGGGCAGCTCCGCGAACTTTTTGGAAATTGGAGATACGTACTGGATCAATACCTTTAAGTGCATCAGGATCTTCAGCGATCACGTTAAGGATAGCCGCACCTTTTTCGGCGAATTCAGTCATTTCACCTGCGTACCAAGTAGGAGGCTGAGTGAATACCTCTGGTGCAGCGTGTTCAAACTGTTGGCGTGTAATGCTTGCATCACTCCAGTTCACCTTAACTAAACTTGCTCCGATAGCATATGCCTTAGCGGTAATTAGACGTACGAAATCAGCGGCAAGAATCGGTGCATTCACCACTAGAATTTGCCCGGGTTGAACATTAACACCTATTTGTACAGCTAAATCTGCATATTTACTAAGCTTAGCCTGAAAATCAGTCATTGTAATTTCCTCCATTTACTAATAGTTTAGTACTTTACAAGCATTGTACTAAATTATTAACCGCCGGATGAAAAAAGTCAATTACGTGGAATTTACAGTGCAAAGAGAAGGAATTACATTCATTTCAATGATATACTGAAAGGGTAGCTGATTTGATGATAGGAAGGAAGATAAGTGGATGAATTTAGAGATCGTAAGTGCTGAAATGAGCCGTAAAGAAGATAAAAGTTATGTAGGGAGGACTGTATTCACTCTCGAAAATCATAAGGCTCCATATGAAATCACTTTCTTCAGTACAAGAGGAACGGAATGGGATTACAGTCTAAGCTTTGCGGGTGAGCCTGGGAGCGAGGAACAGTTCTTAGAAACGGATGCATTGCTGGAGAATAACGATGATGTGTACAATCAGTTGCTGGATGCTGCACTTGATCAACAAGAAATCGTGGAAGAATAATAATATTATTGATATGACGCCAGCGGCATTATCTGGTAGCCGCTGGCCATATCATGATTATCCAATCGTTATCTTACCTTCTGGGTAACGGTACAGTTCTTTACTACCTTTTGGTTTCAAAGCATAAGCAAGTGTAAGTGGTCCGGTCCGGCCCATAAACATCAGGATAATCACTAGAACCTTTCCTGCCGTAGTCAGTTCCGGAGTAAGGCCCATAGATAAGCCTGAGGTTCCAAAAGCAGATACTGCTTCAAAAAGTACAGTTAGAAATTCAGCGCTCTCGGTTAAGGATAATAACATCGTAGCGATGACAAGCAGCATAAGAGACATTAATGTGATAGTAAGGGCTCTATATACATTTTCTTTAGCGATCCGGTGGCGGAACATTACAATATCTTCTTTCCCCCGTAATCGCGCAGCTACTGCAGTAACCAGTACGGCGAATGTAGTGATCTTGATTCCTCCACCCGTCGACCCAGGTGCAGCTCCGATAAACATCAATAGAATCATCAGAAATTGTGTAGATTGCCGTAAAAGTGGAACTTCAATGGTGGTGACACCACCAGATCGCGGAGTTACCGCTTGTAAAAAGGTCGCCCAAAACTTTCCGCTTGCACTCAAGGGCTTCAGCGTAGAATTAAACTCCAGTAAAAAAAACAGCCCCGCACCAATAACAATCAATATAAGAGAAGTCCAAAGAACAACCTTTGAATGAAGAGTGAGTCTTCTGCGTTTAGGAAAGTCCATAAGATCAGACAGAACGATAAAACCAATCCCTCCAAGAAATATGAGACTCATTGAGGTAAAGTTAACAATGGGATCATTTACAAAACGAGTAAGTCCGCTAAACGGCCCATGAATATCACCGAAGAGATCAAAGCCTGCATTATTAAAGATAGATATACTGTGGAAAATCCCATAATATGCTGCTTTCCCAAAGGGCATATCCATCATAAACCTTCCAGCAAACAACACGGCCCCCGACAGCTGAATAACAAGAGAATAGATCAGGACTCTACGGATTAAGAGTACAATTCCCTGCATCGAATTTTGGTTCATGGATTCTTGCAAAAGGATTCGCTCTTTCAAGGATATCCGTTTATTAAGGACCAAGGTAATCAAAGTAGCCATCGTTACAAAGCCTAATCCTCCGATTTGAAATAAAATGAGTAGAACAACTTGTCCGAAGGTAGTTAGCTGAGTTCCCGTATCAATGACCGCAAGGCCTGTTACACAAGTGGCTGAAGTCGCCATAAACAAGGCATCGATAAAGGATATTTGTCCGGATGTTGAGGAGACCGGGAGACTAAGCAGAAAAGTCCCGGCAGTGATAAGGATTAAGAATCCTAGTGATAAAACTTTGGGTGGGGTCATTTTAAAACCACCGAAGTTCAGGTTAGCCAATGTAATTCTCCTGACGTACGTGATATTGGAGTAATGCTCACAGAATTATAACACAACTTACCAGCCCTTCCCTAAATGGAGGGAGGTAATTGACATATTTTATCGAATTATTCTAGAATAACACCCTATCCGTCAACTTAAAAGAGGAGGCTTTCTTAATGATTATAAGTCCGATTCTGAATCAGATTGGTGCTGTTTTTATTCCGGTAAAGGATATTGAGAAATCAAAACAATGGTATTGCCAATTGCTTGGACTCCCATTAGATGGAGAGGTATTATTCGGTCATTTATATGTAGTCCCTATGCAGGGACCGGGCATCGTTTTGGACAGTAAGATTTACACCGCTGAATCTGTTCTAAACATCCCTTCGTTTCATCTTAACACCGAGGATATTGATGCTGCTTATGATTATGTAAAGGCCAACGGAGGAGAGATTCTCACGGATATTGAGCATGATCATTGGTTTAATTTTAAAGATCCCGATGGAAATGTGATCATGGTCTGTCGTTGTTAATCGTTGTATAGAAGGGAGTAGACGAATGATAAGAGAAGCAGTGCCCGAAGACGCTACCTTCATTGAAGAACTTTATCGGATTTTGCTGCCTGAGCATCCAGCTATTCATGTATCTCCTGAGCGGCTGAAGCAGATCGCAGATCATCCGGAGAGTTTTCTATATGTGTGCGAAGAACAAGAAACAATTGTCGGGTCGTTACATCTTCATTTTTGTATGGATGCTTTGTGTGACGATAGGCCCTTTGCTGTCATAGAAAGAGTCATTGTGGCTGAAAAAGTACGAGGAAAAGGGTATGGCGCAATGCTAATGAGACATGCCGAGAATGTAGCAATCTCCAAGGGAGCCCTTAAGATTATGTTATCAAGTGCTGCAAAGAGAGAAGAAGCGCATCGTTTCTACGAAATTCTTGGTTATGATAGCAGCTCCAGTAAGGTATTCAAGAAGTATTTATAGTTATTTACGATTGGAAGTGATGATATGATGGTTACACTTAGAGAACTGGTGCCGGAGGATGCAGGTGAACTGCTTCGACTTCAGCATCAGTTAGACCAAGAGTCCAAATTTATGTTATTGGAACCGGATGAAAGACAAGCTAGTCTTTGTCAGGTCAAAGAAATGCTCGAAAGCTTTCTGGCAGCAGAAACTTCAATTCTTATAGGGGCAGAGGTTGACGATCATTTGGCAGGTTACTTGTCTGTTAGAGGTGGAAGTGTTAGACGCAATACACATAGCGCGTACATAGTGATTGGGATTCAGAAACAATATCAGGGGAATGGGATTGGGGCTGGCCTGTTCCGGGAGATGGACATCTGGGCTATGAACAATGGGATTGTTCGTCTTGAGTTATCCGTCATGACCCATAATCAAGCTGCTTTGGGGCTGTATACCAAGAGCGGGTTTGAAATCGAAGGGACGAAGCGGAAATCTCTTATTGTCGATGGTGAGTGGGTGGATGAGTATTATATGAGCAAAATTCTCCAAAAAGAAAAAAGGATAGAGTGTCAGATTTAATCTGATGACCCTATCCTTTTTTTATGAATAAAGGTTATGATTTCGTGATTTATGATGATTCAGTGTTGCTTGATTGTTCGATAACAACTTCAACCTTGCGGACACGGTATCTGTTCATCTCGCGGATGGTCAATGTTACATGGTCACGAACAATACTTTTGCCAATGGCTGGATCTGCGATATGACTGTATACCCAGCCTCCAACTGTGGTCACTTCTTCATCTTCGAAATCAAGCCCTGTAAGATCCTTGACCTCTAACAGAGATACCTTACCGTCGAACAGATAGTTAGTATCGCTTATTTTTTCGACTTCTCTGCGTTCATCACCGTCAAACTCGTCACGGATTTCACCAACGATTTCTTCCAAAATATCTTCAATCGTGATGAGACCGGATGTTCCACCATATTCATCAAGCAGCAAGGCAATATGCACACGCTCCAACTGCATACGAGTTAGAAGATTCTTGACCGGTGTCACCTCAGATACTGTCAGTACGGGTTGAATTAAGCTATGAAAATCAAAATCAGGATTGTTATCATACTGCAAATAGAGCTGTTTCGTGTTGATCATTCCGATAATATTATCCTTGCTGCCTTGTGCCACAGGGAAACGAGTATATTGCTCCTTGCGGATAATTTCGAAATTTTCTTTCAACGAATGATTGGTGAAAAGACATACCATATCGGTTCGCGGAACCATGATTTCTTTGGCGAGCATCTCATCAAAAGTAAAGATTCGGTTAACATAGCCATATTCGGCTTTATTGATTTTCCCGCTTTCGTAACTCTCGGACAGGATCAAACGAATCTCATCTTCACTATGCGCGTCTCCATGCTCACTAGCTGGTTTCATCCCAAAAAGACGAACAAGCATATTAGCGGAACCGTTCATGAACCAAATGAGAGGGTACAAAATTCTGTAGAACCAAATAATCAGCGGTGAAGTAATTTGACCGATTTTTTCCGGAATGTTTATAGCTGCCGTCTTCGGAGCAAGTTCTCCGACAACGACGTGCAAGAATGTTGCAATGATGAATGCGAGTAAAAACGCAAGAGGGTGACTCACACTAGAACTGATATTGGCCCAGTCGAAAATAGGAAGCAATAACTGTTCGAATGCAGGCTCTGCCAGTGCACCAATACCCAGCGCAGTGATGGTAATCCCGAGCTGACAAGCGGATAAATAGCCATCGAGATTAGCGGATACCTTCTGTACTGCCAAGGCATTCTTCTTTCCGTCAAGCACCATTTGACTGATCTGGCTACCTCTAAGTCTCACCAATGCAAATTCTGTTGCTACAAAAAAAGCGGTTAAAATAATCAAAATAACCACCAACGTCAAACTAAGTCCTATACCCATATAATCTTTACCATCCCTTTCGTTCCTAAAATAGGTTATACTCATTATTATGAGTTCTTATGAACTATTCTACGAACTTTTCAGTAAAATATCAAATGGTGGAGGGAAACAGATATGGAATCATTTGCATTGACTCGTGTGGAGATGTCCAGTCTACTGCTCTCATTGACCGGATTGTCAGACCGGAAACCGCTGAATATCCTCCAAGAGGCATGGGCAAAGTTTCACCGTGAAGAATTACAAAAGGGGACTTCGTTGCCCGCTTTTTTATCAACCAATGTTCCACCCATATTACAAAAGATCATTAAAGGCGGCCATGTAAAAGGCTTTTCACTTGGTGAAATTGCTTCATTGGGCCATCTTATAGAGTATTCCACATTGACCGTCACAGCTATGCAAAATTGGGTCAAGCGCGACTTCAAGGAATATCTCGGTTCGCCTAAAGAAGGAAAGAAATATTCGGTTAATCAGGCGGCGCTTTTGTTTATTATCGATGATCTCAAATCTGCTCTTAACTTTGAAAGTATCCGCCAACTGTTCCAGCTAATGTTCCTAAAGCCGGATCGCGATGATGATGATCTAATTGAACCGGCCAAGCTGTATTACGCCTATGCAGGGCTTTTTGAGGAGATCAAAAGCAATCCATCGATTCAGACGCAATGTAAAGTAGATCAAGTGTTGCACAAGGAGTTCTCTTGGAAAGATGATACCTCATTAAAAAGCTCTATAGATCGTGTGATTAACCGGCTGACACATTTGTCGAGAGCGCAGAGAGAATCCGTTCGTAATATGCTGCTTATCGCCACAATTTCTGTGCAGACCTGTTATTTTCAATCGCTGGCTAGGCAATACTTTAATGCTGCTTTATTTCTTGATTTTTGAGCACTTCAATTTTAAAATGTATAAGTGAAACAATCAAAAGTAAGTTTATTGGTTAACAGGTTGAAATAAGGGGGCTTCGAAGTGAATCAAATGACACTGCTGCGGAATCCGAAACAAAGGAAATTACTCTTCAGCGCTGGCTTGAGCTGGATGTTCGATGCGATGGACGTCGGAATGATTTCTTTTGTTGTAGCAGCTTTAGCTAAGGATTGGAATCTGGGACCGGAGCAGATCGGTATATTGACTAGTATTAATTCCGTCGGTATGGCAGTAGGTGCTGCAGCGGCAGGGATATTAGCAGACCGCTTTGGCCGTAAACCGGTATTGCTGTGGACACTCCTTATTTTCTCGGCGGCAAGCGGATTATCTGCATTTGCAACAGGCTTTGCGATCCTCTGTGTGCTTCGTTTTATTGCTGGGTTTGGTCTTGGCGGAGAGCTGCCTGTCGCTTCTACCTTGGTCTCAGAGAGCATGCCTGCTCAGGAGAGAGGCCGTGCGGTTGTGCTTTTGGAGAGCTTTTGGGCAGTCGGTTGGATTGCTTCGGCATTAATCGCGTTCTTCATTATCCCTGATTATGGCTGGCGTATAGCTTTCGGAATTGGGGCTGTACCTGCACTCTACGCTTTATATCTAAGACGGGCGATTGATGATTCACCGAAATTTGCTGAGATTAAAAAGGCCCCCGTTTCCTTAAAGAAACGAATCGCTACCGTATGGTCGCCAGAATATCGCCGTTCTACAATTATGTTGTGGATTTTATGGTTTACGGTGGTGTTCTCGTATTATGGCATGTTTCTATGGCTGCCTACAGTTATGGTACTTAAAGGCTTCAGCTTGGTCAAAAGCTTCGAGTATGTGCTTATTATGACGCTCGCTCAGTTGCCTGGATATTTTACTGCCGCTTACTTTATTGAAAAGTTCGGACGTAAATTTGTCCTAGTCATCTATATGCTGTTCACTGCGGTTAGCGCTGCATGGTTCGGAAATGCGACTACTGAAGGCATGCTGATGGCTGCCGGAATTTGTTTATCCTTCTTCAATCTTGGCGCTTGGGGTGGCATGTATGCTTATACGCCAGAGCTGTACCCAACGGCTATTCGTTCCACAGGCGCTGGTTTAGCAACTTCCTTTGGCCGGATTGGGGGCATTATCGCACCTTTGCTGGTAGGGGTTCTAGTAGGTAAATCTATGGCGATTGGCTCGATCTTTATGCTATTTTTTGTAACGATTATTATCGGTGCATTAGCGGTATTGTTCCTTGGCAAAGAAACAAAGGGAACCGAGCTTCTCTAAAGTGTGATTCTGCATTACATACTTGATGTTAATCTATCAACAATGCTAAAATATCAAGAAGAAACGATGTTGTCGTCCTGTATGGATGACCACTATTCACGTAAGAACAAAACGGTTCCTTCACAGTTGTGAACAGGACCGTTTTTTTACATTAATCCTTATTTATAAGGACGGAGCGATCGCACATGAGTAATGATAGGAAGCAACCGCATTTCACAGAATTAGTCTGGGAAAGTACGGAACAAAATGTACCGATTCCGCCGCGAAATTCCCCTGAACCTGCGCTGCCTAAGTCATCTTCTAAGAATAATGGCAAAACAAATTCAACCCCTGAACCTTCATTACAGCTGCAGCTTTGGGATACAGAGATGGAAACGCCGGAGCCTGTGACTACCACCGAAGGCCAGTTCGTAACAAGAGCGAAGGAATTAGTTGAAAAAACTGAGGACTCAGCGCTTTTTGTTCCTTTTAAGAGTTACTGGCCTACATATGGCCATATGACAGGCACGCAAAGCAGATGGTATTTTTATTGGCGGAATGAAGTTAGACAAGGCAGATATCTGAAAACAGATCTTTCTTATATTTTTCTGCATGTATATGAGCTTATTAATGGCGTGGGGTGGAGTGACCCTAATGATGGCTATAGGCAGCTAAATCTGATCTGGGAAGCTTACCGGGAAAGTTATAAACGTTTGGATCAATATCTTGGCGGCTGGATCGCGGACTTCTCTTTTGTACATCATTTGGATGTCCCGCTTTCTATCATTGTGGCTCGTTCACGTGGTCTTGCTGGGGATCTGGCGGAGCTTGAATTAATGAGAGGACTGACGACTGCTCCTGAGCAGCTAACCTTCGCAGTATTAACGGCAATGTCGGACTATGATATTAGTAAATCCAAGTTCTACATCGGAGAAGGCAATGAGGCTCTTGAACAATACATTCCGCAGGTCGTGGCGTTAATTAATGCTTATGTCACCCGGAAACACGGCTCCAATCTAGTTGAAATGTTTCCGCCTGGACCAGCGGTGATGCGGGAGCGTTATTTATTCCGAAGTGCCGTATATGATATTTCATTATATGGCTATTCTGTTCTTATACCGGTTGTACGTATTAGTAAATCTCCACCACTTCGCAGTCTGATTACAAGGCTATTTCGTCTGACTGAGAATAAACTCCGGGAACTGATGGGCTACCGCGGACGACTTAAAGGTATTAATGTAGATGCCGATATGGACGATTTGATCACTCGTTTTCTAAAGCGTGAGTACCTTAAAGAGACACAGGAAGACAAAGGGCCGACAGTCGTCATAGATCCTGAGAAGCTAGAACGCCTGCAAAGTGATTCTGAAATTGTACGGACAATGCTTACGGTTGAGAATATGGACGAGCAAGATTACGAGGCTAGCGAGCTCGAAGCAACTATCGGTGAAATCGATCCAATACAAGATAGTAAGGAAGAATTGTTGCCTGTAGAGGTGATTGAAGAAGCTCAAGCGGTTAGCATAGGATCGGAGGCAGAACAGTTTGCCAATGCTTTAAGTCCACTACAACGGGAAGCACTGCTTGCTCTTTTGGATGAGAATGGAAGTCAAGCTTTACTGAAGCTGGCTGCTGCTAATGGCACGATGTCAGAGCTTCTAATTGATGAGATTAATGAGATCGCAATGGACATTCTTGGTGATCTGATCATTGAGGGGGAAGACATTGTTGAGGAATATATCTCTATGCTGCGCAATATTTAATGAGGTGAACTTTGGATGAGTGAATTAAAAATACCTAAACGAATGACAACTGCGCTAGTCAATTCGTTGACGGCTGGTGTTGTTCCGCGTATCGGACTAGAGCACATAGCCGTTGGCCGTCGGCCGGAGATTGAGGCCATATTAAGAGATATGGAGAACATTGCAGAGGGTGGAGCAGCTTTTAAGCTGATTACAGGCAAATTCGGCAGCGGCAAAAGCTTTCTGCTTCAGATGATCCGTAATTACGCGATGGATCGGGATTTTGTAGTAGCAGATGCTGACCTGTCCCCTGAGCGTAGGTTAGTAGGAACTAAAGGACAAGGCCTAGCGACTTACCGGGAGCTAATGAGCCATTTATCGACCCGCACACGTCCAGATGGTGGAGCGTTGGAGATCATCCTGCAGAAATGGATTATTACGCTACAGCAGTCCGTGATGCAGGAGAAGGAATATGGGCCTGATCACCCTCAGCTTGGTGAAGAAGTAGAGAAGCGAATTTACGCTGTAGCCTCTGAAATGCGTGGTTTGGTACATGGTTTTGATTTTGCCAAAGTACTCGCCTCTTATTGGAATGCACACAAGCTGGCCGATGATGACCAGAAACAGGATTCGCTTCGCTGGTTGCGTGGAGAATTTGCAACTCGGACAGAAGCCCGCAAAGCGCTTGGAGTTGGCGTGATTATTGATGATGATAATTGGTATGACTATATGAAGCTTTGGGCGGAATTTACTGCGGCTATAGGCTATAAAGGTCTGCTGCTGTTTATTGATGAAGGTGTCAATCTCTATAAAATTACGAACAGTATTTCCCGCCAGAGCAACTATGAAAAGCTGCTTACCATGTTCAATGATACGATGCAGGGGAAGGCAGAGAACTTAGGGATTTTTATAGGGGGAACTCCGCAATTTGTGGAAGATGGACGGCGTGGTTTATTTAGTTATGAGGCACTGCGATCGAGATTGGTTGCTGGCCGGTACGGGGCGGCGGGGCTGAACAATTATACTGGACCTATCATTGCTCTGGACATGTTATCACACGAGGAAATTCTGGTACTGCTGCAAAAGCTTAAAGAGATTCACGCCCTACATTATGGTTATGAAGCACGTTTATCACAGGAACAATTGGTTCATTTTATGGAGGAAGCGGTTGGAAGATTAGGGGCTGAGGAACTCTTGACGCCACGGGAGGTAGTTCGTGATTTCATGGATCTGCTGCATACGCTCCACCAGCATCCGGAGATTACTTTTGAACAGCTAGTGGGCGAAAAAACGGCTAAGCCAGCTGAGACTGAGCAAAATGAACTGGATGGATTCCTGGCGGAGTTTGAATTATGAGTGATAATCCGTTCTATAGGCTGGCTCCCTTCATTAAAGAGTTTATTTATAAGAACCGCTGGGAGACTTTGCGTGAGGCACAGGTGGATGCCTGCCGGGTGCTTTTTGATACCCCGCATCATCTGCTGATTGCCTCAGGTACCGCTTCAGGTAAGACAGAGGCAGCTTTTTTCCCAGCGCTTACTGAGCTGTATGAACGTCCTTCCGGTTCGGTTGGCATTTTGTATATCGCCCCTTTGAAAGCTTTGATCAACGATCAATTTACACGTTTGAATGATTTGCTTCGTGAAGGCAACATTCCGGTGTGGCACTGGCATGGAGATGTACCACAAGCCGATAAAACAAAACTGGTGCAGAATCCTTCAGGCGTGCTGCAAATCACCCCTGAATCGCTTGAAGGATTGTTGATGAACCGCCCGAATGCTATTCCAGCGTTGTTCCATGATCTACGTTTTATTGTCATTGACGAGGTGCATGCCTTTATGGGAGCTGACCGGGGGATCCAGGTGTTAAGCCAGCTGGCGAGAATCTCACGAATGGCGGGATGTCATCCTCGCAGAATTGGTCTATCAGCTACGCTGAGTGACTACGCTTCTGTCACAGAGTGGCTGGCGGCGGGCACACGGGAGAGCGTTGAAGTGTCCGCTCCACAAGGCGGGCGTAAGCTCCGTTTAAGTGTGGAGCATTTCTCTTTCCCGGATGCACGGGATGAGGTGCAGGCGGAGCATTTAGAACGTGCGAAGCAGTCTTATTACGATTTTATTTATGATCATACGCATCTGAAGAAGGCGTTGATCTTCACCAACAGCCGTTCAGATGCGGAGACGGCGACCCTAGAGATGCGGAGAACGGCCGCGAAGCGTGGTGAACGGGATGTATTTCACGTTCACCATGGCAGCATCTCCGCGATGCTGCGTGAAGAGACGGAAGCCGCGCTGCGGCAAGGCACCGGACCGGCTGTTGCCGCAGCGACATTGACGCTGGAGCTGGGTATTGATCTGGGCGAGCTGGAGCGAGTGCTACAGGTCGGCGCTCCCTATAGCTGCGCAAGCTTTGTGCAGCGGTTAGGCCGCTCGGGCAGGCGTGGAGACGCTGCATCCGAGATGATCTTTGTCACGCCCGAGGAAGAGGACGAGGAAGCTCAGCTTCCGGCGCGGATGCCGTGGACACTGCTTCGAGCGATAGCGGTAATTGAGCTATATGTGCGCGAGAAATGGGTGGAACCCCTGGTCGTGCGTCAGCTGCCAGTTGGACTGCTGTACCATCAGACGATGAGCATTTTGAAAAGTATGGGTGAGGCCGAACCGGATGATTTAAAAGAAGCGGTTCTGAGTTTGCCTTCGTTTAAAACCATAGATCCTACTGATTATGATATTTTCATGACCTATATGTTAGGCATGGGACAAATTGAGAAGATGGACGAAGGCAGCTTGATCATCGGGATGGCGGGAGAGAAGATCGTGAATAACTTCCGCTTCTACGCGGTCTTCAAAGATGATGAAGAGCATGTGGTCTATAACGGGACTGAGGAAATCGGATCGATCACAACGGTTCCACCACCAGGCTACTGTTTTACTCTGGCAGGTAAGCTTTGGAAGGTAGAAGAGGTGGATAATCGCCATAAAGCCGTTTATGTGAAAACCTCACGCGGCAAAGTAGATACGTTGTGGCTTGGTGCGGGTGGGGATGTACATACACGCATCATGAACAAGATCCGTGAAATCTTAGGAGCCACTTCATTGTATCCGTATTTAGCTCCGAGTGCGGCTGCGCGTCTTGAACGAGCCCGTCGTTTAGCGAAGGAAAGCGGAATGCTTGTGCGGTCCGTTATGCCGGCGGGTGGAGATTCCATGTTCATTCTGCCCTGGGCCGGTAGTCGGCAATTCCGTACGCTGGAGCGCCTTCTGAAGAACAATCTGAAGAGCCCTCTGGGACTGCGTTCTATCGTTCCCATGGAACCTTATTATATGGTCGTTGCGGGTAAAACAGATGCAGAAACGCTGGAAGCAGAGATCATTGCCGAAAGTATGGCTGCCACAGATCCATTATCATTGTTATCCCCAGATGAAGCACCCTACCTCGGAAAATACGATGAGTTCATACCGCATGAGCTGCTGCGCAAAGCTTTTTCCTTGGATGGATTAGATGTCCCGGGTCTGATTGAGGTTTTAAAGCAGTGGCAGCAACCTAATTAACCTTAAGCAGTACCCGTTGAAAATACTCTAAATTGCAGACGTCCGCTTATGCGGGCGTTTTGTTATGTCCGGACCAATGCTGATATATGATCTTTCCTTAAGTTTCAAATGTTGCATAAGAATAGGGTGGAAGGAGAATAGTACTAACAGATTCCTATAGAGGATGATTGCGATGTGGCCTAAAATAGTCTCTTATATTCCGGACTGGACAATTTTTATGCAGGCGGCGATTACGCTGCTCTTTCCCGTAGGGATTTTTTATCTTTACAGGCATTTGTATTTTTATGTTGGAAGCGGACGCTCCAAGGAAACAGAGGCCAAATCACAGGATGCGGAACTGAAGAAGAATGACAATCGGGAAGTAAATCCGCAGCCTCCTGTGTCTACTGCTTTTACCCAGGACTATGATGCCGACCTGACAGCGATAAAAACGGCGTTAGGGGAAAACAGTGATGTACATTTTCGTGAATTCTCAGTTAAAGGTATACAGGCACGTGCCGCATTGGTCTATGTAGAGGGGATGCAGCACGAGGAGCTAATCAATCAGCAGGTGCTGCAGAATCTGATGTATGCCGGCGAAACGCAGGCTTCAGAAGGAATATACAACTACTTGAAACAGAATATGCTCCCCTTAGCTCAGCTTAGTGAAGCCAAGGATTTAGACCAACTGCAGGAGTTTGTCCTATTCGGATACACTGCGCTGATTGTCGAAGGCATGCGTGAGATGTTGCTGGTGGGTTCTCCGCATGGATCCGTGCGTGCGATTACTGAGCCAACCTCGGAGGCTTTACTGCGTGGGCCTCGGATTGGCTTTACCGAGGTGCTTAGTGAGAATACCTCTATGCTGCGGCGCCAAGGGCTTAATAAGAATCTGGAAATGAAAATGGTTGAAGTAGGCAGCGAAATCAAGAAGAACCTGGTTATCGCTTATATGAAAAACATTGTAAATCCTGATCTGCTCCAGGAAGTGAAGGAACGTATCTCCAAAATTGATATGGACTTTATTCTGGAATCCGGCTATGTGGAACAGTTGATCGAGGATGATTATTTAAGCCCGTTTCAGCAGACACAGAATACGGAAAGACCCGATCGGGTAATTGCATCCTTGTTAGAGGGAAGAGTCGCGATTTTGCTGGATGGCACACCGTTTGCACTCGTTGTTCCAGTGACGTTCAGTATGCTTTTGCAGTCTCCTGAGGATTATTATGAGCGCTGGATTCCGGGTACACTTTTGCGGATACTCCGGTTTTGCGCATCATTTCTGGCTCTGTTGGCTCCGGCGCTGTATATTTCCTTTATCTCTTTTCATCCGGGACTGATTCCTACACAACTGGCGATCTCCATTATCGAAACACGCCAAGGTGTACCCTTTCCTGCATTAATTGAAGTGTTGATTCTGGAAATTTCCATTGAAATTTTGCGTGAAGCTGGAATCCGGCTGCCGAAGCCCATAGGTCCGGCAATGGGGATTGTCGGAGGTCTAATCATTGGAGATGCCGCGGTACAGGCTGGTATTGTAAGTCCTTTTTTGGTAATTGTTGTAGCTGTGACAGCGATCTCTTCGTTTTCCATACCGATGTACAGTGCGGGGATTACTCTCCGGATCTTACGATTCGCAGGCATGTTATTTGCGGCGGTCCTGGGCATGTTCGGAACCATCCTTTTCTTCCTGCTTATTTGCAGCCATCTGACTCGGCTTTCAAGCTTTGGAGTTCCTTACGTCACCCCTATTTCCCCTTTCCGCTTAAGTGACTGGAAGGATTTGTTCGTTCGTGCACCGTTATCGATCATGAAGCGAAGACCGGAGATGCTGAAGACCCAGAAGAAAAAGCGCAGGTCCTAGAGAATGTATTCTTAGCAGGAGCAGAGGGGAGACCACAGTGTTTAAACGAACTGATGATAAGATCACAACCTCGCAGGCTTCCATAATCTTGACCAATTCAATGCTAGGTGCGGGAATTTTGACTTTGCCCAGAAATGTTGTTAAGGCTGTGCAGACTCCCGATGCCTGGATTTCAGTAGTGCTGGGAGGTATCGTCGTATCTTTGGTCATATTGGTTATGGTGAAGCTTAGCCAGCAATTTCCAGGGAAGACTGTCTTTCAGTATTCTAAAAGAATTGTTGGGAATTTTCCAGGCAGTGTAATGAGTACAATATTGATTCTTTACTTTATTGTGATTGCGGGTTTCGAAATCCGCGTTCTGGCGGAAGTAACATTGTTCTTTCTTCTGGAAGGGACACCGATCTGGGCGATTGTGATGCCGTTCATCTGGGTGGGCACTTATTTGGTGTATGGCGGGATTAATTCCATGGCCCGCGTGTTTCAGATTGTATTTCCGATCAGTATTTTTATTCTGATTATTTGTTATATCTTAAGTACCAGAATATTTGATATCCAGCATTTGCGTCCTTTTCTGAGTGAAGGCATGATGCCGGTGATCCGAGGCATGAAGTCGAGCATCTTGATTTTTACCGGTTGTGAGGTTGTGATGACAATGACGGCCTTTATGGAGCATCCGCAGCAAGCGGTCAAAGGAATGATGGTCGGTTTAAGTATCCCGCTGGTATTGTATCTGGTTACTGTTGTGATGGTTATCGGCGGCCTATCCATCAATTCTGTAATCACCAGCACCTGGCCTACGATAGATTTGGTACGGAGCTTTGAAATATCAGGGTTCTTTTTTGAACGATTTGAATTTCCGTTGCTCGTCATTTGGCTGATGCAGATGTTCTGTAATTTTTGCAGCTTTTTCTTTAATGCGTCACTTGGCATCTCTCAGGTATTCCACCTAAAGATCCATCCGGTTATGTTCGCTTTAATGCCCATCATCTTCATCTGTACGATGATCCCTCAGCGCATCAATGATGTCTTTGGTCTTGGTGATGCGATTGGCTATATGGGTGTGCTGATCTTTATAATGCTGCCACTGTTATTGTCGATTGTATTAATCATTAGGAAGAAAGGACTCAAGCAGAATGTTTAGACAGCGGGTTATTCGCCTACTATTGGTAT
This sequence comes from Paenibacillus sp. FSL H7-0918, assembly GCF_038007025.1. Classification (NCBI taxonomy): domain Bacteria; kingdom Bacillati; phylum Bacillota; class Bacilli; order Caryophanales; family Paenibacillaceae; genus Paenibacillus; species Paenibacillus sp. FSL H7-0918. The sequence goes on from NZ_JBBOWJ010000003.1 coordinate 208,350, forward strand.
TCGTGATTCTGCTTACGCAGTCTGGCTGCTGGAGCAGTAAGGAGATTGAAGACTTGAGTGTTTATACGGGATTGGCGCTTGACAAGGGGGAGCCGAAAGGAGTCGAACGGGAGTTTGAGGAACTCGGAGGAAGCTATTTTAAGAAAAATAAATTGACGGCTACGGTACAAATTGTGCCTGAAAAAATACTCGGAAACTCTGGCAAAGATGGCGCAACACCACAAACTCATTATCACAATATTTCTGAGACAGGGGATTCTCTGCTTGAGATATTCCGCCAAATCTCAATACGTAAGAACCGTCCGATTATAGGTCATCACCTCAAGGTTGTTGTCATATCTGAGAAACTGGTGCAACAGGAGAAGATCAGACGGCTAATGGACTTTTTACTGCGAGATAATGATATCCGCCCTAGCTGTCTTATATTTCTTAGCCAAGGGCCTGCGTCCGACACACTTAAAACAACCTCGGAGGAGATTCCATCTTTTCGTCTGGCAGACATGATTCATAACCACTTCAGAACCAGTAAAGTTATGAAGGGCATAACGTTGTCTAATCTAGATGCACTTATGTACTCCAGGCAAAGCTTTGTTTTACAAAACATCGTGGAGGCACAGGGTGAGGTGGAATTTTCCGGAGCAGGTATTATCAAGGGAGACACAGGACAGTGGATTGGCAATATTGATCAACAGGATGTGGAGAGTATAGCCTGGATCAAAGGGGACATAAAAGGTGGGAGCATTAAAACCTATAATCAGTTGAATGAAGCGATTACTTATGAAATTAAATCAGTTAAGAGCAAGATTACGCTGAAGGAGACTGCGGATGAGAAGTTCTCTATTCATGTAGCCATTGAGTCTGATGGACGTCTTATTGAGAATTGGGATGATAATGAGCATTCCGCGGAAGTTGCCTATTTCAAAGAATTGGAGAAGATATTCGAGGAGAGATTAACCGAAAAAATCAATGCTCTTATTCACAAAATGCATTCCACCTATAAAGTAGATGTGGCAGGGTTCGGAAATTGGTTTAGCATAGAAAAACCGCAGGTTTGGAAAAAGATCAAGGATCATTGGGACGAGGAATTTATTCGGATGCCATTGACCTTTGATGTTAAGCTTAAAATCACCGATTTTGGTTCCACGACTGAATGAAGGGTTCACTTGATAGCGTGTTAACTCGAAAAAGGATCTCAGCAGCCGATGATGGCTATTGAGATCCTTTTCGTGGTTAGTAAGTAGAAGCTGCAAAAACAAACACAACGACGAATAATATAATAATTGCGTACATCAGCGTGCCCACAATTCCACATACCAGGCCTGCAATCGCTAGGCCTTTGCCTTGTTCATAACGATTACGGATTTCCTTCAGCGATAAGGCGGATAGAATAATCGCAATAATTCCTAACAGAAAACCAATATAAGGCACAACAATAGAGAGGATTCCCAAGACAAAACCAGCGATTGATTTACCATTCGTCGGTGCCGGAGGGGGTGGAGGCTGATAATAGTTCAAATTGTCGTTTGGTGGATAGCTCATTAAAATCACCTCCAATAGAAATTGTTATTGAATGTAGTTAATCCAGTGCTCTAGCTGCACACAAGGGACAAGCCCAATAGATTCAGCTAGACGAATGGACGCTTGATTTCTTTCAAGGACGTGATAGCGTGGAATAAAGCCTCGTTCTAACGTTTCTTGTATGGCTGTGCGAACTACCATTTTCGCGTATCCGTATCTTTGAAATGCTTCTAAAGTATGAACAGCGCCGATTTCCCAAATCTGCTCTTCATTTCGGAACGCTAGGCAGGTACTAACCGGATTGTCGCCCTGAAAGATTGAAACGGAAAACGCTCCTTTTTGGAAATATTCCTCAATTTCTTCCTTATTGTAATGGTTAGCAGCCCAAAGTGGAAGTAGTCTGTCGTCAAATGAATGATTGATTGACACCTCTTTGTCCTTACTATACCTTAACCCCTCAGTTGTGCTGTAAGAGAAAAACCCCCGAGTTTTTTCTAAAGAAAAATGCGCAGACAGTGCCTCTTGGTACTTCACATCCTGTAGTTTAAAAACAAGCTTCGCCTGTGCTGGGAGCAGTGGTAGTAAAGCTGGAAATATATCGGGGCAGCTGTAATCCAAAAATACGATGTAATCCGCTTGAGGATATACCCTATGATCATATGCGTATGCTGTGGCTGGAAGAAGTAATACAATACCCCACTGATCACCATGCTCAACTAGATGTGTTTCCATGACTTCGTGGAAGGAGTTTAACATTTTTAACAAGCTTACATTCTTTAAGGGATTCGTTTGTAATTTGTTTATGATTCGTTCGTTCTGGTGCACGTTCATCCACTCCTAGCTCAGATTTATATATTTTACTATAAATAGTACTTATGCAGATATTTATATTTTTCCCTTTACTAATCATTAATCTATTGAAGAAGGAAGGTTGACATTGACTGTTATAATATATTAGGGAAAATAAAGCTCGCTGTTTGAAGCAGCATACGTGAACGGAGGCACATAATTTCATGACACAATCTATCACAGGCGCTGCTGTTCGTGTAGGAGAAGGTCTATCTAAGCAATTCATCCTAATTCTAGCCATTGCATCAGGACTAAGCGTGGCAAATATGTATTATAATCAGCCGCTCCTAGCTGAGATAGGACGCACATTTAATGCTTCCTCTAACGCAGTGGGATATGTATCGATGCTTACTCAAATCGGCTATGCGCTGGGAATGTTATTTTTTGTTCCACTAGGTGACATTCGTGAACGCAGAACACTGATATCAGGACTTCTTATTGCTGTATCACTGTCACTAATTGGTTTCGCTACCGCACAAAACCTCACTTGGATGTATATCGCCAGCTTTGCTATCGGCATAACTACGGTGGTGCCGCAGGTCATCATTCCTCTCTCGGCTGAGTTAGCTTTACCGGAGGAGCGGGGGAAGGTTATAGGCACTGTAATGAGCGGATTGTTTTTTGGTATTTTGCTAGCAAGAACAATATCCGGAATTATAGGGGATATGTTCGGCTGGAGAGCGATGTACTGGATTGCCGCAGTAGTCATGTTATTGTTATCCCTTATTCTTTATCGGCTAATCCCGGCAACGAAACCAGACAATAATTCCTCGTACTCAGATCTGCTGAAATCAATGGGACAACTGATTCGCAGATATTCGACGCTTCGTGAGTCATCTTTAATTGGGGCTTGCATGTTTGGCGGCTTTAGTGTGTTCTGGACTTCTCTAGCTTTCTTTCTGGAAGGAGAACCTTATCACTACAGTAGCTCTATTACAGGATTGTTTGGTCTTATTGGTGTAGCAGGTGCTGCTGGTGCTCCATTTATCGGGAGGTTAGCAGACAGAATTGCTCCCAAAAAGATTGTAGGAATCCTACTATTAATTACCTTAATTGCTTACGGATTTTTTGGTTTAGCCGGATTTACGATCTGGAGTTTGATTGCTGGAGTTATTATTCTGGATCTTGGGGTACAGGGGTCACAGGTCAGTAACCAAACACGGATATATGCACTTGAACCAGCGGCTCGCAGTCGTATTAATACTGTTTTTATGGTCAGCACTTTTACAGGTGGAGCGATTGGATCCACGCTGGGAAGTTTTGCATGGCAGCATTGGGGCTGGAGTGGTGTCTGCTTAATGGGGGGAACGCTAGTTGTAGCCGCTTTATGCATATGGATCGTCTATAGAGTGATCGAGAAAGAGGATATACCAGAGACTAGCTAGAAACGTATTACAGTACCTTTTATTATACCCGGGAGGTGTTTGATCATCGCTGAGAAGACGAAAGTTATAGAGGTTGTCCCGTATAACCCAGAGTGGAAGGCAGAATTCAATAGATTAAAAGAACAGCTCTTATCTTATGTCGGAGATCTTATTATTTCTATCGAGCATGTGGGCAGTACTTCGATTGAAGGGCTAGCTGCTAAACCTATCATCGACCTTGATCTTGTGATGGACAGCTACGATGTACTCCCACAAATCATAGAACGTTTACAACAGCATGGATATGAACACCAAGGGAACTTGGGAATAGAGGGAAGAGAAGCGTTTCAAAGACTTCAGGATGATGGATTTATGAAATATCATCTGTATGTATGTCCTAAGGATGGAAAAGGATACTTGGAGCATATCGCTTTCAGAGACTATCTGCGATCGAATACAGCAGCGCGTCAAGCGTATGCAGAGGTCAAACAACGCTTGGCAGAACAACATCGTTATGACATTGATGCTTATTGTGAAGGAAAGACAACGTTTGTTAGCTCAATTTTATCTAAAGCCATGAAAGAAACGTAAGATACATCAATCACTTGCCCGTTCGAAGATGATTTCGAAATTCACTGGGAGACATGCCGCTCCACTTACGGAACTGCTTGGAGAAGTATAACGCGTCATTGAAACCGACCGAGGAAGAGATCTGGTCGATGGTCAGCGTGCCTCCTAGCAGTTTTTTTGCTTTATCCATACGAACCTTTAATAAATATTGTTTGGGAGACATGCCGATCTTTTGTTTAAAGACTTTAGAGAGGTGCGCCCTATGATAGCCTAGAGACGATGCCATATGGTCGATACTGATCTGTTGATGAAACTGTAGAGAAATCCAACGGATCGCTTGATCGATCTGACGGTCGATAACATCCGGTAATTCTATCGATTGAGAGGGAAGCGAACTTATGTTCGCAACACCGAATTTGTGCACTAGCAGCCGCAGCCAACCCGAAGCTTCTAAGCTCTCCAGTCGAGGATAAGCAGATTGCTGAAAGGATAAACGAATATGTTCATATACTTTATGTATCTCTATTAGGTTATCTAAGTGGATTATTGGCTTGTCCCTTGTAATTCCCACTTCGTGTAGTAGCTGTTCAACCGCTTCCCCTTGTAAGGCCACCCATACATATGTCCACGGACGATCCATGTCTGCCTGATAGCTAAATAACGCCCCCGGAAAAATAACAAAGGTATCCCCCTTACTACATCCCTGCGAATTACTGCCACTTTGAAAAACTCCTTCCCCATCAATTACTGTATGAATGAGATAGTAATCATGAACAGAGGGGCCCATTTTATGGCCAGGAACGGGTTTGCCTTCTCCGCTGAATAATACAGATAGGTCATGATCATCGGGAGCCAGATTAAACCCTGCTGTAAAATGATAATGCTCTGAAGCCATTTACTTAGAACCTCCCCAAGATTGCTTTTATAATACATTTAGATTATAGGATTGAATATACAAATGCAACAAACGTCCATATATCTCTTGTATTTCTCCATACTCATTGGGACCGCTCTCATTTATAGTGATTAGTGAAGAGAGCAGACGGTTATGATCTGACATCCTAGTGTTTATAAGGGAATTATAGTTTACTCTATTCCATAAAACTGCGATGTTAATACCGTTCACCTCACCTATAAGGAGGAATATTTCACATGTCTAAAATTACATTTATCGGAGCGGGTAGCACTGTATTTGCCAAAAACGTGTTGGGAGATTGTATGAGAACGCCAGCCCTGCAAGGGTTTGAACTTGCCCTGTATGATATTGATCTACAACGCCTGAAAGATTCCGAGAATATGCTAAATAATATAAAAGAGAGCAGCGGCAGCACTTGTGTTGTGAAATCCTATACGGATCGTAAAGAAGCTTTGCGTGGAGCTAAATATGTCATTAATGCAATCCAAGTGGGAGGTTACGATCCTTGCACCATCACAGATTTTGAAATTCCGAAGAAATATGGCTTGCGGCAAACGATTGCGGACACAGTTGGCATAGGTGGGATTTTCCGTAACCTGCGTACTATTCCAGTGATGCTGGACTTTGCTGCGGATGTACGGGAGGTTTGTCCGGACGCACTCTTTATGAACTATACGAATCCTATGGCAGTTCTGACCAATGTGATGAATACCTATGGCGGTGTAAAGACGGTGGGATTATGTCATAGTGTGCAGCATTGTATTCCGGGCTTGTTCGAGCATCTGGGTATGGATCAGACAGGTGTTCAGGCTAAGATCGCTGGGATTAACCATATGGCTTGGTTATTGGAGGTTACTAAAGACGGCGAGGATTTGTATCCGGAAATTAAACGCCGTGCCGCTGAGAAGCAACAAGAACATCACGGAGACATGGTCCGTTATGAAATGATGCTTAAATTCGGTTATTACATTACGGAATCTTCGGAACATAACGCAGAGTATCATCCTTATTTTATCAAACGTAATTACCCTGAGCTTATCGAACGGTTTCAAATTCCACTCGACGAGTATCCACGCCGCTGTGTAGATCAAATTGAACGTTGGCAACAAATGCGTGAAGAATTGGTTAATAACAAAGAACTTAAACATGAACGTTCGCATGAATATGCGTCTTATATTATGGAAGCTATCGAAACTAATGTGCCTTTCAAAATAGGTGGCAATGTTATGAATACAGGTCTCATCACCAATCTGCCAAAAGAAGCATGTGTAGAGGTCCCTTGTTTAGTAGATAGAAGCGGAGTAACTCCGACCTACGTGGGAGATCTGCCTCCACAGTGCGCCGCACTGAATCGTACAAACATTAATACACAGTTGTTAACGATCGAAGCAGCGATTACCCATAAGAAAGAGCATATCTATCACGCCGCAATGCTTGATCCACATACAGCAGCTGAATTGTCGATGGATGACATTACAAATATGTGCGACGAGCTGATCACAGCCCATGGAGACTGGCTCCCGGCGTATAAATAAATTAACTAGTTAGGACTAAGGAAGCCTGAGAAATCAGGCTTTTTTTGATTGTATTTCTACGAAAAACGAATGCTATCTTTAAAAAAGACCACGTCGTTTCTTCTTGCTTATCTGTCTAGGACAACTGGGGGACATCGGAATACACATATATGGATTATCTAAATGTGGAGGTGATCCTTTATGATCGTTGAAAGCTATACCTTAGCATCGTCCACAGCTTATGCTACTCCTTATTATGTGATTAGAGGTGAGCTTCCTGGTCCTGTCTTTATGGTGGTGTCGGGGATACATGGGAATGAGACAGGAAGTATTCGTGCCGCACAGATCATTGTAGAACGTTTTAACCAGAGAAGGTTGTATATACACCGGGGCACGATCATTGTAGTACCTCTAATGAATCAAAAAGCTTACCGCAAACGGATCAGAGGTGTACCCGATTTAAACCGCACCTTTCCACGTTCTAGCAAAACAGCGGCAAAACATCCATTAGCTTCAGCTTTGCTACAGCTAGTACTAAGATATCGTCCCACCTGGTTTCTGGATCTTCATGAAGCAAATGGGTTGTCACAAAAAAATCCGAAGCGACTTGGCCAGTCGATCATCGTCACTCCGGGAAGCCGAGGAACAGGTACAGCAAAACGTGTCATCAAAGGCATTAATCGAACGATTCCAAAAACCGCTTATCATTTTAATATCCGTTTACGGGAGCGCCCCGGCTCCTCAAGGGCAGCCGTTACCCGTATATTAGGGGCTAAAGCATTTACTGTGGAAACCTGCTGGAGCCTTGATCGTGAGCTACGGATTCGCTATCAGATAGATATTGTTAGCCGTTTTTTAAAAAGTGCGGGATTATTGTGATAGAGAAAATATCTGATAACTGTGTAAGCTGGTTCTTAGATCCTAGGAATCAGCTTTTTCGCCGATACTAGAAAGTTAATTGACAACAATGGGTATAGTGTATATATTACATATATACATTGATAACACATAAACTAGGAGTGAGGGCACGATTCCATGAACATATTGATATCCAACACTTCCGGTGAACCCATCTATGCACAGATTGTCAGCCAGATCCGCCAGATGATTCTGCAAGGAGAGTTAGTGTCTGGCACCCCATTACCTTCTATCCGGCTATTAGCCAAAGAGCTGCAGATTAGCGTAATTACAACGAAACGAGCCTATGAAGAACTGGAGAGAGAAGGGCTTATCAATTCAATTGTGGGGAAAGGTTCCTTTGTTTCTGGTGCAGATCAGGAGTTTATTCGGGAACAACGGCTACGGATTATGGAGAACAAAATGAAGGAGATTATCGACGAGAGTAAAATGCTGGGGATTAATTTTGCTGAGTTTAGTGAGATGTTGAAATTGCTTTATGAGGAGGAGACAGAATGAAAGAAGTCATTCAATTGGACCAAATATCTAAAAAATATGGCCATTTTAGCCTATGCGAACTTACGTTCGGTATTAAAGAAGGGTATATCACGGGGCTAATTGGACCGAATGGGGCAGGGAAAACAACATTAATAAAAATGATGATGGGGATGGTGTTTCCTGATCATGGCAGCGTCAAGATTTTTGACCAGGAGATGTCTATCCATGAAGCAGAGAATAAGGATCGGATTGGCTATGTCTCCGATGAGAATTACTTTTACGATCAATTAACCATCGATCAGATGAGTAAGATTATTGCTCCTTTTTATAGTCGTTGGGATCAAGAAACGTATAGGAAATACATAGAGATGTTCAAGCTTTCCCCGCGGAAAAAGATTAAGGAGCTCTCCAAAGGAATGAAAATGAAGTATTCGCTCGCCATTGCCTTATCACATGGTGCAGATCTGCTCATTATGGATGAACCTACTGCAGGACTTGATCCTATATTCCGAAGAGAGTTGCTTGATTTGCTTAGTGAGCATATCCAGGATGAGAAGAAGTCTATTCTTTTTTCAACGCATAATACGACTGATTTGGACCGGATCGCGGACTATATTGTTTTTGTGAACGAAGGGCACCTAGTATTTAATGAAATGAAAGAATCTCTAGCCAACAAATACATGCTGGTAAAAGGCAATAAAGAGTTGCTTGATCGGGATGTACGAAAATGGTTCATCGGGCTTAGAGAGACGGAAGTTGGTTTCGAGGGGCTTCTGAACAATCGCTCTGAGGGGGAACACTTCTTTAGAGGTCATGCCATATGCGAAACACCTACTCTGGAAGAAATCATGTATTTTACGGTAAAGGGAAACACTTTGTATGTTTAATCTCTTGTTGCTGATTCGAAAAGACTTTATTCTCCTGCGGAATTTTATCCCTATATTTCTCTTGAGTATCTTGTTCATCGCATATGTTCAACTGGATAACTCCAGCATGTTTGCTACTTTTCAATCTTTACTGTTGCTCGTATACTCCTGTTCTATGGATGCACAGAATAACAACACAAAGTTTGTGATAGGGTTACCAGTAAGACGGCAAGAGATTATCTTGGCTAAATACTTATCACTTATTCCTTATTGTTTCATCGGTTTGGTTTGCTCTTTAGCTTTGTTACTAATTTCCTTTTCATTTGGATATTCCATTAGCCCGTTTTATTGGATAGGGGTATCTTTAACGTTACTTATGATTCCTTTGGCTGCGTCTATTTATCTGCCGATTCATTATTGGCTTGGTTCCAAAAACTATTACTTCAATATCCTTTTTAATGTAGTAATAACGATTACCACCCTGAACACTGGATCTTCACTCTCAAATTCATCCTTTTTCTTAACAATTACCGACATAAAGCTGCAGGATCATCTGTTGTCGATTGGTTTGATAGGGATTGTTTATCTCTCCATATTGTACTGCTCTTATAGGATTTCACTACGATTGTTTAGCAAGGAAGAGTTATAAGCTAAGGAGGACGTAAAGTGTATAAATCATTTTTTTTAATTCAAAAAGACTTCATTCTTCTGCGTAAATTTCTGATGCTGCTAATCCCCTTTTTTATTTTTATAGCTTACTCGAACTATCATAGCTTCAGTTTATTTACGGTAATGCCACCCATGCTGTTATTGATAAGCTCCTGCTCAATGGATACTCAGCAGATGACGCAACGGTTTCTCGTTAATCTCCCTGTAAGGAGACAAGAGCTTGTCCGTGCCAAATATTTTTCGATCCTTCCGTATGCGCTTGTTGGGCTGGCAGCCACGTCCTTTACCTATCTCCTGATTATTATGACAGGTAAAGCCGTAACCCCTCATTTTTGGCAAGAGGTTGGTATTACGTTATCCATATTCCCTCTCCTTGCCATGCTTTATTTACCGATTCATTACTGGTTAGGGGCAAAGGGAGCACAAGTGGTTAATCTTGTTTTTATGATGATTGTTATGTTTGGACCGAACGTGTTTAGCTTTTTGATCCAGTGGATACCTGATGTGAACAGATGGTTGAGTTTTGGAGTGAAAGGTACGGTCATTCCCTTTATAATCCTAGGTCTGGCTTATGTATTCTTGCTTAGCTGTTCATATATCATTTCTCTGCGGATTTTTGTGCGGAAAGATCTTTGATTCGAAGGATTTGAGATTTTGAATGAATTCATATACCATTGTCACTACAAAGATAAATAGTAGGGGAAGGGTATACAACCAATGCCTAAAATGATCTATAGCTTTCGCACAAAAATGATTATGCTGCTGATGGCCAGTATGCTTGTATCCGGTGGAATTACCTTTTCAATCTATAAAATTCTGCAGAGATATTATCGATCAGAGGTCTTATTAGAAAATCCATTGACTAAAGTTCGCTACTTGATGCGGGATATCGGTGATGTTAATGCATTTCTGATTATCTTCATTCCTTTGGCCATCTTATTCTTTTTTATATTTACTAAACCATATGCAAATTATTTCAAGGAAATCTCGAAAGGGATCCATCAGCTGGCGTCGGGTGATTTCTCGGAGCGGGTAGATATCCCATCTAAAGATGAATTCGGCCTTATTGGCCATGATATCAATCTGGCTATTGACCATCTTCAGGAAGCTATTGAGCGGGGCGACTTTGCGGAGAGCAGTAAAGATCAACTTGTATTAAATCTGGCACATGATCTGCGTACACCACTTACCTCCGTTATAGGTTATTTGGATTTTATCCTTAAGGACAATGAATTAACGCCAGAACAGACCAGACATTATACAACGATTGCTTATACTAAATCTCAACGTTTGGAAAAATTAATTGATGAGCTATTTGAAATCACAAGAATGAACTATGGTAAGCTTACGCTTGAAAAAACCTCGATCGACCTGAGTGAGCTTCTTTTGCAGTTAAATGAAGAGTTATATCCCGTTTTTGAGAAAAATGGTCTTACTTCCCGCTTGGATGTAACCCAACCTCTGAAGATAGAGGGTGACGGTGAGCTGCTGGCACGTGTATTTGAGAATCTCCTCACCAACGCAGCGCGATATGGAAGCGACGGTCAATTTATTGATATTCATGGGTATTTAGAGGAAAATGAAGTCGTTATTGAGATCATTAACTATGGAGATTGTATTGATCCGGAAGAGCTGCCGCGTATTTTTGATATGTTCTACACCGGGGATCGAGCGCGAACGCATCCCACAGGGAGTACGGGACTGGGCTTATTTATCACTAAAAACATTGTGGAACAACATGCTGGAACAGTTTCTGCACAAAGCAGTGTAGTGCGGACGATGTTTGAAGTGCGGCTTCCACAAAATAATTGAGAACGAAGTCAAGTGTCGACTGGGCAGGAGTAAAACCGAGATCTACGTGATCTTGTGGTTATACTCCTTTTTTAATGGTTTGGTCAGCAAACAGGATGAATGTTAGGGACATTTATTTGAAATTTTTAATAAATCGTGATATTATTAGCTTGCTAAGTAATTTGTAAGGCAGTACGGAGGAAATATCTGTGATAGAAGATGAGATAAGGGAACTACTGGATAGAATATCAGCGGAAATGCGTAGAGATTATGCAGAGCTGCTTAGAGAACTTAATCTTCATGTGGGTCAAGAACAGTTATTATGCCGGTTATGGAGAACAGATGGAATGACACAAATACAGCTAAGTGAAAGCTTGAATTGTGAGCCTCCAACCATAACAAATATGGTGAAATCTCTTGAAAATCATGGGTTTGTTGTTCGAAAAAGAGATTCTGAAGATGGCAGAGTTAGCCGAGTGTATCTAACCCCAGCCGGACGTAATCTCTGCGAACCTGTGGAACAGATCTGGAACAAACAGCTGGATAAATTACTAGCCGGAATTATACCTGAAGAACGTTTATTATTAAGAAGACTTATGAAACAAATGGCCGATAATTTAGCTTGAATCTGGAACTACGCCATAACCGTTAGTAAGCTAATTAAAACTAAGAAAAGAGGAACATAGATGATTACAAGTTTGACTCGCATCAATGAATTAGCTAAGAAAGAACGTGAAGTAGGCTTGACACAAGGCGAATGGGTTGAACAGATCGCATTGCGTGAAGACTATCTGCGTGAAATTCGTGGACAAGTTCGTAACAGTCTTTCTGGCGTGACAATTTTAGATCCGGATGGAAACGATGTAACCCCTGAGAAGCTTCGTGCAGCGCGTAAATAATCAATGAACTAATAAGTGGAAACTACACCTTTAGATAACGTTAGATTAGCCTATGGCTGATCGACGGATATCTAGAGGTGTTTTTTGTTATATAAATCTTAACAGAAGCTTAATTCGTTATCCTTAGGAGCTGTTGAAAGTTAAGAATCAATTAAACTTGCGTTACACAGGATCTAAGACTGGATTGTTAGAATGAAGTAGACAAAAGATAAGGGATAACATGAAGGGGTGCAGAAGTTGGAGAAACTAAAAGAAACATCAAGGAAGGAAATGAAAGTATGAAAAAAACATTATTAATTTTACTTAAAGTAATAGTCGCTATAGTCATACTCCTAGCACTTTTTCTGGTCATCGTTTTTACAGTCAATGTGATCAGCAATAAAGTGGAGAAAGGAAAAATAGAACCCTATGGTCAGCTTGTACCTGTCGACGGGAAAAAGATGAATGTTACCATACAAGGGCAAGGCAAGGAAACAGTCGTGTTACTCCCAGGGTTTGGAACCGCATCACCCGTAATTGATTTCAAACCACTTGTAGATGAACTGACTCCTTTCTATAAAGTTGTAGTAGTTGAGCCGTTTGGTTATGGACTAAGCGATGTCACCACAAAAGAACGAACGGTCGACAATATCGTGAGTGAGCTTCATGAAGCTTTACAAGAATTAAAGATAGATCGTTATATTCTGATGGGACATTCTATAGCGGGAATTTACGGACTGGACTATGTGAACAAATACGAAAACGAAGTTAGTGCATTCGTAGGCATCGACAGCAGCGTACCCACACAAGGGGGCAACGATGAAGAATTTCCATCAGGAACCTATAAGCTGCTTAAAAACTCAGGATTTATGAGATTGCTGGTAAAGCTCAATCCAGCCCAAATCGTTACACCAAGTGATGATGAGGAAACTAAAGAACAAAATAGAATGATTTCACTTAAAAACATGATGAATCCAAATATCATCAGCGAAGCAGAGCATTTTAAAAGTAATTTCAAAGCCACGGAAACATTAAATTTCCCAAAAGATCTTCCTGTTATTTTCTTCCTAGTGAAAGAAAATACGGATGTTCTAGGCTGGGAATCCCTGCATAAAGAACAGATTAAAGACTCCTTACACGGGAAATTGATGTTGCTTGATGGGGAGCATTATTTGCACCATACCCGATCCAAAGATATCGTCGAGAACTTTAGAAGCTTTATGGGAGAGATAAAGTAAGAATGAATGAGAAAAGCCTGCTAATACAGGCTTTTCTTTTTTTGTATTTTCAAATAAGTGAATCCTTTAGAAAAAAATGATAAATTTATCAAAGCAATTATGGGCACTCTATATCCTAATCTTTATTATAGGAAGGACTACCATAGTATGTGCGGAATAGCAGGAATATTAAAATATAATGGACAGCCACCACATGAAGAAACCTTAAAACAAATGACAGGGGTTATGAATCACCGAGGTCCCAATCATGAGGGAGTATGGCTCGATTCTCACATTGGACTTGGTTTTCGCAGATTGTCTGTAATTGATTTACGTGATGGTAATCAACCGATGACGAATGAAGATCGTACCCTTTGGATTGTTTTTAATGGTGAAATCTATAATTATAAAACACTACGAGATCAGTTAAAGCTAAAAGGACATCACTTTCAGACGCAATCAGATACAGAGGTCATTGTGCATTTATTTGAGGAATACGGCAAGGACTGTGTCCATCATTTACGTGGAATGTTTAGTTTTGCGATTTGGGATCTTAAGGAACAATCTCTTTTTGCTGCTAGAGATCATTTCGGGATCAAACCTTTTTATTATTACAAAGACGAAAATAATCTTTTATTTGCTTCGGAAATTAAAAGCATACTTGCAGTGCAAGGAGTACCCAGAAAGCTTCAATATCAAAGTTTATTCAGCTACTTAACTTTTCAGTATGTCCCGCATCCTGATACGATGTTTGAACACATTCATAAATTAGGACCTGCGGAGCGATTATTTGTTAACTCGGATGGTGAAATGAAGATCGAGAAATATTGGGAACCCCATTTTCAACCGGTAGAACGATCTTTAGCAGACTATGCCGAAGAAATTCAGTGGAAATTGAAAGAGTCTGTAAATCTTCATTTACAAAGTGATGTGGATAGAGGATGTTTTTTGTCCAGTGGAATTGACTCCACCGCAATAGCTGCAATGATGAGAGCAGAAGAATCAACAAAAACCTTTTCGATTGGATTTGAAGGGCTGAACAATGAAACAATCATTGCAAATCAAACGGCAGCCAAACTGGGGACAGATCATTATTTTCACATTTTATCGCAAAAAGTTTTTTTTGAAAGTATCCCGAAAACGGTCTGGCACCTAGATGAGCCTGTTGCAGATCCTTCCGCTATTGCACTCTATCATCTAAACCAGCTTGCAAAAGAACATGTCACGGTGGTCCTATCAGGGGAAGGCGCTGACGAATTATTCGGAGGGTATAGAATCTATAGAGAGCCAAATGCATTAAGACCGATAACCTGGATGCCTAACTTCATAAAGGATTCGTTACGAAAATCATTATCTGTATATCCCTATCATTTTTATGGCAAAAATTATTTACTTCGGGGTCTGACACCTTTAGAAGAGCGTTTTTTCGGTAATGCTAATATTTTTAACAAAAGCGGTAAAATGAACTTGCTTCACGAATCGGTACACGCTCAGAATAGCTTTTTACATCCCATGGATATCGTTAAGCCTTTTTATGATAAGACAGCTCACCTAGACCCTACGACAAGAATGCAGTTTATTGATCTGAATTTTTGGTTACCTGGAGACATTTTATCAAAAGCAGATAAGCTGTCCATGGCACATTCATTAGAATTAAGAGTCCCGTTTTTAGATAAAGAGGTTTTTGAAACGGCTAGTAAAATACCTGTGTCCAATCGGATTGGGCAAAAAACAACAAAACTTGCTTTGCGTAAAGCTATGGAAGGAATCGTTCCGGAAGCTATTGTGAATCGCCCGAAACTAGGATTTCCCGTACCCATTCGTGATTGGCTCAAAACTCCAATTTCAAATATAATGTTTGAACAAATCCGCTATAGTGGCATTGAAGAAATATTCAATATGAATATCATCGAAGAGATGTTTACCCAGCATCGGAGTAATAAAGGCGACTATTCGCGTAGAATATGGATAATTTACATTTTTTCAGTATGGTACACTCTTTTTATAAAAGAAGATCTGAAGCAATTAAATAGTGCCGTGTTGTAATGGGGGAGTGATTCGTTGAATATTGAGGAATATGCATGGAATAAACATGAACAGCAATTAAGAGAAACTAACATGTTTACTTATACTAGTCCAAAGATAAAGATTGTAGATAACCATGAATTAAGAAATCGGCTTGAAGAAACGCTTGAAGAGCTGCCGCAGAAGTTTCTGGCCAAATGGGCTTTGAAAGTAGCAGTTGAGCACCTGGATCATCTGGTTCAGCAGCTTGTAAATGACCCGCGGATTGATTTAGGTATAGAAACGCTAGAAAAGCGTATAACTGGTGAGATTAGAGCCTTTGACTTAAGAAAAGTTGGATTTATTGTCAATGAATTAGCCAAAGAGTCCACAACCGAGGCTAGTAAGTATGCTGCCCGTTCTTTTGCACAAGCCATTGCAACTGGACATATGCGAGGACACGCTATGGTTTGCAGTGACTATGCAGTAAAACTGGTGAATTACATATCAGATCATTCTTCAGTTGCAGAGGCAGCTACTAAAGAACGGGAAAGACAATTAAGGATAGCTGAAGAGTTGCTTTGAAATTAAAGCTTTAAAGATGAACATGTATGAGGATGATTAAAAAAGTTAAATACTGGTAATAATTAACTTTTTATAATCGAGAGTTATGTAATCTAATGCAACAATAAAAACATGATCAGCACTTAAAGTTTTATGCGAGACTTGATGAGCTTTAAAGCTTAATACTCGTTTTAGATAATACGATTACTAAATAAGAATCAATTGCTAAGGAAAGGGCAGTTATTTTGAACAGGTTTGAACATTGATTAGATATCAGTAATGGATAGTTAATTAGTAATATTATGGAACTAATTGGTTGCTTCCATTAATTTATACACTACTTCCTCACAAAACCCGTATTTTGTACATATGTCTATGAATAGTATTTCAGCTTGGGAATACCTGCTTTCGCTCGTTATGCTCTAAGGACACAATTCCTCCTCATTAATGAGACGACATTTTTTTTAAGGTAGGCGACCTTTCCATCATTCAGATAAACCTCTTCGGTAGAATATCGATTTATTGATACCTCGCCTATTTTTTCTCCATTAGTGTATTCAATATACGGAGTAATCCAATCCCAAAACAACTTGATTTCTTTATCGTAATTTTAAAATTTGCTTGGGTATTTATATGCTATCTGTCACCATCAAGCTCAATTTCTGTGTACTTTTCGTTATTAAAATAAGCAGACGTGCAATTGAATTATACTTTTATGTCGATTTGCGAAAATGTGGGCACTTTTGTGTATTTCTCAGTGACACAATGTACCTACACAACTCCTCTTATTGCTGATATTTCGATACTCACTATGTAGGAGGATTTGTGTCACTGGACTGGGGATAAAATGGCAGCCAATCGATCAATGTATTCACTACATAAAAACCACATTCCATATTATACGATTCGTACAACACAAACTAAAACAGCCTTCTATTAGGTAGTAATAGGAGGCTGTTTTTAAACTACTAATTATTTGTATCCGGAATTTGCTTGAAAATCAAGTGGAGAGTTTCATTTCCTCTTACAAGGGTATAACTCAGCAATTTATATATCCGCTCTCAAGTTCATCAAGCCAATTGTTTACTAAGGCATTGAATATATTGGGCTGTTCTATTTGTAGATGATGTCCAGCCAAATCCAGCAATGAAAAAGCTCCGTTTGGATATTCATCCAATATACCCCATGCATCCTTGTATCCGACAATATGGTCATGACGACCAGTAATAATAAGTACAGGATACTCGTTTATCGTTGTATCAGTGTCCATTTCAAATGTGAACCCGTATCCATTGTTGCGGACTTGAGTTAAAAATGAGTGATCCGCTTTTCTTGAGGGTAAGAGAATTTCGCGATTAAACCTGACCCATTCCTCTTCTCCCTGAATAACGGACACGGCAGCAAATTCAGAGGCATCTTCCAGGGGGAGACGCGACAGCAATGAACTATCGGCCTTGATGACTCTTTTCTCCGGCAAGTTTCTTTCCGACGGTTCACTTACAATTACTGGTGCAATTAAGAGCATGCCACGTACATCTTTTTGAAGATAATGTGCAACACCCCGTGCAATAAGGCCGCCGTATGAATACCCGAAGATCAAAAAAGGTTCATCAGGAATTTGTAAAGTTATGAAGTCAAGAACCGCTTGCAGCATATCATCTGAATTACGAATGTTTGCTTGAGCTTTCGATGCTCCCATTCCTGGTAAATCGATGTAGATTCTTTTCCAGCCCTGCCGTTTCACAAAATTCGGCTCTAGGCAGCCAGACATTACGCTGTGATCCAAAGACCAGCCATGCAAAATAACTACCGGGAATCCTTCACCTACAATTTTGCAGTTAATGACAATAAAATACACAGCCCTTCCCGTTATTATTTGGATTACGACACTCCATCCATTAAGTCTACAGGCATAACTCTCGCTTGCCCAGATGAAACAGCTGCTCTAATCACAGCAACCCTCACTCTCGCGACGACTTCTCTGTCCAATACAGCAGGAACAATATTCACCGGGCTTAATTCTGCATCCGGAATGGCTGAAGCTATGGCATAGGCAGCAGCAAGCTTCATCTCTTCATTAATGGAGGAAGCCCGGCAGTCCAGGGCTCCACGGAAAATCCCGGGAAAAACAAGGGCATTGTTGATTTGATTGGGGTAGTCACTGCGTCCTGTAGCGAATACTTGAACATAAGGCAGAGCTTCCTCCGGTGCAATCTCCGGGTCCGGATTGGCCATGGCAAAGACGATGCTGCCGGGAGCCATATACTGCACATCGTCAGCCGTAAGAACCCCTCCTCTGGACACCCCGATAAATACATCCGCATCCCTGATAACTTCCTTGAGCAGCCCAGGAATGGCTTCCACTTCTGGCCGCTCCGCCAGCCATTGCCACATGGGCTGAGAATAACGGCCGCCTAGTACGATAGCTCCTTCCCGGTCCACGGGGACGAGTCTGGTGACACCGGCTCTTAGCAGCATTCGGCATATCGCCATTCCCGCCGCTCCGATACCGTTGACGACAACGCGAATTTGATCGATCTGCTTGCCTGCCACCTTCAGCGCATTGAACAATCCGGCAAGCACCACGATCGCAGTACCATGCTGATCATCATGAAACACAGGGATATCCAACAGATCAGCTAATCGGCGCTCTATTTCAAAACACCTTGGAGAGCTAATATCTTCTAAATTGATCCCGCCGAATATAGGACTGATTCTTTGAATCGTACGAATGATTTCCTCTGTATCGGTAGTGTCCAGACAGATCGGAAAAGCATCCACCCCAGCCAGTTGTTTAAACAGCATGGCTTTGCCTTCCATTACAGGAGCGGCTGCATATGGCCCGATATCCCCCAAGCCCAGCACGGAAGTTCCGTCTGAGATCACGGCAACGGTATTCTTCTTGATAGTTAATGTGTGGGCCTTATCCGGTTCCCTATGAATTGCAGAGCAGACTTCTGCAACACCGGGAGTATAGATTCTTGCCAAATCCACACTGTTGTGTACAGTCTGCTTAGGCTCTACTGATAATTCCCCCCCTTGATGAGCTGCGAATATTTGCTCGGACATGCTGAAGCTCATGGTCCCTAGAATCACGTTGTCCTTCACTCTTTCCAACCCCTTCACACTCTTGATGGTCTCGATTTTCTCTGCTAGACCGCTCTGCTTGCTGCCGGCTGCACTTCCGGCGGAATCAGTGACTGGTACACCTCTCCGTCCAACTGTTCCTTCAGCTCAGATTTCGCAGCAGCAATCACTGCGGGATGCTGCAGCACATGTATAGCTGAAGCAGCCAGCACCTTGCCTGCCAGCAGCATGCCTTTATGGGCTGCAGAAGATTTGCCCTGTGTCACCAGCTGCCAGCTATGCGGCTGGGTGCCGTATGCACAGGTGGTCACATAGACCTGCCCTGTAGGCACAATCCAGCTGACATCCCCCACATCTGTCGAAGCATACACATATCCCTGCTCCTCTGAATACGGCTGAAGCTGCTCCGACAGAATCCTTCCGCCTCCGTTCCGCACTATGCGCTTTTCTTCCGCCGAGAAGCTGTCCTGAATCCCCCGGGCAAACCGCTGCTCATCTTCTGTAAAAGCCGCACCACCGAGTTCAGTGAAGCACTGGTGCATCACCCGGCTTAAGGTGAAATTAGGAATCAGATCTGCGGAGGCACCATCCACCTGATGTTCTACACGGGTTCCCGTCATCATGGCTGCGCCACTGGCGATATCGCATACCCGTTGGATCATTTCCTTCACCTGGCTCATTCTTGGAGCACGGAGCTTATACAATACCGAGGCTTTGGCCTGCACAACATTGGGCGAGTGTCCGCCGGCATCCGTAATGGCATAATGCAGCCTTGCCTCAGAAATCAAATGCTCTCTCAGATAGTTGGCTCCTGCATTCATAAGTCCGACAGCATCCAGTGCGCTGCGGCCCAGATGGGGACTTGCAGATGCGTGCGAGCTGTTGCCCCTGAAGGTGAACTGGATCTGGCAGGTGGCCAGCATTCTGCTGTTATATGCCAGATTCTCATCCCATGGATGCCAGGTAAAGGCTGCATCGACATCCTTGAACAATCCCGCCCGCGCCATATAGGCTTTACCGCCGCCTCCTTCTTCAGCAGGACAGCCGTAATAACGGATGGTTCCCGGCAGGCCGCTTCTCTCCAGATAATGCCGGACGGCAACCGCAGCGCCAAGCGAGCCTGCACCCAGCAGATTATGTCCGCAGCCATGTCCGTTTGCACCTTCTTGCAAAGGTTCTTTGAAGGTTACACCGGCAACCTGGCTCATCCCTGACAAGGCATCAAATTCACCAAGTATGGCGATTATAGGCGCCCCCTTGCCGTAAGTGCCCACAAAAGCCGTTTCTATCTCTCCCGCGCTTCGCTGAACACTGAAGCCCTCTTCTTCTAGTACCTTGCATAAGACCTCCGCTGAGCGGTGCTCCTGGTAACGTGTTTCGCAGAAGTCCCAGATTTGATCACTGGCCTCCGTGAGCTTCCCTTGCTTCTGGTCGATGATATCCGATATAAATTGATAATAATCCATAATCCTCACGTCACTTTCAGCTATATTCCAAACGTTCCTTACCGGCAATGCCGGGTTCGGTCATTTGGTAGGGATCGAGAATCAGATCCAGCTCCTCCTCCGACAGCACATTGTACAGAAGGCAGAGCTCGCGGACGGACTTCCCGGTGGCAATTGCTTCATTGGCGATTCTTGCCGCCGTTTCATAACCCAGATGCGGGTTGAGCGCTGTCATTATGCCTACGCTCTGATCCACATAACTTCGGCAGCGTTCTTCATTAGCTTCAATTCCCTGCACACAGAGGGTGTTAAATACATCCAATGCCTGATTCATGATTGTTAAGGATTGGAGGAGATTGAATACAAGCACAGGCTCCATCACATTCAGCTCCAGCTGCCCGGCTGCTGAAGCCTGGCAGATCGTATGATCATTTCCCATGACCTGAAATGCCACCTGGTTAACCAGCTCACACATCACCGGATTTACCTTGCCCGGCATAATTGAGGAACCCGGCTGCCGGGCGGGCAGCGTAATCTCACTCCATCCGGCCCGCGGGCCGGAGGCCATTAACCGCAGGTCATTGGCTACCTTTGACATATTGATCATGCAGATTTTCAGAGTAGCAGACACTTCAGTATAGGCATCCGTGTTCTGCGTAGCGTCTGGTAAGTGTCCCGCACGAATCAGCGGGAACCCGCTGATGTCCGCAAGCGATTCCACAGCTCTTACAATATATTGCGGGTCTGCGTTGAGACCCGTCCCCACAGCAGTCGCACCGAGATTCACTTCATATAGCAGCTCTTTCGTTCTGCTGATCCTCTGGATGTCCCGGCCCAGTACACTGGCATACGCCTGGAATTCTTGCCCCAGCCGGATCGGAACAGCGTCCTGCAGATGGGTGCGTCCCATTTTGATCACGTGATCGAACTGCGCTGCCTTCCTCTCGAACGCCGCATGCAGCCCGTGTAAAGTTCCAATTAGCTTCTCCAGCATGGAGAGAACCGCCAAGTGAATCGCTGTAGGAAAGCTGTCATTAGTTGACTGTGACATGTTGACATGAGAATTTGGGCTAACAACCCTATAATCACCTTTACGTCCACCGAGAAGCTCAATGGCCCGGTTCGCAATGACTTCATTCGCATTCATGTTAATGGAGGTTCCTGCTCCGCCTTGAATCGGATCAACGATGAACGAACCATGCCACTGTCCCGCTATAATCTCGCCTGCAGCCTGTATAATCACTTCGCCGAGTCTCGGCGTCAACTGCTTGAGCTCCATGTTCGCGGCTGCAGCCGCCTTTTTAACCATAGCCAGTGCAACAATCAATTCCCCGTGAATGCGGTAACCGGTAACCGGGAAGTTCTCCAGGGCGCGCACCGTCTGGATACCGTAATATACATCAAGCGGAACCTGTTTCTCTCCAAGAAAATCCCTTTCAATCCGAAATGCTTCCTCTGTCATTTCCTTGCCTCCTAGATTACTTGGGCGTTTGAGCTCTGCGGGTATGAAGCGTCATCGAGGTTCACTTCCCGCTATGGTTAGTCCGCAGTTCCATAGGACGGTACTGGGGCAACTATCCACAAGTGTGAGAAATGAACAAGAGTTATATCTCTCTATCTTCTTTTTTAGGGATCTTTGACTTTCGGCTGCCGGTTGATGCAATACAAGCTGAAGGCAATCAGCATTAGGCCGGCCAGTAGAAATCCGGTTAACGGCTCATTCAGCAGCAACGCACCAAGGGTTACGGAAACTATGGGGACAAGGAACAGGAAAGAGGATATCTTTTGAAGATTGCCGGCATTCACCAGGAAGAAATACAGCATCCAGGATACAGCAACTCCAAACACGCTCGCGTACAGGAGGCTTATTAAAAAAGAGCCGTTCCATACAATGCCGCTCCAAGTCTCAGTAATGGAACCGGCACCCGTCAGCACCACTCCTCCAATTAAGCACTGCATGGCCGCAAGCCACATGAAGTCTACCCGGCCGCTGACTCTCTTGACGTACACCGTGCCTACAGACCAGCTGATCGCTGTACCCAGGGCAAGAAGCAGCCCAGCTGCAGATGCATTCCCGCTTAAGTTCTGGATACTTGCCACAGCAACACCCGCAAACCCCGCCAGAAATCCGGTCACCTTCAAGGCTGACATTTGGTCTCCTAACCACAGCCAGGCCAGCACACCAACCATAACCGGCTGTAAATATACAATCACTGCGAACATGCCGGAAGGCAGATAACGAAGCCCCATGATTTGTAGACCAAAAAATAAAATGACGTTCAAGACCGCAGAAAGAATATATATCTGCCAGTTGGCCTTCCACCTCAGTGCGCTCCGTTTGTGAACCATCAGCAGAAACAGGATCGCCCCTCCCGCCAAGGTCCTTATACCTGTAAACAGCAGAGGTGGAGCATAATTCAGTGCAATTTTATAGACCGGAAACGAAGCACCCCAGATCAAAATCAGAATCATAACCAGCATAGCCGTACCGGCACGTGATACTTTCATTGTTCATTCCCCTTACTTGCTGTATCACCGCATTAACCTAAGGTTAGCGCTTAACAGGTCCTGGTGTTACGTCATCGGGGAAGGGGCATTTGTAGGTTCTGCCGTTCAGGCGCAAGGCATGCTCCCGCTGGGCTTCAGCCAGAACCTCTGGCTGAAGGAACAGTTCAAGTGCGGTAGCGCCAATGACCTTTCCTGCCTGCAGCATCCCTTTATGCCCTATGGACATTCCGCCCTGACTGACCACCTGCCACGTATGGAAAGGGGTCCCCAGTGCAACTGAGGTAACTTCACATTGAACCGTAGGCACCTTCCAGCTGACGTCTCCGACATCTGTGGAGCCCCAGAGCATGGAGGTCTGCGGATCGTATTCTTCCACCCGGTCTGCCAGCGCCTTGCCGTGCAGCCCGGCCGGCACATTGAATGTCCGCTCCTGACTAGTCAATGTACTGCGGATCGCTTCCGCAAACTGAAGCTCAGACTCATTATGAACCGGTCCGCCCAGCTGGACGAATTGCTCATACATCAGCTTCTCCAGCGTTTTGTTGACAATAAGCTCTGAGGAGCCGGAGTCGAATTGAATCTCAAGCTCTGTACCCGTCATAAGAGCAGCGCCCTTCGCCACATTGCATATCCGGTCATACAATTCTGCCAGATCTTCAGAACGTGGAGTGCGTAATTTGTACAGCACCTCCGCTTCCGCCTGGACTACATTGGGCGAGATGCCGCCGCTGTTGGTAATGGCATAATGCAGCCTGGCTTCAGGAATGATATGCTCCCGCAAATAGTTGCACCCCACATTCATCAATTCGACGGCATCCAGCGCACTACGGCCCAGATGAGGGGCCGCGGAAGCATGTGCACTGCGGCCCTTGAACTTAAAGTACACCTGGCAGGTTGCAAGAGAGGTATGATTGGTAACCTTGTTCCTTGCCTCCGGATGCCAGGTCAATGCAGCATCAACATTCTCGAACAGGCCGTTTCTGGCCATCAGGGCTTTGCCGCCCCCGCCTTCCTCGGCCGGACAGCCATAGAAGCGTACCGTACCGGCAAGACCATACTGCTCCAGGCAGTGCCGGACGGCGATCGCTGCGGCAAGCGCGCCCGTACCGAGCAGGTTATGCCCGCAGCCATGGCCGTTGCCTCCCGGGACTACCGGATGATTCGCGTTCTCTCCACGATGCTGGCTGAGCCCAAACAAGGCATCGTACTCTCCAAGAATAGCGATTACCGGCTTCCCGCTCCCGTAGCTGCCTACAACAGCAGTCCCGATATTGCCTGCGGCACGCTGGACCTCAAAGCCTTCCTGCTCCAGAATCTCCGCCATAAGTTCAGCGGACTGCTGCTCCTCATATCTGGTTTCGGCATACTCCCAGATCCGGTCACTTACAGAGATCAGCAGCTCCTGCTTCTGATCGATATACTCTTCTATAAATCTTAGCGTTTCCGCCTGTATTGGGGTCATCTATACCACTCCCATCAGATTGAATTTATCGTTTGACTGGACCGGGAACCACATCGTCTGCGATCGGACACAAGTAACTGCGGCCCGTAACCTTATGCCGGTGCTCCGCCTTAGCCTGTTCAAGCACTTCCGGCTGCAGGAACAGCTCCAGCGCTGTCAGTCCCATCAGCTTTCCGGCATGGAGCAGTGCCTTGTGAGCCGAAGACGAAGCTCCCTGGCTAACCACCTGCCAGGTATGCAGCGGTGTGCCTAGGGCCATGGAAGCGACATAACATTGCACCATCGGCATCTGCCAGCTGACATCGCCGAGATCGGAGGAGCCCATGACCAGGTGGTCCTGCGGGGAATAAGGCTCCAGCCGGTCTGACAGGGCCTTCCCTTCCAGACCGGAAGGAAGTCCATCCAGCTTATCCTGTTCGGTCAGCGTCGTGCGGATGCGGGAGGCGAATTCCAGCTCAGCCGCATCAAAGTCAGGAACACCGATCTCCTGGAATACCGCATAGGCTGCCCGCTCCAGTGTACGGTTCATGATTAGCTCAGAAGCGCCGGAGTCGGGACGGATCACAAGTTCAGTACCGGTCATCAGAGCCGCTCCCTCGGCGATTCTCACAATCCGCTCATACAAATCTGCCAGCTGCTCGGAGCGGGGAACACGCAGCTTGTACAGCACCTCTGCCTCTGCCTGCACAACGTTCGGTGAAATTCCGCCTGTGTTTGTAATCGCATAATGAATCCGGCAGTCAGACTCCATATGCTCCCGCAGATAGTTGACCCCCATGTTGGTCAGCTCCACACCATCCAGCGCACTTCTGCCCAGATGGGGGGCTGCCGCTGCATGGGCACTCCGCCCCTTAAACTGGAAGTATACCTGGCGTGTAGCAAGCAGCGTAGCGGAATTAATATAATTGGCTGGACCGGGATGCCAGGTAATAGCCGCGTCCACCCCTTCGAACAAGCCCCGTTTAACCATCAGCCCCTTGCCGCCCCCGCCTTCTTCGGCAGGGCAGCCGTAGAAGCGTACAGTGCCGGACAATCCTTGGTCCAACAGGTATTGTCTCACCCCGATGACTGCCGCAAGGGCCCCGCTGCCCAGCAGGTTATGGCCGCAGCCATGACCGTTTCCGCCTTCCACCACCGGCTGCTTGCTGGAAAGGCCCTTTTCCTGGCTAAGACCGAACAAAGCATCATATTCACCCAGGATACCGATCACCGGGGATCCGGTGCCGAAGCTGCCAATTACCGCGGTTGGTATTCCTCCAGCGGCTCTCTCTACTTCAAAGCCCTCCTGCTCCAGAATTTGCGCGAACAGTTCTGCGGAGCGCGCCTCTTCATAACGCGTTTCAGCAAATTCCCAGATCCGGTCGTTTATACTGGCCAGGAGCTCTCTTTTATGCTCAATCGTTCCGCTGATATGCTCAATAGCTTCAGATCTAATTTCAATGGTACCCATGGTCGTCACTCCTAACCCTCTTATAGTAGCTCTACCTTTCCGGTTCCACCTGCAATCCGGATGTTCGTACCCATCGGCTTGGACAGCCTCTGTAAATCCTGAAGCGCTGCATCACTTGAAGATAACTCAGGCCAGCCCCGTTGGTAACGCGGCAGGCCGAAGCCCATTTCAATGGGGTGCAGCGTAATTTCGATAATCCGGCCGTTCTCCATGGTCCAGCGGGGTAGGAAGGACTGCCAGATCCGCAGATTGGCGGCCATTCCCCGGGTATCATTCTGCCCCCTCTGATCAAACGCATCAGCAGTTCCGTGGGAACTGTCCAGGCCAAACTTTGTATAATAATCAGCGGGCAAATGCGCCACCGTCTCATTCTGAAAGATGAAGTTTCCCAGGCTGTAGAAGATCGGTCTCTCTTTGTACATCTCCATCCCGCATACCTTATGCGGGCCGTGACCAATAACTGCATGTGCGCCTGTATCAATACAGGCATGTGCGAACTCGCGCAGGAAATCGGCCGGCTCATCCAGGTGCGCGCCTTGCATTTCATGGGTATGGATACTGACCAGAACAACATCCGCTTGCCTAGCCGCTTCCGATACCGCCTTAAGAATCCGCTTCATATCGCCGGCATGCGCTGAAGTAGCCACACCTTCCTTCTCACCGGCTTCGAAAATATAGCTCCCGAAGGGAAGCTGTCCCTCCGGCAAGGCCACACGGTAGCCGCTCTCCACAGCATAATGGTATTCAGCATTGATGCCGGTAACCTCCGCAATGGCCCGCAGTTCCTCCAGCCGTCGTGCAGTGACCACTTGCCGTATTTCATGCCGTAGCGGGTTGACCCCCGGCCTGCCTATCATATCGGCACGCTGCTCTCCGGCGGGCCACGACTCGTGAAAAGAGGACGTAACCGCGATTAATGCCACCCTACCGGAGGGGGTATCCAAATATTTGGGCTCCCCCGCTCTCGCCAGATTCTCTCCGCATCCGGCATGGACGAAGCCGTAGGCATCCAAATATTTAGCCGTCGCTTCGAGTCCGCCGTAGGAATAATCCAGGCTGTGGTTATTGGCCCAGGCGACCAGATTGAAGCCGTATGCCTTAAGGTCCGCCAGCACCTCAGGCGGAGCAATCGCCCAGGTGCCTCCGCTCACCGCCCCCGGAAAGCCTTCATACCTGTGCGTAGTGACTTCTAGATTCGTGAAGCGCACATCTGCCGATTGGATCAATTCAGCCAGAACCGTATACTTTACTCCCTGATTCGCCAGCCTCCTTGTAATGAAGCTGTCTCCGGTGGCTATGAAAGAAATACTTCCCATTTTAATCCCTCCCTGGCTTAAAACAGCCTGCTAATGCAGATGACAGCTTACGAAATGTCCCTCGGTTACCTCTTTATTCAGAGGGGCTTCCGTCTTGCACCGGTCCATGACATAAGGGCAGCGGGTATGAAAAATGCAGCCCGCAGGCGGGTTTAGCGGAGAAGGTAAATCCCCCTTGAGAATCACCCGCTCGCGGACCTCATTCGGCTTCGTGGCCGGTACCGCTGACAGCAGGGCCTGGGTATAAGGATGCAGCGGAGTCCTGATCAGCTTGTCTGTAGGAGCCTGCTCGACCATCTGCCCCAGGTACATCACGCCGATCCGGTCAGAGATATGCCGGACCACGCTGATATCATGGGCAATGAAGAGGAAGGTCAGCTTAAGCTCACGCTGAAGCTGCTGCATGAGATTGATGATCTGCGACTGAATGGATACATCCAGCGCAGAGACCGGTTCGTCGCAAATGATCAGCTTGGGATTCATGACCAGTGCGCGGGCCAGCCCGATACGCTGGCGCTGCCCTCCCGAGAATTCATGCGGATAACGGTAATATTGATCGGCATTCATGCCCACCTTCTGCAGAATTTCCATCACCTTGTCTGTACGCTCCCGCTTATTCCCCATCCGGTGGATAATCATCGGCTCCTCCAGCGTAGCGCCAATCCGCTTGCGCGGATTGAGTGAGGAATACGGGTCCTGGAATACCATCTGCAGCTGCTGGCGCATCGGCTTCATCTCCCGCTCCGAGAGTCCAAACAGATCCTTGTTCTGAAAAATTGCCTGGCCTTCCGTTGGTTCAGTCAGCCGGAGAATGGTGCGGCCCATAGTGCTTTTGCCGCAGCCGGATTCGCCTACAACACCGAATGTCTCACCCTCGTACATGTTGAAAGAAATGTCATTAACCGCCCTGACCTGCTGGAGGGTTGCCCCTAGAGGGCTTTTTACCGGGAAATATTTCTTGACGCCCTTTACCTCAAGCAGAGGGCGTCTTGGTTGTTGAACGGTCATTGTCATCCGCCTCCTTTACTTGATTTGCTCATAATGCCAGCATCGCACCTTCTGGCCGTTGTCCGCCTCGCTCAGCTCCGGCATCCTCGACAGACACAGCTCATCGGCGTAAGGACAACGCGCGGCAAACCGGCACCCCTTCGGTACATTATTTAATGAAGGCACTGAACCCTTGATGACGTGAAGCGGCAAGGAACGGTCCCCATCCATATGGGGAATAGACTGCATCAATCCCTTCGTATACGGATGAAGTGGAGTGTCGAAGAGATCCTGCACATCTGCCTCCTCCACGATCTGGCCCAGATACATGACTACCACCCGTTTGCAGGATTCAGCAACCACGCCCAGGTCGTGCGTGATGAGAATTACGCCCATGTTAAGCTCCCGGTTCAGCTCCATAATCATGTCCATAATCTGTGCCTGAATTGTTACATCCAGCGCCGTTGTCGGTTCGTCGGCGATCAGCAGCTTCGGGCGGCAGGCGAGTGCCATGGCAATCATCGCCCGTTGTCGCATGCCTCCCGACAGCTGGTGCGGATATTCGTCCACCCGTCTCTCCGGGGAAGGAATTCCGGTCAGCCGGAGCATCTGGACCGCACGCAGCCGGGCTTCCTTCTTGGATACCTGCTGATGGATGCGGACCGCTTCTGCGATTTGATACCCTATCGTGTAGACCGGATTCAGTGAACTGAGCGGGTCCTGAAAGATCATGGCGATATCATTGCCGCGGATATCCTCCATCCCGCCAAGGGATTCCTTCAGCAGGTTCCTGCCCTCAAACAGCACCTCGCCTTCATAGCTGGCTGTGTATTTCTCGTCGAACAAGCGGAGAATGGATTGTGAGGTTACACTTTTTCCGCAGCCGGATTCACCTACAATGCCAACAATTTCACCTTCATTGACATGGAATGTTATTCCGTCAACTGCCGTTACCCTGCCTCGTTCTGTCTTGAAATGCGTTTTGAGCTCTTTGACCTCCAGCAGCAGCTGATTGTTCATGAATAGCCTTCTCCTCTCCGTGTTTTATTTTTTTACATTCTGCGTATGAGGGTCCAGCAGGTCACGCAGCCCGTCGCCGAACAGATTCAGCGAAAGCACGGACAGTACCATTGTTAAGCCGGGAAACACCGTCATCCACCACGCCTTCATGATGACCAGCTTGCCGTCATACAGAATATTGCCCCAGCTGGGCGAAGGCGCCGGAATTCCTGTACCCAGGAAGCTGAGTGAAGCTTCCACGATGATCGCTTCGGCGAAAATAAAAGTGGATTGTACAATCAACGGAGATAGCGTATTCGGTGCGATATGCATCCATAATATCCGGCTGCCGGAAGCCCCCTGTGCCTTCATGGCTTCAATATAGGTCTGCTCCCGGACGACAATCGCCGAAGATCGGACAGCCCGGGCTACTGCTGGAGTAAAGACAATGCTGAGCGCAATAATGACATTGGTGACATTGGCTCCGAGCGCGGCCATCAGTGCGATGGAGAGCAGAATACCCGGGAAAGCCATAAGCCCGTCGCAGATTCGCATTAGAATATTGTCCAGGAACCGGTAGTAGCTGGCGTACAGGCCAATCACAAGCCCCATGGCTGAAGTGGCAAGTGCAACGGCAAATCCTACCCCCATGGATACCTGGGCACCGTAAAGTGTCCGGCTGAATATATCGCGTCCAAAGTTATCCGTGCCGAACCAATGGTTCGTATCCGGCGCCTTCAAGCGGTCTGCAACAGTCATTTCATAAGGGTCATACTTGGTGATGTATGGAGCCGCAATTGCGGCAATGACTAGAATCAGGACAATAATAGATCCGAACACCATAGATTTATTCGCAAGCAGCCTCCTCATCATCAGGCTCCGGTGCTGTTTTTTCATATGGACTTTCACAGTTTGCAGATTCATATTCTCAATTGCGTCCATTTCATGCCCTCCTTGCTTAGCCATTTAACCGGACTCTTGGATCTATGACGCTGTATAGCAGATCCACCAGCAGGTTGATAAATACAAAAGCTACGGTAATAAATAACACAGCTCCCTGGATGACAGAATAATCACGACGCTGGACAGAGTTGACGATCAGCTGGCCGACTCCAGGGATATTGAAGATGGTTTCGAGAACCGCAGCCCCCGCAACCAGCCCAGCAAAGGTCTGACCGATGACTGTCAATACGGGCAGGAATGCATTTCTCAGGGCATGGCGGTAGATCACGCCTCTTTCCTTGACCCCCTTGGACCGGGCTGTCTTGATATAGTTGGCATTCAGCACCTCCAGCATCGAGGAACGGGTCATCCGGGCAATAAGCGCAGCTGTAATCGTGCCGAGCGCAGTAGCGGGAATGATTAAATACCTGAAATGCGTCCATAACCCGTCACTCAGCGGCCTGTATCCGGCAACCGGCAGCCATTTCAGATTGACTGTAAAGATCAGCACCAGGAACAGGCTAAGTAGAAAGTTTGGGATCGACAACCCAAGCAGTGACAGACTCATTAAGGACTGGTCTGTTGCTGTACCCCGTTTCCGTGCAGAGATAATACCGATTGGAATCGCTATAACAACTGCAATCAATTGAGCCATAATTGCTAATGAAAGCGTTGGCCCAAGGCGGTCAAAAATCGCTTCCGTAACCGATTGCTGCATGAAATAGGAATAACCCAGATTACCTATCAGAGCATTGCCAATCCAGTGAAAGTACTGTTGGTAGAGCGGCAGATTCAGACCAAGCTGGTCGCGCAGGGCCGCCACTTCCTCCGGTGTTGCTTCGTCTCCCAGCATGACTGACGCCGGATCACCCGGCGTCAAATGAATAATCATGAATACGAGCAGCGAGACGATGAACAATACCGGCAGTACAGACAACAGGCGTTTAATCAAATATGCTTTCACTCCGTACCGCCTCCTTGACTGAAAATTACTTGTAGACCTTGGTATTCCACAGCACAATTCCTTCGAAATCGTGGTACCCTTCAACCTTCGAGGTTGTTGCTGTCAAGGTGTAGAGATCACCCAACTTAATGGTCGGCAGATAATCCCACACGGTCTGTTGAACATCTTTCCAGATCGCCTGCTCTTCCTCCTCTGATGCAGCGGCGTTCATCTTGCTGAGCCCTTCCGTAATGGCCGGGTCATTTGTCCAGCCGTAATAGTTCGGATTTAAAGCCGAGATTTGGGAGGGTGTTACTACGGAGGTATAACCGCCAAGATTCAAATCCCATTCAGCGGACTCGTTTAACTTCGCTACGAGCGTAGGCCAATCATACACAACCAGGTTAATATTCATCCCTGCTTTTTCAAGCTGATCTTTGATTACAACGGCCTGATCATAGATATAGCCATATTCACGGGTTGCCAGCAGGCGGATTTCTTCGCCATTGTAGCCTGCTTCCGCCAGAAGAGATTTGGCTTTCTCCGGGTCTTTCTGGTTGAAAAGGCCTGCTTCCGGTTCCACGTACCAGTCGCTCTGCTCCTTCAGCATGTACGATTGGTCAATGCGGTAGAACTCCGGAATGCCCGGATTCGCCATGAATATATCATCGATATTCAGCGCCGCATTTACGGCCTGGCGCATTTTCAAATCGGTAAACAGACCTTGCTTCTTATTGAAGTTCATGCTGATGTTCGTTGTCATTACCTGGGTTGTATTCAGGCTGGAATCATCCTTGATGCTGTCATAGTTGTCGGCTCCAAGCTGACTGGCAACATCATACTCTCCCGACTGTAAGCCAATCATGCGGGTGGAGTCCTCAGAGACAAAGGAGAGGCGGATATCCTTAACTTCAGCCACCTTCTTGCCACCAAGTCCGTCTGCTTCCGTATCAAGCGGTTGATAATCATCGTTTCTGGTATATGAAATATATTGATCCTGTTTCCATTCTACGAACTTGTAAGGCCCGGTTCCGATGAATTCCTTAATACCGGAACTCGGGTCGGCACTCTTAATGACTTCAGCAGGCATAATAGCCGGAAATTGCTTGTAGGTTGCCATTACTAGCAACACATCCAGAGAAGGTTTATTTAATGTCAGGACAACGGTATAATCTCCATCCGTTGTGAATCTGCCATCTCCGATGATTCCTTGTGCAGCTGTTGATAAGGTAATCCAGCGATTCATGGAGGCTACAACATCTGAGGAAGTCATCTCTTTCCCGTTATGAAAGTGAATACCCTCGCGCAGCTGGAAGGTGTACACGAGACCGTCTTCACTCTTGTCCCAACTTTCCGAAAGCATTGGGACCACCTGATACTTAGAATTCAAGGTGAGGAGTGTTTCAAAGATTGGACGAGCAGCATCCTTGGTTGCACCACCTGTAACCATCTGCGGGTCTAGCGTGGACGGCTGAGTCGGATAAGCGATTCTTAATTCATCACTTAGCGCTGCACCGCCGCTATTGCTTTCCGAATTGCCGGTTGCTGCACCGGAACCGGAATTCGAACCGGAAGAACTGCAGCCATACAGAAACATCATTACCGCCATAATCATCAGCAGCATCGTACCCTTTTTCATTGAAACGCCCCCTTTAATAATGTTTAATGATATGTCAGAAAAACTATCATAAAAACAAATTTACTCTGACTTGTCTTCATTCTATAGATTTATCGACAATTTTCTATGTTTAAAACCTCTATTTTAGTATAGAATATATGTATGTTACCTCTATAATCTCGATTTTAATGTCATGTATTCTAACGCAATGGTGAGGAGATGTCGAATTGAATCCGAAAGTAAACCCTGTCATTTCCAGCAAGCTGCTGTTCAGCAGCAGTGAATTCAGAAATATTATTGAAGGTATCCGGACACTCACCTCAACACTTAACTACGATGAGTTGTTGAACAGAATCCTAGAAATTGCTTTGACAGTCATTCCCCTCAGCACAAGCGGAATCTTCCGCTTATTCGACGAGAAACGGCAATTGCTGATTCCACTGGCTTATGTGGGGAATATTGCAAGCTCGCTGCTGCATAATACACGCAGAGGTGAATCATTGTCGGGAAAGGTATTTGATGATGGGATTGCTAGGATTTACAATATGAACGATATGCTGGATGAACTGGAGCACCTGTCGCCGGAGAATCAGAACTTCCGTAATAAGCTGCTCACCGATGAACAATATATTGCCCGTTCCATGATTTCTGTTCCGGTTACCATACGGGGAGAACGAAGAGGGACATTAACGCTGCACCGGTTTGATGATGAGGGCTTGTTCACCGCCTATGATCTAGAATTACTGAAAGTATTTGCCGATCAGGTAGCTATCGCTGTGGAGAATGCAAAGCTGTATAGCGAAGTTCAGAATGTATTGCAGGAGGTTACGGAGCTGAGCGGCCAGATTCAGGAGAACAACCAGATTTTGCAGAAACGCCTGGAGGTTCATGAGGCCTTGACTGCTTTGTCTCTGAAGAACAAAGGCATACATGCCATTGTCAAAGAGCTGAACCGCATGATCAAAATGCCGGCGTCCTTCGTGGATATGCTCAACAAGCATTCCCATAACGGCAATTCTCAGCAGATACAGCTTGAATTTGATGATATTGCAGGGCTTTGGGATACCGAGGATCACGTACCGCTTACAATCAGCTTCCATGAACAGGAATTTTATCTGCATCCCGTTACTGTCGATAAGGTGCTGCTGGGGTGCATCATGGTCAGGCTTACCGGACCGATTGCCAGCATGGACATTGTGACTCTTGAGCAATCCAGCTCGCTGTTCGCCTTGGAGATGATCAAGAAACTCAGCCTCACTGACATTTACTATAAGGAGACTAAAGAAATCTTCACTAAGTTGCTGCAGAACCAGAATGACGATGCGCTGATGGCCAAGGGAGTTGAATTAGGTCTTGATTTCTCCGGGTACATGTCGGTTTCTATACTGGAGATAACCGGTCAATTTGAGCTGTATCAGACAGAAATTAACATCCAGCGGCTTGTGTTCAAGCTGAACGAGACTTTTAATAGCACACCCCATATGGCGTTTGGACTTCATAATCAAGTAATCATGCTAACTTCCTTCCCCCATGCTGCAGATGCCGAATGGGTTAAACAATCCATGGAGCGTATGATTCAGGAGTGGCGGTTCAGTTCAAGCAAGTACGTGCTGAGTGCAGCAATGGGTACCCCTTACAAAGGCATAGTCAATATTGCCAAAAGCAATACGGAAGCTCAAAAAACCCTACACTATATGTTCAGCAAGCAGCAATCTGGATGTATTCAATATAAGGATATAGGTATCAACCGGTTATTCCTTGGACAGGATGTCTCCGAGATCCACCAGTTTATCTCAGACATCCTTGGCCCTCTGGAAAGCACACCGGGTCATAGTAGCCAGTTGGAGCAAACCTTGCACATTTATATGTCTGAGGATAAAATTGCAATCAATACAGCAGCGGTGCTTGGTATTCACATCAATACGCTTTATCAGCGGCTCAAAAAAATCCAGCAAGTGCTGAACATACGCTTCGACAATAAAGACGATATGTTAAAAATTCAAATGGCTTATCATCTCAAAGATACCTTTAACCAAAAGCATTAGCACGGGACGAATAGAGTAATGAATATAACATCTTCAGCAATTACACAATGAATACAAAAAGAGACGTATTGGCAAGCACTGCTCCATTCGGATCAAGGCTTGCAATATACGTCTTAGGATCGCTTCACTACGTTACTCCTATTTTCATAAAACGGTTGCTCTTTAAGGCGCCAAGCCTCTAGTAAATGTCTTCACACTCTCCGCAATAAATGATTCAAGTGATATATGAGGGAAAAACCCGCCGTTATCCAGGTTGTTTAGGAAGGTCCCATAATTCATTGAAATGAAGGAGTACGCCTGAAGCTCTGGATTCGTATCAATTAGCTTCCCTTTTTCGAACATAACCTTAAAATAATTCGATAGTATCTCCATGAATTGTCTGGGGTGTTTGATTGTTCTTTCATGAAATCCCGGTAAATTGTCTATCTCTTTAATGCTGATCATAATCATTTTGCGGTTACGGTTCATGATTTCATGATAGGTTCGACTGATCAATAACAAGTCCGTCTGTAAATCCCAAATCAGTTTTTCATTAAATAGCTTTGTCATTTCTTCAGCATAATGAAAACGGTCAAATGCAGCTTCGAGCAGATTTTGTTTGCTGCCAAATTGCCGAAACAGTGTTTTTTCACTGAGTCCGGCTGTCGCAGCAATTTCCTGGGTAGTTACTCCTTTGTAGCCTTTGCTTGCGATTAAATCGATTGCTGCCAATAGCAATTTATCACTAGTGCTTAAAGTGCTGTTGTTGCGCAACTTTCCCACCTCATTTTGTAGCCAGTTCGTACCGACTGTCATTCCTCGCGATAATAGCCCTTCACAAAAGAAATGTCAAGGCAACCGGCGCACACCTGAACCTCATTAATACCGGTTACATTTGGCCCTTTTCCACACGTTGGGCTGTATTCATTTTCGAACTGCGGCCGAATAGAACGAAATATAAAACGGCCATTACAGCAACCAGCAACGCAAGCGCAAGGAAAATATTGCTGTATACGAAAGCAGCGCTATTTGTCGGCAGCGGGTTTAAATGAATAGTTGGGGTACCAAAGTCAAGAATCTTCCCAATAGTCGCTGTGGATACAGCTGCAGCAATGAAATTAAACATCGATAACAAGCCCATACCAATTCCGATTTGCTCCTTCGGCAGTGTTCTTGAAATGGTGTTTGACAAGGCAATCTGCATAAACGATTGACCGGGAACACTTAAGATTAGGAATAGGGAAATAAATATAGGTGACATGCCTACAACGGAAGACAAGCACAGGAAACCAATGATAAGAAGGGCGGCGGCTGTAGACAACAGAAAGGAATTACCTTTTTCATCAGCTAACTTACCGCCTTTACGTCCCATATATGCGGTCACAAGGGCTGATGGCAACATAATGAGCCCTGTTACGGCTGCTGACAAATGGTTTACTTGTGACAGCAGTTGCGGCACCATAAAGGGAACGCCGAAGCCTACTGCAGTCAATACGAAGGTAATGGCTAAACCGAAGGAATAAGATTTGTTTTTAAAAACAACCGGCTTTACGAACGGATCAGCAGCATGACGAATACGTAAGATGAACAAGATCAATAAAACAATTCCGGTTACAGCATAACCTATACC
This sequence comes from Paenibacillus sp. FSL H7-0918, assembly GCF_038007025.1. Classification (NCBI taxonomy): domain Bacteria; kingdom Bacillati; phylum Bacillota; class Bacilli; order Caryophanales; family Paenibacillaceae; genus Paenibacillus; species Paenibacillus sp. FSL H7-0918. Next base: position 244,876 of record NZ_JBBOWJ010000003.1, read on the forward strand.
TCCATTGGTTAACGCAAGCAGCAGAGTAGCTACTGTTCCTGCTAACAGAATTCCGCCAATAAAGTCAATTTTGCTGGCACTCCCTTTTTCATTATCCAAATACTTCCGGTAGAAAGGTAACGTAAACAGTGAAAGCAAAGGAATTACAAAAAGGACTTGCCAATTCAATGCGCTGGACACCAAACCAGCAATGATCGGACCAAGTGCAGCACCAAGAGCTGTTCCGATAGCGGTAGTGCCTAACGCACGGCCGCGTTTTTCAGGTGAAAAATAACGAATGGGTATGATCATGGCCAGCGCAGGAATGACGGATGCCCCAACTGCCTGTAAGATACGTGCGACGATCATCATCCAATAAGCGGAGGCCAAGATCCCCGCTAAGGAGCCGGCTGCTAAAAAGATGAGGCCAAAGGTCAGTAAGTTCTTCAAGCTGTATTTGTCTGTCAGTTTGCCGAAGGTGACAGTTCCTATTGCGTATACAATCATATAACCGGTCACCATCCAGCTCACTTGCGACGGTGAAATTTGAAATTGTTTGCTGATCACCGGAAGCACCACATTAAACATCGTTCCATTCATAACGGAAATGATCAGTGTAAAGACCAGAATTCGCATTAAGCGCTCACCGTTATTTTTTTGAATACTATCTGTAGTTTGCATAAGTTTGCCTCACTTCTAAAAGGTAATATATTTTCGTTAAGTACAAAAAAACTCGCTCCTCCTTCTAACAGGATAAGTCTTTATGTAGAATTGGATCGATTTCTGCCGATTGAATTCACACTTTTATTCCAAAAGATAGTACGCTTATAGTTCCCCTTTCACCTCAAGTATGTCTGTCAGTACTTACTGACATTCGAAAAGATAATATCCTCTTTTATATATAGTGTCAAGCCAAAACGAAATAGCAATGAATTCCTAACGTTAGACAACCGTTAGGCAATTTAAAAAGGCTGCCGGTAAATAGCAGCCTTACACAGTCCTCTATCGCCTCAAGTCCGAACCGAAATTGAAGTGAATCACATCATATGAGGAAATAGATCCCTTTTTTTGTAATGTTACATCCTTTTCGTGCTTTATTATAAAGTTATATATTCAATATTTTTTACCACAATCAATCGAAATTCAATATTTCATTCTCCTCGGCCCTTTTCTCAAGCTCCATCTCTTGCATGAATTGCAGGTGCTTGGTACCCCATTCATTCATAACTGCCAACACGGGCTCCAGAGTTAGACCATGTTCTGTAATAGAATACTCCACCTTAGGCGGAACTTGCGCATAGACATTCCTTTTAACGATATGCTGCTCCTCCAGCTCCCTCAGATGCAGTGTGAGCATACGCTGAGTGATCTCTGGCATTAAGCTTCTCAGCTCACTAAACCTTTTGGTGCCTCCTTTAATCAGATGACGCAGAATAAGGGGTTTCCATTTTCCCGTTATGATTTCAAGCACAGGAATCACGCGACATGCTTCGAATTCATAATCCATTTTGAGACCTCCATTAGTACCTTTTTTGATACTATACCACAATTTTGTGCTTACTTCACAATTGGGATGCATGGGTACATAATAACTTCATAGACACCAAATGAGGCTGGTACAAACGTTGTTTCAATGCAAACATAAGGAGGCTTAACATCATGGCGCAACAGATTGATATCGCTGAATACGAAAGTGCTGCTCCCCGGCTTGATTGTGAAGATGATGATGCTTTACTTAATAGCAGTCCCTCTAAGCTTACTCTAATCAACTGGGATAATGAAGAAGCGATTGGTTGTGATCTTAACACTGGTGTTTGTTCACGGATAGAAGAGGAGCAGAAAGAAAATGAAGATTGAAATCATAGCATTTACCGATCCGTTTTGTGTATGGTGCTGGGCATCCGAGCCTATAACCTATCAATTAAAAGAACGTTATCGCGAGCAAATTCAATTTAAATATGTTATGGGTGGGCTAACGAAGGATATGTCTGCTTTTTACGATGCTCAGAATCAAATCGAAAGCACAGCGCAAGTTGCACCCCACTGGAGACTAGTATCAGAAAAAACGGGTCAACCCAGTGATGAACGGGTCATGCTAGATATTACCGACCCCCATTTTTCCACATGGCCTTCCAATATCGCGGTCAAAGCAGCGCAGATGCAAGGCAGTTCCATAGGTGATGATTATTTGCGGAGACTGCGCCGGGCTGTTCATACAGAGCGGAAGAAAATTCAGGAACATGATGTTTATATTCAGTTGGCAGATGATATACCAGGCTTTGACGTCGAACAATTCAAACGGGATCTGGATTCAGGGGCAGCTGAGAAGCTTTTCGAAAAGGATTTGCGCATCTGCCGGATCTATGGAGTGACTGGATTTCCGACTGTAGCCATTCGCTTACTGGATGCGTTAGCCGGAGATAATTCGGATACTCTCCTGTTGAACGGATATCGTCCGTATGACACTTATTTACAGGTTTTCTCCAGGCTAGGGGCTGATTTAGTAGAATATGAGCCACGCTCAGTCCGCGAATTGCTTACGGACTATGGTCCATTGACCACTAAGGAATTGGCAAGTATTTATAACCGGGATTTAGCGGACATGGAAACAGATTTGCTCAATCAATCAGCCGATTTAGGTCTTACCCAAACTGATGTCAACGGACATGGACGGGTATGGGACTTAGAACAAATTTAAAGGAGGAATTTCCATGCAAGTACTCAAAGCTAATCAAGGGCATCAAATGGGGCAAGGCCTCTTTCAGCTTCGTTTAATGCGTCCGGGGTTAATCTGGGGAGATCCTTCGCTTGAAGATTATGCTTTTGGTCCTCTGAGCAGAATCGATCGTGGAATTCTGGGACCCGGTGCGCTTGTTAGAATGCATGAGCATAACAATGATGAGATTTTTAGCTATATGTGGAAAGGAAAGATGCTGCACGAAGATTCGGCCGGACATCGGATTGAAGTATCTCCTAACCATCTAATGATGATGAACGCGGGTAAAAGCTTCTTTCATGAGGAGTCCACACCGAACAGTACCGTCGATATGCTACAAATCTTTATCCGGCCGGAAAAGGCTGATCTTCCTTCGAAAGTTCAGTTCTTTGAGCGTGTTGTCATTCCTACAAACGGAGAATGGACATTGCTGGCAGGACCAAAAGAAGTTGAGGCTCCACTTGAAATTCGACAACAAGTAATCGTTTATGATGCCCATGCTAAAGCGGCAACAGAAATGCAGCCTCCCAGCATAGAGGGCATGGAACCTTGGCTTTATGTGATGGATGGAAGCATTTCAATGAATGATATTACAATAAATAAAGGAGATGCGGTAACTTATTCCCTCTCTGAAATGTCAACGATTCAAATTCTTGAGGACTCTTCTCTTGTGCTGTTCCTGGTTAAACTAGATGCTCCGATGACGCTTGCAGGACCTTTCAGTGGAAGAAAAAGATAAATTACTAAAATAGGAGTGATACCATGTTTACAGTATCCAGCAGCATCCCGGTTAACAATAGTACAAAAAATCATCCCGTATTGGATAGACATCAAGTATGGCAAGGTCTTGTTATGAAAGCAGAAGACGCAACCCGTTTTGTAGGTGCGATAACAGAGTGCACAGTAGTAGAAAAGGACGAAAGATCACTTCTGCGGGAAGTTGTGCTGTACGGTGAAAGAATGAATGAACAGGTTAACTTTTTCCCTGAACAGATGATCGTCTTTGAACCTCTGGGCGGGCCGACTAAAGGCTTCATTAAAAATGAAATCGAAGAAGATGAACATGGCAATTTATCTGTAAGATTTACCTTTACCTTCGAACTAAGAAGCGGAGAACAAAACAAAGCAGCAGAGAAAGAATTCTCTAATAAAATGGAGAAAAGCTATATTGAAGCCGTTGAAACAACACTTGCCTCTATAAGAGAAATGGTTACAGTTGGAGCTCTTTAAGCTAATTCAGACTACTGGAAGGCAAGCAATATAAAGCCCTTTCACCTCCTTAGCCGGGGTAAAAGGGCTTTATTGTGTTCCTGACGGCTGCAGCTATTCAATGCTTACCATCACTCGTGTTTCGCAGCTAACTGCTGCTCACTTTTTAACAAACAATGTTAAGATTGCTCCGGCTAGTGCCAGGAGGGTTGCCACCATAAATGCCGAGTATACACCTCCTATCATATCCTCCGGCATAGGTTGCCCTGTTGAAGTGATTGCATTGAACATGACCGTAACCAGAATAGTTGTTCCGATTGAACCGCCGACGAGGCGCATCGTGTTATTCATTGCTGTGCCATGAGAGATCAGCTTGCGGTACAAGCGGTTGATGCCAGCCGTCATTAGCGGCATCATGACAAGCGAGATACCAATCATTCTAATCATATAAACCGTCAGTACATAGCCGTAAATCGTTCCGGTTTCCAACTGGGTGAACAAAAAACCTGTAACAGTGATAATTGTAAATCCTGTGATGGCAAGGCAGCGAATTCCGAATTTATCGAACAACCGGCCTGAAGCCGGCATCATGGCGCCCATCAGGAGCGCACCCGGGTAGTAATGCAAGACCTGATTCCAGAGCATTATACCCCAGCATGTTCTGCATAAATACCGGAATCAGTGTCTCTGTGCCAATCATTGAAGTGAATGTAAATACCCCGAGAATCGTCGTCAGAGAGTACACCGGATCTTGGAAAACCCTGAGTTCAAGAATTGGACTTACAATACCGGTATTCCCGATATTCGAGGAGAAACCATACTCGACCTGCTTTTGGGAAGAAAGCTGAATGCGTTACGCGCGTATGCCGAGCAGTATCTCACAATGATCAACTGCCTTCTTATTTTGATAGAGCTATCGTTTCCCATTATCTTAGCTTAATGGATCACATTCGTAGTCTTAATGCAACCTACCACTTATTCCATTAATCTCCCTTTACTTCATTATCATTCGGAATTAATTCATACAAGGCACGAACATCACAACCGATGGAATCGGCGATCGATATGGCAATTTTGAGTGGCATCACTCTTTTGTTTTCAATAAAGTCGTAAACTCGTTCCGGTTTAAAAAGCAAGTCTTTTACCAGCCATTCCGCTGACTTCCCGGATTCCATCAATCGTTCATTCAGTAAGCAACGTCCTAGTTCAAATTTCAAAAAGTGATGACCTCCCGCATAAGATAATACTTAACCTTAAGCGTTGTCCATTGCCAGCATGAATATACTTCATAAAGGGTCCTATAACGATGAAGTTCCCCATGTTTCCTGTTAGTTCAATCTGAGGTTTTCCTATTTTCAGCCTAATTTTCCTGTTCACAATTGAGATTAATGATGCATAATAGCACTGTGTAGAAAATCTGCTAAATCCTCCTTGCTATATTGATTAATGATGTTCATATCTCTCACTCCGTGCATATATAAGCAATAACGCCCCATCTCGTGGTCTATAACATCGTCCACCTTAAGAGTAAGTTAGGTCAGTTTTTATGGAGTATATTGTGTAAACAAGCTTATGCGCGCTTTTTTATTGTTATAGAACATATGGATTTGGTTTGAATGACAGACTCATTCTTTAATATAGGGCGTAAACCCTCTTGAATATAGGTTCTCCACTAACTTGAAAAATTCTTCTGACGATAAATCCTTTTGACGGTGGAGCCAAAGACGAAACAAAGAAAGAGCAGTTGTCAGGTAAAACTCAATGAAGTATGGCGTTAGTGATTGGTTTTGCGGAACGTTTAATTCTAATTGATTCAAAGCGATTTCTTTTTTTAAGCGTTTTAAAAAACGGACACTTCCATAATCACCCAAAAGGGCATTAAGAACCAGGAGATGTTCTTTTTTATCCAGACAATAGAGCGTGTCTTGAACCGTATCCAACGATAGCTCTTTATTTGCCAATTCTTTTTTCATTTCATTCAATAGGTCATTTTCAACAGAGTCTAACAATTCGTAAATGTCAGTAAAGTATTGATAAAAGGTGCTGCGGTTATATCCTGACTTATTCGAAATTTCCTGAATCGAAATTTTCTCAATCGGCTTTTGGCTATATAACTCACAAAAAACTTCTACAAACTTTTGTTTTGTTTTCTCCGTTATTTGGGGTTGCTTTTTCATGTTTCCCTCCTACTGGTGAATAAGAATACCATCCGACAAATCATAAAAAACTGATGGTTGATCAAGGAATAATGAAGATTTATAATCACATCATACAACACGTTGTCGGATAATCCAAAGGGAATATTAATAAGTAGGGGTGGTTTATATGTCAGCAAAACAAGATAGAATTTTAATTTTTGGTGCAGGTGTCATCGGGAGCATGTACGCAATTAAGCTTATTGAAGCAGGGTTTGACGTTAGCCTGTTTGCACATTCGAATAGATATAAATCATTAAGAGAAAATGGCCTGCAGTATATAGAAAAAGGTACAGTTAGATCGATACAAGTGAATGTCATGGATACGCTCGAAAATGACGATGTATACGATTTTATTTTCGTTACCGTTCGTTATGATCGGTCCGAAGCAGCGTTGTTAGCGCTAAAAGATAATCAAAGCAAAAATATAGTTACGATGACTAGTAATTCAAATGGATTTTCTTCGTGGCTGGATATCGTAGGGGATAGACTTTTACCAGCTTTTCCCGGCTTCGGCGGACAGATTAAAGATGGAGTATTGCATGCTCGATTTCTACCAAAGTTTATAGCGGCAACTGCATTTGGAGAAATTAATGGTGTAGCGACAGAACGCATAGAAAACCTCGCAAAACTATTTAAAACAGCAAAGCTTCCCTACGTTATTAAAAAGGATATGCAAGCGTATCTAATCACACATTCCGTATCAGATATTGCCATGTTGAGTTTTTTGCATTCTGAGAATAAGATTATTGACAAAAAAACAGCCAGAACCAGAAAGACGGCACGCAAAATAACAGTCACTTTAAAAGCGTATCTTAGGGAAATACAAAAAGCGGGCGTTTTAATTGATCCTCCAATACTTAAAATGGTGCTTAAATTTCCAAACTTACTTTTGGATCTCTTCTTTATGACATGGCTACGAACTAAGATGGTTAGGGATATGATGTTGCCGGATTATGCGAATAATGCTAACAATGAGATTGTACAGCTGAGTAATGATTTAATGAAATTTTTAAGTCAACATGATATCAAATCGGAAATACATGTTCCGTAATTTTTTGTTAAAATAGTATGTTTTTTTTAATTTATTTTCATTAAATCCTTCAATCAGGCATTAATCTGAGTATGAAAATCTAAATATATAGTTTTTTCGTAGCATCCTTGAATAAACTACCGGGAAATGATAATTGAACAGCGACAGTCCAAGACTTTATTTATCAAGTCTTGGACTGTCGCTGCTTTATTATCCGGGACAGTCGGCTGATAAACGCATTTCAGTATTCAAAGTTTTACTCACACCTGGGGTGATTCCTATCTTGGTTGTGGTTCTTGCCTGGATGCTGGCTCATAATATTTTGTATACCTATATCTCTCCTTTCCTGGATGATATGGGGCTTGAACCCTATCTCGGACAGGTTCTGCTTGTTTTTGGAATTATGGCACTGGTGGGAATCTGGGTGATTGGGATTTTCATTGATCGTTGGTTGCGTCCGTTGGTTCTCATCAGTCTTACCGGATTTGCTCTGATATCTCTTGTACTAGGACTTTGGAGTGAGCATGGTACTATTATCTTCATTTCTGTTGCGCTGTGGGGGCTGACATTCGGTGGTGCGGCAACATTGTTGCAGACAGCACTTGCTCAGGCTGCGGGGAAGCAAGGTGTGGATATCGTGATGCCTATCAATACCTTCTTGCTCTGTTTGTTGCCTGGTGTGCTAAAAGGCATGGATTTCGTCCATCCCAGATCCGTTAAGTAATCCGATTGCGATCCGTCTGCTATTGACTGTGAATTGTTCTTGCACGATCGTGGCAATCATTCATCGATTTGCACCACAAAAAAACATAAATTACATTAGATCGATATGTGAACCAGGCGGAATCATGAATCTCGTCAGGTTCTTTCTGCATTCTGGCTTTTGTTAAATCAAAGTAGTCCAGGTAAACATAAATATATTATGTAACGAAGTATAAGTAAACTTTACATTTGTTAAAAATCAGTTTATAATTTGATTCAAGAGGTGATGGTCATGAAGAAAGATTTCGGTGATTCGATATCCAATAAGGTTTATGAATATCGTGTACTTGCCAGAATGTCTCAGCAAGAATTAGCAGAGAAAGTCGGGGTTTCCAAACAAACCATTTTCGTAATGGAAAAAGGGAATTATGTGCCGACTCTGCTATTGGCTTTTCGAATTGCCGATTTTTTTAATGTTGATGTAAACGATGTTTTTACTTATTTGAAAGGAAATGATCAAAATGAAAATTAAGTCTATTTCTGATATCCATAACGCAATTTTCCACCCTTTAAAGTCCTGGGCTGAGCAATCTACGGGAAATTGGAATATTCTCATTGGAGTAGGTTTTTTACTGCTCATGGGTAGTGCGATTTTTACCTATGTATTTTATAAGAAGATTGGGCAAGACGATGAACGGACAAATAAAATCTTTTTGAAAAGCAGTTACTTTATGCTGTTGACAATTATTCTATGTGACATGATTTTTCCTAAAGAGTATATGTGGAACATCTTTTTCTTGTTCAAATATACGCTAGCGTTTTTAGCTGGTGGAATTTACATGGCCATCCAGTATAAAAAGGATTTGTCGTAAGGAAGGGTCAGAGCGAGGACCAGCTAAGGATGAGGATTAGACAATGCTGATAAATATGCTAACTAAGTGATATGGAAGTTCAATAGGTGCAATCGGGTTGTAAAATAAATTGCTAAAATCAAAAATATCCTTTTATGTTCCTTCCCCCCTCTGCTTCTAGCGGCAATGGTTACATGTTCTTGTCCTTTGATCGCGACAAGAACATGTATTTATAAATCAAAAAAAACGCGCTCTGCCCCACCTCTTATGAGACTATTATACCGTTGAGTGTATACAAACCATGTAATGCTTGCTGTTAATAATGCTGAAGAAATCAAGGCTGTAAGAACACTATATGTTTGCCAAATAAGTATCGTTGGCCAATCTAATGCACAGCACATTATACACAGGGCAATCGTAGCCATCAGCAAAATAGCTGTTACGATTATTCGCTTTTTAGTCATTGGCTGCCGCCCATTCATTTTTCTTCTGCGTAATCCTAAGAGAAAGAACAGAACGGCCAATAGGCAAAAAATAATTGTGGTAGACGATAAAATGATGTCCAAAAGCTGTGTGCCGCTTATTTCATATGACTGCGTTAGATTGCCGTCTAATATCTCTTTAACTTTTAGTACCATGCTTCTATTGATATTTGCGCCATTGGTCAGCAAGCAGACGGCTGTTCGTTCATTTGGCAGTATGATCACTTCGGTTCCAAAATTGGGATTTCCCCCGGGGTGCTCTATAATCGTTTGGTTGGCGTTTACCGTCCAGCCCGCCGCATAATACATTTCGTCGATAGCCGGAACAGACATATCACCCTGATGTGATTTTTCGATAACCGTATGGAATATTTCGGGTATGTCCTTCACAATACCCATCTGTATGCCCATCCAACGCGCCATATCTTTTGTACAAGAAATGATGTAGCCTGCGGGTTTATTCCCGGAAAAATCCGGCGCGTTATATGGAGTTGTCATAAAAAAGGAAGAACGGTAGCCCTGTGCCAACTGTCCGGTGGCTTGAGCATCTTCTTTATAAACATACGTCTGGTGAAGACCTAACGGCTGAAATACCTGTTCCCTCATAAAGTCTTCATAGCTTTGTCCCGACACAATCTCAATAACCAAACCCAATACGTCATAATTAACGGTCCCATAGTTGTACTGTTCACCGGGAGGGAACGCCAACTCAACATCTACCAGCATTTCCACAGTCTTTTGCAGCAAATCTGGTGTATTGCCTTGTGGAATATTTTGAGAATGCTTACCATTTGTTAGGCCGCTAGTATGGTGAAGAAAGTTATTGAGTGTAAGGCTTTGCATATCAACAGTTTTTCCTTGATACTTTAACGTAAACCAAGGTAAATATTTTTGGACAGTGTCAGTCATTGACAGCAGCCCTTGTTCCTCCAACAGCAGAATACCCATGCCGGTAAAGGCTTTACTGACCGAGGCCAGTTCATATAGTGTGTTCTCACTTGCAGACAACCCACTTTCACGGTCTGCATACCCGGAAGAAAAGTAGAAAATTTCATCATCAGCTAGTATCGAGATTGACATTCCCGGCACACCTGATATACGACTGGCATCATCCAACAACGTCTGTATTGCCACAGATTGCGTATCTGACAACGACGCATAACTTTGTGTTGCGAATCCTGAGAATACGATAAGTATCGTTATTACACAAACAATAGTCTTTTTCATAAGCTCTCCATTTCGAGTAAATTATGCGAGGATAATATAAACAACCTGTAGTACGCCTTATCCGCCTAATGCGTCGCTCCAATATACTTAATGCTAGACGTTCAATAATTAGATTACAATTGTAAACTTCACAGACCCATGTATATTATTTCTTGTTTCGCCAAAAAGGCTCCTCTGATTGCTTAGCGGAAAGGTCAATGGCTTAAATCTTATGTCTACAATTTTTCTGCTTCATCATTACTATTTTATTAGGTATCAGCGTTGGTCTAACGGCAAAAAGAAAGGAGACTAACCAATATGGCTAGTCTCCTTTCTTTTATAAAAATTTCACCCTATAATGATAAAGCTCAGTGCAGGCAAGCTTCATTAATCTTTCCATGTGACCTGCCATCCATATGACTGAAGTTTAAAGTATTTATTAAACTCCGCAACTACGGACTTCGCGTTCTCTTTCGATGTTGCATGAAATATAGTTATATCGACTATATTACAGTCTGAAATTTCCTCCAAACCTTTAAGTCTTGATGCATCTACTCCAATCTGCTTTAGACTCATACAATTTTTGAGTATTGTTAAATCTCCAACCGGATAAGTGAACTGCTTTAATTTCTTCAATTCTCCTATAACCTCTATATGTGATTCATCTATTGCACAGCTATCTGTCTCAAAAACCGTTAGATTCTTTAAAGCTTTTAAGAATGATAAATGTGGTATTGTCACTTGTTTGAGCTCTAGTTTTATTAACTTACTAAGGTTTGAAATATAAAGCAGGTCGCCAACCTCCATTTCTTCTAAGCTTAGTTCCTTCAAATTTTTTATAGTTCCAATTAATCCCCTATCAATTGAGTTCATTCTACATAATCTCAAACTCTTTAATTTCTTTATATCTTTCAGTGTATGTATATCTTTTAATGGAAGTCCTATTAATGTTAGCTTCCTTAACCCATCTAAAGAAACCAAGTACTTCAAATCAGACTCTTTAAAAGCTTCTGATCCTATCACAAGTTCTGCTAAAGAAGTCAACCGTTGAAGTACATCAAAATTAGTAATTTCATCCGCATGTATAATAAGTTCTTTAAGATTAACCATATGGGTTAAAATATCCAAAGATATTGCTCCGTATTTTTGAGCTTGATCAGCTCTAATAAATACCATTCTCTTTTTTTTCAATGTTTTTGAAGATACAAAACCACTTTCAACATCGTCTTTAAAATACTCTTCCCAAAATCCGCTTACAGGGATAAGGCTGTTCTCTTCGATATTCAAATTAGTCAGAGCCAAAATATCATCTAACAAACTTCCACTTTCACGGGATAATATGATTACAGCTTCTTCTTCACGAATACCAATACTACTATTTCTGAGACTCGAATCGATAAATTCAAAGAAATGTCCCAAACTTTCTGCAATAACATAGGAAAAATGAGAATTATGATCTATCGTAATAATTTGCCCATAAACGCCCTTTTCTCCGGGGTCTAAATCTATTGCCAAAAATGAGCCACCACCATCTTCAGCAAAAGGAATCCAGCCTTCTCTGTAGTTCCCATCTTTTATTACATCTGATTTGCTGGATATAATATCGTACGCTGATTCCAAAAGGGACTTCCAGTTGCTTACTATCGATTCAATGTTCATCCAACCAAGACCAGCCATTATGCCAAAAATCTGCTCTCCTTCTCCATTAAAATTCATGTATAGCTTTCTGAAATCTTCTGGAAATTTGCAGTTCATCATGCTCTCGAAAAGATTTATTTCTGATTCCTCAACTGCTGGATTCAGTAATTCCTCTACATTTGGTATATGCGATTTTAATGTCTCTATAAGTAAACACTCTTCTTTTTTATTAGCTAATGACATATATTGGCCCCCATTCTACAGAGTCATAATAGTTTCAGTAAACATTCTTGGTTGATCATCAATCATTTTGTTATGATTCATCTTCAACAGTTCTATCAATAATTAATTCTATCTTAAATATGGAGCATCTATCTCCCGATTTAGCAATATCGTATCATGAATTTGTAAATATTGTTGTATTAAGTCATATGAAAAAAACTAAGAGTCATCTTAGGGGTTAATTTTATCTCTATATAAACTTCATTCACAACTAATTTTCACCCTATTTAATGGTACGGTTCAGCCCGATTTGTCTTCACCGTGTGATACATCTGTTCCAAGATTTCAGCCACGTTTAGATTCTATTGTGATTGTGCGCCTGAGTCTGAACCAGCTGATCTTCTCAACTGCTGTGTTGCGGTCCCCATCTGCAGTTTCCGGGCAATCTGCTTGTTGCGCATTCCTCTGATACCTTCAATAGTCCTCCTTGCTTCATTTAGAGTTATATATACTGGTTCTCTCAAATTAATCACGTAATCTAGTGCTCCGAATAATAAAAAAAGCCCGCAAGCTAGTTACCTGCGGCTGTGAATTTAGGATATGTTGTTATTTATTATTATCTCTCCCCTCTGCAACAAGCCTTAGCCCACTTTCATGGAGTTAGTTGCTTGTGGAAGCTACACCAAAGGCTATACGCGTTGAATCGTGGCTATCATGACACCGGCAAATCCAATGCCTAACTGCACCAGTATTTCCGTGCGCCTAGGAGGACACGCTATGCGATTTTCAAGTGGCAATCGCCTCCTTCTGTTCCTTAGCTTTTGGGAATCCTTGATCCACACCTTGTTCTCTACGATTATCACGCAAGAGCTCGTACGTCACATACACCGGTCGCCCTGTTCGTGGTTCCAGCATAATCTCGGCATCAATGGCAAATACCTCACGCAGCGTCCGTACCGTCATTACACGCTCTGGCGAACCATGCTCCACCACCTGACCCTCACGAATCGCCACCATATAGTCGGAGAAGCGTGCTGCCAGATTCAGGTCATGCAGCACCATCACAATCGTCACCTGTTGACTGCGATTTAGTTCATAGAGCAGTTCCAGCACTTCAAGCTGATGCGCCAGGTCCAGATAGGTGGTGGGTTCATCCAGCAGGATCAGATCGGTTTGCTGGGCGAGCGCCATCGCAATCCATACGCGCTGACGCTGACCGCCAGATAGCGTATCGACCTCACGATGCTCAAACGCTGTAAGCTGTGTAACCGATAGGGCCCAGGCTACTACTTGCTTATCCTCTTTGGAGAGCTTGCCGAAGCCCCGTTGATGTGGAAAACGCCCATAGGCGATTAATTGACCGACCGTCAAACCGCTCGGTGCGGTCGGCGTCTGCGGCAGAATCGCCATCTGCTTGGCCACTTCCTTGGTGGACAGCGTACGGATATCGGCGCCATTCAGATAAACCGTACCATTATTCGTCTTGAGCAACCGACCGACTGCCTTTAGTACGGTTGATTTGCCGCATCCATTGGGACCAATAATCGAGGTAATCTGTCCACGCGGAATCTGCAAGTTCAGTTCTTTTACGATAAGCGTGTCATTATAGGCAATATCGATTTGGTGCGCTGTAATACTTTCCATGACGTCCTCCTAATTGGCCTTCGATAGTAAATAAAGAAAGTACGGAACACTGATGACCGTAATGACGATTCCCGTCGGCACATCTCCCCCCAAGCTAACCGTGCGCGTAATCGTGTCAGCCAGCACCACGACTAATCCTCCGGTCAGGCTGGCAGCCGGAACGAGCAATTTGTGATCGGGCCCGACCAGTTTTCTTGCCACATGCGGAGCGATCAAGCCAACGAAAAAGAAGCTTCCGCCCACGGCCACACTGCCAGAGGATAAAGCAACCGCAGCGATCGACAACCCCAAAAACTGCCGCTTCACGGCAAGACCCAGCCCTTCTGCCGTCTGATTGCCCAGATGGAGGGTGTTAAGTATGCGAGACTTGTAGAAAATATAGCCGAGTAAAATCAAGACCCATGGTGCCAGTACGGAAATATAACGCCAATCAGCGCCCCATAAGCTTCCCGCCAGCCAATGCAGCATGAAATCCATCTGCGAATCATTCAGCTTGAGAGTCAGGAAGGTGGTCAGCGCTTCATACCCGCTTCCGAGTGCGACCCCGGTTAAGATCAAACCGATTGGCGAAATATCTCGCCCACGGCGATACGACAATAAGAAGATCAATCCCGCCGCCAATAATCCGCCAACAAAGGCCAGTAGTGGTAGGGCAATAAAGGAGCCCTTTCCTGTCGATGCGATGAATACGACGAAGAACAGGACAAACAAACCCGATCCCGAACTAATCCCCAGCGTCCCTGGACTAGCCATGTCATTACGCAGCAAACTCTGCATCACGACCCCAGCCGCTCCCATTCCCAGACCTACCAAGATCGACAGTGTGATTCGTGGCAGGCGAAAATCGAACACGATCAGATTTTGCTTATCTGTACCGTTTCCGAGGAGAACATTCAGCACTTCTAGCGGTGAAAGATTCATTTTGCCAGAATTCATGCTAATGACAGCAAACATAAGGATGAGCACCATAAGCACTATATTGACGATAATGCCCCTTTGCACCGTATAACGCTGCTTGATCATTCAGATTCCCTCCTTTGCTTGCGAGCCAGGAAGAGAAAGTACGGCACACCAATGATAGAAAATATAATACCAATCGGTGTTTCGAACGGCTTATTGATCAAGCGGCCAGCCAGATCGGCCGACACGGTCAGCAACGCACCATATAGTGCAACTGCCGGAATAATGTAACGATAGTTGACACCGACCATGTATCGCACAATATGTGGGGTAATCAGACCAACAAACCCGATCGGACCAACTAAGACAACAGCCAATCCAGTCAGCACGAGCACGATAATCGTCGATAAACCTTTGACCAGTCCGCTACGAATACCGAGTCCACTTGCCACATCATCCCCCAAACTGAGCAGTGTAACAGAAGGAGATAGCGCCAGCGCCAGCAGTACACCACCAACAAATAGCGGTGAGATGATCAGCAATTCCCCCCACTTAACCCCCGCTGTACTGCCTGCCGTCCAGAATGCTAATGCTCGACCCAGATTATAATTGATCGCTAAATACTGACTGAGTGCGCCAAATAGCATAGAGATGGACAGTCCTGCCAGTACCAGCCGCTGAGGCGTC
Source organism: Paenibacillus sp. FSL H7-0918 (assembly GCF_038007025.1). Classification (NCBI taxonomy): domain Bacteria; kingdom Bacillati; phylum Bacillota; class Bacilli; order Caryophanales; family Paenibacillaceae; genus Paenibacillus; species Paenibacillus sp. FSL H7-0918. Next base: position 260,340 of record NZ_JBBOWJ010000003.1, read on the forward strand.
ATCCCGCGCTTGCCCAGTGACGCGATGAAGTAAGTGATCCCGGTCGCGAGTGCTGCTCCCAGACAAGCAAACAGCATCATATGCCCATACGAATAACCCGGCAGAAAGGCCAGGCAAAGAGCAATCGCGAATGCTGCCCCAGAGCTGATGCCCATCAGCCCGGAGTCAGCCAGCGGATTTCGCGTCGTTCCCTGCATAATAGCCCCACATACCGCAAGGCTGCATCCGACGATCAGATCGGCTACGGTACGCGGAAGACGTAGGGTTTGTATAATTTGATGCTCAGTGAGCGTTGGATCAAATCGGAAAATAGCCTCCCATGCAGTCGCTAACCTCATGTCGGCGGCGCCGAAGCTAATCGACGCCGCCGACATGAGAACCGTTAATCCAAGCCCTACCACCATGTACATGGTGAAATTCACCGCCCCACGGCGTTTTTGTTCAGGCTTGTTTTTCATTACGCTTTCCTTTCCTTACCTACTGATAGTCATATTTACAAATTGGAGTACTTCTTTTTACCTCGTCAAAATCCTTATCTAGCCATAGCCAGCAATTGATTTACAATATGATCAATCAATGCACTGGAAGTCATTATATCCGTGGACCAAGATAGCGATGTACCCACCGATATGATCCGATTATGTTGCACAGCAGGTAGCGATTTCCAGACAGCATTATCAGTAGGGACTTCCGTATCTCCTATAGCGATTAGATAATCCCCTATGTAAGCAGCCAAGACCTCCATAGAGATATCTCCCCAATATTTATCTGCGTCAATAATATCAGTTTGAACTTTTGAAGGTGCCTTCATTTTAAGTCCATTATAAACAAGCTCGCCAACCGCATGCTTGGCTCCAGCGATGTAGTTACTTTTATCACTGAATTCCCCCATAGTAATCGTCACGTCTGAAAGACCTGCATTCTGAAGGGCTAGCTTCGCTTCTTCGATTTTTCCGGCATAAGCACTCAGAACAGCCTTAGCCTCTTCCTGCTTGTTCAAAACATCACCAATAAAATGTATCCGCTCTTCTGTAGTCATATCACCATAAGGGACATAAATTGTCGGGGCAATTTTGGATAAATCTTCATAATTTTCATCGCCCCATGCTAAAATGATCAGATCAGGCTCAAGAGTCATGACATCTTCCGGCTCCATAGCTATTTTAATAGAGTCTGTAATCTGGTTAGCAAAAACAGCCTCTTTCCCGTCCCTTGCCGCTCTCGCCACCCCTAAAGGAGTTACACCTAGGGCCACTACATCACCAACCAAATAATCGACTACAACACGCTGAGGGTTGTTCGGTACCTTAACGTCGCCCTTTACTGTGGATATCGTTCTCGTCTGCGAGACTGCTTCTGAAGCATTCGTCTCCGATACTTCCGGTTGTGTCGTCTGTTGTGTCTGCGCAGGGTTTGAATTCACCGTTCCCCCGTTATTCGATGGCGTTCCCGACGCACATGCCGACAATAACAGCATCAAGCTCATCGTCGCCGCCAAGATCATTTCTTTACTTCTTACTTTTCCAAACATGATTGATTCCCCTTCTCTATAAGACTGGACTAGACCCGCTAGTTCCCTCTCATAGTAAAGAAAATGAGAATCATTATCAATACCATCAACCTGCATAGATAGTGCGTTTATTTTCCGATAATCACTTGGTGTCATCTTGTAATACTTCTTAAACATCCGAAACAGATTTTTCTCATCTGCAAAACCAGATCCTGTTGCGATCTCTTTAATGGTTGCTTCTGTATGTTTCAAGTCATGGCAGGCAGCTTCAATCCTTCTCTGAATGAGGTACTCCTGTAAGCTCATGCCTTCCTTTTTTTTGAACAGCCGCGTCAATTGCCCGCCACTGATCCCAAACATATCAGCAATTTCTTGGAACATAATCGGCTGCATGTAATGTTTATCGAGATATATCTTGGCAGAACAGGCTGGATCTGGCTGGAGATACCGAATCTCCCCACTCTCAAAATCTCTGTACACCCCATGTATCAATTGATATAGAAAACTTTTGGCCTGCAGCTGATCCATCGCTTTGCCGCGGTTCCAGCCATTCATCATCTGTTGAAACCAATCGAGTAGCAAGATAGGATTACTTGGTGTATAACCATACTGTTGAACAAATGGATTTACTTCCTCCAGTAATTGCTGCAGGTGCCTCTTGAAAAAAAGAGGTAATTCTGCTTTATAAAATACCATAAAGGTCTTCACATTCTCCCCTTTAGGTGAAATACTGAGCAGGCTCCCCTTCCCTCCGTGAACTAAACCAAAGCGTTCCATTCCAAATGTGGTTTCATTCAGTTGAATTTGTGCTTCTCCTCCACATGCATAGATAAACATGCTACTAGGCATTTTATACTGCTCCAACGGGTATTGGGACGCTACATTCTGAAAACGTACATCTATTAATGTAATGATCGAACGTGTCCAAATGTGGGCCATCGTATCGATCATCTCCGGTGTAAATACCTGGCTTGCTGCTGCTTCGTCTTGCATCTATCTGCGCTCCCTCATCTCACCTTTTGCAATTTATATATCACCTATCAATTCAATTGATATTGATTATCAATATCATAATTAATGAGGTAAGTATATCATCATTAAGTGACATTGGGGACAAGTTCTTGCCCTAAACAAAAGACAAGAACTTGTACCGATAAAAAAAGCCGCGCACAGCGCGGCATCCAGTGAGACTATGTTCTTGTCCTCTGAGCGAAGAATCGTTTCTATACTCTCAGTAGAAGATATTATTTACAGCTAAATATTCCGAAGCAGTGAAGGATCAAGTTCCGCTCTCCCTAAGTAGCCGCTGCAGATAACGGGACGGTTAATGATTTCATACATTTTTTTAAGATGCGAAATGTACTCTTGGCTCCAAGTTTCAAAAGAATCGAATTCCGCCTTAGAAATTTGATGGTACTCCGGGGAGTCGGTTACCCCCGTAAGGACCTCATATGCATAAATATTATCGCCAAACTTTCCTACTGATTGGTATCTTCCTGTTTTCAGGCAGATATAATCGGTATATTTCACGGTCATCCCTCATCCTGTCATTGATTTCCTCAAGTCCATTAATTTAATCTTGTATAAATCTAACTCCGCAGCAACTCGTCCCGCGCTTCCGTCAGTGCGAACCCCAGCAGATTTCTGCCCCGCCATTTCATGGGATTCTCCGCATCCGGATTGGACTGGCCCATGCCGATCCCCCAAATACGGTCTCGCGGGCTAGCCTCGACGAGGATGCGGTTCTTCGTCGAGTTAAGATAATCGTTAAGCTTCGGATTCTGCGAAAATTTGGCCAAGCTGGCTCTTTTGACGATGCTGTAACATTCCTTATCCCAAATATCTTTGTCAAAGTTTTGGACCGCACGTCCAAAAGCCTTCATCTCCTTTGGATGCTTAGCTTTAAGGATGGACTCCAGCATTTCGTCATCGCCGAACAACCTTGCCTTCTCGGCCATCATAAACTGCTCGGCGCATGAGTACTGCGTTCCCTCTACCGTGAACGGGCACAGCCACCATTGGCTGAAGCAGCTTTTATCAACGCTCCCGTCCTTAGGCGGTGTATGTCCCCAAAAAAACACGAATTTGAACTTTTTTCCCTCGTTATATGCTTTTCTTAACTCATCGATATTGTAAATCATCGTTAACCCTCCAAATTTCTTCGATATAAGCGGGATGGTCTATGCCCCGCATTTTCGGTATAATGATCGGTCTCCACTACAAGATCGGCTACTTTACGCCGGAAGGCCGCCTTCAACAGCTCTTTATCCATAATTACCTCATAAACCTGCTGCAGTTCCGTCAAGGTAAAAAGCTTCGGCATCAAGTGCAGTGCAATATCGGTGTAATTCACTTTTCCCCGTAACCGATCAATAGCGCATGCTATGATCTTCGCATGGTCGAAAGCCAATCCGTCATTCGATACGATCTCATAATCCGTGCCAGTCGATGTAGTCTTCGCTGTCATAGTCCTCGCCACGACCGCCGAAAGTTCTTCTTCTTCACTACTTAGTTTGAGTTCGTACTCAAGTGTCTTGATGTATCCGTCCACAATCAGTTCTTTTTGCTCCCGCAGCGGCCGATAGGATACCTTGAACCAGGCGGCGTCTGCTGCATCATCTCCTGCCTTTAACTCCAACTTGTCGCTGTTAATCAGAGCCATATAGCTGCAGCTTATTACCCAGGTTCGTGGGTCGCGCCCGATATCACTGAACGTATACAGCTGCTCCAGATAAACATCTTCCACGCCGGTTTCCTCGCATAGTTCCCTTACTGCTGCCTGCTCAGTTGTCTCATTCGGCCGGACAAAACCGCCAGGCAGCGCCCATTTGCCCAGGAAGGGGTGAGCCCCCCGGCGAATTAGTAGGACGCGTAGCTCTTTTTCTGGTAGTTTGCGATAACTGTCAGCCTCGTCTTCCGTCACAGTGAAGATAACCATATCCGTTGTCACTGAAGGACGCTCGTAATCGCCTGCCTTGTATTGCTTCAAAAATTCAGATTCCGTAAGTCCATCCTTATCCAACAAATCCAAGTAGGTATGCCTCCTTTATATTTGATTTAATCGTTCAGCTCTCCGAAATAGTTCCCGTAGGGCTCGAACTTTGCCAACACTTCATCTACCTTGCGTATACGTTCCTCCAGGCTCCCCCGCAGCGTAATATAGGGGATCCGCCGCTCCTTCAAATCCGCGATAATCTGTTTATGAAAGACATGCCGCTTCTGATCCCCGCTGCGGTCCCACGTATCGTCGTAAGGAATATCGTCAGCGCATAAGAAGAACAGATCATAACGTTGCGCGTTCTCCAGAGCGATCCGGGTTAACAGCTCGGGGGCCCGGCCGTGGTAATCTAGGGCGAACATATACGTCGTGATCGCATTGGTATCGACGAACAGAACCCGGTTCGCCGCAAGCATTGCCTGTTCTTCGCGCTCGATATGACCCACCGCGATTTCATCGAACGCTTCCAAGCCGATTCGGCGGTCCACCTGATGTTCGGTCCAATAATCGCGTCCGTATTCGCTTGCGAACGTTGTGCAATATCGCTGTGCCAGTGCTTCGGTGATCGTCGACTTACCCGTTGACATCGCTCCAACGAATACCAATTTCGTGATCAAATCCCGGTACACGATATCACTTACGAACTCCCTGTACTGATATGGATTGGAACGGACCATCGTCGCTGAGATCGGGACCCGCTCTCGGGCTTCATCCACCCGCCGGTCTATTGCACCCAAAGCGAGACTCATATGTTTGCCGTAGAATTCGCTCGAGTAAAAATGCGTTACTTGCTCTCCGTTCAGCAAACCGAGTATATACTGTTCTTCCCGAACCTCATGCTCCCTGTCATCCGAATATCCATCCGGACCATCCCAAGCTTCGATTACCCGGACTTCCGGATAGAGCCTGCGAATCCAATTTGCCCGGACATGAAGCGGGATCGGAGTGACTGTCGTTTCGTAAATGACTAGGATCAATTCATCGACCTCTTGTAGCGCCGTTTCAATCATGAACTGATGGCCTTTATGCAGCGGGGCAAACTTCCCCAGTGTTAGTCCAAGCGTGTTCATGCCGCCACCTCCTTCGCCCCTTTATTCCAAATATAGTACCCGTAAACTGCGTTGACCAGATACGCGCTCCACATCACGATCATCAGTAGGCCTTCCCCGCTGCCCTCCAGCATGCGAATCGCCCACAGCAGCACCGTAAAGAGATTTAGCACGATATAGACCAGCCATTGTTCCTTGAATCTTCTAACCATTAAGAAGGTCGCCACAACAGATAGCACCGTTGTAGTGGCATCAATGTAAGGCGAATTCTGTCCCGGAATGAACGAAAGCCCAAATCCGAGCACTAAACAGCCGATTACACAGACCATCCCAACGAGGAGCAGTCTTCTAAGATCCATCTGCCGCATGGTCAGTCTACCGTCTTTTTGGCGATTATTTTTCCACATGTAGAAGCCAATGACATTCATTGGAACAAAGAATAGCAGATTCAGCATAACCTCTCCAAACAAACCGTTAATATAGGCCAAATAAGCATAACCGATGGTATTGTACATGCCGAAAACATAGCTCATCAGGTTGCCCTTCGCTGCAAGCACCACGCATAACACCCCAGTAATAAATACCGCGAATCCGAATAAAGAGTCCTTTGTAATCACTGTAAACCCGACAGCGATTGAGGTAAATAGTATCAACCACGTAATTTCGAACAGATTCCAGTTAGCCGCCACCTTTTTCATCTTGCATCCCTCCGCTTTTTCCACTCATTCATAGAGCGAAAAAAATTAGTTATACTTAGTATCATTTTGTTAATAACACATTGTTACTATCAAAAATAACAGAAAATTCTGCGAAGGGCAAGCAAATTCTTCCTATTTCCACAGACAGGTACTTATTTAAGGCTTCTCAACAGAACTAACTTTAAATTTGTAAAAATAAAAAGAAACCCCTATTAAAAGGGATTTCCTCTAATTTTGTTCAACTAACGTACCAATAGGTGGACTGTTTTTAAGGTTTACTATTCTGTCTTTCTACTCCAATAAATAATCACCCTCTTTTTCTAAGAGAACAGGTAAATACTGAGTTACCATTTCAGTAAACACGAAATCATCCCCACAATTAAATTGTGCACTTCATTACATAAACCCGTCTTCGGGTTCACCAACATCAAATCCTAATACTTTTGTCGCTTCCAATTTAAATCTCTCTATCCAAGAACTCTAATCACTATTACTCATCTGTGCATAAAATGATAAACCACTTGGCTCCACTGAAGCCACAATAAAAACATCATCATCTTCCTGCCCGAACCAATAGGGAATTCCATTTTTATATATCGTCATCAACTTATAAGAGTCAGTAGCTCCGAGAGAATAACTCTAAGCTCAAGCTCCGTCTGCTCTGACTTCACGGATTTTTCCAGCTTTGCACGGCTTCCGAATATCCGGTATAGAACCTGCTCCCGTTCATATATTTCTTTAGGCGACAGCTCTTGAAGCAGCGCTTCTGCAAGCTCGACCCGATCGATCACGAAGTTTTTGACAGCTCTTGCTTCCTCATTTCCTGCTAGCAGAATGTCGACTAGAACTGGCATAAGCTCAGCCTCCACACCGTGCGTATCAATAAAGGTCTCCGCATAACTATGCTGTATCATTTGGTGCTCCGAATCTACCCTCTCCATATAATGAGAGACGAGTGAGAAATATTCCTTGCTATATAATCCTAATCCGAGTACAGCATAGGTACCAGGCATGACCGACTTTTCACCCGGTTCCGTGTCCTTGTACCACGCATAGGGCTCCATTGCGATATCCGCATACGCAGCCAGCTTAGGAAAAAGAGACGGATAGGCTAGTGCACCAGCAAAAAACTGATGAAGACCTGATTTAGCCATTTTTTTTAGAGGAAGATAGTTCCTTTGTTTGCTTTTCAGCTTCAGGTGATATTCCTTCGGGAATCCCTGCTGCAGCAATTGGGTAATGTGATCCAATGCTTCTCCATAAGCTGCTTCCTCCTCGTTCAAAATCCGGACTTCAATGCTCTGTGTTACATCATTATTATCAACTTCAACACGGGTCCCTTTATATACTGGAGTGAATTTCCCGCTTCCCCCCAGGATATACTCCGCTGCGTGTTTTGAACCAAGTTGGACAGCTAGTTTCAAATATTGTTCCCGGATGTCCGGTTTCGTTTTTCCAATTTGCAGAGCGGCATATACAAAAAAGGAAAGTTGATCTGCATTCGGATCCATAAGCGCCATATCCTCTTTAGGTATCCAATCCATTCTAAAGCTGCCTGTACGCACAAAATAGCGTGGAAGAAAAATATTTTGAATCCAATTATCCATAGCCAAAGTATACTGGCCAGTCCATTCGTCTAAGCGTCGCCTATTACTTCTGAGCTTGTCGGATAAATGCTCAATTAATGGGCCAACCGCATTTTCTTCTTGCTTCATAAGATCAGGGTTCATCAAGTGATGAGAAAAGAAAAACTGGTCATCAACACTCGGCAATACGGGAAGATCAGACATGATTTTGGATGTTATAAACTTCTGTAATGATTTGCGGAGTTCGTTCAGCTTCTCTTCGTTAACCAGATGCACGCAAAGTGTTAAGTCTTCGTCCTCCATTTCAAAGGAAAGTACGATCTGGAATCGGTAATCAAAAAAACGAGGACCTAACTTCTCTGATAAAAAAAGCTCCTCCACTCTCTTGCATAATACCGGGTAAAGTTCAGATCTAATTAATTCATCCGTGAGTTCGGCGATATAAGGACCTGCTTCGATTTCATAAGAGCTGTCCGTCCAATCGAACGGTTCTTCAACATCAATATGTATTTTTCCGTCACGCCAAGCTACCTGAAGATAATCCTTTATCCCTGCCTGGAGCGGACGATTTCCTATGAATTCATTTATTCTTATAGTCTCTTTGTTGTATATGGTTATCATCTCGCTCCACACATCGTCTAAAAACCTCTGTACTGCTGCGTTCATTCCCATTCCTCCTCATAGTTAGTGCTAATAGAACCTAGTACTCCTCATGCAGATTGAAGACGGAGCAGCAGTTGATCAACCAGATCTGTCTCTCGCAGCTGGTTGATCCAGCGCTGAGGGATATGCTCATACCCATATCGGATTCCGGCAAGACCACCTGTGATACAGGCTGTTGTATCCGTGTCGTTGCCTAAGGCAACTGCTCGTTTGACGGCATCTTCGTAGGAAGTGCAGGTTTGGAGGATCATACACGCACTGAACAAGGAATCCACAACATAACCAGATCCTTCGCCATAGAATACTTTATCTGGATGAATGTTCTCTTCGAGCTCCCGTTCATGCTCAGGCATCTGCTGGTAGATCGTTCGAAGCTTGCTAAGAGCAGTTCGGTAGCACAGATTGAAGTCTTGCTCTTGCAACAGTTCACGTGCAATTAACACATAGAAGGCACAACATACCTGATTACAGATATGTGCATGAGTTACAAGGCATTGAGTATGTGCATCCTGAACGAGTTGTTTATCTGTTCCTTTGTGCCACAAGGCAAGTGGTAGCACGCGCATTAGCGCCCCATTCCCTTTCCCATCAGGAACTGTATTGCCACTCTCGTAAGGGGACATTCCTTGGTAATAAGTAGACAACGTACGACTGGTTTGTATTCCAACATCAAAAACTTGTTGGGCTACTGCCCATCTACCTTCATGATACCAGTCGACCAATTTGTCAGCAAAATCAGTTAGCTCCAGTGTACCTTTATCGATCAGACTCTCCAGCAGACATAGTGCCTGCGCACCATCATCCGACCAGGTGCCGGCAGGAACATCTCGGTAGGTGGGCTGAAAGCCCACAGGAGGAGTAAACTCAATCTGCTCCAGAGGTGGGAGCTGCTCCGCTGATCTGAATTCATAGGGGACACCAAGAGCATCTCCAATCAATAAGCCGTAAAGCCCACCCTTAATCTTATCCCACATGTTGTATTCTCCTTATCACTAGATATAATTTGGATCAAGCTGTCTACAAATATATAAGCCTACCCTATCAATATTTAAACTGTTTTGCATCATGTAAATAAAAATTGAAGAAATAAGCTTCCAATGAACAATACGATAGTAATCTAAGCCTTTTTTGAAATCAATAATATATAACAAAAGATGAGGCTGTTTTTAAAATCAACAACCTCATCTTTTTTATGAATCTTTCCCGAATAATTACGTGTCTCTACTTAAATAACCATTCAACTTTTTCTGCGTATTCGCAGTTTATTTTAGTCCCTATAATTAGCTAGGATGAAGTGCCCGGGCCATCGCATCCATATAGCCCTGAACAGCGCGCTGACTCACTTCTGTTTCTGGAGCAAAAATTTCGAAAAGGTGAAAACAACCGGGATACAGGTGGAATTCGACATCTACACCTGCTTGTGCAAGTCGTGCCACATACTCCATTGTCTCGTCTCGGAATAGATCGAGCTGACCTATACAAGTATAGGCTGGCGGCAAACCTGCCAAGTTCTCCGCTCTCGAGGGTACTGCATAAGTAGATTCTCCTCTGACATCGCTCTCCTTGCCCAGGTACATGTTCCAAGCTGCTATGTTGTCTGTTCGGTTCCAGATTGCGCCTGCTTCCGTAATCTCATGACTGGACGGTGTGATGTTACGGTTGTCAAGCATCGGGTATAATGGCATTTGGAAAATAAGAGACGGTCCTCCTTTATCACGCGCCATCAGCGCGAGTGCTGCTGTCAGTCCGCCGCCACCGCTAGCACCGGCAATTGCAACCCGATCCACATCAATGCCAAGCAAGGCTGCCTCCTCCGTCATCCATACCAATCCAGCATAACAATCTTCGATCGCCGCCGGATAAGGGTGCTCGGGAGCAAGCCTATAATCAACCGATACGACTATACATTCAGCTGTCTGAACAAAACGTTCGCATAATTCGTCGTCCATATCCGGATGTCCTAACACGTATCCTCCCCCGTGAATCCATAGCATGGCAGGTAACAAGTCATTCGTTCGCCCGGCAGGCTCATAAATTTTCACCAGCATCTCGCCTCCATCCCTCGGGATTTTGCGCCTGGTTGTGTTTACATGCTCTGATCCTTCCACGGATGCAGCTGACACTAAGCTCCTGCTCCACTCTAAATTCTTCTCCAATTCAAATCCAGGAAATTGTGAATAAACCTCTCTTAATTCTGGTAGTATACGTGGTTCAACACTCATAATAATCCCTCCAAATAAAATAATGAATTCGTTCGTTTACGTCTTATTCATAGATAATCCTTATCCCATTTGAGCTTCCCACTTGGCAATTTCCTCTCGTACTCGCGGCGCAACCTCTGTACCGAGCAGTTCTATAGCCCGCATAACCAACTCATGCGGCATCGTACTTAAGGGAACATACATCATGAATCGTGTAATCCCTACATGCTTACGCAGATGGATTATTTTTTGGGCGACTGTCTCCGGATCCCCTACATACAACGCACCATCAAAGCGTCGGGCAGCATCATAGCTGGAACGATCGTAGTACGCCCACCCCCGTTCTTTGCCGAGCTTATTCATACCGTACTGGGTAGACGGAAAAAAGAGTTCTGCCGCCTGTTCCGTATCTTCTGCAACAAATCCGATGGAATGTGAACCTACCTGAAGCCGTGATACATCATGTCCGGCATGAGCTGCCGCCTTTTTATACAGTTGTACAAGCGGAGCAAAATTGGTTGGGTTTCCACCGATAATCGCCAGGACTAATGGCAGGCCCAGAAGTCCTGCACGCACGGCAGACTCCTGGGTACCGCCACTACCAATCCATACGGGTAAAGAGTGCTGAACAGGGCGCGGGTATACACCCAGATTATTTATCGCTGATCGATGTCCTCCACTCCATGTAACTTTCTCAGATTCCCGTATTTTCAGAAGCAGCTCGATGTTTTCATTAAATAAATCCTCATAGTCATGCAAGTCATACCCAAAAAGAGGGAAGGATTCAACAAAGGAACCCCGGCCCGCTATAATCTCGGCACGTCCATTGGATAAGCCGTCAAGCGTGGCAAAATCCTGAAACACACGGACAGGATCAGCTGATGAAAGAACCGTCACAGCACTCGTCAATCGAATCCGCTTTGTTAGGGGGGCTGCAGCAGACAACACCACTGCGGGTGATGAAGCTGCATAATCTTCACGATGATGCTCACCTATGCCAAACACATCAAGTCCTACCTGATCCGCAAGGACGATTTCTTCGACGACTTCTCGTAATCGCTGTGCGTGACTCATCACAACTCCGGTCTCAGTATCAGGCTTTGTTTCTATGAACGAAGTAACACCTATTTCCATAGTTAATCTCTCCTTATATTTTCTCTAGCAATTCGCCCGACATCATCGGTGCAACCCAATTTCTTAAGAAGAATGCTCAAGACAACGGATTAAAGCCGTCCAATCCAACTCACCATAACCATTGGCAATTCCTTCAGACAAGTGATGGTGGATAAGCTGACCTAAAGGTAGAGGAGTTTGAACGGACTTCGCTGCCTCAATAGCCAATGCAACATCTTTTAACCCAAGCTTCATTTTAAAACCGGCCGGTTCAAAGCGTTGTTCGCTCATGATCGCTCCATAGTTCTGATATATTGGAGATTGAAAAAGAGCATTCACGACATTCATAAATTGGGACGAATCAATACCGTGCTTTTCTACCATTAGCTGCACTTCCGACAAAGCTTCCAGCATTGAAGCAATTAGAAAGTTAACGCCAATTTTCACAACGTTCCCTTCTTCGCCGTGATCCCCAATCTCTACTATCTCTTGACCCAATACTGTTAAAACGGGAAGTACCCGTTGTCTTGCTTGTTCCGGACCAGCTAAAATAATACGCAATTTAGCTTCTTTAGCGGCATCTGGGCGCCCCATCACCGTGGCAGACACAAAGTGTTGCTTTCGCTCCGCATGCGAGACGGATAATTTTCGAGCCAGATCTACGCTGATTGTACTGGCAGAGATGTGAATTCCATTTTCCGACAATCCATTCAGAACACCATCTGGTCCCTCGACGACCTCCTTCAAAGCAGCATCATCAGAAAGCATGGTAATTACAAGATTGCTTTCTTTCACTGCCTCTAGCGGTGTTTTGGCATATCGTGCTCCCTGTTTCATTAAGGGTTCAACTTTTTCATGGGTCCGATTAAAGATGACTAATTCATAACCCGCTTTCAACAGATTTTGGGCCATTGGGAGCCCCATATTTCCAAGCCCAATAAACGATACTTTCATTAGACACCTCTCCTTATTTTGAGGGATTTCTCAATAACGGAATGATCGTTCCGGAATAATTAAAAAAAATTAGATTCCTGCTATTACAAAGCTAATCATCTCTTTTGCACGTTCCGGATTCTGATCTGCTTTGGCCATAATATTAATGCTTTGATGTAAATTCAACAATAAATAAGACAACACTTTGATATCAGTCGTTTTATCAATTTCTCCCCGTTGCTGGCCCTTTTTTAAAAGGTCACAAAAAGCTTGCTCTAATTCCAAAAAACTAGTCTTTATCAACTCATTAATTTTTTCATCTGGCGACTCCAATGTTGTAGCTACATTCGTAACAAAACACCCGCCCGGCAGGCTGGTATCGTATGCTGAAGCAATATGATACTCAAAAAATTGAAGAATTCCATCTCTAACGCTAGATGCATGTTCAAGAATAGCCTGCTTATTGAAATTCCCCTTTTTATAATGCTCAAGGGCATCTGTATACAAGGTTTGCTTGTCGGAAAAAGTATCGTAAAGGCTGGATCTGCTGATGCCCATCACCTCTAGTAAATCCGGTATGCTAGCCGCTTCATATCCTTTTTTCCAAAACAACAGCATGGCTTGATGCAGCGCTTGATCTTTGTTAAATTCTTTTGTCCTAGCGATAAGTAACACCTCCCGTCATTGAAATATAACATATCTGAACTGATCAGTCCAGATTTATAAAATAAACGGACACTCATATTGGTGTCCGTTCTTAAGAGCAAATACTTAGTCATTGAATTGCTCATAAACATCTTTTATCCAAACATCAATGTTTGTTTCATATTATTCTAGTTTAATGATCAAATCAGCTAGCTCAGAATTAGGCATCTCGTTTACGGTAAAATATAATAGCTGCTGTAATAAAGATCAGTGTCCATAACAGGGAAATACCTGTCCCTTCCATTGGTGTAAGGACATTTATTTCATCGGAGGAAGGCGGCATATACATATAATATCCTGCTGTATCTGGAAAAAAATATTTAGTATTGTGTAGAAAATCTTTCGACAATGGACTGACAATGAAGTAATAGCCAAGCAGTACCACTAAAGCAGGAGTAGTTCGTCTTAATAAAGCACCTATAGCTGCACTGAGAAGTGTGGTTAAAGTTAGATAGCCTGTTGCACCTGCTAATGATTTTATCATTTCGTCTATTTCAATCACTACTGCTGTGTCTTTCATCATGATAAAGGTATATAGTACACCTGATGCAGTAGTAAAAGACGCCGCAGGAATGGTTATAATGGTCAAGGCCAAATACTTCGTGGATAATTGAAACCCTCGCCAAGGTATCGTAGTTAAAGTAGTTCGAATCTGTCCCCCTGTATACTCTGAACAAGTAGCTAAGATACCAAGAATAATGAATCCTGCTTGAAGATATCCCATAGAAGAAAGTCCTGTATTCAGTATATTTTGCGTTCCTGCTGCCCCTTGTAGATCAACAGAAGTAAAAGCAGCGGCTAAACCTAAATTAAGAATGAATGTAACCAAAAGAGTGAGCCCTATCAATGGTAATGTAACTAATTTATCCAGTTCAGCACCCAGGATTTGTGTTATCTTTCTACTAGATGAGACACTCATGCTGCAACGTCCCTCCTATGGAATACAATAGCTGCAATAATGAAAACAACGACTACCCAGGCAAACATGACTAAACCGCCTGTGAAGGGGGTGTGAAACCTCTCGAATAAACTGCCTGTGGACGTGTTGTCCGTAAACATAAACATTTCAGCGCCAGCCCTATCTGGTAAGTAAAACGCCAACTTTGTAACCCTATACAACAGGACACTAAATGATACAACGGATGAATTTATTATGAGCACAGCAAGCGGGAGGATGCCATTCTTAGTTAGAAAAGTAATTCCAAGTGCTAAAAGAGCAGTGAATGTCCAGTAACAAATGGCACCGATAAGTCTGGACCATTCAAATGCAGGGGCATATTCACCAAGAATAAGATGCGTTGCAGACACAGTTGTCATAATAGCAACAATACAAAGCAGTATGCTGATCACAGTCACAGCACCTGCTTTTGCCAATAAAAAATGAATTCGGGATGAAACAACAGTTAAACTCGTTGTAATCTGTTGTCCTCCACCAGATTCACTGCTCTCTGTCAAATACTCACTGCTGACAGCAAGCACACCAAGAATAATAACGCCTTGCACACCAAGAGCTAACCCGATATAGCCAACTTCCGATAGCCGCGTGCTAACTCCAGCTATAATCTCCTCTTTTTGTGCTATGCTGTCCAAGGCAGAAATAAGCGCTGGGGCAAACGCTCCAATGAGAAAAGCAAGCCAAATACCCGGTAAGGAGAACAATTTAGATAGTTCCGCGTTAAATGCGCTCATACAACTTCACCTGCATTTTCAGATGTCAGGGCAAAAAAGGCTTCCTCCAGCGTGGAATAGTTACCTATTACTTCTTCCAATGTTCCATCTGCAACGATAGTTCCATGCTTAATAATCACCACATCATCAACCGTCTCTGCAAGCTCTCCCATTAGATGACTGGATAACAACACCGTATTTCCAGACTCAGCACGTTCACGTAAAAATGTCCGAATCCACCGAATTCCTTCTGGGTCGAGCCCATTTACGGGTTCATCTAAAATCAATACTTTTGGATCACCGAGTAGCGCAGCTGCTATTCCAAGTCTCCTCCCCATACCAAGAGAATACTTCCCAACTCTTTTTCCGGCTGCATTAGTAAGACCTACTATTTCCAGAACTTCCTCGACACGTGAGTTAGACAATCCTGCGGCACGAGCAATCCAACGCAAGTGTGCCCGTCCTGTTCGCATACGATGAGCTCCAAATCCATCAAGTGCGGCACCTACTGTGGATACAGGATTCTGTAATTCTGCGAATGGCTTTCCATTGATTAGTGCACTCCCTGAGGTAGCACGATCTAATCCAAGCAGGATGCGAAGTGTAGAGCTTTTACCTGCTCCATTTGGACCTAGAAAACCAGTTACTCTGCCAGGTCTAGCTTTAAAACTGATACCTGATAAGATTTTCCCAGTTCCGCGATGTTTGACTAAGTTATTAATTGTAAGCAACCATAACACTTCCTTTCTGTTATGGTTCTAATTATAAAGAAGCAAAGTTACATCTCGGTTATCCTGCTGTTTACTTCTGGTTTAACTTTAGGTTAAGCTCTACCAATAGCCACTGTTGTGCCGTTTTCATTTGATGTAAAGTCAGCTTTAAGCTTCATTTTATTCAACATATAATTTGAAGTCGATAAACCTATCCCCGCCCCACGCTCATAGGAAGAGTTATCCATCCCCGGACCTCTGTCTGCAACAATGATCTGTTCTTTTTCTACATCAACCACAATGTTTACATATTTGCCCTCTGCTGCATGGCGGAGAATATTCTGAAATAAATTATCCAGAACACGTGTCATCCATTTAGGATCTGCTTCCCAATAAAAAGTCTTCTCTGTCGGTAAATCAACCTCGATCCGGATTTCTTTTTCTTCAAATACAGGATACCACGCAGCAACAGATGCTCTTACTAAACGTCCAATATCTGTTGAAGTGGGCTCAAAAGGATGTTTTCCTGATGTAAGCAATGTATAGGAAAGTAAATCATCCATTAGATCTCCGACTCTAGTAATCGTATGGTTCATCTCTGATAATGAGTTTTGTCCTTCTAGACTCATTGATTCTTTATTTAATCGGGTGACATGTCCTCTCAAAATGGTAAGCGGCGTTCGTAAGTCGTGAGATAAATTCGCGATGAGTCGATGTCGTAACAATTCCTCTTCATGTTCTCGCTTGCGACTGTCTTCAAGCTGTTGAATCATCCAATTAAAGGAACTTCCTAACTGGTCTATTTCATCCATACGATCACTTTGAACAGCTATTGGTTTAGGAAATGAGTTATGATTAGCTGAAAATGACATGACTTCCTGTAAGCAGGTGAGACGTTTACAAAGTCTCAAGAAGAAAATCCAAGAGATTACCACAAATGCGACAATAATAAAACCAAACACAAGAAGTACAATGTAAAAATAATTTAACTTATTCAGCTCTTCTTCATTAAAAGGAGACGCAATGAACGCAGATAAGAAAATAAGTACGATCGGAGGTAAAAAGATAAATAGAAAATGTCCTTTTAGAAAACGACGAAATAGTGATTTAGTCTGTCTCATAGTTTCACCCGATAGCCTATTCCCTTCAATGTTTCAATAATCTCTGGGGAGTCTGGATGGCGTTCCAGCTTTTGACGCAGTCGATGAATATGTACCATTAATGTTTTATCACCTGTGATATAAGCCTCTTCCCAGATGGCTTCATAGATTTGTTCTTTTGGTAAAACTTGATTAGGGTGGCGTAAGAAGTACATCAAAATATGATGTTGTTTCCCTGTCAATATAATTTCTTCTCCTGTGTGTTTGTCAAATACCGTTTGGATTTCCGGATCTACTTCAATATAATTCCCTAATGAAATGCGTTCGGAATGTGTTCCGCCCTTTCGACGGATTAATACTTCTAATCTAGCAATTAGTTCATCCGTATGGAATGGTTTCGTTAAATAGTCATCAGCAAATTGTAACCCTTCTACCTTATCATCTATCGATGTTCGAGCAGTTAACAGCAAAATAGGAACAGCAGGAGCTGCCTTTTTTAATCGTTTCCCCACAGTAAATCCGTCTAAACCGGGTAACATGATATCCAAAATAACGATTTCATGCTGATTTACTTCTTTTTCAGCTCCTTCACCAGAAAGCAGCCACTGTACTGAAAATCCTCGTTGTTCCAATTCTTCCTTTACCCAACTGCCTATCTTCTCATTATCTTCAATATATAACACGTTTCTTTTCAAGTAACTTCCCTCTTTCTAAACCGAGTTCACTATTAGACAGATTAACACAATCTAAAGAATTGTTTCCAGTTAAGACAATTTTATTGTTCGTTAATAGAGGACTTTCACCGCCAAGTTATCGTCTATGCCGGGCGCACACTAGAAAACCCTCTAACATGGCAGTGCATGTTAGAGGGTTTCGAGCGTAGCTGCTAATTTTAGGAAATACTACTTCGTGATACTAATGGATTTCGAAGTATTATCGAAGAATATATTTGCACCAAAATACTCAGCAATGAAACGTAATGGGAGCATAGTACGACCGTTTACAAGTTCAGCTGCTACATCCATTCCTGGTGCAAGTTCACCGATCTTAATCGACAAAGTCTGACCTTTCAAAGTAATCATTACGGTTTTCGTAACGTTATCCCAGCTTACGTTTGCTCCTAAGCTCTCGGCAACGAAGCGCAGTGGGACTAACGTTCTGCCTTTAACTACCGTTGAAGCAACGTCCATACTCATTTCGATTCCGTTTAATTTATATCCTGTCTTTCCTAAAGTGAATTCCAATTTCACAGGTTCAGGCTTGGCTGTAATGAAGATATAACCTAGTCCTTTTGCCGTGAAAGTAAATTTACCTGTCTCACGCTCATAGTTGCCGCCTAAACGCTCCATGTTACCGTTCAATTGAAGCATAACACCGCATAACATGTTAAGCTCGTTTGTCGACAACTTCTCTTTTGACAGATCGAAGGTTACGGGTATAAGCCCTGTATAATCCGTTACTTCCCGGCCATCCACGAAGATCTTTAATTCATATCCCCGCCCTATAGCTCCGCCTCTTTCATCTACAGGTTTAATGACAACCTTCATCCACTTTCCTGTATTCAATTGCTTCAACAATTCAGCGGACAATTTAACAGATACGGTGTTATTCGTAACGATTAGCGGTTTGTCGGCATTAATAATCGCACCGATCGTATCGCTTTGAATCTCAAGCTCATCTTTTCCGGCTGACATCGTCAATGCAATGGAATTGCCCTTCTTCAGCTGCTCTTTGATTGTAGCATCAATACGCTCCGCTACTGATAACTCTGGCGAAGGAGTCGGCGTACTGCTGTGGCCATTTGAATTGCCGCCATTGTTATTGCCATTATTGCCACCACTGTTATTTGCAGTAATTACAATAGTTAACTCTATCGTATCCATGCCAGCATGATTGGAAGCCGTAATATTGAATTTGTAAGTTCCCGCTTCAGTAGGCACGCCTGAAATAATACCCGTAGCTCCTTCTAAATTCAGCCCAGCAGGTAAATAATTATCACTCACTTTCCAGGTAATCGGTTTGTCGCCGTAAACCGCTAATGTTACCGTATACGGTTGTCCAACGTTGCCGCTTGGCAGATTCTTAGTGATAATCTCCGGAGCTGTATCCACTGGCTTATCTTCTTTAATCTCGATGCTCAATTCTCGCTCATCTTTACCAAAATCATTCGTTGCTGCAACCGTGAATTCGTAATATCCTGCCTCTGGAGGCGTACCCGAGATAACGCCTGTTGCTTCATCTAGTTTCAAATCTACTGGCAAATCTCCTCCCTGGACCTTCCAAGAAATCGGTTCACTGCCATATACCGCTAGTGTTACTGTATACGGTTGTCCAACTTTGCCATTTGGTAAATTCTTAGTGATAATCTCCGGAGCTGTATCAACTGAGACATCTTCAGTGATCACTATATTGAACTGTTTTGTGTCACTGCCAACGTCATTGTTTGCTTGAACTTTGAACTTAAATTGACCCCATTGATCCGGTGTACCAGAGATAACACCAACATCTTCATCCAAGCTCAATCCTGATGGTAATTGCCCCTCTACAACGGCCCATTTGATCGGCTTATCGCCATCAGTGGTAAGAACTGCCGAATAAGGTTGTCCTACCTTGCCATCCGCAAGCGAATTCGTCATTATCGTTGGTGCCGTACCTGCGTCTTCAGCCCATTTCGCATATAATTCAATATCCCTTGTAACAGGATCAGCATCGAAATTCCAAGCATCGTTTAATCCTTTATCTTGATACCAACCGCCGAAAACAGTTTTATCTTTTGTCGGCGCTGTTGGCTCGGTAATTGTACCGCCCATGTCAGCGAACTTCACCGCAACTTCACTGCCCCCATTGGAATCAAAAGTTACCGCATAAGGGTTGTGCGCGCCGATGGAATGCGTTCTAGCGCTAAGTGAATTGCCGAAGAAGTCTGTTCTCTCCGTCATATGAGGCAGAGCATTCGCCCGATCCACATATGGGCTTACAATCTCGGCACCTGCACCATAGGCCAGGTTATTACCATCCGCAAGACGGAACCCGTTCATCGCATCGTAATCAAGCTTGGCATCCACTGTCCCACTGTTGGTAATCCAATGTTCAGGTGCAGATTTATAATCTTTTAATATAGAATTCAGTTCCTCTTCCGTTACATAGCGGTTGTCTGTTGCTGTTACGCCTGCACCTAGATATCCGCCTCCACCTGCGTTCATGCTGCCAAAAAGATTAGCCGGATACACAATGTTGTTCGTAAACCGTCCGGCTGCAAATGGAGCTGATGTTCCCCCGCCTTTCAGACCAACCTGGTTGTTTGCCCCAGTGTAGGCAAATATATTATTTTGGAAATAAATGTGCAAGTTGGAGGCTGTCGGGTCAAATACTAACGAACTGCTATTCTTCAATGGTGTGACGATGACATTGTTATAGTATAAGCCACTTAATTCCTCGCTCGTTGAAGAACCTCCTGCAAGCAATATTAGACTGTTAAAGCTCTTGTTAAAATCGGGGCTGCGGCCGTCGTTCACGCTAATATTATAGCGAACGATATTGCCCTTGGCAGCATTCATCTGTAAGTACCAACCACCATAGTTATTTCGGCTGTAATTGTATTCATACACATTATCCTGACAATAGTTGTCAATGTCCCAAGCCATACCGTCATTACTTGCATGATAAGGGTTATCCACAGCTTCATTATAGCGGAAGATGGTGCCTTTACTTGCCATAATCCACGCAGCCGCATAGTTTTGCGAACCTAGATATGTTGGTGTTGTATTATTTGGCCCCCAGTTCGTAACCAGATTGCCACTCTTATCGCTTAAATAGCTATAACCGTTGTCTGTGACCACATTTCGTTCCACAAGGGAGTTGTTCCCGCCGGACATGACAATGCCATCTCCAACCGAACTAGAAACCCAGTTGTTTCTAAACACAGCGTTGGATGCCCAAGGATAGCTAGAATTACTCCAAGTAATGCCTGTGTTATTAGTCCCAGGATTGCTTGGCCCGTAGGCATTATTGCGAATACCTTCGTTATCACAACGAAGGGTTTTGTTGCCTTCAACCAATATATCCACATAACCATTAATAATGATGCCGCCGGATACCTTACTTGCCCCATTTGCTTGGTGCAGCCCATTAACATCATGAACATAGTTATCTCGAATGACGATTCCTTGCATACGAGCATCAGCATAATCTTGAATATTAAACTGACCTTGTCCCAGCTTCGAAATCCTTGACATTACAGCGATACCGGAGCGGCCGTCACCTGCCGCATTGCCGATGTTCGTTACTTCAATTCCACTGACTACCCAATAGTTTACGTCATATAACTCAATGGTACCGTTTAAGGATATGCCTGATGGGCTCGACGCTGTTCCTCCACCATTAATTACCGGGCGTTGGTTAGGGTCGGTCGTATTATATTTTGTAAGCGTAATCGGATTTCCTTCCTCACCATTGCCGCGCAGTCTGATTTGTTCGTTCCATACGCTATTCGCATCCAGATAAATAGTTGAACCTGGCATAAATACATATTCATTAATCTTGGAGATTGATTTCCATGCCGTAGCTGGTGTGCGTCCATCTGCATGATCGTCACCGTTATTGGAGAGATAATAATCACGGACTTCAAGGGGTACAATGTTCAACTCGAAGGTGATTTCGGCAGGATACAGATCAAGTCTAACGGTATATTTTCCCGGCACGATATTATTTCTTGTGAATGATTCTTTGTTAATCTTCAATACATTACCGCTAACCGTATAATCCACATCCCGCAGCAGAGTTACAGCGCCGATCTTCACTCCAGCCAGATCCGTTAAATCAGGATTTACGGTGATATTATAGTCATCCAGACCAATAACATATGTGCTGTCTTCCAAGTGACTATACTCTTTAGGCAAGAGCTTTAGCGTAATAGAAGCTGTTCCGGTTTGGGCTGCTATTCCACTATCGATAACATATACGTCATCGATAAAATGCCTGTTCTGTATATCCTTAACCGTTCCAGGCTTGTTGCCCCAGTTCGTAGCAAGCTGCAATGCATCGATCTTGGAAATATTGTTCTTAACTGGAGTATCAAAATTTCCGCCAGCTGTTGTTTGCCTTTGAATGTCTTGTCCATCGATTTTATAGGTTGTTCCTGTTGATGTAACGAACCATTGAAATTTATGCCAACCTTCGCTTCGCTGGACATCTACAGGATAGAATCTCCCGGATGAACCAGGCCTGACTGCGTAATTGGTCAGATTTTCCGCCCAGTCACCATCTCCATTGCCATAATTTATTGCGATATGTTCATTGGACGATGGGGTTAAGCCAAAGACAGCGTGGTCATTGGAAGCCGCTCTGCCATCATCATAGTACCAAGCAGTAACGATTGTTGTCTTACCGGTTGCAGGGGCATAATTATAGGTACCTGGAACAGTCGCCACCTGACCGGCGCCGCTTGATGTCGCGGCCTTTCCTCCGGTACGAGACATCACATCGCTGTGAACATATCCGTTCGCACCATTTGAAAATTTCTTCTCCCCTTCAAATCCATCGTAAAACTTAGTGTCAGCCTTATTGAAGTAATCAACGCTCACATGTACAGTAACTTCTTCGTTCCCTGTCGGAATATAACCTTTCTTAACCGTCACGAATCCGGCATCATCAACTTCAATCTTATCCTTGTCTTGATCCGCCGGACTGAAGCTGATGTTATCAGCAACGAACACATCAGCTGTGTCAACCATTAACCGCGTTCTATCTCCTGCCCGTAATGTATCGTTCTGGCGAATTAGCGCAATGTTCGCTGAATATTGTGCACTCTCCCCTGACTCATCAGAGTCTAAGAATCGTGACGTTGCGTTGCCGTTTGCTTTTATTTTAAATGTATCATTTAAAGTCGGGGACAAAGCCGCATCATTGCTTGTTGCTGCAATCGGGCTTCCATTAACCACTCCATTACTGAAGAGTTGAACCGAATAGGCAGATGCGTTAGCGACGCGATCCCATGTAGCGTATGTGCCGTTCCATCTGGCATTTGCCGGTGTAGGCAATTTCTCGATTTTCAATATTCCGGATGCTGCAACTTCTTCACTGATATCTCCCGCATTATTTATGACAATAGCTGTAACAGTGTAGTTGCCCACTCCGAGTGCCCTTGCATAGGGCAGAACATGATGCCTTTCATGATTGTTAGGCTGGTCGGGTCCCCCATTTTTCGATAAATAATAACCCACAGGTCCACCGTCTTTGAACAGTGTTACTAGAGTATCGCCGTAATTGGAAGCACCACTATAAATACCCGTGTCCGAGTCAAGCGTTGGATTAATTGGTGCATTCACCTGCGTATTGGTGGTTATCAACAACGGTACAGCATGGGATTTCACCACAACTCCCTCTGCCGAGGAAACCTCGCAATAATAAAAATTGCCTTGTTGTGAAGCTGCGTCCACATTGGAAAGTGTTAATACTGCCTTGTCAGCTCCGCTGACTTTTGTCCCGCTCAAGCCAGTCTCGTCATCAGATACATACCATTGATAAGCAGTAGCAGCGGCTGATGCCGTAATGCTAAATGTTGCTGTCTCACCTTGTTTCACTTCTGCCGCTGTTGGCTGAGTGCTTATTTCTAAATTTGGCAATCCGCCGGGAGGTACCAAATTCACTGTTAATGTTCTGGTTCCTGTTGTTGTAGCCACATCTTTTACAACATAAAAATCGTCGATTAGATGTTTATTTTTAATATAAGCTTTGTTCCCTGTCTGGCTATTCCATCCTCCCGCTATTTTAGGCTGAATGGTTGTACCGCTCTTCATAGCTCTGTAAATATCACTTTGCGCTGAATCGGATATTAATGTTCCGTCTATTTGTAACGTCGCACCATTTGGTGTAATAAGCCACTCGAATTTATGCCAGCCTGTGGAACGTAAAGCCCCGCTATCTTTCCAACGGTTACCTGCTGTACCCGCTGATGATGGTGCATAAGCCCAAGTATATTTCGTTGGGTTATGAATAACATCTGCCTCTGAACTTTGATAGAATGTCCCGGCAAAGGTGGCATTTTTGCCATCTACAATAGCAAATTGCGTTCTATCCGTCGCAGTCTTCTCCTCATTAGGATACGGGTCAAAATACCATGCCGTCATCTTATAATTGCTGCCAGCCGGCAATGCCACATCTTGAGCTACCTTTTCATTATTCGTATCATCCGAAGGTGTAATCGCTTTCAATCCAGAACGGGACTGTGCATCGGACAGCGTGAATGACGAGCCTAATTTGCTCATAGATGTCATCGGACCATTGTTGTTCTCGAAGTCCTCCATGAATAACACTTCTGAGTCAGGGTAATAACCCGCCCTGGCCGTGATTGTCACCGGGACGCCCGGAGCATCTGGCGACGCAAATGTATAACCGTTAGATAACGTAATGTTCCCCTGATTATTAACAGTTAAAAGTTGCGAATTGCTGGAATCATAACTTACCTCGTCAATAACCGGTCCTTTAACCAGACTGCTTAAAGGTGAACCTTTATACGTAAGATTTACCCTACCTGTTTGACCTGCCGCTTGTGTCAATTCTAGTACAACGGAGTCAAAAGATTCGCTCCCTCCCGCAGCTGACACTTCGGATGAAGGTGCCAAGCCGAACAGAGCAGGGAATGCCAACGTTGTAGCTGTAACTATCGACAAAGCTTTTTGCATCCATTTCCATCGTATCATTCCAAAATTTCCTCCCTTTGAAATTAATAAATTTATACTTTATAAAAAATCTGTATCTATGGAAGTCTCAATAGACATAGATTTTTATAAACTTAAAAACTAACTATTCTAGTTCACTACAAACTCACTGAATCGATTACCGTTATACACGATCTTCAATTCATTCGTATTTGCAATTAACGCGCGCAAGTCAGACTCCGCCGATCCGTATAGAATGGAATCTTTCACTTCTTCCAGTTTAAGCTTGGTGATTTCCGGTTTTGTGGTTAATGTAGCAACGACATCCTCACCCATATATTTACCGATTACTGTCTCACCTACAGAAGCAGCAGCTAAAGACTCCCAGAACTTAAGAGACTCGGTATCTTCTTTGGATATATCCAAACGATTTAGCACTTTTTCTTCTTTGGCCTGCCCCGCTGTCGCTAACGCAGCCGTTAATTTATCAGCAACACGAACATATTCCTCACTTTTTGATGCATACTCAACTTGTAACTCGGTGTCGCTCATTTTCGTTTTCTTTACCTGGGTTTCTATCAAATCCGGCCAACGGGCGCCACTTAAATATTGCATGTATTGATATAAATCAAACTGAGGCAACCCATAGTAAGTCTCTCCTGAATCATCCATCTTAGCTCGCTTAACATTTTCTTCTTCCATGTCGGATTTAAGCTCATCAAAGCTTTGGTAAGGGGCGATTCCTCGCTTGTCTGCAATAAATTGCTCCTGCTTGGACATTAGCAATGCTGTCATCGCAGAATTTTTGGCGTATTCAGAGGGGGTTTCATGATTTTTGCCGTATTGACGTGTCCAGAAGCCCTCATCTACTTGGGCCCCATAAGTTCTGAAGAAATAGTCTACCGTTATAGCTCTCTGCTCTTTGACAAAAGATTGAAATTCTTCCTCTGTTACGGCGTATCCATCTACTGTAAATATCCAATTTTCAGGCAGTTCCGCCTTTTTGTTAGTTAAGCCCAACATGAGTAAAGCAAGAACAATCAGAGCGGTAAACAAGATAATCACTGTTGGTTTTCGTCTTGTAATCCCCATGACAGCCTCCTCTCCAATATTCAACCTAGCTTTGCATGAAAGCCATGACAGTGAAATTCTTCGCCATTGCAGGAGAAGTTCCCAAATTTAAATGGTTAGACATTATTGTAAGTTTAGCCACACCCTAATATAAGCGCTTATTTAGACTGAATTAGAACAAATTTGACATGTTCAAATTACCACGTTTGGTTGAAAACGCCCTGCTAATCTAGCATGAGCAGTATTATGTAGATATCACCCAGTTGAGAGCCTTGAAAGATTAGCTTTTTGTATAGCTCTATACTAAATTCCAGGAAATAAAAAAGCCGAATGGATTGTTCTCATCCACTCAGCTCATAAGTTTATTTTACAATAATCTTTATCGTATCACTTTCCGTTGTTCCACTTCCATTCATAAACTCACCGCGATATTGATAGATGCCAGGAGATTTTCCTGAAATTTGTGTAATGGCCGATTGAGCACTTGGTGTTTGTGAAGATAAAGATTGCGTTTCAATAAGTTCGCCATTTTCATATAATCGATACTGTTCTGCGTTCGTGCCCCACCACATATTAGCAGTAATACTATAGTCGCCATCTTGATCCCAGTTGTCACTAGACAACACAGGTTTGCCGGGATTCGCCTCAGCCACGGTGACGGTGTGTGGATCACATGAAGTCGTTCCATACAAATTCGATAACTCACATGTATACACATAGGTTCCATTCGGCTTTCCTTGAATAGGAATAATGGAAGTCTGGGCGGCTGGCGAAACATCGGCCAGTGACTTCGTTTGGATCAATTGACCATTCTCGTACAACTTATACAGTGAGCCATTGTTTCCCCACCACATATTCATTGTAACCTCATAATTGCCATCATTTATACCTGTCGCAACACCGCTATTATTCGAAAGTATCGGTTTACCTGGCACCCCATTTGCAAGCAATTCCGGGCTAACGGAATGCCGTTCGAACTTGACTGCATCAGCCCTCGTATAAATCATATCGGCAGGTAGAGTTGGCGGATCTACCGTTGTCGGAGTAACCCTTGTTAGACGAACGTACTCGCTGCCGTCTCCAGTAAAGTCGAACGTTCCTAGATTAACCCAACCTGATGAGCCGACGGTTGCATCAATATACGTAACCTCGGTAACCGACTGATGCTTCACTTCCACTTTGACATAGTTATCGTTTGCCGTCGTATGGACGAGCTTGTAAATGGAGACCGTATATTTCCCCTCTGGGAACTGGCCTTTCCACGTCGCTGATGAACCTTGAACGGTAGAATAACGGGACTTAACCCCAATTTTGTATCCAGCTAAATTGCTTTGGCTCCAAGATCCTTCTGTCGTGTATAACCCAGTCGTATTCGTGCTGTCGACAATAACCGTTAAGTCCCTGATCGCAATTGTCATAGAAGGTGTTGTTAAGGTCACCCCGTCAATCGTTACAGTGGCCCATACCTCAATATGATCCGTTTCTCCGTCGAGACTTAGAAGGGTCAACATACCGCTACTGTCCACTTCAGCCAGATCGGTTCGATCAACGAAATACTGCACATTTGCCTGTGATAGATCACCAATCAGACCGTTATCCAAATAGCCGGTCACGCTTAGTTGTGCGGTTTGAGTCATTTGCAGTTCACCCCGATCCGACAGGATCACCACAGACTCCAATTGCGGCATACTGTTTGGATCCACCCACATCATCGCATCGGCAACTACCCGTGACTTGTTGGCCTTATTGGTTAATTCGACATATCCGCTATCGCCTGCTGCAAAAGGATAATCTCCCAGGTGCACCCAAGTCCCATTGGCCGTTGTCTCATCAACGGTAACCGTCTCGGAGCCTCCACTATAATAAACGGTAAATGAGGCATTCGTTGCCCAATTTTCACTTGTAGCGGTTATTTGCGGAAGCTTGTAATACACACTGTAAGTAACACTTTCCGGCAGCTCAGGCCGCCATTTAATTCTGCTTGTCGCTGTGCCGGCAGTCGATTTGGCGTACACATAGTTATCATAGTAATAGTCGTTAGCCGTTGTATCCCGTATCCAGACGCCTTCTGTCTCTGCCTCCGTATTATCCACAATGATCGATGAACTCTCCTGCCAATCCGGTTGAACTGGAGTTTCTTGTACTTGATCAGGCAAATAGAGTGTCCGCTTGCGGGTCTGTTTCCCATCCGATTCCACATAATAAGTGAAGGTTTGGGATAAATCGTTTACCCGTATCGACCATTCCATCGGATAGATCGTATCTGGAATGGTTGTATACGTTACTCCGCCATCCAAGGAATAATGGATCGTCGCTGGTTTTGTCGTTTTTGCCTGCACATAAGCATCATAGGCCGTTTCGTCGGGCTTGACGATCAGGATACCTTTAACCGCATCTATTGGACTGTGGATATCGAAGAAATAGCTTGCATCCGATGTATCAGCAGTTCTGACCTGGTGCAGCGGAACATCAATGTTGAGTCCTTCTACAATGATAGCGGTTATTCCTTTGCTTGAAACCGTGGCTTGAATGATTCCACCACTCATAACCGCTTGCTCTGGTGTGCCATTGTCGCGGATGATGGTTACGGTATAATCTTGTGCCGGGTTGAACCCAATGATTTGCGCATTCAATTCGATCGGAGTCTGGACTTCAGCTGATGATTCGTTGCTTAACCCGATGTAGAATTTATTCCCGCTCTCTCCCGTTATCCAGTTCAATTGAGGATGGTTGGTCTTGATAATCCCCTTGGGCATCCAGAGCCAAACGTCGGAATTACCGTAAAAAATCCCTGGTTTATTTCCATAGAGGTGATATTTGAACCATAAAAAATTAGTTTCAAAAACAGAAGGAAATGTAATACTACCATTTGATTTCAACGTTTGTTCGCTGATCAAATAATCCATCGTTTGCCCGAGCTGTCCCGGGATATGGTGATAATAGATGGATGTAGCCCCGCTTGGGCCTTCCAGAGGAAACTCTGGCTCAAGTTGGCTAACGGCGAAGCCCTTATAGTAATAACCTGGATAACTTGAATATCGTCCAATAACTGCATTATGAGCAATATCCTGCAGCAGTTTATCACCTGTATAGAGCGACAATCTCAGCATGAATGGAGCTTCCTGAGCATTCATCCGATAATAGCCAGTTGTACTTCCCGCTTCAAACGTCAATCCATTGGGAGAAACAAGCCAACTATCCGCTTGTACGCCTCCGGCTACATCTTCTGGGAGCTTGATCCGAGGATATTGATATTTACCACTTTCCGGCCAATGGAACGACTCCGCGTAATTATACGTCTCAGGCTGCGGAATCGTAACTCTACCTTCAGGAACCGGACGAGCAACAAACATCGTTGCATACCGTTTGGCTTCCTTATAAGCAGCATTCAAGTATTTGGGATCCTGAGTTTCCTCGTAAAGCTCCAAGATCTCCATCCACAGCTTGCTATAATAATAAATGAACTCATTTTTACTCACATTGACGGATGCAGGCGTATCAATTTGCTGCATGATATAGCTGTCGGCTGCATCCTTGGCAGCCTGTAAATACTGCGTATCTCCCGTCATACGATACATCATCAGGGGTTGAATGACAGGACCACGGTCTTTCTGGTCAGGATCACGCACGAGGTATTCTTCCTGTGCCAGTGCTCCAATTCCTGCCGAAGTACCCATCATCTGATTGAGAGCGGTTACGCTTGAAAAATCAAACGGCAAGGTTGCCATTTTCCATAACGACGGCACACCGTATACTGGCTTTTGCGTAGGCGACCAGCCTATACCATTTCGCGATAAGCCATACTGGACGGACGGCAATGCTCTCGTATCGTAGAGCTGGTCATCCCCAGTCAAATAGTAAGCCCCCAAAAGAACTGCATTCGAGCTTGTTCGAACGCTATCCTCGTTTTCGATGTCAATAAAGCCCTTGGCACGGCTCCACCACCCGCTGGGTGACGGGACATAATCAACAGAGTCATCCCCTTGCGGCTCTATCTTAAGTAAATCGATCATATTGAACATCGCGTCAGTAAGCGACTGATCTGATACATTTTCCCGGTATGCAGAATAACCGTACTCTTTGCGAAGAATATCCGCGTAGGACTCATACAATTTGCTTTTTTGAGCGATTAGTCCCATATGAAATTGATAAGTGCTTTCTGCGTTCATTTGCGAATAGGTCCCTAATTGAGGAGCATACAAGATTGGCTGCACGCTACCTTCGTTGTTGACAAGGCTCATGCCAAGCCTTTGCTTCGTAACGCCTCCCGTCGGTTCAAATTCAACCGGAAGCTCATCCGACGGTACAAATACCCCATATGTCAATGGATTCCCCGAACCGTCATTCTTCTCAATTAGACTCATCGGAGCGCTTAGTTCCCTTAAGCTTGTTGATTCCACTGAACCTACCATTTTGGCGTGTGATCTAAAACCATTTAACACTTCATTGACGTCTGAGATTTGCTCTGTTGTGAAGGACTGATAACCGATTACATAATTGCCATCCTTGCGAGGTGTAAAGGCGAAGGAAACATCAGGTTTGTCCCCTGACATGGACCAGTTCACTTGTAAATCGTAATCGCTTTCATGTGAAGAATCGGTTAATATCGCCGTGTGGCTGTCTGGGAAATTGATCTCGTCGAATGTAATCCAGCGTTTGTTCATCGTATCGTAATAATTGGTTCGACTCCCCGCATTCCCATCCAATAAGACCCATTGTTCTTCAAGTCTTTCCGCCACATTATTGACAGGCACCCAGTTCCCCGTATCCGTATCCTTGTAGAACATATCACGAACGATGGTTTTGCCTTCATCCCAAGCAGCTTCATAAAAGGTAGCCTTATAGCTGGCATTCTCGATGCTGCCTTTTTCCGTGTAACTGAGATTCGCCAATGTACGGCTGCGCAGCGGAGGCAACGGCGGAGCTTGCTGCCGTATATTCCCTTCAAATTTGACCGCATCGGCCCGCGTAATGATTTTTCCGGTCGTAGGTTGTGTTCGAGTCAGTCTGACAAATTCGCTATCATCACCACTGAAATAATAGGACCCCAAATCAACCCATCCGGCCGATGGCCCCGACGAGGGTCTCAGATCCATAAACATAACATCCGTAATCCCATTGTGAACAATTTCGATTTTAACATTACTGTCTGCTTTATCCGCCCAATCAAGCTTGTTGAATGAAATTTTCGCCGTCCCTGCTTCTAATCGCGGATTCCATGTGATGCTTCTTCCTACTGCATCGGTAAATTTGGAACTGGAATTATTATATCCCTTCACTCCCGTACTTGTAGTCCAATCAGGAGCGGAGAACCCGTTATTTGCGTTATCTACATCAGTGGTGACGACATCATCAATCGTGAGGCTTCCATCATCAATGATGATCGTCTTATGAGGCTCTTTTTGCTGAATATTCCCTTCGAACTTGACCGCATCTGCACGAGTAAGTATCGTGCTGGTTGTGCTGGTAGACCGAGTTAATCTAACAAATTCGTTACCAACTCCGGAAAAATAGTACTCTCCCAAATCAACCCATCCCACAGAAGAGCCAAATGAAGGTCTCAAATCCATAAAGAGAACATCCGTCGTTCCATTGTGGACGATTTCAATTTTTACATTGCTATCCGCTTTATCTTCCCAGTTAAGCTTGTATAACGAAATTCTCGCCGTTCCTGCTTCCAATCGTGGATTCCATGATATCGTTCTGCCTGCTGTACTCGTATATTTGGAGCTGGAGTTATCATACCCCTTCACCCCTGTACTTGTGGTCCAATTCGGAGCTGAATATCCGTTGTTCTCGTTACCCACATCAGGTGTCACCACATCATTGATCGTGATGCTCCCGTCATCGATAATAATCGTCTTATACGGTAAGGTCTCTGCATAAGCGGTCCTTATTCCGTCTAGGCTGAAAGGAACTAATATCGTCACGATGAAAACGATTAAGAAAAACAGCTTCCTTTTTATCATACAACTCACAGCCTCCCTTAAGTTGATAACGCTTTCAAAATAATAAAACCCTCCTTTGTTCGAAGATCATAAAGAAGCAATCAGCCGTATTCTTCTGGCTAATCCCGCTCCGTCGTTTTTATCATAGCATGTCACATAACTGTGAAATTTCTTTGATTTCAAGAATTTCTTATAAGATTTTAAGCAAGAAGAAACGACATTGTCTTCCTTTAAAAAGAGACCTACATCATAACTGGCCGCTCAACTGCAGTCAGTATGATATAGGTCTTTCAATTGGAGAAAACCTTATGATTAATTATAATGGCGGCTGCACCAATAACAACTTCCCAAGCTGGATCACCGTTTGATCATACCAATCTGGATGCTGCCGAACATGCTCAATACTTCGTTCATTGCCGCATGCCTCAAATACAGCCGCTTTGTCTGTCTTTTCGGTATCGACTTCGAAGCGCACCGTATGTTTCCCATTCGGGAGCTCCGGCAAGAATACATACTGATTACGATTATGATCGTTGTGTAGTGTGAATCGATCGACAATAAAGGGTTCCCCACCATCCACCGACACCTTCAATCTGCCAGAATCAGGCCCCCCGATATCGAATAACCCGATATGAGTTCCCTCGAACTGCACCGTAATAGCCTCTCCAGGATCGACTGCTCGCCACAGGCCGGGGAACAACCAATTGTACTCGCGTACTAAAGCACAATCATCGGGAGTCATGTAAGACCATCCTGCGGAAAAATCGGTAAGACTATCCAATGACAGCATGCTCGCATATTCCCAAGGATTAGCCGGGACCAACGGATTCTGAGGTAAGTGATGTACTGACCTTCCTGGATGATCCTGAAGTTCTCTAATTTTTTCAAATGACCGGGTGATCGTATCCGTGTAAATCTGATGTCCTTCGGGAATAGTCGGATGGATCGAATCATGTGTAAAAACAACGGCTCCGGAAATGGACACGTCTTCCCTTGAGGTGAAAACGAGTTTTCCCTCCGACACCAAGTGACTGACCGCTACGCCCAGATGAATCGAAGGAATACCGTAATAGTCGGCCACTTCCTCTTGCATTAGAGCCCCCTTCTGGTATTCTCCAGACTGAAATAAGGCCACATCCCGCTCCTTCAGCGTATAAACGAACAGGATATCAGTAAACCGGCTCCGCTTGCGGATCTGACGGACAATCCCTTCGATCCGCGCCTTGGATTCGGGATCTCCGCCATCATTACCGACAAATTCAACAAATACTAGATCAGGTCGATGACGCAGTACATCTGTCTCCAAACGGGCACAGCCCAAATCCGATCCTGTCCCATCAATGCCTGCATTCACAGAGCGGATATCCGCCTTAGGATATTGCTTACGAAGCCAATCCGCCGTCATAACCCTGTAGCCTTCAGAACGTGTATTACTGCCGCCGAAATAGACGATTGTTACGGTATCCCCATTTTCCAATTTTTGAATTATATTGGGGAGCCCTTTACGAGGGAATAATTCCTTCATCGTGACTTCACCTGTCCTCATTTATCGATTTTAGGAGCAAACAATTTCACAGCAAACACTTCAAAATAAGGCGAACCATAAGTTGCGCCGAAATTAATCCGGATTCGGGTTACACCATTCGCATCTATCTTATGTTTATTCAACGTGAGATAATTTCCACGAGTTATGATTGTCCTCTCGGTTCCGTCTTCTAAGGTCAAGGTCATATCATAATCTTGGATAAGGGACTCAATCGGGTCGTTGAAATGCTCCAAATCCAGCTGCGAATTAAAAACAAGATGGATTTCGTCCAGATTTTTGGGGCTTGCAAAACAGAATTCCAACCATTCCTGTCCTTCCGAATGTTCAGAAATCCAGCCATTCGGTTGGCCATAAGGTCTGGAGTAGCCATTGACAACATTCTCAGGACTATACATATTCTGAGCTGGCACCAGGTCCTTAAAGCAAATGCTCTTATTGAATTTCTTCAGCCTGGACGGCTCTTCCGGCCTATAGTGGAAGCTGACCGCTCCTGTCAATTTCTCTTCATTACCGTATATGGCAAGGCTCGCCGTGCCCTCCAATATGATGTAGATTTTGTCGTCAGCCGGTTTCTTGCAGTCCAAGTCTAGCGTAATCCAGTCGTCATGACCGGCTGTAATAACCAAGTGGTAGTCTCTCAACTCGCTGGTTGGAATGTAGTTTTCCTTTCGTTCCCCGCCAAAAAGCTTCACATGTAGAGTTTCCGAATGCTTGGAGCTATTTTTAATTTTGAACCGTACGCTTTCAGCCACGGATGTCTGAATCGGCAAGACCAAACATAACCCTTTCTCCAAGGAAATCTCTTCGGTTGGATGAAGATTGTCATAGCTGCGCTGAGACGAGGCACGAATAGTTAATCCGTCAGCGAAGTAAGGATCCAATTCCTCTTGAAGGCCTACAATGGTTTGTCCGTCTCGAAGCAATAGCGCCTGCAGCTCCCCCATATGAGCTTCGACTATAGCAGCAGGGTCTACCTCATATTTCGAGCACAACGAAGCAGCTGTTCCAACCGCCTGCCCCATACAACCGCAGGTTGCCATAACCCTTGTAGATCCGAAAGCCACATGGGTAGCACTTATATTGCGACCAGCGAACATGAGATTAGGAATATTTCGTGAATATAAACTGCGGAAAGGGATATTGTACAATCCAGGCACGAAATTCCAAGCTGTAGCCGGCCCCTCATCGTAGATGCCCTTATTAGCATGTAAATCCATATACCATCCACCGACCGATACAGCATCTTCGAAATGCGGCTTTGCTGTGAGATCGTTCTGAGACAACATGTGATCCCCAATAAACCGCCTCGACTCCCGCTTTCCCGGGATCGGGCATACATAATCCAAAATGAGATTGTCTACATCATCAAATTCACCGCTATTTTTGAGATAATCCCAAATCCCGTATACCAATTTCCGCAGCTCCAACGCGATGTCTTCATTATTTTTGATAATATCCATATGTCCGCCGTATTCCAGCCACCACAATCCGCCAAGCCCGTTGATTTTTCTTGGAAAAGCCCGATGGTTTAAGCCTTTTCTGATACTATCGAAAAAGGCCAACTTCGTAATATCATACGCAAAGCCAGGTCTTTTGTATGGAACGGAATATCCTACGTCACGGGCTTGAAACAGGATCGTATCGCCCATGGTGTAATGGTCCGCCACTTCAGGAGCCAATTCTTCCTTGTATTCATGTTTCGCTTCTCTCCCCCATCGGAAGAGAGCACCTGCCTGATATCCGACAACTCCATCTCCAGAGCAATCGATATAGGTTCGGCTTTCAAAACGGAATTTCCTTTCGGAAGCCAATTGAAGGCCCTCCACCCATTTAATTCTGCCGTTCTCCATGCCCGTCTCATGCACGCATGTATTCAGAAATAGAGAAATGTTAGGCTCAGCATAGACCATATCCAACAAGACCGTATCCGAAAGCGAAAGCATCAGCTTCTTGTTGTATAACGGATTATAGTGGAAAATCTTCAACTTGAGTTCTTCCACCAACCCTCCTTCGCGTGCATAATAGGATGGACTGTTTCCGAGATATGCCGACCCGTTGATATGAACCCTGACCTCGCTGCTTGCATTTCCCCCAAGAACCGGTCGATCATTAATAAGTGACACTTGCAGCCCTTGGCGTGCGGCAGCAATAGCAGCGCATATCCCAGCAATACCTCCGCCGACGACGGTTACATCTGCTTTAATAAGCTCCATTTTGATAACCTCCATGATTAGATCCTTCTATCATGGTAATCCTTTTGCTCCCTTTTTTTTTACATGATTTCGCGAAAAAATCACACATTTTTTGCAACCTTAATTGGATTCATACCGTGTCATTTTTATCCGATATTGCTTAGGAGTATCACCCGTATATTCTTTAAATAATTTGCAAAAATAACCTTCATTCACAATTCCTACTTCTTCGCACAATTCCAATATAGAATAATCCTGAATATTTAACAGCTCGAGAGCTAATTGGATTTTTTTACGATTGATGTAGCTGATAACGCCTTCGTTCATTGTTTTTTTGAATAAGCTGCTAAAATACGATGGAGCTAAATTCACTTCCTCGGCAATCGCCTCGAGCGTTAATCGCTGTTTCAGGTTTTTCTCTATAAACCGCATAGCACTCATGATTTCTATACGATGTAAAAGTTGGCCGGCGTGTACATATTCGAAGGTAAAGTCGCCGATATAGGCAAGCTGCTCCCGAAAAGCTAAAAATTCTATGGGAAACTCTGCTACTTCCGCGGCCAACTTGTTTCCCGATTTAAACTTCATAATAATGTCTCTGTACAAGTCTCTTAACATAGGCGCCATGATGGACTTATGGATTTTATGGTCCGTAACAAATTGGTTCAGATCAGCAAATGCTTTCTCCAGCTCTTCCTTGGAAACCTTTCTTTTCACCCCAGCAAGAAAATCAGCCAATTTCTGCTGAAATTCTTCTTTTCTGTCATTATGGTAATGGAACCGATGCATGGGTGTTTTTACTACTTTCTCTGTATGATAATAGAAATCATCACTCACATTTTGTGCTTCCGTGTAAGCTTGTTTGATGGATTCCCAGCCTCGGTGTGGACCTCCAAAAGCGACGGATACCCTTTGATTCAAATATTGATGCAAATGGGAGACGATCTGCCCCCCCAATGTCTGGCAATCATATTCCGTTTCCAGATCACTACGATTATTTTCCCAGGATAGAAAGCCAATAAACCGATTATCGGATAGATCCGCAGCTACACCACTGCCACCATTCATCACCGTTTCTTCGATTATATTTGTAATCGCATACCTCAATATGTTCTGATCAGACGCTGAATAATCATTTCGGAAACTTTCATACATATTCATTTCGACAATAAAGCAGCGATAGTTGGCTTGAAAGAAATGGAACTGCATACGATTGGCAAAATCTGATGCCCGATGAGAAGGGATTTCGCCTCTGATAAGCTCGTTAAAAAATTGCTTGCGGACTCTATATTTATTTTCAAGCACGGATACGTTTAAAGATTGAAATTCCGCTTCTTTTTTCTTAACTTCATTTAAAATCCCGGCTGCCTTATCTAAAGCTCGATCCAAATCCGCATCTCTGAGCGGAACCTTAACAATGTACTCCAATACGTTGGCTTGAATAGCTCTCTGGGCGTATTCAAAGGATGAATAAGCGGTCAAAAGAATGAATTGGGTATGGGGAAGCTTTGGCTTTAGCTGCTCAATCATGGAAATTCCATCCATTCGCGGCATGACGATATCAGATATTACGATATCCGGCTTAAGCTTTACGATCTCCTCTATCCCCTTCAGCCCATTATTCGCTTTTCCCACTAAATGAAATCGCTTATCCCTAAGGGAGCGCTCGTGAAAAAACAATTCCAATCTCTGAATGATTAGATCTTCATCGTCAACAATGAAGCAGGTATAGTCTCTCATCATCATGCATCTCCTTTAAACAAGCCTGCTGGGAATAAGGCGCGAACCCGGGTTATTTCCTTAGGTATGCTTATGATTTGGAGCCCGAACTGTTCTCCGTAGTGAAGTCTAATTCGGTCATGAATATTATTTAACCCGATTCTTTTCCTTTTCAATTCCACATCCCCCGGTTCTGAAATTAAAATATGCTTTATTTTATCAGTTGGAATTCCCTCGCCCTGATCAACTACTTCTATGATGACGTTGCCACCCTCCCTGTACGCATGAATAGTAATAGGGCCTTCGATCCCCCCTCCGTTATAACCATGGAAGATACTATTCTCCACAAGGGGCTGCAACAGCATTCGAAAAACCGGAAAATCTATTAGCCCTGCTTCGATATTTTCGATTAATTGGAAGTTTCGGTTATAGCGGATGTTCTGGATCGCGATATAGTCTGATACATTCTGCAATTCCTGACGCAGTGATACCTTCTCCGAAGCGTCGGCTATCCCATATTCCAATATTGAAATGAGAGACTCGATCACCACATCTACTTTCTCTATTTGTCCGAGTCGTATGACATTGCTGATAGAACCAAGCGTGTTATACAGAAAATGAGGGTTTATTTGAGACTGCAGCACTTGAATTTCCAGCTTTCGTTCAAGTTCGTTATGAAGCTCTGCTCCCCGAATCAGTTCCACAATTTGCTGCAGCATACGATCGAATGCTCGGGAGAGATCTCCAAACTCATCATTTCGGTTAATCGATATTGTAGTTGTGAGGGAGCCCTGCTCCACCCGCTTCATTTTTGTTTTGAGTGCATAGAGCGGGTTCCTTATATATTTGGCAATAAAGAAGGAAACGAACAGACTTAAGAGAAAACCAGCAGCTAGAAGCTCGATATAATAGGTTTCCAATCTGGATAAAGCAGCTTTCAAGCGTGATTCATCGTTGATTGAGATGATGGTCCAGTTGAATTTTTCAGTCGGTTTTTTTAGAAGGGAAACTTGAATCCCCTCCTTGGTGTGCAGTTGAAGGTTTGTTTCTGTAGTATCCAGAATTTCTTCTGCTGACGTTTCACCGATTGAAAAAGTATGATCTTGAACATTCAGGGGGCCTTTATTTTCCGAAAATCCGGCAATGATTTTTCCCGATGCGGTGATTAGAGCCAAATTCATTTGTTCTTTTTTATTAATCTTGAACAAGGTATCTTCAATGGCATTTAGATCTAGATCTACTGCAATGGCCATAGGAAACGGAGCACTGTTCAGATATCGGACCATCGTAACTGTCCAGCCGGAATATTTAGATTTGTAAGGATCACTGACAAATGTAATCCTTCTATTCTTGTCAACTGCATCAAACAATGGTTCTCTTTCAGCTAAAGGTTCATCAAATATTCGGGTAGGTGTACTTCCGCCTAGAATAGATAAATCGTTTTTGATCAAATAAATATTACTGACGTAATTACTGTTGAGTTCATAGAGCTCTCTTAATTGCTTTTTAATCACGTCCGGATTGTCAATGTTGGCTTTCACCGATGACTCGACCGAGAACAGCATCGTCTGGAAGGAGGAAAAATTAACTGTGAAATACTGATCAATCTTATCAAGTATTTGGTTGGTGTAATAAATGTCAGAGGTTCTTATTTCCTTTTGGACATAACGATAAGACAATTGGCTTATCAAGATTATGCAGCTTAATACAAATGCAAACACGATAAAAAATAGTTTTAAAGGCAAGCTGATTCTTCTTCGCATCGATCATCTTCCTTTTAAATCTGTAATAAACAAATAATAGCATATGATAAGAAGAAACGCCTTCGGCGTCCTTTTTAAGGACGATAAGCGTTTCTTCGAAAAATAGAAAGATAAAGTATAAAGTAAAACTTATACTTTCTTATATTTCAATAAAGAGAGGGGCTAATTATAGCCGCTCTCTTCGTTTGATTTACTTGATTAAGCCTGCTTCTTTAAATTGCTTGATTACTGAGTCTTTATACTTCTGCATGTCAAACTTAGTTTCCAATGTATTGAGGAAATTGTCCCAGTTCGAAAGAGGTTCTTTGCCAGTCATAAATTTGACCAAGCTTTCATTAATGTAGCGTTGGCGGTCAGCAGCCAATGAATCGTTCGGGTCTTCAGTCAATAAATTCCCGGGCAACGTAGCCGCCACGTATTTCTGATTGTTCTCAAAAGCTTCTGCCGTCTTCGGATTCTGGAAGCTGAAGTACTCAGCATCATCACCACGACGCGGCATTCTATAATGATCGACCCATAAGTACTTTTCTTTCATTTCCTTTGATAATTCGGAGGTTTTATTTTTGATCTTGCCGTCTACCAAATCCCAATGAATCCCTTTAATTCCGTATGCAAAATTCGGATAGGCTTCTTTGTCCGTAAAGAGATAATTCAGCATGGACAAGATCCGAATGATTTTGTCCTTATCCGCTTTCTTGGATATGGCCCATGAATTGCCTTGGAACGATTTTCTCTCTACAATTTGATCACCATAAGGACCTGTCATTGGAGGAATGACGATCCATTCCGGCACCTCTCCACTGATTTCTTTCATTTTTTGCTGATAATCTGGTTCCAGCCTGCGGGCATCTCTTATCATAAAGCCAACTTTACCCTTAAATAACTTTTGGTCCAATAAATCGGGAGTATTCATCGTCACCCAGTCTGGATCTACAACTTTAGCTTCCATCATTTTATTGATATAAGCGAGTGCTTCTTTCATTTTTGGGTCGGTAAACAGGAACACTGGTTCATTGTCTTTCACATCAATGGCTGAGGGAGGATTGACACCAAACATCCACATCAAACTATCGAAGCCATAGGTTTGCAGATTGCCTTCTTTATTCATACCGCCTATGAATCCGTACGTATCATTTTTACCATTGCCGTCCGGGTCTTTCTCTGTAAAGGCTTTCATAACTTCAAATAGCTCGTCAGGTGTTGTTGGCACTTCCATATTCAGCTTTTTCAGCCAATCATTACGGATAAAGAAGCTTCGACTAATACCGTTTACATTATCATAACCTGGAACTCCAATGGTTTTTCCCTGATAGGACATCGCCTCCCAGGAGTCGTTGCTAAAACGTTTCTGCAATTCAGGAAATTGATCCAGATACGGTGTCAAATCCGCAAGAACGCCTTGGTCATAATATTGCGCGAGATCAGCCCGGCTCTTCAAAAAGATCAAATCTGGAATATCTCCGCCAGCAATGAGCGTATTTAATTTAGTCGTTGCTTGCCCTGATTGAGGAATCATCATTTCCAAGTCGATATTTACTGCTTTCTCCAACATTTGGCGTTGGATATCTTCTTCACGGGGAGGAATCGGAGCAGCAGCATTGAAAGTTCCTTGGTTAAACATCGAAATTTTCAATTTGGTTTCAAAGGGACTAGACTGGCCTTGTGAATTACCCGAAGCTGTCGATGTAACCTCTTTTTGTTCCCCACAGCCTGACAATACTGTTCCCACACCGACCATTGCTGTCAGAATAGCAAATGTAATCGCTTTACGTTGCATAATGACCTCTCCTTTGCTTCTATATTATCACGGTTTCCCCGTAACAACTCAGGTTGGAATATCTTTTTAACCTTTAACCGATCCCAAGAGCACACCTTTGGTAAAATGCTTTTGCATAAATGGGTAAACGATCAAAATCGGAACTGTAGTCACGACAACTGCTGCCATTTGTATAGCGAACGTACTAACAGCTCCGGTATTGGCAAGCGAATCAGCACTTTGTGTTGCGACGTTAAGCAGGATGTTGCGCAAGATCACTTGGAGCGGCATTAAGTTGGAATCATTGATATAAACAATAGCATCGAAGTAACTATTCCAATGCCCGACTGCGTAAAATAATGAAATTGTGGAAAGGACGGGCAAGGACAGAGGTAAAATGATCCGCCATAACGACTGAAGTTCACTTGCACCGTCTACCCTCGCTGATTCCTCGATTTCAGCAGGCAATTGCTCGAAAAAGCCTTTAATGATCACCAGATTAAATGCACTAATGAGATTTGGAATGATCAATACCCACGGACTGTTTAGCAATCCCAGAGAGCGGACTAGTAAATAAGTCGGAATTAATCCTCCTCCAAACATCATGGTAAAGACAATGAATAGTAAAAATGGGCTGCGACCCGGCAAATATTTTTTGGATAACGGATATGCCGCGATTACCGTAAAGAACACATTGAGAGCAGTGCCTACAATCGTTCGAAACAATGTGATTTTATACGCCTGCCCAATACCATGAGAAATGAATACTTCTTTATAGGCTAGAAAGGTAAAGGTTTCTGGTATAATAACAATTCCTCTTCTTAGCACTTCCGATTCTGGCGTTACTGAAACAGCAACCACATATAGAAAGGGTAGTAAGCAAAGTAGAGCTAGCAAAATAAGAATAAAATAAACGAATGCTTGCCAGACCTTTTCTCCGATTGTCAAATTGATCATTTTGATAACCACCTCACCAAATTTGCCCATCGAATTTTTTGGCGAGCTTATTCGCTGCCAACACTAAAACAAATCCGATGACCGCTTTAAATAATCCCACAGCAGTAGCCAAGCCAATCTTAAGTCGCTCGAGCCCTTCACGGTATACCCATGTGTCGATAATGTCGATCTTCTCCTGATTAAAGCTGTTGGCAAACATGAATATTTGGTCAAAACCAGCATCCAGAATATGGCTTAATTTAAGGATCAGCATCAGAATCATCACGCCTCGAATGCCGGGAAGTGTTACATGCCATAGCTGTCTCCACTTGGAAGCGCCATCAATTCTAGCCGCTTCATATAAGCTTGGATCGATTCCTGCTAATGCTGCAAGGTACAATATCGCTCCCCATCCAATATCCTTCCATATTTCAGATAAGATGATCAGCAGTCTGCCCCAGGCAGGTTCCGTTAGGAATGAGATGGGTTCAACTCCAGTTTCCTTCAATATCATGTTAAAAAGACCATCCCCTGGGGCTAATAATGCCACCATCATTCCATAAACAATGACCCATGATAGAAAGTGGGGTAAATAAGTGATCGTTTGAACGATTTTCTTAAACCATTGGGTATAAACTTCATTGAGCAGCAAAGCAAGTATGATAGGAGCTGAGAAACCGAACAACAGCTTATACAGGGATATGATAATCGTATTTTTCATGATGTCCCAGAAATAAACGCCGTTCATAAAATCTGTAAAATTTCTAAATCCCACCCATGGGCTATCCCATAGTCCCAAAGCTAGGTTATAGTTTTTAAAGGCAATAATGATTCCCGCCATAGGAATGTATTTGAATACGGCAAAGTAAACTAATGCCGGGAACAAGAGAGCGTACATCACTTTATACTTTTTTATCGTCCTTATCCATGAGTTCCGCTTTTTGGGGAGGGGAATGGCGTCCGCTGCCAATTTTGCTTGCATATCATCACCTCGTCTTTATTTGTATTTGTATAATAGCATCCCCCTACTGGATAAATTTCTGTAATTTCAAGAATTTCTTATAAGATATTAAGTAAGTACAGCCTTGGATAATTCCAATACAATAGGCATGATTGTCTTGCATTAAAGCTCGTACAATAACTCTGGCTCGAAAGTTTGGGTATAGACCAAATACAATCCTGAGGACCCAAACAAAAAAAGCCCTAGAAAAAATTGGGCTTAATTTAATGAGTCATGTTTTTTATATAATGCATCCACGTATTTTATTTTCCATTACTAAAAATAATCACCACATCATCAACCGTCGCTGCATGCTCTTCCATTAGATGAATGGGATAAATCAATAATGCTTATGACTGGGCTAAAATTCCTTTAACAAACAATGAGACACTATGCTTGTAGAACTCTTCCTCGGTGACGAATTGGGATTGATATTGCCGGTGAATCAGTTCACTCATCTGAAATCCGTAGCACATCGAGAGAAAAGACATTGCGACAAGACGCTCATCCTGTCTGGCGATAACTTTTTTCTTCTGCAAGCGTTCAAAATATTCAACCAGCAAGGAGTGAAGCTTCGCCGGCGGATCGGCGAGCATTCTGTCTAATTCGGGAAGCATTCCTTTGTCGCGGATGCCAATCAAAATGATGTCCGCATTTTTATGGAAAAACAAACGGTACTGCTGACTTACATTCAGCAGATCGACTTCCGGATTATCGGTCGCTTCCTCTTTTAACAGCTTCTCAAATTGCGGAATATCCGAATGTCTTTCAATGATGGCTTCCAATATGCCTTGCTTGCTTCCGAATTGCCGAAAAATCGTAGATTCATTGACTTTAGCTTCCGTTGCAATGGCTTTGGTGCTTACTCCCCGATAGCCATTCTTTTTGATGAGCTGTGTCGCGGCTTCAATGATTCTGTCTGAAGTTTGCATTGTAGTTCTCCTTTTGCATATGTTAATCCTATTCTACTACAAGTTTTGCATATGCAGCAGGGTCGGGGTTCATCATTTTGATAAACGTTTTTTAAGGCAAATCGCTTCTTTTTTCCCAGCGGCTTGGTTCCGTAATCTTGACATGATCAGGCACCA
Organism: Paenibacillus sp. FSL H7-0918; assembly: GCF_038007025.1. Taxonomy (NCBI): domain Bacteria; kingdom Bacillati; phylum Bacillota; class Bacilli; order Caryophanales; family Paenibacillaceae; genus Paenibacillus; species Paenibacillus sp. FSL H7-0918. Next base: position 303,951 of record NZ_JBBOWJ010000003.1, read on the forward strand.
ATTGCGTGAGCGTGCCTAATTTATCAAATGTAATCTGGATTCGGTCAGAGGGCAACAGCCATTCTTCGGTCTCGATTGCGCAGCAATCCGGTATCGTCCCCATTCCTATAATCGTGCCCGGGAGCGGCGTGAAAACTTTGAGAACCTCCTCCATCACTTTTGCAGGGTGTGCAGCATACTCGGATGTGCTCCCCTTCCAGTGCAGTCTCTCCCCGATGCATACATTCACATCCAGTACCAGCGGATTGTCGATTTCATCCGGCGTAACCAGAAATGGCCCTATTCCTTTGCTGCGATCAAAATCTTTGCAGCGCGTCGGTCCGGTCAGCCCCTGGAAGTCCGGCCATTGCACATCGCGGACAGTACTGTCATTAAAAATAACATAACCTGCAATGCAGTTCTCCATCCCTGTAACAAAGGCCAGCTCCGGCTCAATATCCAGGTAGGAAGAGTACGAAGGCCAATGAATCGTATCTCCATCGCCAATTAATGCATTATGGTTACATTTGTAATAACTGAAAGTTACTTTGTTCGGATCTTGCTGGAATTTTTCAGCAATTTTTTGTTTAAGCTCTTCTCTTTCCGGCCCTGTATATTCTCTTTGCAGCAGATTTACGCCAGCATTTCTCAGATGTCTTGGTGTCAGCCCGAAATCGATAAGCGCAGCCGGATTTGGAACTGGCGGCAGCAGGTTTACCGCTACAATCGGGCAGATTTCATTTTCATTAAATTGATGCGACTGTTCGACCGCATATTGCATTAATTCCTTAGCGGCATCATAACTTGCCGGTAAATAATGAAGATAGCTGTCTATACTTTCAAGACTGTCAACGAATGTTCCCTGCTTTTTCATGATTGCGGCAAAAGACACGACAAATTTCTCGTTAATTACAAGCCCAAACAAAGGTTCCTGGGATGTCTTGGTTTGAAAGGTTACTAGTTTCATGTTGCAGCGCCTCCATCCATGTAGTGTGATGTTGTTCTGTTACATCATATTACACGGAACAAATGCATGCAAGTACATGCTTGCAATTATGTTTTCCACTCTCTATAATAAAGGCATGCTTTACCCCAAAAACATATACGTAAAGGAGAATTTTTATGAAGTATGGACGTATTATCCAAAAACCTCGCGTTAAATTTTTTGAAGTCGCAGATGGCGTCTTTGCTGGTATTTCGCCGTATCGCGGGATCAGTTGGGCCAATGCCGGATTCATCAACAAGGGTGACGGGTTGGTGTATGACACGTTTTTCGATTTGTTCCATGCGCGGGAAATGCGGGAGGCTTTTATGGATGTAAGCAACGGCGGCTCTCCCGCATATGTGGTGAACTCGCACTATAACAGCGACCATGCCTGGGGAAACAAAGTGTTTGAAGATGCTTGTATTATTATGCACAAGGAAGCCTCCAGAGAGCGTCTCACCGAAAATATCTCTTGGATGGACAGCGTCATCAGAAGAGGAAAGAATTCTCCGGAATCGACTCCGGGCGAGCGGTTTTTTGCAGCGGAATTTGAAGGATTTGACCTGGAAGGCGTAGAATGGGTGCTCCCGAATATTGAGATAAAGGACGATATCAACATCCGTCTTGGCGATACAGAAGTTATGATTCAGAACGTAGCTCCAGCCCACTCTGATAGTGACTTACTGTTGTGGATGCCAAAAGAAAAAGTACTGTTCGCTGGCGATGTCGTGTTTAATGGTTGTACGGCATACAGCGAAGAGGGAACCCTCAATTGGGTTAAAGTGCTTGATCGCATTATTGATGAAATTAAACCCGAAATCGTTGTTCCAGGGCATGGCGCCATATGTGGCCTGGAATTCGTGAAGGAGCAGAGAGAATACCTCCTAAACCTGATTAGCGAGTTCAACAAGCATTACAATGACGAAATTGATTCCTTGTCTCTGACCAAGCAAATGGATATTTCCCGCTTCCTTCATTGGATTCAGCCAGAACGCTTGTATGTTACAGTGGATATCCTATTGAAAAGCAAACGAGGGTTACCACCCTTTCCAATTTGGAACGAGGTGCCTGCTAAGCTGGAAGACATGAAAGCTTTTTTGGCTGGAAAATATGGCAATCAGATCAAGCCATGGGACCCTATGAGTGTTTGGCAAGAATAGCAATTTACAGCTAACCTATGAAAAACAAAAAAACGGCCCTGTCGCAAATGATGCGAACAGCGGCCGTTCTTATGCATTGTTCCACGGAATTAAAATCGGTGCTTAGAAACGATTATGATAAAAAATGAAGAAGGACTATGGTTTACTAGAGGGGAATCCCCCCAATTGGATGGGAGGAGACTCCCGTTGTTGTTGTATTTATTATTCCAAATAGCCTTCGGCAAGTTTCATTAGGGTTTCTTTGCTTACTTTATTTAGGTCACCTCGTAAAGTATAGGCGTATTTCAGCTTTTTGTCTGGGCTCTCGTATACCCATTTCAGCTCGTGCGTCTGCGAAGGAGCAAATTCTGTATGCAGCATTTCTACTCCCTTCACTTGAACCTTCTCCTGCTTAAATTCAACCTTCTCGTCAATATACATTGTAGGATCGCTCTTTCCACTCAGATTAGTGATATTAACCCCGATTTTATCTTCGCCATTTTGATACGTAGCAAAGAGAAGGAAAAACTGATCTGTCATTTCAACCTGCATCATGGCATATCCCTGATTGGATTCTTCCGCCTGCTTTCTCAGCTTTTCTGCCATTTTCTTTTTTTCTTCCGAAGAAGGAGGATTCACTTCCTGAGCATTTTTAAAGATTACGTCCGCCTTTTGGAATGTATAATTTCCATTGACTTTGTCTGCGATCTTAATGGATTTATCCGTAATCTTATCTCTCAATTGAGAAAGATCTTGGAAGATAGTCACCTTCGTTCCAAGAATTGTTTCATGATTCGGATTATTGGCAACCATATAGAACAGCCCAGCTTCCCCGTTCTTTAGCACCTTATCCTTAAGTTCATAAAATGCCTTGTAACGCTCTATATCATCTTTCGATTCTGTTTTTCCGTAATCTTTCGTCGATTTAGTCTCATATACGACTTCGCCATCCTTATTCGTCAAAGAATGATATTGAACTGCCGCATAACCTGTGGAGGCCATTAACATCATCCCTACACACGCAGTCAAAACAACTTTATATTTCATAAAAAACCTCTCCTTTTCTTTTGGCTTAGCATGTAATATTCTCATTACTTTTCCTGTCAAGTCGGCGTCGGGAATGCGCGGGTCATCAAACAGTTTTTTCAAATCCCGATCCCTGTCCATATTCATACACTCCCACTCCCTTCACTTGAGCGTAATACTTTCGAAATTTTGCAGATGTACGTTCGTACCTTTTACGAAGGCTGGCGCTGTTTTTACCGAGAATCAATCCAATCTCCTGATAGCTTTTATCCTCGACACAACGTAAGATTAACAAATTACGCTCTTCCGCCGATAATTTTGCCATGGCCTGATGTACGGATTCATCAAAATAGTTGGCTTCAATATGCAAATCGACTTCATTATTTTCTTTCTCATCTTGGTAAAAGAAAGGCAAATACTTCACCAACTTTCGCTTACGGATGATGTCGATACATTGATGGTAGGCAATCTTGTATACCCAGGCACCAAAATCCATCTGATATTGGGTATATTTTTTCAAGGTGCGGAAGGTCTTCAAAAATACCTTCTGTGCGTTTTCCTCGGCTTCGGCATAATTGCCCAGCATGTGATAACAGTAGAGAAAAATCGGTTTTTGATAAATCTCCATGATTTTCTCAAATTGTTCTGTGTTCCCATCCAACACATCTGCAATGATCTGATTTAACTCCGCATCATTCAAGCTGTCTCCCCCCCTTTCACTCTATACAACGAAGAGCTCGACCTAAAATGTGACTGCAATAAAAATCTCAAGAATAAATCTTCTTTATTAACCCCTCGTTTTTTAGCATCTCCCCTGGCACATATTGCTTTTCAAACTTTAATATTAATAAACATAACAAAGAAGCCCTTCTTGTGAGGGCTTTCTTTGTTTTTCTTACTCAAATATCAGGAGCCTATGAATAATTATTGAGGTTGAAAATCTGAGAACCCTGAGATTAGTACCCTCAACCCCTTGCTGACGCTATCGACCTTCCATACACCATTCGTAAATACGAGAGTGATCGTACGATCCTCGGCATATTGATCTTCTCCTGTTAGACCATTTGCCAATATAACCGATTGCGCAAGCGTGGCTAAAGTCTTGTTAATGTATACTGGCGACGAGGCAGGCGATTCATAGGTACTAGCTGTATTCAAGCCTTTATTTTGAACGATAGACTTAATTAATTTATCGGTGAAGTACGGTTTGAAGTAGGAACTAATATTTTTAATTGAAGAGATATCAGCTGCTTGATTTAATTTATCGGAGAGTTGTTTTAACCGTGGATCCATAATTTTCTGCTTATCAGAGATTTGAATAGATTGTTGCTCCATGTTGACTACGAGTTCCTTACCCCCCAATGTTATGGTCGCCTGCTTAGACTGTTGGTTCCATAAGACATTTGCACCTAGCGATTGACCGACAAAGCGTAGCGGAACATAGGTTGTTCCTTTAATGACCTGCGTGGCAGTATCTATATCAATATATTCCCGGTTCGGAATATCCGGGTTATCTGTAGTCGGTGGTGATTCAATAATTGCGCGTTTGAAATTTGCAGCAAGCCAGAGGGTCGTGTCTCCATTTTTAATCTTTACTTCTTTCTCCGTTTGAAACCATTCCACACTTGCGCCTAAATTTTCTGAAACAGCTCGTAACGGAATGAGAACTCGACCGTTGTTAATTTGGCCGTTATTTATGATCGTAGGTTTGGATGTATCCGCTGCAAAGCTATGCACCGGTATTACTGGAAGCACAAGTAAAGCTGAGGCAAATAAGGAAATCATCAATTTTTTCTTCATAATAAAACCTCCCATAATAGATTTATCTTAATAATAGAAGTTTTCCTTTCTTATTTTGTTTGAGTTGTTTGAATACCCAAATTGTTATAAGTTTATCCAATATTTATACACTATTACATGCAACGAATCTAGAGAAACTTCCATACTATTAAGGAGCTGTAGCGTAAGCGATGCTGTATCTCAGAATCGCGTCCGTAGAAACATCAACAAATTGCCGAAAGCTTTAAGCGCTTTATTTGACTTGAAAGATTTAAGTACATCCAATGCGCTAGTTGAGAAGCACTGTCCGGGCCGGCGTTCGAGAATAAACCTGTTCATCAAGTCCTGCCGATCAATCTTTAAGTTCATATGACCACTCCGTTATATGACGAGTGTTTTCAAAATTTCAATACCAAATTCATCGCTGCATATTCTGCTTTCTCCAGGCCTTCGGTGTCACCCCTATCATTTTTTTAAATACTGTAGCAAAATGCTGACTTGTCTTAAATCCAAGTTCCATGGCAATATCCGTGATGGACATCTTCGATTCCTTCAGCATCTGGCTTGCACAATCTATACGAACTCGTTCCATATACACTATAGGCGATTGTCCATTCGTCTCTCGGAACACACGATAGAAATGCGACGCACTCAACCCGAACTCCTTTGCAAGCTGTTCAATTGAATAACGAGCAGATGGATTCTGCTGAAGTCTGTCCTTCAGCTGCTGCGTGTAGGTATGCATGTTTGGGGAATGCACAACAAGCTGCGAATGATGAAATAGATGCAGCAAAATTTCCATGACATAATGCCGAAGTTGAAATTCCAGCAGTACCGTACTCTGGTTCTGTAGAAGCTGCTTCAATTGTTTGAAATAGACGACAACGTCCTTGCTGACCAATTGAATGCGTGGACAGTTCTGCATCCAATTAACGAAGATCTGACGCTCCTCCTCTTGAAGCCCGAACCATTCCTTGTTTCGGGCTGGGTCGCGAATAATCATCCACCAAATGGTGGATGGACCAATATAATCAAATTTGGCACGGTGCCGCTCCCCCGGACTTGTATGTATAACTTGCTGGGCATTCGTATGGTATGTTTCGTCTCCGATCTCCCAGTCGACAGCCCCCTGATCAACATAGACGAATTCGTATGCATCCTCATGCACATGATTCGTTAAAGGCATCGCTTTGCTAAAATGGTCATACCCCATTAACAATAAATCCTTTACTCGAGCCGAGTTGCCATTCTCTCCCTCTATGACATATACCCACCGTTCATTTTTGATATGATTCGCCACAATCTATACTCCACCTCTGCATGATTTGTTTCTGATCCTATTCAATATAAATCGAAAAGTCAAATGAGATAAATTGCTATACACTGAAATCGTGATTATGAGGAAGGAGCGATGAACTTGAATCAGAGCGCAACACACATTCACGTTATATTCAAAACACACTTGGATATTGGCTACACGGATTTCGCGAAAAATGTGACGGACCGATATATGGGGCAATTTTTTCCAAGTGCGATTCAAACAGCGAAATATTTTGCCGAGAACCCGGAGAAAGGTTCCTTTATCTGGACAACGGGCTCATGGTTAATCCATCATCTATTAAAGCACGGTTCCGACAAAGTAAGACAACAAGTCGAAGAAGCGATTGCAAAGGATTATTTAAGATGGCATGGTCTTCCTTTCACCACATATACCGAGTTATATGATCGCGAATTGCTTGACTATGGCATTGAAATGGCGACGCGACTTGATGAGCGATTTGGCAAGCGTACGATCGCAGCCAAAATGACGGACGTTCCCGGTCATACACGCTCGTTAATCACGCATATGGCAAAGGCTGGTCTAAAGTATTTGCACTTAGGCGTTAACCCTTCCAGCTATGTTCCTCACGTTCCTGAAATGTTCCTATGGCGAAATACGGACGGATCTGAAATTGTTGTCCACTACAGCAAAGATTACGGCACAACCTTTGACATCGAAAGTTTGAACGATATCCTTTACTTCGCGCATACCCATGATAATCATGGCCCTTCTACGGTGCAGCAGATTGAAGCTGAGTTCGCCAAGCTGCGAGAAGCCTATCCGCAGGCAGTGATACAAGCTTCCACATTAGACCAGTATGCCGAAAAGGTATGGGCTATTCGTAATACCTTAACTGTCGTAGAAGAAGAAATCGGCGATAGCTGGATTCACGGTTCTTCCACCGACCCTTACAAATTAGCATGTTACCGAGAATTGCTACGCTTGAAGAGTAAGTGGCTGCAAGAAGGGGCGTTAACAGACAGCGATGAAGAATATCGCAATTTCTGTGATGAGTTAATTATGATTCCTGAGCATACGTGGGGTGTAGATATCAAAAGATATCTTGCAGATTATATCCACTATGGTAAAGATGACTTCCAAGAAGCACGCAAACGCGATAAGGTCGATATCAACTTAAACCCGCTGGAATATCGGTTCTACGAAATGAACTCCCGCGCTGAAATGATTGAAATGTTTGGTGAGGAAGCCGATGCCAAGCTGAATGCACGTTCCTTTAGTCTTATAGAGAAGTCTTGGCAGGAACAGCGTGAATACTTGAAACAAGCAATCCAAGCACTTCAACCTGAACGACAAGAGAAAGCCGAAGTTGCCCTGCTCGCGTTGAAACCATCTCGTAGCACTCTAACGGATGCAACTATCTTATCAAGTGACCAGCCTTATGTATTAGGAGATTTTGAGGTTGTGTTTGAGGATAGTGGCGCAATTGTCGGACTGAAAGATGCTCGCGGTCGGGCATGGGCCGGTCCAAAAAATCAAATTGGTTTATTCTCCTACGAAACTTATTCGCAGGCCGATTATGACCGATGGTATCGTGAATATCATCTCAGTTGGAGACATACGCATGTGTGGGCAACCGGAGATTTTGGGAAACCAGGGATGGACTTAACCCACGAGTGGATAGCACATGAAGTTATGACACCAAGGCTTCAGTCCTTGCAGGCTGTCTTTTGTGAAGAGCAGGATGTCGTGCTTGCAAACCTACGTATGCCGAGAGCGGCATGTGAGTGTATGGGCGCTCCACGGGAATTAACGCTTGAGTATGTCTTTAAAAAACATACGCATACAGTGGAATGCAAGCTGCAGTGGTTTGACAAAGATGCCTATCGCCTTCCCGAAGCCTCTTGGATGAGCTTTAATCCGATCGTGAACAATCCAAATCAATGGAAGCTGGACAAAATCGGTCAACTCATCTCACCTTTGGATGTCGTTCAAGGTGGAAATCGCAATATGCATGCGGTTCAGCAAGGGATGTACTATGCAGCAGCAGATGGAAAAGTGCAAATCGATACGTTGGATGCTGCACTTATCTGTCCTGGGAAGCCACGCTTGCTTCAGTTTGATCATACTTTTGCTCCGCTTACCGGAGGTATGCATGTGAATTTGCATAACAATGTATGGGGAACGAACTTCCAAGCATGGTATGAAGAAGATGCTTTGTTCCGCTTCAAGCTGTATTTTCAAACTCATATATAATTTCCCTTCGTTTATATCTCGATTGGATAATCCTGTAATTCCGAAAGGAGCTCTACGATGAATCAGCACAAACCTTGGACAATTTACGTCATTCAACATTCCCATACCGATGTCGGCTATACCGAGCGTCAAGAAAAAATTCGTCAATATCATGTCAATTATATTCGGCAGGCTCTGCAAATTGTACGTGATATTGAGAGCGGCGCCAGACCTGACTTAAAAGGCTATAAGTGGGTATGTGAAACCTATTGGCCTGTTGAATCCTTCCTATTGAAAGCCACAGACATAGAAAAAGAAGAACTCGCTCATGCGGTGAAGAAAGGTTATATCGGTCTCTCCGGCACCTATCTCAATTTCGGTGAGCAATTAAATCAAGAGATACTCTCTATCATGATTAAGCGGATAACAGATTATGGACAATCGATTCAATTCCCGGTACGTTCTGCGATGACGGCAGACATTACAGGCTTTGGTTGGGGATACAGTCAAGTGCTGGCGGATGCAGGTATCGAGAATTTGATTACATGTATTCATACGCATCATTCCATGTTTCCACTGTGGAAGAAGCAGATTCCGTTCTGGTGGGAAACGCCGAAAGGAGATCGTATTCTCACCTGGAGCGGTGAGCATTACATGTTCGGCAATGATCTTGGATTGACCCCAGGCATTGGCGGATCTTATACGATTCGCGATGATCATGATGTCCGAAACGGTGTATCCTTTGTAGTGGCCGAAGCACGTTTTGATCGTTATTTACAGCAATTGGTTGCTGATGGTTACACGTTCCCGTTCGTACCGGTGATGGTGTCCGGACTTCCTACCGACAACGGCTCGCCGAACGCAGCGTTGATGGATTTTGTGAATCCATGGAATGAGAAGCATGGCGAACGCATCCGGATTCAACCGGCGACCTTGGACGATTTCTTTGCAGATTTGAGAGCTTATGCAGAGGAGCATCCCGAGGAAATCGAGACCTTCCGTGGGGACTGGCCAGATTGGTGGACAGATGGCTCGGCGACGACGCCGATGCATGTACAGATTTTCCGTGAAGCACAGCGTGTCTATACAAAGGTGAAGCTATTAGATCCCGCATGCGAGATCGTCTCCAAAGAACGTCTTGAAGCAATGGAATATGAGCTAGCGCTATTCGCTGAGCATACATGGGGTTATCATTCCTCGGTCACCGAACCTTGGAATCCGTTCGTTCAAGAGCTTGGCTGCAGGAAAGAAGCCTATGCGGCCAATGCCAGCTCACTCGCTCATACCGCTTTATACGACATCCTTGAGGCTCGCGGTGACGCTTTGCTTCGTCCTAATTGTCCAATGAAATTTGAGTTATATAATCCTAATGATTTTGCGCAAACTGATTATGCTGAACTCATTATGGAAGGCTGGAATATATCGGAATTGAAGAACGGTTTTGAAGTCATGGATGAATCGACGGGCACTGAATATGAGGTGCAAATGGTTACAGGGCACCGCGGTGTCATCCTTACCATTCCGGTAACGCTTCAGCCAAAGCAGCAGGTACAATTGACGATCAAGTCTCTTATCAATCACAAACCTGTAACTGCGTATCGAACAGATTACGTAGGCTCGGATCGTATGTTGGATATCATCCCGCCAGTCGCACCGAAGCTTCAGGTTACGCCGAAATATATGGAATCGCAATACGTAAGACTTGAATGGGAGATCGGTGCTGGCATCACGAAATGGATCGACAAGACCGTGAATCAGAACCTGCTTCGTGCAGATCGGAATCACCATGCATTTTCTCCTGTTTATAATGTGACTCGGGCAGCTAACGAATTTGGTATGTATGATGTTCGGCGCAAGATGGGACGCAATCGTAGAGGCCCTGATGCAATTACTTCTGTGGGAACACTGGTTAATGTTGATATTGTTGAAAAAGGCGCACTATACGCTAAAGTTCGTCTGACATACAGCGTCAATGGCTGCAGTCATTATTCCTTACTTGTCACCTTATACAGTGATCGTGCGCGAATTGATGTTGCCGTACGCATGCATAAGGAAAGTGTATGGGACCCAGAAAATCTATACATTTCTCTTCCGTTCGGAAGTGCTCCCTCTTCACCGCAGCAAGAACTATGGATTGAAAAAACCGGTGCGTCAGTACGACCGCGTATCGACCAACTCCCGGGTTCCCTTGCCGATTTCTACTGTGTTGATGAGGGTGTGGCGTATATCAGTGAAGGACGAGGGATTGCGATTGCCATGCCGGACACGCCGCTGATTCAAATCGGTTCATTAGACTATGAGGATCGTCTTCTGAGCGGCCATCCGGAGCTTGCCCATGATCCAGCCCACCTGTACTCATGGCCCATGAATAATTATTGGGAGACAAACTTTAAGGCGACACTGGGAGGATTCTATGAATTCCGATATTATGTTACTTGGGGTGAGGAACTTCATACCCCAGAATCTGCAATGAAGGCGTGCAGGAGCATGAACGCGGGTATCCTGTCTTGGAGAACAAATTTATAAGCAATAATCATTGAAAATAATCTCCCTACAAGATGTCTCTTCTCCCTTAATATAGTAAACTAAAAAGTTGATCTGCAAAATAGATCAACTTTTTAGTGTCACGTAAATTGAGGGCTTCTCCGAGATTAAACCCATTGCTTCTTCCAGACGCTCCAATTTACGTGTGCTAATACAATTTGAGCCGGTTTAGCGTTTTTCTCTGAAGCGATTTTTATTACCAGTTTTTGAAGAACTGCTCATCGTTTAAGACAGACGTGGATTATAGTCTAGGCGAGAATCGCAAAACAGGCTAAAGAACTGCTCCCGATATTACACCGGAAGTTATTCTTTAGCCTGTTGCTTGGTAAGATTGATCGAATGCTCAGAGGAGCTCTTGCTTTTTTTACACTCCAACTTCTCCGATCATTTGCTGTTCGATTTGTTTCATCTCATAAAAATAGCCTTTTTGCCCCATCAACTCCGAATAGGACCCTGTTTCGACTACCTTGCCTTGGTCCATGACCACAATCTGGTCCATCTCTTCCAATCCGGTTAGCCGATGACAAATCAGGAGAAGCGTATCATTAGCCGCCTGTGCGTAGAGATGCTTCAAAACATGATGCTCTGTCACATAATCCAGCGATGAAGTGGGTTCGTCCAGAAGCCATACCCGTCCTTTGCGGAGCATCGCTCGCGCCAGAGCCAACCTCTGCTTCTCGCCGTCTGACAGATTCTCCCCTTTTTCATACACCATATCGGTCAACGATGTATCGGGCAGCTGCATTTTTGCTAGCACATCCAACAATTGTTCGTCTGCATGTTCTTCTCCATTCAGCAGCAGGTTGTCCCGGATCGTTCCCCGGAAGAAATGACTTTGCTGAAACACTACAGTAGCCGCTTGCCAAATGCTCGTTTCATCCAGTTCCTTCACCGAAATGCCGTTTAACCGTATATCACCGGCCGTTGGTGTTCGCAGCTTGAGCAGCAATTCGATAATCGTTGATTTTCCTGATCCACTCGGCCCGACAATCGCCGTTTTGGAACCAGGTAAAATGTGCAGGGATACATCCCTGAGCGCCGGTCTCCACTCCCCTTCATATTGAAACGTAACATCGGATAGCTCCATCGTAACGGCATGATCAACAGACAATGTGCCACTTGGCTGCGAAGACTGCTCATCAAAGGTCTGAACTGTTTCCGTCAGTCGTTTGGCTGCGTGTTCGCTATCCTCTTTATACGCGGGTAATGTGGCCATAGCCGCCGCTTCTTCAAATACGGTTTGTGATGCCATAACCAGCATGGCAAGAAATACGCCTGCAAGCGCTCCTTCCATAATTAAATAGGCGCCAAGCGTAAGCACTCCCCAGGAAACGAAAAACGTAACAAAAGTGTGCATCGATTGCCCGCGCAGCAGTTGCCCGGCTGCTCGTTGCTGCTCAGCTGCCAATACAGTGGAAGCATGCTGGAGATGTTCCTCACGCTGTGCCAATTGACCATATACTTTTAAATCCCGGAAACCGTATAACACTTCGGTAACTTCCGTGGACAGCTGCGCCCTCTGCTCACGAACGCGTCCATGTATTCTCCGCTGCCCGAGTAACACAATTCCCGGTACAACGAATGCCGTTACCAGCATACCTATTACAAACAAAACGGCAATCCAGATCGAAAAGGTAGAAGTAAACAGCACCGTAGTCAAAAACACCATGACGACCATGATCGGAGGATAAGCGACTCGCAAAAAATAATTTTGCAAACTTTCCACATCCCCAACGATCCGCGCAAGCAGATCCCCGCTTCGATTTTTGTTCAATATACCAGGCGTTAAAGGAATAAGCTTGGCAAAAAAGGATGTACGTAAACGGCTAAGCATGGAGAATGTCGCCCGGTGAGAATACAAGCGTTCTCCATAACGACTCGCCGCCCGAAGCAGACCCAGCAGTTTGACCATGGAGGTGAGTACAATTAAAGTATAAAGCGGTGGCGCAAATACCGTTTGCGAAATCAGATATCCGCTCGCAGAAAAGAGTGCCACACCGGCTATGCCGGCGATAAATCCACCCAAAATCGAAAGAATGATATCCTTGCGCTCCTGAATCATCGCCTTTGACAGAACAGCCAGTTCATTCATGAGGATATCCCCCCTTTCCGCTCTACATCAATCATCTCGGCATACTGAGGCAGGCGCTCCAGAAGCTCGTCATGTCGTCCCGAGTCCACCAACACTCCATTGTCCATAAACAAAATCTTGTCGGCTTGTTGAATCGTATATAATCGGTGAGCTACCGTAATCATTGTAGCCGTTTTTGCCAGTTTGGCTATGGAGCGTTGCAGTACCCGCTCGGTGTGCAAATCCAGTCCAACTGTGGGTTCATCAAACAAAATGATAGCAGGACGCTTCAAAAAAGCGCGTGCTAAGGCAAGCCGTTGCTTTTCCCCACCAGACAGTCCCCGGCCTCCTTCACCAACAAAGGTATCAAATCCATGCTCTAATTGGGCTGTAAGCGCAGCGAGTCCTGCTTCTTCCCCCGCCCGCTCAATTTCTGCCCTGGAGATGCTCCCACGAGCACCAATCGCAATATTTTCAGAAAATGTGCCTGCAAAAATATACGGATGCTGCGTAATGTAGCTAACATGTTCGAACCATTCAGTTTCATCGTATTGCGAGAGTGGACTTCCATTCACCAGAAGCGTTCCCGATTCTGGTTTCAGCAGACCGGCAATGAGATGTAGCAAAGTCGTTTTGCCGGAACCGCTTTTGCCAACAATGGCAATGTGTTCTCCTGGACTAAGCTGGATCCGCCCCGTCTTAAGCTCGAAAGAATCTGGAGCATACTGAAACCGGAGTTGGTCAATTACGATGGACGGCGGTATTAAAAGGTCTCCAGAATGGGTAAGTTCCAATTTGCTTATTCTGTCGGTCCTATCACCGACCTTATCCATGCTGTCGATCTCGTCGATTCCATCGGTTGTTAATGCTCCTTCAATGCCATTAGCGTCCCTGCTCCCCCCTGCCGTTTCCTCAAGCATCTGTTCCACCTTACGAACCGCACCCATACTTGTCCGGCCACTGTGAAAGGCCGTTCCCGTATTCTTTAACAGGTTGTAAAACTCGGGAACGAGCAGCAAAACGAGAAAGGCGGTGTGGAACGTCATAGCTTTGAAAACGAGCAACTGGATGGCCAGTTCAAGAGCGACAATGCCAATGCTAAGCATTACGATCGATTCCAGCATGAAGGTATTCGTAAACGCAATCTTCAAAATGCCCATTGTGGCATCACGATAACCCAAGCTACTGCGCTCGATCTCCTGTTGCTGACGGTAAGCCCGTCCAAATATTTTCAATGTCACCAGTCCTTGAAGAGAATCCAGAAACGTCCCTGAGAACTCAGCCAGTTGCGCATATTTTTCTTCGGATTTGTTCTTCGTTTTCAGCCCTACCAAAATCATGAACAGCGGGATGAACGGAGCAGTAAACAATAGAATGAAACCTGTGTTGGCATGTTGGATAAATGTAACGACCAAAATCAGAACCGGGATGATAGCAGCTTCCATCATACGCGGCATGTATTGACTGAAATAACTATCGGCCTCATCCACAGCATCCAGAGCAACACTGACCTTTCCTCCCGTCTGTCCACGAAGGGTTGAAGGCATGGAGGCATGAGTCAAGTTTTGCAGCACGGCAGCGCGCATATTTGTCTTAGCAGTGGCAGCCATATGTAAGCCAACTATACCGTTTCCATAAGACAACAGTGTGCGCACAGCCATAACAGCTAGAAGTATGCCGAGCAACAGGATAACCGATGAAAATGAAGCTTTCTCGACAAAAATCCGTTGGACTGCTTCAGCAAGCAGTCCAGCCTGACTCACAATAGCTATACCAAGCGCTAGTGAAATGATTGCGAGGAGAGCCATGTTTTTCCTTTGTGAAGACATTTGTTGAGAAATCAGACTGGATTTCCTCTTCACAGATCACACCTCCTTTATCTATAGGCTGGTAGGAAAACCTCAAACATACCGTAATGGATTAATCAGCTTTATTTTTTCCCTTTAACATAATCCGCATCAAACAGGAAGAGTTTGAAGACCAGAATAAGGGATGGGATCAACAGGCATAGACCGCCGATAAACACAATTACTAACGCTAAACCCATTGCCGGTGAAGTTGCACTGCTCTGAATCGTGATATACGGATCAAGAATATAAGGGTATTGCCCAATCCCATAAGCGAAAAAGGCACAGAAAAACTGCAACATGACGCATATAAAAGCTAATCCGTAAAGGCGTCCGTTATATAATAGCCACATCGCGATCATGAAGAAAGCAACGGAAAGTGCCAGCAACCACCATAAATCCATCATATTTTGAAAATGCCGCTCATTGTGTTGACCCAAATAGATAAATGCTGTCAGTGCGAGGATTATCGTCGGTGTGCTCCAAAACAGGGCGTAGTTGCGCATCAGCTTCAACGCGGAATGATCCTCCGCCCGAGATGCGTAAAATGTCAGAAATGAGCCGCTAATGAACAAAACGGACACGATTGCCAGTCCAACGATACTCCACGATAATGGATTGGTAAACAGCGCCCAGTAATCTAGAGAAACCGTCTCCCCCTGCTTCACGATAAAGCCGCCTTCAGACAAAGTTAGCGCCACTGACAACGATGCTGGAATAAGCAAACCTGTAGCTCCGTACAAAAAAAGATAAACTATGTTTTTCTTGGAACCGTAATTTTCAAAAGCATAGAATGAACCGCGAATCGCAAGAAGAATCACTGCAATGCTTCCCGGAACAAGTAACGCGGAGCCATAATAATAGGCTGTGTCCGGAAAAAAACCGACGATGCCAATATAGAAAAAGATAAAAAATACATTTGTAATCTCCCATACGGGTGATAAATATCGGGAAATCAGACGATTAATGAGATGATCCTGCTTTGTTAAACGTGCATAAAAGGCGAAGAAGCCCGCTCCGAAATCAATGGAAGCTATAATTAAATAGCCGTACAAAAACAGCCAGAGCACCGAGATGCCAATCAATTCGTAACTCATCATTCAGTGCCCCCCTTTTCCGTAAATTGATTAGGATGATCCTTCATCCATTTCTCCATCTCAGCTTCTGCCGGATTATTGTTGAACAAGCGTCTCAGCACGATTACACACATACTGCCGAGTACGATGTACAAGAGCAATAAGGCGAAGAATATAATTCTTACATTCGGTGAAGACGTGGCAGCCTCCTCAACACGCATATATCCACGGATAATCCACGGCTGTCGGCCAATCTCTGCATAAAACCATCCCAGCTCAACAGCCAGAAAAGCGAGAGGGGCGCTCAGTGCGATGATGCGAAGCATCCATTTGTTAAGCGCATTACGCTTTTTCCAGAACACAAACAGAAAATATAAAAACGAAATCGCGAGCAGAGTAAATCCAATTCCGACCATTAAATCAAACAGATAATGAACGAGAAGCGGTGGCCATTCTTCCTTGGGGAATTCCTCGAGCCCCGTCACCTCTGCATTAAAGTCTCCAAAGGCCAGGAAGCTGAGCAGCTTCGGCAGATGAAGAGCCCCTAGAACTTCATGCTCTGCATTCAGCCATCCCAATAGCACCAAATCCACACTGCTGCTCGTCTCAAAATGCCACTCTGCCGCTGCAAGCTTCTCTGGCTGATGCTCGGCCAAAAACTTGGCGGACACATCACCGGCTAACGTGTTCAGCAAACCGAATAGTAAAACGACCGCCATCATTAGATTTAAAGATTTTTTGTGGTATGCGGACACACCTTTTCTCAGCATCGCGAAGGCTGCAATCCCGGCTAACAAGGCAGCTCCAGTCAAATAGGCCGAGCTTAATACATGGAACACTTTGGAGAACGTCGCCGTATTCAGCATCGCTTGCACCGGGTTAATCGCTGTGAATTGGCCTGCTTCCATGACAAAGCCTTCAGGCTGGTTCATGAATCCGTTCACCGTCGTAATAAAAACGGCAGACATGCCTGCCCCGGCGACAATCGGTATCGTCAGCAGCCAATGGATATACGGATTTTTGAACCGACCCCATGTATACAAATAAATGCCCAAGAAGATAGCTTCAAAGAAGAACGCGAACACCTCCATGAATAACGGAAGTGCAATGACATTCCCAGCCAGTTTCATAAAATTCGGCCATACCAGGGCCAGCTGTAGTGAAATCGCTGTACCGGTCACGACACCAACCGCCACAGAAATGACAAATCCTCGAGACCACCGCTTTGCCATAAGTGTATAATGGGGGTCCTTCTTCCGAATCCCGATAAACTCTGCTATAGCGATCATTAGCGGTATACCGACGCCAATCGTCGCAAAAATAACGTGGAACCCGAGAGTCAAGCCTGTCACCAGCCTGCTCCATAGCACCGTATCAATTGCCATTCTTTACTGCTCCCTTCAAAACACTGTTCATTTTTCTATGATTAGGCCTGCTAACTGTTGGCTGCATTCAATATCAGGTTTAGCAAGGTTCAGCGACATCGTTGCCTGTTCGTTTTAGTATGACGTTCATCGTTCTTTGCTATGTAAAAAGAGAAAAAATTCACAAAGCAAGAGTTGGCGAGCCCGATTTATCTGATACTGAGCAGTCAAAATTATAATGTGACCTAATAATTAAAATCATCTTATCTTAAATTGCAAGTAATTCAATCACAGATATCTCTTAATCCCTAAACGTTCAAGAAAGGGTCAAATCTTTCTGACAACTCAGTGAATAACACAAAAAGTACCCGAAGGAGCTATTGATTGATTAGTGTATATGTGATGTCACAAGTTCCCTCCTACTTCGATGCTGGCAAAAAAAACGATATTTTCTCATTTTGAGCCGTAATATATCCCCCTTTTGCAACAAAAAAACACTGACTCAAATCATCAGTGTTTTTTGAATTAAAGCTAATGTCATCTTCGTCATGACAAATCTTGATCTGCCAATATCATTTAGTACGGCCGTAGAAAAAAGAATACCCATCTGACTTCCCAAGCTTAGTCGTCTCCGTTCCGTCCACTAGCTTGACCGCTTTCAGCAACGATACAATTTGCGTATGCATTAGCTTTGCATCAAATTTGTCCATCTCTCTGTTGTCACTATCCACGAGCAGATAGTCGGGCATTGGAATGAAACCAATCACCGGTATCCCTGCTTCAAATAAGGGCTGACTCTCTCCAAACTCAAACTTGTTATGTCCACGCAATAATACAGTACGTGTGCTATCTGTCTTTTCAATAGCCTTCAGCCAAATGGCTGCCATCATTTCATTGCCCGCATAGGTATATTCTGTACTTATTTGTCCAGTTGGACCATAGTGACCCGTATCATCGTCCTTCCACTCCATGCTGCCTAAATGCTCAATCGTAATTCCAGCTACAGCTTTTAAATGGCCATTCTTGCCATCCCACAGCTCTCGATGCCCCTCCATCCAGGTGGAAGTTGCCTGAGAGGACCCTTTGAACTCCGGTAATCTAAAATGCCCTGTCACAAAAGCAAATATCATCGTACGTTCCGGCTGCTCCTGCTGTAAGTAACGAATCATAGACAGTATGCCCACAGCGCCATTCTCCTCCACCACATTTATCCCATCCGTATGAGTATTTACGATAATTGCTTCGTCTTTATTCTTACCGTCAATTTTCACATAAAAGGATTCTGTTGGGGCATCTTTTTGTATTACCGCTTCTAAAATAACCGTACCTTCTTTATGCTCCTGAGCTGCCCTGATCACCTTTTGCCCTTCCGTTTCATTCACCCAGATCGCAGGGATTCCAGCATAATCGGTGGTAAAAGGCACATATTGCTCTTCAACCTTATCGTCAGATACCCCTTTCCAGACTAAAACAACAGCTTTTACGCCCTTTTCCTTCGCTTGCTCCAATTTAGCTTCTTTTAAAGCTGTAGTGAGGACCAGATCGCCTTCATTTGGGGCAATTTGGTTGTCCATTGGAGATGAAGCCCGCATATTCATAACGATCCCACTTGGAAAATTTCTGAAATTCTCAATTTCAATGACAGCAATTTTTCCGCTGGCCTGGCCATATTCACCACGCTTCGTATACACCAGCTCCCCAGTTACACCTTTTTCGTCAGTTTCCCCGGAATAGGGAAAAGCTGAAGAGACATGAATTTCCTGCTGATCAATCATTAAAGCACTGTTCTTTTCTTCCCATCGGTCAAAAGTATAGCGATCACGAAATACTTGCAGCCCCATATCCGTTACCTGTTGCTCCAGCCAAGCAATAAACTGATTGTGACCCTCAGAGCCGGTTGTACGGCTTCCAAAAGAATTCATTACTTCAATATCTTTGAGCATCACTGCTGCAGAATCCAATTTACGTTCATCGATCGTCACTGCCGTATCAGCTGCTAATGCTACAGGTGTTGTAATAGGTTTCGCATAGATTCCAATACCCCAAAGTGCAGTAACGATAAGTGCAGCAATGCTGAATAACACTTTACGAACCACTAGAAACGGAGTAACTCTTCTGCTTACCTTTTGCCCCAAGAGTCCTCTCCATATGCCCGCTATGATCAGCAAGAGGATAGAAAGCGCAAGCAGCCAAAAATTTCTTGTTAGTAAGAATAACCCTTCTGCCACCATCGCACTAATAAATACTACATGTAACTTCTCACGCTTCTTTAATAGTAAAAAAGAGATGCCTAATTCTGCTAACAAAAAGATAATGGTCACGATCGAGATTACCGTTTCTTTGCCAATGAATACCGTAGCACATAGTGCTAGGATCAAAAGCAGCACCGCTGACAATCGTCTATATAAGATTTCTAACATGACGCCCTCCCATTTTAACTAACGATTATTTTGACATTACATTTGTAATGCCTTATGGTTTTAGCATATTGAAAATACTCATGAAAAACAATGAAACGAACATCAGAATGTACAAACGGAGGGGAAATGTCATCTCAAATCATGAATTATACAGTCCAAATACCTCTCAGCATCGTTCCAATAAAGAAACCAACCGTTTGACAAGAGAAGCCATCTGTACGGCATTAGTCTTCTTGATCCAGGAACAGCCTTTTGACAAAATCACCATCACCGATATTGTGAAGCGCGCAGGGGTTTCTCGAACAGCCTATTACAACAACTATTCCTCCAAGCAAGAGATCCTGGTGGATTTGGTCGATTCGCTTATTTTTGAAATTAATCAAAAACTCTTACCTTACACCAATGAATTAACAGGCAAAGCTAAAGAACCTCAAAAATTTATCAAAGTGCTTTTTGAAGTTATTTTTCAGCAGCGGAACATTTACAAAGCACTTCAGAGTGCAAAGTTTGATCATGTAATTCTGGATTGCTTGAATGAAATGATGCTTTCTACTGCTCATGACAAAAGCGACGAGAATGTGTACCGAATATACTTTAAAGCGGGGGCCCTCTATAATGTTCTCCTTAAATGGATACAATCAGACTTTGCAAAATCCATTGACGAAATGACCAAAATTTGTCTTGAGGTATACCATACTCCAATGTCCCAGGAATAAGGTTTAAAAATCGTGTTTATAAATGAAAAAAACAAAGAAACCACGGAACCAAGTTCGGCTCCGCAGTTTAATTATCAACCCTACTATTGAATTTGAATTTGTTTCATGTACTCTTTGAATGCCTCAGCGATTTCTTTGTATTTTGTATGATGCAGATAATGTGAACCTTCCATTGGGATCATTTTGCCCTGTGCGGATTGTTTGACTTGCTCCTCATGCAGCGGAATCCACTGTTTATTGTGCTCGTTATTCGATTGAACGAAGAGAAGCAGCGGCAAGTCATTTGGCATTGTGAGTTTTTCTCCATTTTTGAAATTGGAACCGAGGTGGCCCAGTTCATTCATCAATGTTGGATTGGTCGCGACTTGATTCGAAATCAAACGCATCTGTTCTTTGGTATGCTCATCGAACGCAAGCGATTCATAGGGATCTCCGCTCACTTTTTGGACCAATCTCATTAGACCTGATTTTTGAAGAAATTTCATGGCGTTCAAAGGTAATTTGACATCCATTCCGGGTTGATTGGGAACGCTGCTATCGATGCCGACAAAAGCAAGAACTTCATCCGGATATGTGTTCACATAGGTCGCTCCGTAAAGTCCCGCGATGGAATGTCCCATTAGAATATAACGGTCTAAACCCAGTTGCTGCACTGCTTCGTGAACCTCACTTACTATATTCTCAGTCGTTCTCTCCTTCTCGGTTTCATCGCTCAAACCATAACCGAAAGGCTCGACCACCACGACTTTATAATTAGGGGTAATTTCATCGATCAGCAATTTGAAATCAAGTGCAGGCGTCGGGGTTCCTTGTCCCGGTAGGAGTACAACCGTTTGTTCACCGCTTCCTTGAATAAGCACATTCATTTTTTTCCCATCCACATTGACATACTGGCCATACGATTCGATTTTCTTTTTCTCTACCCCATCGCTAATAGAATCAACGATAAAAACGATGCCCATGAACAACACGAGCGCCCCTACAATACCTCCGATTATTTTTAACCATAGGTTCCGTTTCTTGTGGCTCTTAGTCCCTGTTGTTTTTAATTCCACCTTATTTGCCACGTTCATCTCTTCCCTTCCTTGTCCCTGTATCTGAAGTGCCGCCTTGACGACATATTCAAAGTGTAATCAATCAAGATGTACCCTTCGTGACGACAATATGAACGGAATATGAACAAGCCCAAAAACTGATTCCTTAACACAAAAAAGCCGCTAACATAGCGACGTGGTATGTATTCTTGTCTCGCAACAGCTGATCCCTTAATAAACATTGCGAAATGATCTCCAGTAAATTAAGTTAACTAAAGCACCATGCTTTGGCACGGTGCTTTAGTTAACTTAATTGATTATTTAGACTTTTCTCCATCGCCTTTAAACATTTGTGGTCACTTTTTTTGTATAGCTTCAATTATTACCTAAAAATTAACTAACTCTTTCTATCTGCGAATGATTTTTTGGACTAGTTCTTCCGCTAATTGTGTTACCAATACCGGCTTTAGTCCTTTAGAAAAAATACCAAGAAATTTAAAAATGGGAACCATCTTGGACAGACTGTCATTTCTATCTTCCCCATAGACAAGTGTAGGTTCGACGACCTCCAACCGGATTTGGCCTTTCTTCAGTTGCTCTATGATATCTGTTTTCATACTAGTAAACGATTTAGGACCAAGCGTACCTCCAATAAAGCCCATCGCTTTAACCTCATAATTCTCTGCAATTTTTTTCATCACATCCGCGGGTACACGATTGATTAATTCTAAATCAGCATCATTCTTTTCTGGGCGACCAACTAAGTCCACGATATAATCAATCTTCTCGGGTATGACTGCCACAACTGCTTCATAATTAGTTACATCGGCAACGACATTATGAATCCGTATGTCATTCAGCTTGTTGTTCCCTGTTCTCGATACCACCCAAAAATGAGCTTGGGGATCTTTCTTCAGCCAATGCTTAGTAACCGACCTCCCAATATACCCATTTCCGCCTAGCAAAACGATTGTTGCCATGTTAACGCACTCCTTTACTATTTAATTAATAAATAATGACTTTAATCTTCCAGTTATCGGATAAACCGGAGGAACCATAAAAAAAGTTTGTTATTTGGGTCATTTATCCCCCGCTTATTTCTCTCCAGTGTTGAGATGCGGTTCATGTCTCCATCAGCTATTTGAAAATCAAATACCTCCAGATTTTGCTGTAGCCTATCAGGATGTACCGATTTGGGAATCACTGCAATCCCAAGCTGAATGCTCCACCGTAGCATGATTTGCGCAGTCGTTTTTCCATACTTATCTGCAAGCTCACTTAATAGCTGATCCTGGAACAGCTGGCTGCTTCCCTGTCCTAATGAACCCCAGGCAATGTGCTGGATTTGGTGTTGTACCAAGTATTCATGGAGGGCATGCTGTTGAAGATAAGGATTGGTTTGAATTTGATTAACAGCAGGTTTTATCGTTCTTTGTTTCATTATCTCTTCTAGCTGGTTTTGTTCAAAATTCGCAACGCCGATCGCTCTGATTTTTCCTTCCTTATATAGTGTCTCCATTGTCCTCCAGCTTTCGAGGTACCCTCGAACTGGCCAGTGAATCAAGTAAAGATCTATATAATCGGTTTGAAGTTTTTGTAAGCTTTTTTCAAAAGCTTGATTGGTTTTTTTGCCAACATCGGAACTCCAAACCTTAGTGGTTATAAAGAGGTCCTTTCTTTTTACGCCAGACTTTCTAATTGCACTGGCAATAAGCTCTTCATTATGATAGAAAGCTGCAGTATCGATATGTCGATAACCATGATTCAACGCCCATACCAATGCATCTTCATGTTCACTTTTCATTTTGTACACACCAAGACCAACTTTAGGCATTGCTACATCATTGTTCAAAATATAATCTTCCATTAAAATCCTCCTATATTATAACTCAATCAAATGAGGATGGACTTCAGGATCATGATTGGCCAGAACTTCGATACAATTTGGGTCTAAACTCATTTCCTTTACCCATTTCAAGGATTCTTTAGCCTGTTGCCTATTTACCACAATTCCCGGTGAAATCATCTCTTCCCAGGATTTCCTGGCATATCCCGTATCGTTAGCCAAAAGTACGAAGCGCCCATTTCTCTGTACGAGTGTGGAGACCATACCCCGGGAATGCCCCGGTGTATGAACAAACACAATAGAATTATCACCAAATAAATCGAAGGATTGCTGCTCAGGACCATATTCTGAATTCGTCATTGAAAAAGTACCCACGTTTACGCCTGACCACATGTGACTCGCGTAACGGAGTTTACTTCTTTTCGCTGCCTCCCATTCAATTTGGCTTGTGAGAATCTGTTTGGCTTCCTTCACCAGCTTCAGACCTCCGGCATGATCGGCATCCATGTGACTGATCACGACATAATCCAGATCCTTCGGCATAATTCCAAAGTTTAAAAGCTGTTCATGAACAGCTTGGCCTTCCGGTAGAAATGCTTTACTGACCATGTAGGTCATCCGTCCCAAATAACCGATTTGATCGCTTCTCACATCCGTATGCCAACTGGTGTCAATCAGAACTAGCCCTTTTGGGTGCTCAATGAGATAGGAAGACACTGGCAGTACAATTTGATGTTTCTGAGAGCGAAATAAGCCCGTAAACGCTAGTGGATTCAACTTGTTTTGCTGAAAAGGCACAGCAGAATCCACTTGAACTAGACCGCAATGTAAAATATGAACTTTAATCGTAGAAGAAATAATCAGCACCTCCCGTATTCAATCCGATGATTCACTTTGAACATCATGTATAAATTGAGTAATGTTATCAAACAATCTCTTTAATTTAAAAATATCGCTATCTTCGATATCTAGGTAGTAATAATTCATCGTACCTTCACGACTCATTCCAATCAAATTAGCGTCCTTCAACACTTTCAGATGATGAGATACGGCCGGGCGGGACAAGTGTGTCCTTGCAGTCAGTTCACCCACTCGAATTCCTTCTTCACACACACTCTCGCCCTCTATTAAAGCCATAATAATGGATTGGCGCGTGTCATCTCCAATCGCAGTTAATGCTCGTTGGCAATTTTTAAACTCTGTGGCCAACTCAATCAAGCGTTCTTGACGATTCAAGATAATCCCCCCGTTTAATGGTTTAACCTTGTCGACTATTGTAACAAAAAAATACTGCAAAACATCATTGGGAAAGAAATTCGAGACGAACACCGTGTTGATTAATCAGGCTAGCCCTATCTGGGAGCCTGCCCTGTCATTGCACAATCTTTACACCACCATCTCAGTCGCGGGGATGTCTACTCAGGCATACCAATGTGAACTGCTAAGATTCAATTGATAATATCAAACAAAAAGCAGCGCCTCTCATTTAGAGATCGCTGCTTTTTATTGTATACTTCATTTAATATGTGTAGGTTCTCACTATTCTATTATTTCTCAGCACAAATCATGAACATTGGTGTTGACCGGTTTAAGACTTGCTGTTTCGCATCCAGTACTTTGGCGTTCAAATTCTCTTCAGCAAAAATATTAGCGAAGCCTTCTTTTTTGAGAGTCCGTATATCCCACTCGGGACGCCATTCTCTGGTCAGCGGCAATACAAGACTCAGACGGTCTGTCTCCTCTATGTCCTTATGATGCGGGAGTTCACCAAAGCCCTTATCTACATAGGTTTGCTGATCCTCTACTCGCTTTTGCTGCATCTCTTCGTCCCAGAGATGGCGATTCCAGTTGGCATCAAAAACTAGCAGCCGTCCCCCAGGCTTAAGTACTCTTCTCCACTCTTTGTAGGCTGACTGCGGATCGGTAAGGCTCCAGGTAACATTGCGGCACACGATCAGATCGAAGCTCTCCGCAGCAAAGTCAAGCTTGTGCGAATCCATCTTGCGGAAAGTAACGGTTACACCTTCCCGAATGGAGTGGGCACGTGCTTCTTCCAGCATATTGTCGGTACAATCGATCGCAGTAACCAGATGCCCGGCACTCGAAAGAATCACAGAGAAGAAGCCAGGACCGCAGCCAATATCTAGGACATGCAGTCTTTCCTTCTGCGGTGCATTAGTGAGAATAAGCTTCAGCCAGGCTTCCCGCTGGAATCCGTTGAGTTCCTTCTGAATGCCTTCGCTGTACAGCTCGGCTTCGCCTTCCCAATACATTTCCACCTCTTGTTGTATACCCATTTATCATTCACTCCTTCTTGGCAAGTATCATGAACCGGTTTACATTCTGGTAACCGTATTTCAAATAATCTAGCGGCATCGCACGGGCAGGGATAAAGTTCCGGTGAACATCTATGGTTCGGAACCCGGCCTGTTTCAGCGCTGTCTCGTCAGCTTCAGGCCGTAATACATTAACATATGGCAACTCGCTTAGCAGGCTTTTATCTTGACTGCTTCGCTGGCGGATTCTTTGTTCTGTGAGTAGAATCAGTGTCCAGGACAAGGCATACCAAAGTCTATGGAATACAGTCTTGCTCTCTTTATACAAATAGTTGCCGTCAAAAATAATCAGGGTCCCGCCCGGTTTTAGAATCCGGTACCATTCAGCATAAGCACTCTGTGGATCAGGAAGCGTCCATACTACATCCCTGCAGACCACTGCCTCAAAGCTATTCTCTAGCTCCATATGCAAATCGGCAGCATCAGCGACATAAGCTGGAACTTTATATCCATAACTCTCAAAATTTCGTGAAGCTCTATCGATCATTCCCTGAGAGGTATCCACCGCTGTAGGCAGATGACCCATCTGTGATAAGAGTATGGAGAAAAAGCCAGGCCCTGTTCCCACATCCAGCACCTTTTGCTGGGGAGTTGTTCCCAACCCTTTAATAAGCAGTTGTTTCCAGAGGTTTATGGTTTTTTTGCTGCGGAATTGAGTCTGTATGACTTTGTCATAACTCTCCGAGCTTGATGTCCAGTATTTCGAAATCTCTTTTAACATCATTTTTCTCCTATGTCGAGTAGATTCCAGAAGACCGGCATAAAGGTGGAGTATCCCGGTTTAAATCCAGTCACTCTATTATTTACTGCTAAGATATCGTCAGGGAAATAAATAGCTGCAAACATAGCCTCCTGATACAATTTGGAGAAAATGGAGTCATATGCGGTCTGACGTTCCTGAATATCGGTTGTTCCTACTGCTGTGTCAATCAGTGCTTCTAGTCCAGGATCAGACCATACGACAGCAGATGCGTCAGCTG
Organism: Paenibacillus sp. FSL H7-0918; assembly: GCF_038007025.1. Taxonomy (NCBI): domain Bacteria; kingdom Bacillati; phylum Bacillota; class Bacilli; order Caryophanales; family Paenibacillaceae; genus Paenibacillus; species Paenibacillus sp. FSL H7-0918. Next base: position 330,607 of record NZ_JBBOWJ010000003.1, read on the forward strand.
TTTTATGAAATAGGGACAGCAAGAATGCATGCGGATTATAAGCATCATCATAAGTCCGGTACATGATTAGATCATAGGCTTTGCTTGTCCATAAGGCATCATAATAAGCATTCGGCTCAAGAACCTGAAGATTCACTCTAATGCCAATCTCCTTTAACTCAGACTGAACCAGTTCACTGATGGACTTCCATTCGGGATATTCAGCCTGCTGCAGCACGAAATTAAGCTCAAGCTGCGCTCCGTCCTTCTGTACAATTCCATCTCCGTCCGAATCCGTGTAACCGGCAGCTGCTAGCAGTTGCTTCGCTTCCAGCGGATTGAAGCCGTACCAAGTATTATTGGACTCCGTCACATAAGGAACTGTCAGCGGGAACAGGCCTTGAGCTTCACTGCCGATACCGTCCATAAGATCTTCGACAATGCTTTTTTTATTAATTGCCAAATTGATAGCTTTGCGCACATTCAGATCTTGAAGTGCGGGCGTTTTGTAGTTAAAGATCATGAAATGAGAGTTTGTTCCTTGTGCTTTTTGCAAAGTTAGTGAAGAATCCGCTTCAATCACTGGCACGCTTTCGACTGGAATCTTTCCCATTTGTCCCCCGGCAATGTCAATGTCTCCAGCTTGCAGCGCTAGTACTCTGGACTGTGGATCTGGGATTACCTTCAAAATAATTTTCGACAGCTTCGGCATTTCTCCCCAATACTTCGGATTTCTGACGAGTATGGCTTCCTGATCTGTTTTGTAGCTCTCTGCCATCCATGCGCCAGTTCCAATCGCTTTAATGAATTTACCCGTAATATCTCCTGCGGGTTCCACAGCGGAAGGGCTGATAATTCGGACCGGTCTTGCAAAGGATAACTCGGTTAAGAAGGGATAATACGCTTTGTTGAATGTCATTGTGATCGTATGTTCGTCCACAACAACAAGGGATTGCATCGCAGTTGCTACATTTAACGAATTGGCTGGATCCTTAATCCAGCGTTCGAAGGAGAATTTAACTGCGTCGGCATTAAACTCCGTACCGTCAGAGAATTTGACGTCATGGCGAAGATGGAACGTATATACTTTCCCATCTTCTGAAATATCCCAAGACTCCGCAAGCGACGGCAGTATTTCGCCTTTTTCACCATACTCCACTAACCCCTCATATATCATCGCGTGCACATTCATCGAACCATCATAGGCACCGGCATCCAATCGGTCTATACCGGCATCAGACGATATAGCAACAGTGACTGTCTTGTCCTGAGCTTCAGATCCTTGTGCAGCTTCATTATTGGCGGTATTATTGGCTCTAGCCGTAGAATTGCTGTTATTACTGTTGCTGCAACCTGATATCAACACAACTATTACAAGAAGCATAAAGAATAACGATTTTGATAATAGGTTTTTTGTCTTAGGGTTCGTTCTCATTCTTGGTACATCCTTTCTCTACTTAACATCATAGGAATGGCTGGGTTGCCACTCCTCTCCCAGTCTCTTCTTTCTTAAGCGGGGGTCCTGCACAGGTACCGAGGAGAGCAATGTTTTTGTATAAGGGTGGTCTGCTTGCTGCAACATGGTTGCACCCGATTGCTTCTCTACAATTTCCCCTTGACACATCACAGCCACACTGTCGCAAAAACGATTTACAACTGACAAGTCATGTGTAATGAATACATAGGATAATCCCAGCTCATGCTTCAATTCCTGCAGCAGATCCATCATTTGCTTTCGCAGGGTGACATCGAGACTTGAGAAAGGTTCATCGCAGATAATCAACTCCGGCCGCAAGGCGATTGCGCGCGCAATTCCGACCCTTTGCTGCTGTCCGCCGCTGAGTTCATGCGGATAGCGGTGAATATGCCGCCTTTCAAGTCCCACAAGCTCAAGTGTGTCTGCTACCGTGGCCCTGCGGGCTCCAGCCTTCCTCTCTCCATAGTTTCGAAGAGGCTCCCCGATAATTTGCTCTACCGTAAACAACGGATTAAATGAAGCCAGACTGTTCTGAAACACCATCTGCATCTTCCTGCGGATCATGCGCATTTCGCTAAAGGTCCAATCCGTATAATCCTCGTTCCGGTACATAACTCTTCCGGAGGATGGTTTCTCCAGTCCCAGCAGAAGTCTGGCCAAAGTGCTCTTACCACAGCCACTTTCCCCCACTAAACCAAGGGTCTCACCGCTCTCCAGACTGAGAGACAGGTTGTTGACGGCATGAACACTTCTGGCATTACGTGTGAACCACCCCCTTTCCATCCCATATTTCTTGTTCAGGCTTACCGCTTTCAATAACTTCAAGATCACCACGTCCCTGAAAAATGTAATATTACCGTTGTTATCTGCACTCCATTAAGTATTTAGTATAGGGATGCACGGGATTAGAAAAGAGTTCAAACACATTGCCTGATTCCACAATCTTCCCGGACTTCATCACATATACATAATCTGCAAGCTCCGCAACAACGCCAAGATCATGGGTAATTAATAGGATGCCGACATTGTTCGTCCATCTGATTCGGTCTAGCTCTTTAAGAATCTGGGCTTGAATGGTTACATCCAATGCCGTTGTAGGCTCATCTGCAATTAGCAATTGTGCTCCGGATACCAGGGCGATGGCGATCATTACTCTTTGACACATACCACCGCTAATTTGAAAAGGATATTTATTGAAAAGCAATTTAGGCTCGCTGAGCCCTGCTTGCTCCATCTGCCTCATGGCAAGCAGCTTTGCTTCTTTTCCCGATATACGCTTGTGCAGTTTAATCGTCTCCATGATCTGCCTGCCAATAGTAAGTACCGGATTCAGCGCGTTCATAGGATCTTGAAAGATAACAGCCATTTCTGTTCCCCGAAGTTTCTGTAACTGACGGCTGGAGCACTCACGTAGATTGTTACCCTTAAGCCAGATTTCTCCACTCTCAACTATGCCTGGAGAATCTACTAATCCTAATATGGACATTGCCGTAACACTTTTACCGCTGCCGCTCTCACCTACAAGTGCGACAATCTGCCGGGATTTCACCTCGATACTGACATCATCAACCGCTGTAACTTTATAACTGCCTGTGTGAAAGCAGGTGCGTAAATGACTGACCTTCAGCAGTGGAGACTCTGCCATCATATTCTGGCCCCCCACTTTACTACAGAATTGAAAGCACGCTCTGGTTGTCGCAAGCCTTCTCCCAACAGATTAAAGCCCAGAACCGCCAGCATGATCATCATTCCCGGAAATAGCATCAACCGCGGCTCCGTTTGAATATAGGCACGGCTGTCGTTCAGCATTACTCCCCATTCCGGTGTAGGCGGCTGAGCTCCCAAACCCAGAAAGGACAAACCCGCAATGGAGAGCATAATCGTACCCACTTCCATAGAAGCAAGAACCAGAATAGGCCGGGCTGCGTTCAGCAGAATATGCCTGAAAATAATTTGTAAATGAGAAGTGCCTGACGCTTTGGCCGCTGTAATATATTCACTTTCCTTGATTTGAAGGACCATACTGCGTATCACTCTGGCATACCCCGTCCACCAGACAGCAGCAAATGCGATTAGCAGATTCTTCATACTGGGACCTAGCATGGCTGTAATAGCAAGTGATAGGATTAAGCTGGGAAAGGCAAGCAATATATCTATGATCCGCATAATCAAATGATCGATCTTGCCGCCAGCGTAACCAGCCAGTAAACCAACAGGGATGCTAATCGCAAAAACAACGATCAACACCATAAACGAATAATTTAGGGAGGTTCGGGTCCCATAGATTAACCGGGATAAGACACAGCGTCCCAGATGATCCGTACCGAGCGGGTATTGCCAGGAAGGTATAGCCAGTTTGTGTTCCATGTGAATCTGCAGCGGATCGGAAGGTGAAAGCCATGGGGCAAAGAGTCCAACGGATATGAACAAAAGTACTATGCCCGCTCCTAACCTTGCTCCCTTATTCTTAAATAAGCTAATACGAAATATGACAATCCGCTCCTTCTAAATCGTCACCGCAGCCTGATTCGCGGATCCAGCAGCAGATGTAATAAATCCACTGTCAAGTTAATCAGGACAACGACAACAGCCATCCATAATACGTAACCCTGAATGACAATATAGTCTTTCGCAAAAATCGCCTCAACGGCATACTTACCAATTCCCGGCCAAGAAAATATAGTTTCAACAATAACGGAACCGCCTAATAGCCCCGCTATGTTAACCCCAAGGAGGGTAAGACTCGGAAGAAGCGCATTACGAAGTGCATGCCGAATGATTATTCTCCATTCCTGCAGCCCCTTAGCTCTAGCTGCTGTGATGTAACGCTTGCCCAAAACGTCTAGGAGACTGGAACGAATCAAGCGGATGTAGACTCCTGCCATACCAAATCCTAGTGTGAAGGCAGGTAGAATGACACTGGATACCCCATCCATTCCCATCACAGGAAATAGCTTAAACTTCACCGCACCATAATAAATCAGAAGCAGACTTAGCCAGTATCCTGGCATTGAAACACTGAGCATTGCACATACTCTTCCCAGTCGATCAAGCATTCTACCCGGATATAATGCAGACCCCACTCCTATCGGCAGGGCAATAAGAATAGCGGACAATACGGAACAGGCACTGAGCAGTATAGTTGCCGGAAAACGACTCATCAGCTCTGTGAACACTGGACGACCGCTGCTGTAAGATAAGCCAAAATCGAGATGGGATACCCGGTTCAACCAGTGAAAATATTGCTTATGTACAGGACCATCCAGACCAAGTGTATGTCTGGTCGCCTCAATAGCTTCCTGCGTAGGTTTGATGCCGTCAGCACGCAGCATGATCTCCGCTGGATCACCTGGTGTTAAATGCATCAGCGCAAAGGTAATGCAAGAGATGCCGAGCAGCACGGGGATGAGCTGCAATAAGCGTTGCAACAAGTATCGATTGATGGCATTCAACTCCAAAATCTTAATCGTAATAATTACGATTATAGCATAATCTTTTTAAATTAATAGTCTTAAATTGATTTATTTTATGTAGGACATAAAAAAATCAACCCCTATTAAATGAGTTGATCTTTAAACATTTGGTCTCTGCACAGTCGCAACTATTTTTCACAATAATATTGTCAAATCCTTAGGAATCATGTCATTATAAGTAGGTTCATATTAAAAATAACAATAAAGGAAGTGTGTATTTGAGTCGGTTCAATCTAGTCCTCATCTATGTTTTATCCATCATGATAGCTTTTCTTTTAGGAATTTACGTGGCCCCTAGCGTTGAAACACGCTTGAATGGGCAGACTGTGGCAAGTAATCCCGTTATCGAAGAAATACCGCCTAGTACCGCAGATAAAGCTGCTATTGCTGCTGAATCCAACACTACTGGATCCAATCCTATTGAATCAGATCCTACTGAATCTTCACCTTCACCTTCCCCGGAAGCCGTTGTCTTGGAAGATATGCCTTCGGACGATGATACTGGACCCGTTGGTGATGACTCTGAAGATCTGTCAGTAGCAGATACCCCATCCGGTCAAGGGATTGGTGCGCCATTAGAATTCAAGTATAGTACGAACTCTGCCGATGCTGTTAAGCTTACTTGGGAAGCTGACAACTTAACTGGAAAAAGGATCAATTATTACACTGCCCACATCAGCACGTTTAATCCAGTAGGCGATCCTTCCAATGATCAGCTGAACGGTAAGAGCAGCTTTTCGCTTAAATATGTGGGGCCGGTTGAGCCCAATGATACTTTATTTATTTTCAGTGATTTTACATATCAGAATACAATACATACGATTATTATTGACCAGCTCACACTTCAATATGATGATGGTACTATCGAGACCTTCGACTATGGTTACGAAACTACCGATGATAGCGGCCTATAATCCACATGATTTGCAGCCCTGGTGCGAACCAGGGCTTTTTGCGAGGCACAATTGAACTAATGGTAATGTAAAAAACGAAGAGCGGCCTGGAATCCGGCGCTCTTCGTTTTTTACTTTTATTGTTACTGTCAGTCTGTTTAGCGGATGACCGTTACCTTGATCGTATCACTGGCAGTCACTCCCGCCGCGTTGACCAGCTCCGCCCGATATTCGTACACACCGGCAGTGCGTCCGCTGATAGTGGTTGCTGCACTTTGTGCCGAAGGCGTATGGGCATTCAGCGGCTGCGAGTCGATGAGCTCCCCGTTCTCATACAGGCGGTATTCTGTAGCGTTAGTCCCCCACCACAGATTCATCGACACCTTATAGGTGCCATCTCCGTCCCAGTTATCTTCGGATAGTATCGGCTTACCCGGCGCGGAGTCACTTATGGTGACCGTAAGCGGATCGCTCTTGGTCGTGCCATATTTGTTGATTAACTCCGCAGTGTAAACATAAGTGCCGTTCACCTTACCATGAAGCTCTGTACTTGCCGTCTGGGCAGCCGGCGATACATCTTTCAGTGTCTTGGAATCAATCAGTGTGCCGTTCTCATAGAGTTTGTAACTCGTGCCGTTATTACCCCACCATAGGTTCATGGTGACTGTATAGTTACCATCACTAAGTCCATTAGCATAGCTGCTGTTGGAGGATAGCACAGCTTGTCCTGGCTTACCAGACGCAATCACCTGGCCGCCAATAACCTGGAACGTATTGTTCTTTTCAGTTGTATTGCCGGCCGCGTCATGCACGATGTATTTCACGGTGTGGGGGCCGGCGCCTAAATCGGCGGCGCTCAGGGTCTGGCCTTCGGCAATCGGTCTTCCATCTAATAGAAGCTGTTTCGAGGTTACACCTGACAATACATCGTCAGCAGTCAATTCAAAGGAAAGCTGCGCTCCTTCTTCTACATCTCTCACCTCATGACCGGATTCTTTCAGTTCGGCAACCGGTGGAGCCGTATCAATATTGAGGTTCAGCGTCTTTAGATCTTCCGCTTTGCCTTTTGCCGGCACAGCATGGTATGTCAATGTATGCCGCCCATCTTCCTTCAGGTTCACAGGTGTACTGTACTCAGCTTCCTTGTTGCCGTTCAGCGAGTAATAAACATTAGCTGTATCTGTATTCGCCTTCAGGGTAACGGTGACCGGCTGGTTAAACCAGCCGGAAGCATTAGGCTCGGCAGAAAGCGTCGCCGTTGTTACCGGAGCCCCCTCTTCTGCTGCTGCGGCGAAGTCATCGAGGCTTCTCGGCTTGAGCTGGTAGATGCCTTTAAAAATTGCGGAAACACCTGTAATATTAAGTTTCTGTCCTTCTGTATAAGGGAAGTTATCCTTAGTAATGCCTGTCCGGGCATCCACGCGCACATGATTGCTTGTCCCGTCGGCATTGACGGCGTCGAATTCAAAGGAGCCGCTTGGCGTAGCGTTGATAATGTTCGCCACGGTCACACCGTTCAGTTGAACCAATTGGCCTTGGTTGGCATCATTCACCATACTCGCCGCAATCGGCTGCGGCAGTGTCGCCGTGCCCGTCTTCGCAATTTGCACTGCTTCTGTCAGCTCCAGCTCTGTGTTGTACAATGCGGTGGACGCTGTTACCTTGACCTTATCGCCAACGTGGAAGCCGCTCTGACTCTGAAAGACATAAACCCCACCGGTTCCATCTTGGAGATAGAAGGACTGTCCGCCGAAGATACCCGGCTCAGTCGTCACGGTCCCCTCCACCGTTACCAGTGATCCGGCTGCCTTAGCCCGGGAGTCGCTGATAGAGATTGTAGCCGGAATGGGATCTTCCTCAGCCGGAAGCGGTTCAGCAGGAACATTGCCCAGCGTCACCGATTCAGTCTTGAGGTTTGTACTGTTCTGGCGGAGGCGCAGATTGGATGCAGCTGTGGTGCCCGGCTTGATCTGGATCGTCAGATCCTTATAGGCATGACCGTTCAGATCAGCTGTCAGATTGAATGAGGAGCTATAGCCGTAGCTGCTTGGCCAGGTACCGTCGCTGTTCTGAATCTTGGCGATTTGGGCGCCGCTGCTTACCTGGTAGACACCTACCTGGAAGCCGGATACGCTTGTGCCTGCAGGAAGATTATCTGCACTCACCCGAATCTGAAAATTCTGTGCATTTGGCAGCACAGCCTGGTGCGTGAAGTTATAAACCGCACTTGCAGTGGCTGCCGGTCCGCCGTAGGAGCCTGCTTTGAAGGTGCTGCGATCATACCATTTGTAGCCAGCATTAGGTTGAGCCCAAGGCTCCGGCTGCGGCTCAGTGGACAGCGCCGGCTCCTCGAATGGCAGCAGTGTTGTCGGCTGATCTAGCGTCAGGCCATTCACCTGGGTGAAATCCGTATAGCTCTCCTGCTCGGCGAGCCAGTTCACGGTGTTAACCAGCAGTGTGGCATCGTCCACTTCCTTGAAGCCATCGTAAGTTGTTTTCTTGGCGCCGGTATCTTCGCGCAGGTATTTCGGTGTTGCATCCTCTACAGGAGATGAGTCACCGATGAAGGCTGCCTTGCCGGCGCCTTTTTTAGCAACTGCCACATAGGGACCTTCTGCCACACCGCCGCCGTTATAGACCCCCTGGTCTACGGCATTGGCCCAGGCAGCATTGGTTTGCGGCAGGTAGACGATACCTTTCGCACGGGTTGGGTCTAGAATGGCCAGCGTGGAACCGGCATGCATAGCTACCGCTGATACGCCCGTTGTAATGCCGAAGGCTTGATCGGGAGCTACGACGTTGGTTGCGTTAATGTCGCCAAGCGCATTGTAGCGGAAACGGACACCGAACTCGTCCGCCAGCCAGTCAGAGCTAACCACACCCTGCATGGCTGCAGAAGCGACCTCATCGGCATTCATGCCTTTGGCTGGATTGTCCCATGCTCCACGGCGGTAGCCGTTGAAAGCTTCTGAACCATCCCAGCGGTTTTTGTTGCGGTCGGCGTTATAATGGTCACCGATGAAGAAAATACTGCCGCCATCCTCCACATATTCCGCCATCGCAAGCTGCTCGCTTGCTTTGTAGGGCACGTTGGATTCGGCGACGATGTAGACATCATAATCGGAAAGATCACTCAAAGTAATTGGAGTCGTCTTGCGGAGTTCTTTGACATAATAGCCTTCCTGGGCAAGGGCATTCCCAAAGTCTGAAAAAGCGCCGTCAATCACCCAATCGGCTGCTCCCGCAGTCTGCTCATGGGTGTTGTCGAACAGGATCTTCTGGCCTGCATGCTCATTGACGACTTTGGCCTCAATGTACGGCGCAGGATCGTTTGGTCCTTCTGCGAATACCGCCGAACCGGCTCCGAACGTGAACAGCTGAAGTGGTACGGCCACCGCCACAGCTAGAGTGCTGTTCATCAGCCTCTTTTTCCAAACTGAATTCTTCTCCTTCATACCCTTCCTCCTCAAGATATAGTCCGGTGAGTAATTACCATAAATACCCACCTGTTAGACATCTACTATCCTATCTCAAAACAATTAAAAAAAAGATAGATTTATGTAAACTGCTGTAAAAATTATACTTTTGGCCTATAAAACGGGTCGAATATAGAAAGGGTATTATGAAAAAAGTCACAGTTGCTGAGGCTTATGATGAAGGATTGGACTATCGGCATATTAGCAAAAAAAAACGAAACGGATAAATGCTCCGTTTCGCTCTCTCCTAATTTACTGATAACCAAGTAACAAATTCACAATCGTATCAAGCTGAAGCTCTAATGAAAAAGGATCTTCCATTACGAATTCATCATGATAATTATCACCATACAAATAAACTTTGCCATTTTTCACTGCAGGGATGCCTTTCCATATGTTACTTTCCATTGCTTTATTGGTAGCATCCGCATCGCCATTATAAACAAAAACATAATCACCTAAATATTCTGGAAGCACTTCTAATGAAATCGATTCAAATCCCTCCGCCATATTTTTTGCACTTTCTGTTGGAGGCAGCTGAAGCATATTGTATATAGTGGAAGAACCATAGTTTCCTCCCTTTGCCGCTAAGACGTATACCGCCTTTTGTGAAAACTGAACAATCGAAACGGTTTCCCCTTCCTTGATAACCCCGGCAAGTTTAGACTTTGCTTCAGCTACTTTCTGTTCATATTCCGTAATCCATTCTTCTGCTTCTTTTTCTTTTCCGAATATTTTGCTTACACTCCTAAATTTATCAAGCGGCCCTGCTGTTTTTAACCCCTCCCAATAAGGCAGAAAAACAGTGGTCCCAATTTTCTCATATTGTTCTATGTTCTCATCGATCGAACCGATAATTAAGTCCGGATCTAGCATCGTTAATTTTTCCAGATTTAAAGGGAAATCCCCTAAATCCTCAATTTTCTCGATCGTTTCTTTGGGTATGTCCGCTTTTTCCATCCAGCCTTCATCCAGCATAAACGTTCTTGCTCCGATGGGTACAATTCCTAATTTCAATAAATGCCCCATATATTGGTCAGCCGCCACTCTTTTCGGCTCTGCTGGTACTTCCAAATCTCCCTTAGGCGTTGATACTATTCGAGTGTTCGTACTTTCTTCTGATGTTGCTTGATTTACGGTTCCATTCCCATTACTTTGTTCCTTCGTAGCTGTACCCGTCCCACTTGAGCAAGCACCTAATAATAGAGAACCGCAAAGCAGTAAAGCGGCCGTCGTCTGAGATTTTGTCATTTTAAACATATGTAATTCCCCTTTTTCCGTATTATGATAATGATTATCATTATTAATATACTGTTGAGCGATGGGTTCAAAAATAGAGGATGTGGGGAAGTTTAATGGACTTTCAGCAACTTTTGGCCGCTGTGACTCTTTTGTTCTAAAATGTGCAGGGGATACACCTTTTCTTTTCTTGAAAATTCGGCTGAAATAATATACGTCTTTATAACCAACGCTTGCTGATATTTCCCCGACCGAAGCATCTGTTGTCATTAAAAGCTCTGTTGCAAGTTCAAGCCGAAACCGAATTAAGTAATCAATCGGACTCATACCTGTGTACTCTTTAAACAAGGATGACAAATGATAAGCACTGAAATTAAATACTTCCGCAAGAGAATCTAATGTAATTGGCTCCGCATAGTACTCCTGAATGTAGGTGATTACTTGGACTGCAACACTGGTCTGTTTCACCTCAGTCTCTTTTCTATGTAATTCTTTTAAAACCTGATGAATGAATTGATAAAAAAGTGATTTTATGTTGAGTCTCTCTTCTTGCTCGTTCCATTTTTGATACATCAATTGCATTTTGTTATAAAGTAAAATGGGTGCATCAGGGGAAAAACAATATTGTGATTGGAACAGATCCTCCTCTTGAATCCATGCACGGTAATAAATGATATAGTAAACAAAATTCTTACTTGTCGGAACAATATTAAGTATCGCCCCTTTCCCGCTATGCAGGACTTGAAATCCTGTAAAAGAAAATTCAGAGTCATCTAACTGAACTTGAGCGCTCCCTTGTACCGAAAGTAAAAATATACTGGCAGGAATCTTGTACTTATGAAGAATTTCGCCTTGAACCCTTTCAATATGGCGCACATCCAATAACTTGACCGTCGCTTGGTCCCAAAGCAATATTTCATTGCTTTTGTACATAATGACTACCCCTCCGTTATCTGTCTAATCCTCATCATAAATGATAACCATTATCAATAACAGCTTATTTCGTTTATTTGTCTCTACTACGTTCCTCTTTCAATTGTAGATGGTGGAGCGACATGCGGTAGTCAACCGTTATCGTCTCTTTGCTATAAGTCAATATAATAATAATTCTGTATTGAACTGCGGGAATTTTATATATATTTGTATTTTTTAATTCTGTATATTGATTTGTATGAGATTTCTTTTACTCATGGTTAACAAATAAATACAGGATTAATCTATTACTTGGCTAGTGAAATTTATTTAGAAAAGAGGTTGTTCGGGGAATGCTGGATATAAACACAATCGCCCAATTAAAAGGAACATTAAAAGCGAGTATAAACAATTATGAAATCGCAGGTGCAAGCATTATGGTAATTAAGAATGGTAAAGAAGCTTTTTATCACAATGATGGATTGGCTGATCTTGAGACGGGACGCCCTATTACAAGGGATTCAATTTATAGACTATATTCAATGACAAAGCCGGTCACTGCCACTGCTATTATGATGTTGCTAGAACGAGGAGAAATTGACTTATTTGATCCAATCAGCAAGTACATACCTACTTTCAAGAACCAGTTGGTCGTTAGTTATGGTAAATTAGTTCAGGCGAGCCGTGATGTCAATATTCACGATTTACTAAATATGACATCGGGAATTCTTTATGATGGTCCTGATTTAGCTGGTCAACATTCATATGAACTTTTTCAAGAATTGGACTCCCGTTTGTTAAGTGGAAATCCAATGAGTACGTTGGAATTTGCCAGTCGAATGGGACAAGGTCCTCTATCGTTTGATCCAGGCTCAAACTGGCAATATGGAGCTTCGGCAGATATACTAGGTGCAATTATCGAGGCAGTTAGTGGAATGCGGTTTGGGCAATTCTTGAAAAAGGAACTATTTAATCCTTTGGATATGCAGGATACAGATTTTTGGTTGACAGAGGATAAGAGAAACCGTTTAGCCAAAACATATCAGGATGATGGTGCAGGACGATTGAAACTATACTCAGGAAATCATCTTGGTATCATTCATCAGATGGATCGGACGCCAGCGTTTGAATCAGGAGGTGCGGGCTTAGCATCAACTATTGATGATACAGCTAAATTTACAATGATGCTGTTAAATCAAGGGACCTTTAACGGGGTTCAACTCATGAAACCTAGATCAATTGACTTTTTGACCTCAGCATCATTAACAAATAGGCAACAGAAAGGTTTCGATAATTGGCATACCTTGTGTGGTCACAGCTACGGGAATCAGATGCGTATTATGACTGACCCTGCGAAAGCCGGGTTCATTGGTAGCATTGGCGAATATGGTTGGGATGGTTGGTTAGGTGCCTATTTTACTAACAGTCCTCAAGATGATTTATCAATACTATTTATGGTCCAGAAAAAAGATGCTGGTACTATGTCGATCACGCGTAAGCTACGCAATATAGTGTTTAGTAGTTTAAAATAAGACGAAAGACACGTACGATATGTGAAATCGTGCGTGTCTTTTTTTTAAATATAAAGAAACTATAAAGTTTATCAGCGCGAATTTCGTTTTTATTAATGAATTTTCAACGTAAATGGGATCTACTAATAAATTTATTGTTCAGACGCCAATTGCAGAAAATGATCTGCAGCCAAACGGACAGCCAGGATACTTGCGCTATTAAGTGAGTTATCAAAGATTAGAACATGATTGTTTTTCACTGCTTCCAGTGAGTTCCACACGTTCGAAGTTTCCTTGTCCTTGATGGCTGCCTTTGCGATATCCATATCATGCTGGATAATAATATAATCAGGATTCATGCTGTATATCCCTTCCAGAGAAAGGGCCCCTCCCTCTTCAGGATATCCCTTCGGTGGCAACAACCCGAAGCCTACAGTTTGATTGTAGTACATCGTGTTTTTAGAGCCTTGAGCATTAAAATTAGCTTTTCCGTCGACCCGTAGTAAAGCAAAGGTTTTATTCTCAAGACTACTTAGCTGTTCTTTTGTTTTTGCAATCATTTCTTGGGTTTCCTTAATGGCTTGTTCCGCTAATGTCTCTTTACCAACAATCTGAGCACACAGCATCGTCGTTTTTTCCCAGGTATCGGTGTAGTCAATTAAGATGACTGGTGCAATCTTATTCAACTCTTCATAATTGCTATCAACAGAACCCTTGAAGGTTACAATCACATCAGGCTTTGCTTCCATGATCATTTCCAGATTCGCATTGCTGCTGCCCAAATCAATGATTTCAGCAGTTCCAGCGTAAGGCTGTAAAGTAGCAAAATCCTTCATCGCTTCCGCTGCGTTAGTTGATGCGATTGGAGGCGTATCAAGAGCAAAAAAGTAATCTAAATACAAGGGATGCAGAACCGCTATACGCTCAGGTCGTGTCTTGAGCACCACTCCATTGTCGCTGGCATCCGCAATTGTTCTTGGCCATCCTGCTTCTTCGATCTTGCCAACTTCTGGTGTAGGCGTGACTGAAGTTTCGGAACACCCAGCCAGTAATCCTGCTAGTATAATTAAGGATGCAATCCATCCATATAGTCTTTTCATTTGGCTCCCCCTTGAGTTGTTATCATTACTGTCTGTATAAATGCTTCATTAAATCACGGTTTTTCTGCGTGAACAGGTCATTATGTGAAGACACCATCCCGGACGAATTTGCCTCCGGTGTGATGTATTGTTTGGCTTGGTTTACCGCATTGGCAGCATCCTGGAATGCCCCCGCGATCAGGTGCAGTTTCCCCTCATGATGTAGAACATCCCCTGCCGCATAAATACCCGGCACGGATGTCCCGCTCATTACTGATCCTGAAATCCGGTGTTCCCACAGATCCATTTTAATTTCACTGTTCACCAGCAGTTCTTTGTCGCGCTCATAACCGTGATTAATGATGACCTCATCGACAGACAGCTCAAATCCCTCTCCGTTGTCATTACTTTTTAGCAGTACAGTCCCTATTCTTTCGTGATCCGGTGTGGCAATCAACTTTTCGATTGAAGTATTTAACAAGCACTCTACGCCATTGTTTGCCAAGCGTGAAATATCGGCTTCATGCCCCTTTAAGTTCTCTTTCCGGTACGTCAGAAACACCTTTTTGGCAATCGGAGCCAGTTCATTCGCCCAGTCTACAGCAGAATGGCCGCCTCCCGATATTAGGACAGTCTTCTCTTTAAAGCGGGCAAGTGACTTCACCGTATAATGCAAATTTGTGATTTCGAATCTTTCGGCACCCTTGATTTCGAGCTTGACCGGCTTCAAAATGCCTCCTCCAATGGCCAATATGACAGTTTTAGTGAAATGCTTCTGGTTTGCGGCTGTGTGTAAAATAAAGTAACCTGCTTCATCTTGCGCGATGGATGTGACCTTTTCATTAAAGGCAACCTCCGGTTGGAAAGTCATCCCTTGACCAACCATTTGTTCAATAAGCTGCGAGCCAAGAATAGGCTGTAAGCCTCCCACGTCCCAGATCATCTTTTCCGGATAGACATGCACTTTGCCGCCAAGCACAGGTTGGAATTCTATAATTTTGGTTTTCATTTCACGGAGTCCGCTATAAAATGCAGCAAATAATCCAGCCGGACCGCCGCCAATAATCGTAACATCAAACAATTCCTCTTCATGCATCGTTCAATCGCCTCATTTCTCTTTTTTAAATCCCTAAATGCTCACGGAAAGTGCTACCCGTATATTCGCTCCGGAATAAGTCTCTTTCAACCAGCTGCGGTACCAACTTCTCAAAAAACAGCTCCATAGATTGTTCCGAACCGCCTGGCAGGGCGATGAAGCCATCTATAGCCCCCGCTTCAAACCGTTCAATAATATCGTTCAGCACATCCCCGACTGTCCCGACAGATACCCAATGTGCAGATCCGACAACCTCCGGCCTGTCCAAGATTTCTTTCACTGTAGGCTGATTTTTAATAATATACCGCCGTAACAACTCAGCATGAGTCCGGCTGCGGACGGCCTGACTGGAATCGGGTAACATATCGGCAGTTACTCGCTTATCTAAGGGATAACCGCTTAAATCAAGACCCAGCACCGATTTGAGCGATGCATGTCTGCGTTCAAGGCTTAAATTCGCATGTGCAGCTTTATGTAATTCAAGTGCTTCTTCGCGCGTATCGGCCAGGAAAAAATATAAGCCCGGCAAAACTTTGATAGCATCCGGATCACGGCCCTGCTCAGCCGCTTTTCTTCTCAGATCATTCCTTAGTTCCACTCCCGATTCGATATCCGGCATTGCGGCAAAAATAGCATCAGCTACAGATGAGGCGAAATTCCGTCCAATATCCGAAGCCCCAGCTTGGAATAGCGGCGGCGTTCCTGACTTGTGAGCAGGCAAAGTAAGCGGCCCTTTTACACTGAAAAATTCCCCGGAATGATTAATGGCAGTCACTTTATCCTTATCCGAAAACATACCTGACTGACGGTCGATAACAATCGCTTCATTCGGAAAACTCTCCCAAAGCTTGCATACAACATCCGTGAACTCCATAGCCTTGGCATATCTCTCTTCCGGTGACGGCATAGGTGAGTCGCTGAAATTATCGGCGCCTTCAATAGAAGTGACAATATTCCAGCCGGCGCGTCCATTGCTCAGCCAGTGTAAGGACTGCAGCTGCCTTGCAACAACATACGGCGGATTAAAAGTAGTGGAAATCGTCGTTACCAGTCCGATCCGCTCGGTTTCACGAGCTATCGCTGCAAAAAACAATGCAGGGTCTGGGCTGCCGAAATTTGAGGAATCTCCTAACATCTGCGGACTAACATACAGATAATCAGCTCTGAAAAGAAAATCGAGCTTTGAATTCTCCGCTTTTTTTGCCAAATCAATATAGTAATCAATAGAATCCATCTTTTCTACTCCGCTATCCGGGTGCCGCCAGCCGTCTCCTTTCATCCAGGTTGCATTTAAGGACAGGCCAATACATAATTGTTTGGGTCTTTTTTCTGTCATATCTACCAGCCTTTCATTTATAAATCAATTTACTGATAATGATTCTCAGTTACAAAGGTGAGTTTATCAAAAATTTAAATAAATTCAAATGTACAAATCTCAAATCCAGCATGCATCATTATTTAATCTAAATAAAAAAAGTCTGCACTTCTGGCTTATCACCAGTAGCTGCAGACGTAGTTCAAGTACAAGAAGCTCATTATGTACATTATTTATAGGCAGAGGGAGAAACACCGAATTTCTTTTTGAATAATCGGCTGAAATATAGTGGATTGTCATAACCGACACGGTCAGCAATCTCGCGGATAGGAAAATTACCTGCTTTGAGTAATTCACAGGCCCGTTCCAAACGATAATTAACAACATAGTCGATGGGTCGTAGTCCCGTATATTTATGAAAGAGGTAAGAGAAGCGGTTGGCACTCATTGCATGCTGTTCCGCTAACTCACCAAGTGTAAGTGAATTCATATAATGAAGTTTAATATACGCAAGGGCTTCGTCTACCATTCTTTGATTCGGAGAACGATCGTTCTCTCTGTAACTGCACGCAATCAGAACCTGGTGCATCAGGCTTAAGAACAACTCCTTGATACGCAGCTTCCCAATTTCTCCGGATGGATGGGCATTCTGATGGAGCATAATTAGTAATTCAATAATTTTTAGATTCGCTCCCGGCTCCAGTTTGAAATGAGAGTCAAATTCGTGAGTACTATTCAATTCTTCCGGCATATCCAATTTATAAAAAAGGGAGTAATACTCGAGCTCAGATTGTCCTATAACCTGCGAATCCATCTGCATGCCCGGAGCAGCATGAAAAACTGATCCTGGTCGTAATTCATATACCGTTCCATTCACACATATTCTGGCTCCCCCGCGAATGATAAATAGAAATCCATGCTTAACGGTGGTGAATTCACTTAATAAGCTTTTGGGCTGGATGACTAAGCGGCTTCTATCTTCTATTTCATAGACACCTTTAGTAAATGCCTTTGCTAATTTGTCCAAATTTATCAATGCTCTGCACCTGCTTCCTAGCACCATGCTTCTTATAAAAATCAGATCCAATTCCGATATTTATTTAAAACAGTATAGACAATAGTATGCGAAATTGCTAGAAGTGTAGTAGATATTCTACTGTACACTGCAACCCAAGAAGATGCTCAGGAGATTTTGCTTGAAAATATGCCGTTTTCATTACAATCAATTTGAAGAAGTTCATCCTGTAAAATCCAAACATCAGTTTTTTCAACAAAGAAATGAAATCCGCCAATGGATTGAACCCATGCGGGATCGATCGGTGTAGCACTTGCATTAATTCCAACAGTGAAAGCATCAGAGCCTCCACCGGCATATTTTGCGTAAATTCTTACATATTGCCCCTCTTCCAAACCCCATTCATTCTTAAATGAATCCAATGCTTTTTCGGATACTGCAAATGATATCATTCCTCTTCTCTCCTTCCTGCTGTTTAATCACATTTTTTTATTTCGCCACGATAATTGGCCATTCTGAAACTGGCTCCGCATCCACATGAAGCTTTTGCATTAGGGTTATTCATAGTGAATCCGCCTACCATTCCACTCTCTTCATAGTCAATTTCAAGACCGTCAATATATGGAATACTATTCGGGTGAACCAATATACTAAAATCTTGTTTATTTAATATAATATCCTCTTCTGCTTGCTGCTCATCCACGACTAGGGTATAGGATAGTCCACTGCATCCCCCTTCATCAACACCCACTCTTAGAAATGGATTTCGGATATTCGCACTTGATAAGATTTCGGCGATTTTTTCTGATGCTTTGTCACTGACCTCGATGATCATTGTGAACTCCTCCTTCGTTTATTTGTTTTTCAAACCTAAAGATTGAATACCCGTTCCTATCTGTTCAGCTACTGGTGAGATCCGAGTGCTCGCAAATAAACTCATTACAATCAACAAAAGATGGAAACCCATTGCTACAATTAATCCGGATTGGAGTGACATTCCGCCAGCCTGACAAACCACAAGGATGGAACCGCCGATCCCGATAACTACACCGGGTGTAAAAGAATCCGCAAATTGCAGATTAGCCGAGGTGTTGCCGACACCTCCTTCTCCTGTCTGAGAAAACGCCACAACACCGCTAATCGGATGCGCCAATCCAATGCCGATTCCAGCGATGATCTGTCCAATAACTGCTACGGTAACGGTCACAACGGGTATCCAAAATACGATAGTAATCCCTATGGCAAGCAGCAATACACCCAGAATAATTCGCGTATGCCGTCCACGGCCCTGATCTGCCGAATCCCACCGTCCTTGCAGATACGCTATGACGCACCAACTCAACGCAGCACTCGCTACAATCAATCCGGCCTGAGAAGGCGTTATTCCTTTCACATCGATTAGAGCCAATACCAAGAAATTCTGTGTGCTGGTATAGGCAGCGAAGAACAGCCCACGTGTTGCCAGAATAGCTGGCATGCCTCTTCGAAGCGTAAGAGTTCCCTTCGGTAGCAGTTTGCGGAGCGGAAATATCATAAGTACTAAGCCGATAATGACTAAAACAAATCCCATAATGCTCGGAAGCATGCTTAGACCAACTAAGAAAATCCCTGTACCCATCGTTAACAGTAACGCATTCCAAGTTGATGAAGCTCCGATATCCCCTTGCGTCTTCGGTGTTTTTAATTTCGTGAACGCAGGTAAACTAAGCAGTGCTGAAATCATCAGGATCGGTAATATTCCCCAGAAAACAAACCGCCAGGACCACTGATCTGCGATAAGACCTGCAACGTATGGACCGAGCATGGACGGAAGAACATAGGCCGTACCAAATGCTCCGAGTATTTTGGCGCGTAATTCATCCGGGTAGCTTAAGGATATTGCTGTGTACACACAAGTCATCATAGCTCCGGCACCCAAACCCTGCATGGCCCGTGATCCTATCATGGTATACATATCGCCTGATGTTGCGGCAGCAATCAACCCAACGATAAACAAAAGAAGTGCGATAGTGAACGGTACTGCAGGTCCTCTTCTATCTATGATTCGACCGACGACCAGAGTTCCGATAATCTGCGCAAGCAGATAAGTACTGAATATCCAGCCAAACAGGCTAAGGCCGTTCAAATCTCCAGCAATTGAAGGGGCAATGGTGGTTACGGACAGGCCTTCGAATCCAACGGCCATCACTGACAGAATAATACCTATGGATAGTGCAAAATAACGTGGGCTGAAAATACTTTGATGATTAGACGACATGAAATGTGACCTCCAAGAAAATTGGTATGTATACATCGTATCCGGACACTTAGTAAACATTTTTGTTTATAATGTCTAAGCTACAGTTCAGCTTTGACTTTGTCAACATTTTTGTTTAAAATGTAGTCTGTGATGTAGATTTAGTTGTTTCAGTAGGAGGTGCAACATGAGCCGAAATCAAACCAAAAAGGATGTCTCAACCAAGACCCGAAGAGCGATCATTGATCTGTTAAAGCAACAAGGGGGAATGGATGTTATGGCACTCTCCTCCCAGTTTTCGCTATCTGGAATGGCTATTCGTCAACATTTGAATGCGCTGAAAGAAGAAGGGCTAGTTACTAATATAGAAGAGTCCCGTCCCATGGGGCGACCCACCAAGCTATGGATCTTAACCCCCGCGGCCGATCGGTTTTTCCCAAGCGGATATTCGGATTTATCCGTCAGTCTGATCCATTCCATGAAAGAAGCTTTCGGAAATGAGGGGCTGGACAAGCTGCTGGCTGTTCGAAATAAGAATATGCAAGAACAATATCTTCAGCATCTTGGTGATACAGCAGACGTTAGAGAGAAGCTGGAGAAACTGGCCGAGATTCGAACAAATGAAGGGTATATGGCCGAGGTTAAGGAGCAGGATGATGGCAGTCTTTTATTCATTGAGAAACATTGCCCGATCTGTGAAGCTGCTGCTGTATGTACCGGGTTATGCAAAAATGAGTTACATCTATTTAAAACTGTTCTAGGTAATAATGTTCATATTGAACGGGGGGAGTACATATTAGCGGGAGGAAGAAACTGTGTTTATACGGTTAGACAAAATAAGCTCTTGTTTCCAAGCTGCCATGCCGAATGACCGCGCCACTAAGGGAAGGTGTTCCCGTTGAAATATTCATAATTTGAAGCGGTACCCTGCAGCGGTTTTACATATTGTAACAAATTCGCGGGGCATAACTTTCCTTTTCTGATACGGTCATATCATGCTTTATTTCACAATTGGAAATTTTGGTGGGAAATTTTGGATGGATATGTTCATGGGAAAATGGTAGATTATTCTATGGTTAATCCCTCAGCTTGTTCGTGTTCGATATATGTTATTGGGATTACGCGCAAGTCGGGAGATATGTTTAGGTTTATATAATCTATATTTGGGGCGGGTGTCTGCATGGACAAAAATTCTGGTTATAGAACAAACGTTATAGGCGCTGGTGAGGTTGGCGTCGCCATCTCGGTCGATATGGATACGAATACTATTCATGAAACAAACAGCTTATTTTGGGATACAAAAGGAAATGAAGTTTTAGGAGCTACTGCACTTCCTCTTTATGGAGCATTTGTATCGGAAGAACAATGCCAACTTTTTGGTGATGTCTCAGGGAAAAAGTTGCTGGAGATAGGCTGTGGAAGCGGTCAATCTTTGCAATATCTGGGTGAACGAAATGCATCTGAACTATGGGGTACGGATATAGCAGAGAACCAAATCGAAAAGACTAGGCAACTTTTGACGGAGCACGGTCTTTCAGCAAAGTTGATCTGCTCACCCATGGAAGAAGAATGTGGCCTGCCAGAGGATTATTTTGACTTTGTATATTCGGTCTATGCCATAGGCTGGACAACTGACCTTGAGGGTACTTTTAGCCGGATTGCCTCTTACCTTAAAAAAGATGGATCATTTATTTTCAGCTGGTCTCACCCTATACACAAATGTGTTGTTGCAGAAAATGATATGCTTGTTTTTAAAAAATGTTATTTCGATGAATCTTGGTATTCAGTATCTCTTGATGAAAGTACGCTAACTTTATCGGATCGTAAATTATCAACTTATGTGAATGCGCTATCTAAAGCTGGATTTGTTATTGAGCAAATGATTGAGCAATCTGATGATGAACTTATGCAGTCGCGGGACGATAAAAGCGATTTTGCAAAAAAAGCAAAGATGCTTCCTGTAACTTTTGTAATTAAAGCAAGAAAACTCTAGCATCCGATACCTATTGAACAACCTTACAACGTAAAAATTATTTTTCTAAGCCGATCCAGAAAAGGATCGGCTTATTTGATAGCTTTTTAAGATCAATCTTGTCTGTTCTCAACAGATTTCATGCGGTTTTGATCATCTGGCACTCGGTCATTACTGAATTCCTGGCCTGCTTCTGCTTCACCATGACCGGAAGCACTTCGGGCAAAATTTGTGAACTGCCTCTTCTGCTCATCCAGCTTGTGTTTACTTTTAAGAAGCTCCTGCGGATCTTGATTTGTCATCATTATCACCTCGCAAAATAGATTCATGCTGTTTATTCGCACTACATAAGTTTTCCATAATAGGGCGGTGCTTATGCAAGATAAAAAAACTCCTGCTCACCATAAGCAGAAGTTTCTAAATGAAGTTCTAGTTAACGAAAAATATCAATTATTTTATGCAAAACAAGGTATTCCAAAACAACAATTCCACCGCAAATGAGTATAAAAAACTGAAGTCTTGCCGTATTCATTCTATCCTTCCAATACTCTCCCCGGAATAATGAAATGATGTTAGGTGTAAAAGTATGCCTAATCGATTCGTTATAATCATCATTATCCACGAAGAACACGCGAAACAAAAATATATATACTGGAATATTTAAGAACAGTAATAAAATGATCATCACAAGACTCATTGTCCTCGCCTCCCAAGATCCAATTATCCTAATTTTACCACATGGGTAACTGTAGAAATCGGAAACTGATGACAACTTTATACCGCTCATAAAAAAAGACCTTCCTTTTAGGAAGGCCCTATTGAGTAATGTTCACTTTCAGCTGCGTAAACGACTATTTATGCTCCAACCACTTACACTCTGTAATTTCCATTTCGGTGAAAACACCTTTAAATGAAGAATTCTCTGGGCTACAAGCATATAAGCCAAAATTTATTTCCTCATTCCCTTCAAACAAATGAAAAATACGCATCTGTTCAAATGTAGTCCCGTCCAAAGAGCTTTCAATACAGAAATCACTTTCGCGTCGACTTAGTCTATAATACATAGTTTTAATGTTTGCATCGATATCAGTTGTTGCCCAATCTGAATATCCGTGATTTGTAACCACACTTCCAAGTCTTTGGAATTCCTCATTTTCATATTCTACCGATGCCTTGAACCAATTATCACTGTCCTGATAGATGACTATCCCACACTGCTCGTATCTATGTGTACTATCATAATCTGTTCTTACTATAAATGAAAAATACTTCTCAGCAGTTTTCATTAACAGTGCAGGTGAATTATCATTTCTAAAACCATAATAGGTTCGTTGCCAAAAATCTGTATTCGGCATCGTTACAAATTCAATCCTGTTTTCTGTAATAGAATAATCATTGATTGGATTTATCCAAAAAAGCTGTTCTTTATCAAAGTTCATTGCTCTACTCCTCACTTTTTATAAAGTTTTGTCAACCATTTTCATTGCTAAGATTCCAAATACAATTTAAATAGTTTTCAGCAGTTCATCCTAATAATACCATTTGAAAAATATAACGCACTACATTTTCTAATCTTTTATTTTGAAGTATCCAGAGAATTAAATAAAAAGGTTGTCCCGTTTACATACGCTCTCAAAATCGCTTGAGCATATGGCTGCACTTCAATCAAACCCTCGGTCTCTAGCGGATTCTCTGCATGAAAGCTATAGGCTTCGATTATTGCCATGACTAAGAAGCACTCTAGCTTCATTATATATTCATTTTCCAGCTTCCTGATTCTCTGATATCCTTCGACGAAATAAGCTCTCTGTGTTGGGTATAATCCCATAATAGCCTGAGCTATATCGTAAAGATGATAGCCGAAGCCACACCTGCCAAAATCGATAGGATACGGTTCATTATCCCGAAAAATGACATTTCCATTATGTAAGTCCGCGTGGATCATCCCATAATTTTGTTCATGTCTTGTGAACGTTTCGAGACATGTTGCCACTTTAGTGGCGGCTGCGGAATATAACTTAAAACCCTCATCCGATATGAAATGTTTGCGATGTAGACTTAGGTGATCCCAGTCCCGTTTAAAGCTCAGTACACCCCAAGAAGGACGAGTAAAACCGCTGGAAGGACTAAAATCAGAGCTGGCCTCATGAAGCTTTGCCATCAATGATCCTGTTTTACGGATGCCCTCCTCCGTTAGTTCGCTTTTGTCTACATGCTTTCCCTCGACCCATCGCATTAAGCTCGAATAAAACGGTTGTCCGTCACACACCGATGTTTCCGTAATAAAGGCCCCTTCACGATTGATTACAGCTTCGGGCAAGAGGAGGCCCTTGCTCTTCAAAGCGAACAACCACTCAATTTCTGAAATGGTTCCTTCGCGTTGTTTGTTATCCGGGTGAATGCGGAGCAAGAACTGTTCCCCCACATCGCTTACAATGCGGAAGGTGACATGTTCGGATACTTGAATGAAGTGAATGGAGTTCCAGTCTATTTCATATTCCTGTAAAGCATGAAACGCCGCTTGTTTTACTTGCCTCAGAGTTCGGTGTCGGTTCTCCTCAGTATTGATCCGAAAGCCATTATTCATTGCTTATCTCCTTTGTCTACCATACTTCCATCATTTTAACAGTCTAGACAGATAGCTGTAATGATAAAGAATGAATATGAAAAGAGTTTTCTCTTTTTGACTCACCTATAAAAATAGGGAATTCATTGCCACTTAGGCATGAGATTCCCTACTCTTCAAATCTAATAAGATTCTTCTACAAGCGAAATTGCAACAGGTTCTGCTGGCCCTCATTGTTCGCTCCCCATATCCATACGTTTCCATCGCTTTTCAGAGCCATGCTATGCAAGGCACCAGCGGATACACTGATAACTGGGACACCCTCGGATCAGCTTATCGCCTCACCCTTCGAGCAAAATCCACGAACTGGAATTTATCCAGCCGGTGTCTAGACTCGGTATATTGGTAAAGCACCGTGTTCTCCAAATACACATAGTTTCGTACTACTACAATATGCGTAAAATTCTTCAAATCGAGCAGTCTATGATCCTCCTCAGTAGAAGGCTCAACGGATATCAGCTTCTTCGCATAACTGATCTTAAGCCCCAATTCCAGCTCCAGATATTCATAGATTGAGCCTTCCGCGATTTCCTCACTCAGAAAGGAAACAATATCCGCACGAAAATAATCCTTATCCAAAATGATCCGTTCACCTTCAATTTCTCTGGCGCGAACAACCTTCCAAATCAGAGTTTCAGGTGGAATCTGCAGATGTCTGGCGATTGCGGAGCCTGCCGGCTCTTGTATCGTCCGCTCTACCAGTGTCCGTGAGGCAGTACCCAGGGTATCGGCCATCTCTTTAAATGAAATCAAACCGGTAACAGGGAAATCCATTCGGGTCATGTCAAGCACAAAGGAGCCTCTGCCCTTAATTTTGTGAATATATCCTTCACGGAAAAGTAGATTCAGCGCTTTGCGCACGGTCTCTCGTGAAGTGGTGTAAGCTTCGGCGAGTTCACTTTCGGAAGGCAGCTTGGTTCCCGGCAGCAGTTGTCCAGAATGGATTTGGTTGCTGTATTCATTATAAATTTGCAAATATTTATTTTCTCTCAATTTTGATCACCGCCCTTTATTGTATCACGTCATGCCTTTGGAAGCATCGATTCAATTGGAAGGGAATTTATAGCGTTGAACATATAAATTCTTATATTTATAGAAAAACAGCCCCCAAGGGGCTGTCTTTCTAAAGTATAAAGTCTTTGCCAATATAGCCTTTATCAACCCTTGAGATGAATAGTCAAGATGCTTGTTTGTTTGGCCGTAGCTGGTCCGGTCTTCTCCTCGATCTTCTCAACCATCTCCTGACCTGCAGGAATGATGATTGGAGTAATCACCGGGTAACCTGCTGCGCGGATAGCTTCCATATCAAATTCTAGTAGAAGCTCTCCTGCTTGCACCTTATCACCAATATTCTTCAGGCTGGTAAAACCGCTACCTTTAAGCGCCACCGTGTTAATTCCAACGTGGATTAATACCTGAATACCGCTGGCATGCTCCAGTATAAGCGCATGTTTGCTCTTAATCACATGGGCTACTGTAGCATCAAAGGGAGCATATACTTTCCCCTCAGAAGGTTCGATTGCAATTCCCTCACCCATTTGCTTTTCAGCAAAGGCAGGATCGGGCACCTGTTCCAGCGATACTGCAGTTCCACTAAGCGGGGAGACAAGCTCCAGAGTATTAACTGATTCCTGTGACCCTTGAACGGAATGACGGCTGCTCAATTCCTCTGCTTCGTTCGTAGTACTAGAAGTCTCTGTAGCTGTGTTCTTTTCGGAACGACCCACTACAGAACGTCCGTACAATACTGTGGCGGCAAATGGCACAACGAGAACAATAACCATGCCAATAAAGAAAACGCCCCACTGATTCGGGAAAATCGAAAGGAAACCGGGAATTCCCCCTACGCCAATGGATGAAGCTCGAACCTGGTTAACGGTAAGGAGCATACCGGCAATTGCTGAGCCGATCATCCCGAAGATGAAAGGATAGCGATAGCGGATATTCACCCCAAAGATTGCCGGTTCAGTCACGCCGAGGAATGCAGAGACGGAAGATGTAGCCGCCAAACCTTTTGCCTTTTGTTCTCTAACAACGAACATCATCGCCAGTGCCGCGGCGCCTTGCGCAATATTGGAGAGCGCCAGCATCGGCCAGAGGAAGGTGCCTCCCTCACTGCCGATGAGCTGAACATCGACTGCCAAGAAAGTATGATGCATCCCAGTGATGACCAGAAGTGCATAGAATCCACCATAGATCAAACCACCAAGGAGCGCAAAATGATCAAATACATAGATCAAACCCGAGGTGATAGCATTGGCAATGGCGAACGTAACGGGTCCGATAATGGTGAAGGCCAGAAAACCTGTAACCAGCAGGGTCACTGGAGCAACGACCAGTAGTTTAATGGAATCAAGCACCCGGCGGTTGAGGAACTTCTCCAGTCTAGCCAGAATATAGGCCGAAACCAGTACAGGCAATACTTGCCCCTGATAACCGATCTTCTCCAAATGCCAGCCGAACAAATTCCAGGTCGGAACGGTTCCCTCAGTTGAAGCACTTGCATAACTGTAGGCACTTAATAGATCCGGATGTACGAGAATGAGACCCAGCACGATTCCGAGTAGAGGACTGCCCCCGAAACGTGTAACAGCTGCCCAACCGATAAGGGCTGGTAAAAAGGTGAAGGCTGTGCTGGCAATCGTGTTAATAATCGCAGCAATGTCTTTCCATGCAGGATAGACATCTACCAATGACTTACTTTCAAAAAAGATACCAGGTCCGGTCAAAATATTATTAATCCCAAGCAGCAAACCTGCGGTTACGATGGCCGGAAGAATCGGAATAAAAATATCAGCCAGTGTTTTGATCGCCCGCTGCAGTGGATTCTGTTTCCGTGCTGCCGCTGATTTCACCTCATCCTTGGAAGAGCGGGCACCACCAGTGATCTGAATCATTTCATCATATACTTTATCCACAGTTCCTGGTCCGATAACGATCTGGAACTGCCCTTGCGTAGAGAATTGTCCTTTTACGAGTTCGTTACGGTCCAGGGCTTCCGAATCCACCTTGCTCTCGTCATACAGCGAGAATCTCAGCCGGGTTACACAATGCGTCGCAACCTCAATATTCTCCTTGCCCCCAACCGCCCGTACAATATCTTCAACATTTTTGCGGTCTATAGCCATATCTTCACTCCTTACAAAATTGATGTGTGCTCCTTCTCAAGTACACCTCGTTAGCGGACTAACCACATGTAGGAAGCATAAGGACTAAGCTGAAGCTCTTGTGTTAATGATGGTGCATCTGCTGTATTCCCAATCAGAAGCTCGTCCTTACCACTTGGCGACAATTCAGTCCAGTGATTGTCTTTAAAGCGGAAAGAGATTTCTTTATTGCTGAAGTTCGAGACCACAACAAGTGTCTCTCCATCTCCTGTTCTGGCGTAAGCGAAGACTTCAGGATGACCTTCATCGAGTCTCTTGAAAATACCTTCTATGAATACTCCATACTCCTTGCGAAGTGCAATTAGTTTGCGGTAATGGTGGAAGATGGAATCAGGGTTTTCCAGTTCCTTCTGCACATTGATGTCTGGATACCGCTCATCTACCTTCAACCATGGAGTACCAGTGGTAAATCCGGCATTCCGGCTGTCATCCCACTGCATCGGCGTACGTGAATTGTCCCGCGAACGCTCCTGTAGAATACTGAGGGCAACCTCCGGGCTTTTCCCCTGTTCACACAGAATGCGGTACATATTTAGTGACTCAATGTCGCGGAACTCATCGATGCTTTTCCATACCGGATTCGGCATACCGATTTCTTCCCCTTGATATACATAAGGTGTTCCCTGAAGGCCATGCAGAGTTGTCGCGAGCAGCTTGGCGCTTTCCACACGGTAGACCTTATCATCAGCGAATCTGGAAAGGGCACGCGGTTGATCATGATTGTTAAAAAATAGTGCGTTCCAGCCTCCGCCTTTCTGCATTCCGGTCTGCCACTGCGCGAACAACCGTTTCATTGCCTCGAAATCATAAGGCATCAGTTCCCACTTCTGTCCATTCGGATAGTCGACTTTTAAATGATGAAAATTGAAGGTCATGGAAAATTCCCGCTCTTCGGGACTTGAGTACCGGATACAATGCTCCAGTGTAGTTGAGGACATCTCTCCTACAGTCACCATCTCAAACGGACCAAACACCTCTTCATACATTGCTTTGATGTATGCATGGACCTGTGGACCGTCAGTATAGAATTTACGTCCATCCCCCGGTGGAACACTCCCGTCATCGTTAGGGAAGCGCTGATCTTTGGAGATTAAATTAATTACATCCATGCGGAAGCCGTCGACACCCTTTTTAGCCCAGAATAACATCATATCATTCACTGCTCTACGTACCTTCTCATTCTCCCAGTTCAGATCCGCTTGGGTTTTATCGAAGAGAGTAAGATAATATTGTCCCGACGCTTCGTCGAACTGCCAGGCAGGCCCCCCGAACTTCGACTGCCAGTTGTTGGGTAAGCCGCCGTCCGGAGCCGGGTCCTTCCAAATATAGTAATCACGGAAAGGGTTGTTCCTGCTTGAAATGGACTGTTTGAACCACTCATGTTCAGTCGAGGTATGGTTAACCACGATATCGATCATTAGCTTCATTTCGCGTCTATGCAGTTCCTGTATTAGCTCGTCAAAATCCTCCATCGTACCGAAATCCGGGTTAATATTTTCATAATCTGCTACATCGTAACCGTTATCATGTTGCGGCGAAACATAAACCGGCTGTAACCAGACAATATCGATTCCAAGCTTCTGCAAATAATCTAATTTCTCAATAAGTCCTTTAATATCTCCTGTTCCGTTGCCTGTAGTGTCCTTAAAGCTTTTCGGGTACACCTGATACACCGTGGAGCGGCGCCACCATTCCGAATACTGGGACTGACTCAAGTTGAACACCTCCAAAAAGAATTCCTATATTTCAACCATTAAACCTGTATATACAAGTTCAAACACTTCACACAGTTTAAACCTGTATATACAGGTTGTCAATACTATTACTATCGAAGGAGTGGCATGAGTAGAAACTAGATTATTTATAACGTTGTATTAGAATGCGATTCATCGAAAAAAGGGTTAACGACAGGTGGCTCTAAAATTAACCCTTTTAATAATTGATTATTACCCTAATATTTGATCCGTAATAACAAAAAAAGCCGCTTTCTCGGCAGCTTTTTAGATACAAAGATATGTAGATAAAAAAACAAACAGGATACCTTTTACTAATACAAGTTAGGTATCCTGTTTCTATTCAAAGTGTCTATTCAAATTATAGTTTATTTAAGCTCCTGTAGGAGGCTCTTACCAAATTGGGGCATGGTCACAACAAAGTTATCAGCAACTGTTGCTCCAATATCCGAAAAAGTCCTCGATATAGGCAGCTCCCCTTGTCGATTGAAACTCTTACTGTAGAGGAGTAAAGGAACATATTCACGGGTGTGATCCGTACCCGCATGAATGGGATCATTGCCATGGTCTGCCGTAATTATAAGAAGATCATCTTCGCATAGTTCTGCTAGAACTTCATGTAAACGATCATCAAATTCTTCCAGCGCTTTCCCATACCCGATCGGATCTCTACGATGGCCATAAAGTGCATCAAAATCAACAAGATTCAAGAAACTAAGTCCTGTAAAATCAGTATGAAGGGTCTCCATGAGTTTATCCATGCCATCCATGTTAGACACTGTTCTGAAAGACTTGGTGACACCTTCCCCATCGTATATATCTGAGATCTTGCCAATCGCTAGTACATCGAACCCGGCATCCTTGAGCTCATTCATCACGGTTCTTCCATAAGGCTTCAAGGCATAATCATGACGGTTCGATGTTCTTTTGAAATTTCCGGGCTGCCCGAGGAAGGGTCTAGCAATCACTCTGCCTAGCATGTACTCCTCACGTAAAGTAATCTCTCTGGCAATCTCACAGATTTGATACAGTTCTTCCAAAGGAATAACCTCTTCATGAGCCGCAATCTGAATCACGGAATCTGCAGAAGTATAGACAATGAGTGCACCTGTGTTCATATGCTCTTGTCCAAGCTCATCGAGAATAGCTGTACCACTAGCGGGTTTATTCCCAATCACCTTTCGTCCTGTTCTTTCTTCTAATTCATTAATTAATTCATAAGGAAACCCTTCAGGAAACACTTTGAAAGGAACATCAATTCGTAGGCCCATGATCTCCCAGTGACCTGTCATCGTATCCTTTCCATTAGAAGCTTCCTGCATTTTGGTCCAATAAGCTAAAGGGTGCTCTACGTTGGGAACTCCGGGTATTGGGTCAATATGACTTAACCCTAGCTTGGATAACGCAGGAACATGTAGCCCATTCATTTTTTCTGCAATATGCCGTAATGTATGTGATCCTGCATCCCCAAACTTGTCAGCATCTGGAGCTTCACCAATGCCAACAGAATCCATAACGATGACGAAAATCCGCTTAAACCGGGGTGTTTGTTTCATGTTAATACTCCTTGCATCAACTAGAATATGATACCGATAATCAAAGCTGATAAAACGCTTACAAGTGTGGCGCCAAATAACAGCTTTAATCCAAATCGTGCGACGATATTCCCTTGCTTTTCATTCAATCCCTTCACTGCACCCACAATGGTACCAATCGACCCAAAGTTAGCAAATGAGATTAGAAAAACGGAGACAATGGCTGTAGTACGGCCACTTAAACCTTCTTGAATCTTAACAAAGTCAAGCATAGCAACGAATTCATTCGCAACAAGCTTTGTCGCCATAATACTACCGGCCTCAACAGCTTCATGCCATGGCACACCGATAAGAAAGGCGATGGGTGCAAAGACGTAGCCTAACACTCCTTGGAACGAGATTCCGAATATGCCACTGAAGACTCCGTTAATTAAAGCAATGATTCCCACAAAACCAACTAACATTACCCCAACTACTATGGCTACTTTAAAGCCATCCATAATATATTCGCCCAGCATTTCAAAAAACGTTTGTTTTTCTTCTACCTGAACTTCAACAATATCTTCTTCAGGTGTAACTTCATACGGATTAATGATGGATGAAATGATAAATCCGCCAAATAGGTTTAATATCAATGCAGCTACTACATACCGAGGTTCTAGCATCGTCATATAGGAACCAACGATTGACATGGATACCGTAGACATTGCAGACGCACATAATGTATACAAGCGATGTTTTGGCAATAGTCCAAGCTGATTTTTCACCGAAATAAATACTTCATTTTGTCCGACAATTGCGGCTGCAACTGCATTATAAGATTCCAATTTACCCATGCCATTTATTTTACTCAATACCAGTCCAATATACTTTATAATGAATGGCAGTATTTTGTAATGTTGCAAAATCCCAATCAATGCTGACATAAAAACAATGGGCATCAAAACATAAAGGAAAAATGTATGCGCCCCTTCATTTGCAATGCCGCCAAACACAAAGTCAGTACCTTCATTGGCGTATCCAAGTAATTTTGCAAAACTATCAGCAAACCCTTTAATCAAAAATTCTCCAATGCTCGTTTTTAGGATAATTAATCCCAAACCTATTTGAATAGCAATCATTACAATGATCGGACGATATTTAATCTTTTTCTTATTGTTACTTCCTAGCCATGCCAGTAATAGAACAATAACCAGACCAGCAATAGAAATTAGATAATGCATTTTTAGCCCTCCAAATTATCGGTTAATTTTCTTGGAATCCTCATATCGAAATGCATCTTTCCACATTAACCCTTGTTCCAAAATAATCGCTAACAGGCTCCCGCATATTAATCCATTATTTAAAATGGCTATCACGATCGGAGATAAATGGGCCGTAGCTGATGCAGGAATAAACATTAAACCTACACCCACTAAAAGGGAAAGCCCACTGACAATAAATGTTCGCTCTTCATGAATAACCTTTTTCAATTCCTTTAGCGCTAGTCCGACCATCTTCACAAAAATGACGAAGGTAACAGAATAGCCTATGGGAGCTGGAATCGCAGATATGAAATTCATCATAGGCGGAAACAAGGATATTGAGATCACTAAGCTGCAGCCTATTAAAAATGATTTGCGCTCCCTCATCCCTGTTTGCTCAACATATCCCGCCGCTCCCGAAATAGGGACTGAGCCGACCGCTCCTAAACCACCACTAATAAGATGCGTAATTCCAGAAGTAAACCCGGCGCGCAAATAACGACGATGATCCCCTTGCTTTGGTTTCATAACGGTCTCCATCAAACGGATGGATGCCACTGCATTGGTTATTAATAATAGGGTTAGTAAAAATGCAGTAGTAATTGTCCCGGCATCGAATCGGGGTGTTCCAAATGGGAATATTTCCGGCAGCTTAAATAGAGTATCCGCACGAGAAACCGCCGGCATACTACCGCAGATTATAAATAATAGGCAGCCTATCACTATACTGAGAATTATTGAAAACTGGCTTAGTAATACAAAGCGGCTGTTGCCTAACCAAAAGGTAATGCAGACCACGATCACACTAAGGATGAATACTTTAACATCTAACATGGTGTGGGCTATGGTAATCCCCATCATCCCTTTCATAAAAGATCCGCTTAATTGAAAGATCAATAAAAGTAAATAAATAAAGGTGATGGTTGGAGTAAAAAGACGAGCGATTTTATCCATTAGCTTAAATGCTGAAATTAGGATAAACAACACTCCGCTAATGATCATCGCTCCACTTAAAGCCTGTAAAGCGCCGTTGTTAGAGGAATAGAGTCCCCCCACTAAACTCGCGTAAATGGTAAAAATGCTCCACCATAACCCTGCCGGACCTTCATGAATAGGGAATTTATGACCCATCAGGCCTTGTAAAAATCCAGCTATTGCTAAAGTAATCATGGTGCTCTGAATGAGTCCAGAAGTCTCTATGGGTGTTAAGTTATATAAATCTGCGATAGCAATGGGTGCAGCAATTGCACCAGCGATCATAAAAATCATCCACTGCAATCCTGACAGTATTACCTTCATTTCTTTTTCACTCTCTTTTCTAACAACACTGCACTCTTATCAATAAATCAGCCTTCAACGACTGTGTTAAGAGCTACTTCGACCATTTCATAAAAGGATTGTTCACTTTCTTTATGAGTTAGGTGCTCCTGTCTTAACAATTGACTGCCGACGGTCAAAATCGATAACGCTTTTACACCATATTTAGCGGCTAAAGTGTATAGGGCGGTACTTTCCATTTCTACAGCTAATACACCGAAATCCATGAACTTATGAAGCCGATCTAAATTTTCACGATAGAATTCATCAGAATTATAGATGTTACCAACAAACACCTTTGCATTTTTAGCTTGTGCTTGTTGATATGCTTTCATTAGCAATGAGAAATCTGCCGTTGGTGCAAAATTACAGCCATGAAAGATCTTTTCCGTCATATTACTGTCTGAAGATACTGCTTGGGCTAATATAATATCGCGGATATTGATATCTTCCTGCATCGCGCCACATGTACCAATGCGAATCAATTTCTTAACTTCATAATCGACGATCAATTCTGTTGCATAGATACTCATCGATGGATTTCCCATCCCTGTCCCCTGAACCGACACAGGCACACCCTTGTATAATCCAGTGTATCCATACATCCCTCTTACTTCGTTATAACAATAAGCCTCCTCTAAAAAGTGTTCTGCCACAAACTTTGCACGTAAAGGATCTCCTGGGAGCAAAACGAGCTCTGCTATTTCTCC
Organism: Paenibacillus sp. FSL H7-0918; assembly: GCF_038007025.1. Taxonomy (NCBI): domain Bacteria; kingdom Bacillati; phylum Bacillota; class Bacilli; order Caryophanales; family Paenibacillaceae; genus Paenibacillus; species Paenibacillus sp. FSL H7-0918. The sequence goes on from NZ_JBBOWJ010000003.1 coordinate 364,612, forward strand.
CTTATTTGCACCTAAATGCCTACTCATAGTTCTTCCTCCAACTTTTAATAGTAAACTGAGGTTTACCGAAATCGCTTTCCACTTGCCTTCAAGTAAAATCAGTTTCGAAACTAGATTGAGCATAAGGTTTTTTAACATTACAAACTAGACCAAAAACTTACGGAGCTTACGGAAAATAATTGGTCAAATTATAAAAGCAGTTCTTTACGAATGTTGTCTAAATCTCTTTTAGAGGGGATCGTGGAAATAATAACAACAGGCACTGTCGTTAATGCAACCGGGATATTACTAATGACAAGATCGATATTATTTTGCTGCATGATCTCGTCGGTCAAGCCCTTCATTATGGAAGTATTAAGGATCAACTGATCTCCAATTTCCTTCTTTATCAAATCTGCTATGTAATGACGAATTGAAAATTCTTCCCCGATCACTAAAAAAGCCCTCTTACTTTTATAACGTAAACTCGAGCGGACAATTAAGGTTAGCTTTGTTAAATGAAAATGATTAAACAAAACGGAAGGGTAAGTTTTATTCCACGTTTGCATACAGGTTTGCAATTCTTGATAAATCTGCTGGCATTCCTTTTGAACATATGTTGTTAAATGGCTTGTTGAAATCATCATCCATTCCGGAATGGCATTTTCGATTAATAGCTTGTCAAAGAACCCGTAAATCTCCAAAATAAACCGTTCTTGCATATCTAAGTTCGGGTATACCTTTGCTAATAACATTAGAAGCAGATTCCCCATTTGATATTCTTCTTTATCCTTGTGTAATTCGACTTCTTTCATCGGAGTGATCTCTGACCCTTCATAATAATGATATTGGCTGAGACTAACCATGGATTGCATAAAGAATATTTCACTGTTTGGAAATTCAAGGGACAGCATATCCTCAAGACGTTTTGCAATAGTTTTCACTGGAAAATAAAACATCCCCTTTTCCCAAGGGTAAGCATTTTCGTCGATTTTTACACATTTTCCTTTAGCCACTCTTTTTATAACAATGGCCAACAAAAACGATAATCTCCTTTTGGAATTGATAAAATATACAATGTTATTCTCATTTTCTATATTTGTGATTAACTGATTAATATAAGCAAAATCAACATTCGCAAAGGGCCAGCCTGTAAACTCATACGCATCACAATATAACTTCCAATAAAAATATCGAATATTCATTTCATTCCCTTTAATCATGGGGGTAGAAAAACTAATGCGTAGCTTATAAGCTTTTAGATCATCATTATTTAATTGCACAATCAATTTCTTTAAAGACGAGGTACTCATAAACATGGCTTCGGAGAGCTCTTCCACTGACAGTCGACCCACATTCGTAAACAAAAAATCCATCAGCCGATAAAAGATGGTTTGTCTGAACATAGAAGAAATCACTTCACTAATCGTACTTCGCCCATCACGTTGAAGAACTATTCCCTTTCCTCTAGAAACCTCAATGGTTACAGTAGATGGTAATTGCTTGCTGATTTCCTCCACCATCTTCCGGATGGTCTTATCAGAGATCCCTAAACTTTTTTCGATTTCCGCTAAGGTAAACCATCTATGTTCTGTATCAAGCAGCGTTAATAGTTGACTAGCTAAATTAAATCCCTTATCCATTTTTCTACACCCACTTCAATTTCGTTTTAATTTTTATAGTATAAACAAATTCGCAACCATACCCTATTATTTTTCAATAAAAAAACCCGGGTTTTATTTACCCGAGTTTCAAATCACATTATATTTGTGTTTTTTCTTCAATAGGGCTAATTGCTTTCAACTGCATCGTTATGATGGCTGCAATAACGGCTTTGATGATGTCTCCCGGAAGAAAGGCCAACGCTCCGACAAGACCAGCCCAGATCGAAGTATTGGTTAACAATGCCATGACAGGGGCACCAATCAGACTCACTAGTAATACACCGAAGATTATGTTGATAGCTACCAGCTTCCAAGTTCGAACCTTCGGCCAGATTTTTTCGGAATACCAGCCAATAAGGCCGGCCGCGATTGGAAAACTAAATATGTATCCTGCAGAAGGTCCAACTAACACCGCGATTCCGCCGCGACCGCCAGTCAGTACAGGCAGCCCAATGGCTACTAGTATGATGAAAATAATGAGACTGAGGGCGCCCATCCGTTTCCCCAGAAAACATCCAGCCAACATGACGCCAAGCGTCTGGGCAGTGATCGGAACGGGGATGAAGCCGAGGGGGATGGGCGGTATCATCCCCAATACCGCGATAAGTGCTGCGAATAATGCAGCATAAATAAGTTCTTTTGTCTTCAAAAAAATGACCTCCATTGGATATCAATGATTGTATTCTGGTTAGTAAATACGTCCAGTAAGCTGAATTATAATGGAGTTATTCTTTATTGTAAACCATAAATTAATATATGGTTTACAATAGAATAAAATACCATGCTTGAGTTTTTCCTATTGTTATATAGAATTAGAGTATTCAGTCGCAATCGTTGGATGTTAATCTATTCAATGGGTTTTGGTCGGAGAGTTATACTTTTGGAGGTTTAAGTTCATGACAGTAAAAGAACATATTCTTGCCTTGCTCGACAGTAATAAGGGTGAATATTTTTCCGGCGAGGAAATAGCCGTTCAGTTATCCGTGACGCGCAGCGCGGTCTGGAAAGCCATAAAATCTTTACAGACAGACGGTTATTCCATACAAGCTGTAACCAATAAAGGATATTCCATGTCACCACAAACGGATATCTTATCAGCCAGTGCAATTTCAAAGTACCTGGATACTCAGGGGCAAAAGTTACGTGTTGAAGTCTTTAAGACCATATCTTCCACGAATGAAGCCGTAAAAAACCTTGCCTCAAATGGAGAAGCTGAAGGTAAAGTGATTCTTTCGGAAGAACAAACAGCTGGTCGCGGGCGAATGGGCCGGAAATTTTTTTCTCCACCTGGAACGGGTATCTATATGAGCATCCTGCTGCGTCCCAAGCTGTCCGCAACAGACTCAGCTTTATTGACCACTTGCGCCGCAGTAGCTGTAGCCCTTTCTATCGAGAGCGTATCCGGTAAAGAAACGCAGATTAAATGGGTAAATGACGTTTTTATGGAAGGTAAAAAAGTATGCGGGATCCTTACCGAAGCATCCGTGTCATTGGAAAACGGCTGGCTTGATTATGCTGTCCTCGGCATCGGTATCAATGTAGTCCTCCCTTCCGAAGGCTTTCCCAATGATCTTACCGAGATTGCAACAACTGTAATTTCAGAAAACAATCCTTATGGTGATCTGCGCAACCGTCTCGTTGCAGAAGTACTAAACCATTTCATGAGATATTATGAACATTTAACGGACAGATTGTTTCTTTCCGAATACAAAAAAAGGTTAATTTCACTTGGCGAACCTGTGACCGTGATAAAGGATAATGAACAACGTAAAGCAACAGCCATTGATATCGATGACGATTGCCATCTGAAAGTCAGATATGAGAATGGTGACGAGGAATATCTTTCAAGTGGAGAAGTTAGCATTAAAATTTAACTGTTCAAAAAAAGCCACCAAATTGGTGACTTTTTTGTGTTTTCCCGCTGCGTTTATAAGCGAAAACTTTTCCTCTTAAGATTATTCTACTTTAATTATTGTATATTATTTTTTATCCAGCTAAGCAGCGACTCTTCCTTCGGAGCCCAACCAAGTAAATTTCTTGCATGGGTGGCACGTACACGGCTGTTAGAGGCGATAGCAAAGCGTGCCCAGTCTCCAAGCTCTGCTATCGCTTTGTCTGCGGGCCAGCTTATGGTCTTGCCTCCAAAGCCTAACGCCTCGCTGACCGATTTGGCGATGTCCCCGTAAGATTCCTCTCCATTTTCGGCAAAGAAATACGACGCGGATGGTGCTTTTTCAAGTGCCAATACATACAGTTGGACCAAATCCTTGATGTGGACATTGGACCAGCGGTTTACGCCTTTACCTACGTGAACGCCTGCCTGCAACTCTCTCGATTTGCGAATAATTTGTGGCAATTGATCGCTTTCCACAGGCAACGCTAGTGCATTACCATAAATCATAGATGGGACTATCACGATGCTTCTTACCCAATCCTCAATTCCAACCTTGCGTACGAGGTTGTTGATCGCTACCCGGTTTTCCCTAATATCCATAGGCACAAATGGTGTTTCCTCCTCAAAAATTTGTTCGCTTGCTGTTTCGCCACGGGCATCATCCCCAACCACACTTGAACCTGATGTATGCAAAAATGGTTTTCCACTTCCGCGCAAAGCAGCTATGAACGTCTCAACTGCCAACAAATGATCCGAATCGGCCGTGTGAATTACTGCGTCGCTGAGCTTAGCATATTTCGTTAGAGTACCCGTATCTTCCAACGTGCCGAGTATAGGCTCTATACCAATAACTCTTAACGCCTCCACCTTATCGGGATTGCGAACCAGACCGAAAACAGTATGCCCGTTATCTAACAAAGCTTTAGCCACCGATCCGCCAATATATCCTGAAGCTCCTGTAACAAACACTTTCATAACAATTCCTCCTCATCTATGATGTTGACGCTTGTTCATTCGACCAAGTATGGCACCAGCCTCAATTATTTTTAATTTTGTTACTACATTATTGTAAGCTTCAGGGTATAAATAAAACAAATTACGAAATAACGACGTATTAATAAATATTTTTATAAATGATACTAGCTAATCCATCTTCGTTTCCCTTATGACAGAAATGATCTCATGAAATTGAGGCAAATGCTTATTCTTTAACTGATATGCGATATATAACTCGTTTTCTACTTTTAAATGCTTAAACACAACTTTTGTTTTGCCTGCTTTTAATGAATCTTGCAAGAGGTATGTAGGTATAACACTCAAGCCCATACCGATTTCAATAGCCTTTAGAATCATGTGTAAATTAGGAATGATGTGAACAGGTCTAATTTCAGGACGTTTCTTATAATGTTCTCTCCAAATTCTTCTTATTATCGGCAATTCCAGACCATAGCTGATCCACTTCTGTTCAGAGAGCCATTGCTCTTCAAGCTTCAGATTATCAAATTCATGGATTTCATAATCGATTGGAGCTACTATAACAAACTCCTCATCCATCAATTTCAAATACTCGATACCGGGAGCTGGGAACCTTTTTGACATAATGAGGATATCTAACTTGTCTTCCTTCAGCAGCTCTAGCAATTGCTCGGCGGTTCCAAAATGCGAAAGGGTACAAGTATTGTATTTAGGAAGCTGTGGCAGTATTTTTTCACTAAAAAACTCATGCGCTGCTCCAAGCTTGATTACACTTTGCGTAGGTAAAGAAGCCATTTTAAAGCTCATCGTCGTATTCTCTAATGACTCTATGAGCGGAGCGAGCTGTGAATATAACTCCTTCCCCCGCTCTGTAGGGGTGATTTTTCTAGTCGAACGAACAAATAAAGTTTCTCCCACCTCCGCTTCCAAGGCGGCTAAGTGCTGACTCATGGCTGGCTGCGTCATCATACGGGTTTTTGCAGCTTCGGAAATCGATTTATACTTATATATTGTGCAAAAGCTTCTATACCATTCGAAATCAACCATACTGTATGAACCACCTTTAGAAATGTATATTAATCAGAATTTGAACAAGATTGATGAGATGTTCCTTAGTGTTCCAAATTATATCATTTTACAATAAGCCCCGTAATTAAAAGCTATAGTGGACTTGTAAGCCCAATGCACCAAAAAAACCTTGCTGATTCAAGGTTTTTTTAGATGAACTAAAAATATCAACTTAAAGCTTAGGATTCTACTGTACTAAAGTATCTAAATCAGGCTGCAATTTGTTCCGCAAAACATACAGCATGATGGCACCCACAAGGAACGCGACAGCATCCGAAATGACGAGCGACCAGACTACTCCGTGGAAACCGTTCATTCGATTAGCGATATACAATACTGGAATCAGAGTAACACCTTGAATAATTGACATAATAAAGGCGGCGGTTCCTTGTGCTGTCGCTTGGAAGATCCCCGTAAACAACGCGGTCGTTCCTGAAATGAACAGGGATAAGAACGTTACATGAAGAATATAGCTGCCCAGTTCAATTAATTGCGGGTCATTCGTAAATAAACCGATTAAGTGGTCGGAAATCAGATATACAATAATGCCGAACACGGCTGCTAATGCCACAGTCACTTTGATTGTGAATGTAATGGTATGCTTCATGCGTAATTTATTGGCTGTAAAAGAGAAGGCAATCAGCGGCACGACTCCCTCACATAAGCCCATCAGAATAACCTCTGGAAATTGTAATAATCGTGATGAAATTCCGAAGGCCGCAATAGCCTGCTCCCCATATTCGACCAGAAAACGGTTAAAGATAAGTGACATTGCACCCATGAAGAGACTCATAACAAAAACGGGTACTCCAATTTTAAATACATTGCTGAGAATGTCTTTGGAAGCTTTGAACCATTTAACAGAGAGGGTTAAGAATTGGCTCTTATATCCCATGTGGAAGGCGTAGAATGCACTTGCAACCAAGTTAGAAATGACTGTAGCAGATGCAACCCCGATCACATCCCAATGGAAGACGAAAATGACTAGCGCATCGAGAATAATATTCACAACAACACTGAGAAGCATGCCAATCATCGAAGTGATTGCTGCCCCCTCCGAGCGCACGATATTCTCCAGCGTGAAGAATAAAACGACGAAAGGTGAACCAATAAGCATAATCGTGACATAGTCCTTCGTGAATCCGAAGGAGTCAGGCGTCGCTCCCAAGCCATGGACGATTGAATCGATCAACGGGATGCCGGCAGCCATCAAAATAAGACCGAGAACTAAACTGCTGTAAAAGGCGAATGAAGACACATGCTTTACATCATCATATTTTTTCTCTCCCAGCAAACGGGAGATGAATGCACTGCTACCGATGCCAATCAAGTTACCTAGCGCCATAATGGCGGCGAATAACGGTAAAGTCAGTGCGAGTGCGGTTAACATCGCAGTATTGCCCAGTGTACCAAGGAAATAGGCATTCAAAATGGAGTATATGACACTCATCGACATGCCTAGCATCATCGGTACTGCGAAGTGAGCTACGGCTTTTGCGACAGGTGCTTTTTCAAAGTAATGGAGGTTTTCTGCATCCATAAGGTTCACCACTATCTTTCTTTATTTTGTTTTTTGAAATTACTTAGAATTCTAACTATCGGTCCAATATGATCCGTGACGCAGCAACAAGCAAACCTGTACCCTAACGACGAGTTTTCAGATTTGGCGTACGAAATTTAACTATTCTTCAGTTTCACATTACGCTGCCTTTGACGTTCATCTTTCTCTGGTGGAAAGGCAGCGCCTCAGCTACTGTTTGCTAAAAGACTTTAATTACTTATCGTCTGGGCCATGTGACTTGTCAGGTGACGAATTACTGTCATCACTGGAAGGCCAGCCGAATCCGCGCATGTCACCACGCCCTTCTCCGCCAAATCCAGGGAACCTTCCGCTAAAGCGTTCGTCCCTAGAATTTCCCCACATTCTGTGCATTTGTCCGCGCATAGCCATCATTTTTTCAAATTCCTCTGTTCCCATACGCGCCTTGGCAGCTTCCATCCACATAGCCATCACATCACGTTCTTCGCCCGATCCAAGTTCTTCCTCCAAAGCTGTAATGACGCGAGTTAGGTAATCCGCGAAAGCTATCTGCTCTTCTGGGGATAAGCGAGAAAATATGTTGCCGCTGTCTATCTCTTGTTTCTCTTCCTCTTGTCCTTTTTGCGTTAGGTAAATCAACATGATACGTTTGTCTGTTTCTGAGGGTTTACGGGTGATGTATTCTGCTTTCTCCAGTTTACCAAGCAATTCATTGAGGGATGATACACGGATGTCCAACATATAGGATAAGTCTTTGGTGCTGATACCGTCTTTCATCCGAAGAAACGCTAATATCCTCCCTTGCCCACGTGATGCGTCGGCCATAGGACCAACCGCGGCATGAGACTTCAAGTGTTGCCTTTGCAACAGCCATTGCAGTTTCGCGAGTTTTTCGTACAATTCAGTATTCATGTCCATAATGAATCCTCCATTAAGTTTTTACGGTACCTGTTGAACTTTATAACGGTACCTGTTGATTTGTATTATAACGGTACCTGTTAGATATGTCAAAATATTTTTTACAGGTACCGTTAATATGTCGTTTGACTGTTTATGGACGTGGCTTATAAGCTTGCAAACAAATATAAAACCCGCGCGGTGCGCGGGTTATTTTAAAATTATATTGTGATTAGTTTTCATTTTTTATATCTGCAAGCAATCCTTCAAACCACTTCAGAACGGTTTGCTCGCCTATTCGATGTGCCTTGATATTCTACTTATCACCGGCAAGTGTAAGCCACTTGCGGTTATGATGTTCCTGTACTTCAACGGGGGTATCGAAGAAATCACTCAAAACATCTGACTGCAAGCAGTTTACTGTCTCGTCACCTTTGTAGATTTCACCGTTCTTTACCAGCAGCGTGTGCGTGAAGCATGGTGTTATCTCCTCGATATGATGGGTTACATACAGCAAGGTTGGTCCACCAGGTTGCTTTGTTATCTTCTCGATCATCTGCAGCAGCTGTTCACGGGCAAAAATATCTAGTCCCGTGCACGGCTCATCAAGGATTAGTAGATCTGGATTGGCCATTAGTGCGCGTGCAATGAGGACTTTCTGACGCTGTCCTTGCGACAAGGTATCATATGTACGACCAGCCAAAGAAGAGCAGTCTAGAAATTCCATTAACTCCTCGGCTTGCTTTTGATCCTCTTCATTCGTCTTATCATACAGACCAATGGTCGCAAATTTTCCGCTTAGGACGATGTTCAGGGCAGTCTGATGGCCGTACAGCTTCTGCTGCAAGGAGGTGCTTACCCAACCGATTCGTTTGCGTAGCTCTCTCAAATCCACATCGCCAAAGCGATGGTCCAGCACCTCGACTTGTCCTGTTGTCGGCCAGATATAGCCGTTCACGACGTTTAGCATCGTCGTTTTTCCTGATCCATTCAGACCGACGATACACCAGTGTTGTCCCTGCTTCACTTCCCAATTCATATCGCGTAAGATCATTGTCGTATCACGTTGCCATGATACATTTTTGAGTGATATAATCATGCCCAATTTCCCCTCCTTAAACATGCTTCAATGAGTTCAATATTATCATGGTACAGTCCTTCCCGTAAAAAAACCATAACCTCAAGATTTTTTTACCAGTGGTTCTGCGGACAATTAATCTTTGATTCTCTGTTTGTTTCGGTATACTGTCGGAGGCATCCCGTTTAGCTGTTTAAAAATCTTGCTGAAATGATATTCTTCGTAGTACCCGCATAATTTGGCGATTTCCTTAACTGGATAATCGGTAAAAACCAGATAACGACAAGCTTGCTGGTTCTGTAAGTGCATATGGTATTCCTTCGGCCCCATCCCCGTAAATTTCAGGAACATCTTCCGCAAGTAAGATGGCGAAATGCCGTATTTCTCCGCTAATTTCTCGATCCGGTGATGATCCTTATAGTCGTTCTCGAGTGTTTTCTTGATCTGTTCGAAGGCGGCAAAAGCTCCAGACTCCATCAGATTCCAGTCCGGTTGTACGGTCTGGTGCAGCATATGCAGCAGGATCTGCATTTTAGCCCGGGATACAGCTATGCCATCGGTTAGTCCGGGCAGCCAGTCCTGGTGAATCCCCCAGACCAGCTGGCTAATTTCCTCAGCCTGCTGTTGGTTATATTGGCTTAAGAAGGGAAGTCTCAGTTTTCCGATTGGCTTGACTTCCTTCCATACCGCATCATAACTAAGCTCTGCACAATCGAAGAGCAGCATCGTTATGCGAAGTGGAGCATCCATCTGCGAGCGCATGGACAGTTTAAGGCCTGGTTTTAAATAGATTAGCATTCCAGCCTCTACTTTGTGCTCAACATTGGTCAGGAAAACCCCTTTACCTTCATGAATCCAGTACAAGCTGTGCACATTTACCATGTTACGGATGTCCTCCCAGCCGGGATAAGTAGCTTTGTCGAGTACAAAATGGATATGCACTGTGAGGTCATTCAGCTTGTAATCATTTTCTTCCAATTAATATCCCCTCCTGCTGCTAAAAGAGCGATTTAAACAAGACGGTAACGTTTTTTTCTATTCAATGCTTAAACTCCAAATGTTACTATCCATATTATCAAGATGTCTGAAATTCACAATACATTCCAGGAAAAAAAGGAGGAACACACTTGTTAAGGACTTTTAGCGAGTATCAAATTCGGAGAACTGCGCTGTTGGATGGGCCTTGGGATTTCATGAAGGATCCGTTAAATACGGGTGTTCAAGAAAAATGGTTTGAGCGATTTCCACATTCTTGGCAGTCTCTTTATGTGCCCTCGTGCTGGAATAATGAACTGGGAATGTACGATTATGAAGGTGTCGGTTGGTATCGTAAAAAAATACAGATTGTGAATTCGCAGCATGTCAGACTCATCTTTCATGCCGTGCTGGGCCACACCGATGTCTATTTGGACGGGCAGCACCTTGGGTATCACTATGGAGGATTTACACCTTTTGAATTTATTGTTCCTTCCTTAGGGGCAGGAGAACATGAGATTATCGTCCGGACGGACAGCACCTTGGACCGACTTACGATTCCTACGGAGCAGGTGGATTGGTTTCATTATGGGGGAATCATACGGTCGGTGGAGCTGCAATATTTGCCTGAACTTTACATCGAACAACTGAAGATTGATTATGAACTGCATGGACCAGATGCCGATGTCACTGTTCAGGTGAGGCTCCATTCCTTCTTTAAGGAGCAGCACACTACAAAGATCACATTCTCCGAAAGCGGACATGAATTGCACTCGGAAGAAGTACAGATTGAGACTGGCCAGACCCTCAGTCATACGTTCAAGTTGCTTATGCCTGAAGTACGTTTGTGGAACGTAGGTCTTCCAGAACTGTATACCTTTCAACTGCGGACAGAGGAAGACGACAAGATTGAACGGATCGGTTTTCGCTATATTGAAACAAAGGATCATCGGATTCTAATTAACGGTTCACCCGTTTATCTTAAGGGGGTGAATAGACATGAAGAGCATCCTGAGTGGGGTTTCGCCTTCCCTCCGAAGCTGATGCACAAGGAGCTCAGTATCATTTTGGAGTTAGGTTGCAATTCCGTCCGGGGTTCTCATTATCCCCAAAGCCCATATTGGCTTGATCTACTCGATGAGCAAGGGATTGTATACTGGAGCGAAATTCCGATATGGGGAGCCTTTCTGCCGAACGAAACAGTAAGTGAGCCGCTCTTCCAGGAGCGTGCACTGACTATGATTGAAGAAATGATCAGCTTGCATATGCATCACCCAAGTGTGATCTTTTGGTCCGTTCATAATGAGATTGATACCCGGACGCAAGAAGCATATGCTTTCACACAAGCTCTAGTCGGATTGGTGAAGAAACTCGACAGTACTAGGCTTGTCACCTACGCTACGATGCATCCACTCGAAGATATTCTACTTCCTTTATTCGATGTTATCGGTATTAATAAATATTTTGGTTGGTACGAAGGCGATACAGCCAGCTTTAAAGACATGCTGGAACAGTTCCATGTGCGTGCGGAGCAGATGGGAGCCGGTGACAAGGTAGTGCTCATGACCGAATTCGGTGGTGCTGGACTATTTGGGGATGTGGGCTGGGAGCAGAGATTGTTCAGCGAGGATTATCAGGCAGATATTGTAACTGAAGCACTGGCGATCTTCAAAAATGATTCGAAAATTGGCGGGACTTACATCTGGCAGTTTGCAGACATCCGCGGCGATCTGAAGAGCAGCAGCAAGAACTTTCGCGACCGTGCCCGCGGCTTCAACAACAAGGGTCTGGTTAATGAATACCGCAAACCTAAACAATCCTTCCGTGAAGTGCGCCGTATCTATCGATCTTGGACAGATTAATATCCACATTGACTAAGAAGCCCATCGTCAGCATGGTTTTTTTTAGTGTCTGCATTCTTAGTTCCTTACAGTTGGTGTCGGACGCGGTATTTATATAGTTAAACTGGGCGTATTAAGTCGGTTCTATTCTTTGCGTACTCGGGTAGCAGTAAGTTGATTGTCTATTTTCGGCATTCGATACAAGTGCTAGATAAAGGAGTTTTAATCTAGAGTGATCAGTATGGTATGAATAATACTTGTTAATTTCTCATGGTCCGTTGCCGTTTTTACCATTGTACGTAGTCCTAACCAGGCATTCATTAAATAATGGGAAATAGCCTCGGGCTCCAGTGAAATTCTAAGTTCACCTCTTTGCTGGCCAGTCTGAACGAGGTCATATAACAACTTCTCCGTTTTTGAATAGCTATTCTCAACAAAGGATGCAACCTCCGGATCCAGTACTCCCAACTCCACACCCGAATTAACTATGAAACATCCTTGAGGTTCTCCTTCGCTCCTCATCGAAGATTCTAGAAATTGTCGAATGATCTCCTTTACGGGTTCTTGTTTCTCAACCAAGAAGCTCATTTTTTTGTTTTGAGTAGATTCGTACCGTTGGAGTGCCGTCAAATACAAGGCGTGCTTATCACCAAATGTATCATAGATACTTCTTCTGTGAATTCCCATACAGTCTACCAAATCTTGCATTGAAGTTTTCTCGTAACCTTGCATCCAAAATAGTTTTATCGCTTTATCTAGTACTTCATTAATTTCAAATTCTTTGCTTCTTGCCATTGTAATCACCTCAAGCAATCATTATACATTTAAGTAAACGATCCGCAAACTAATATATAAAACGTAAATAAAATCAAGCAAGATGCTTGATTTTATTCATAACATGATAACTTAACTGATGCTTACCGAAGAATTCTTACTTTGTCTGCTTATAAACAATCCAGATTCCAATCTTTTTCCAGCGTATGCAAAAAAGTTGTACCCCACGTTTAAGAATAGGGAAGCCAGTTCTTTTTGCTCCAGTTTCTTCAACGATCATTTTAGTGACTAATATCTAATTCGATTTAAAACTCAGATATAATTGGATAGATTTGATCTCTCAGATTGAAGTCATAGTTCTGGTCAACAATTCCTATCATATCATTGCTATCATAAAGCTCTACCATGAAACTCGCCATTTGTTTGGCAGTGTGGTATTTAGGCATGTTTGCTTTGTAATCAAATTCTTCAGCATCTATAGATTTCTTCACAAATTCCGTTTCAGTTATTGCTGGTGCTAAAACCTTTGCTTTTAATTTCGCGCCTTTAAGCTCTAGTTCCTTTGCAAGCCCTTCGGTGAAGGCACTAACATAATATTTAGATGCAGAATAAGCAACGCTCCCAACAGCAATGGCATATCCGAGTGCGGAGGATACGTTAATTAACTGAGTTCCTTCTACATCAGCATAATCTCGCACAAATAGTGTAGAAAGGATCGTCAAGGATTCGATGTTAACACGTAACATAATTTCAACTTTATCTAAATTCTGTTCTACCACAAAAGAAGCTTCACCAAGTCCTGCATTATTAATCCAGGTTTCTATTTGGTATTCCTTCAAAGTGTTATACAGTGTGTAAGCCTGCTCTGTAACAGACAGATCACTTGAACGAACAATAACATCTACACTAGGATCAATATTCTGAATTGTTGATTTAAGTTCTTCTAATTTATCTAATCTTCTAGCTACCAAAATTAAATTTTTACCGCGTGCAGCAAAAGCTAATGCTGTTTCATACCCAATTCCTGAGCTTGCTCCTGTAATCACTGTATATTTCATATTATTCTCTCCCTTTTAAGTTTTTTGATCATTTAACAACATTTCAATAGAGTTTTGTTCACGATTAAACTTGTATCTCATTCATCCCTCCCTTAATAAATTTCTTCAAAATATTCAAGAACGATCATTCTAGTTAAGGTAAAAAAACTACACTATTAAATCTAATTTGCATCAGTATATCAATTCTAGAATGATCAGTAAAGAATTTTTTGACAACAATTGAGCCCCCTCCTTAAAATCTGATAATAACTTTCCCTTTAGGATGACCTTCAGCAACAAAATTCAGTGCTTCGTTAATATCTTCTATATGGAATTCTGTAGGGTCCACTGCTGGTACAATCCCATTATCTTCAATAATCTTCGTAATTTTCTTTAATTGTTCGCCATCACTGCGAACAAAAATGAAATGATATTGAATCTTCTTTTTCTTCGCTTTATGATCATACTTAGCCCCGGCGATGGTGAAGAGCTTTTGTTTCCAGCCAGAGAAGCCCAAAACTTCTGCAAAACGTTTGTTAGGACCGGTCCGCAGAGAAAGAAGGCGGCCTCCTGCTTTAATAATTGAAAGCTCATGATCAAATTCGCTGGGTCCCAAGGTATCTATCACATAATCAACATCACTAAGCTGTTCCCAATAGTTCGTAGTCGTATAATCAATATATTGGTCTGCACCAGCGGCCATTGTCCGTTCACGTGCTTCTGGATTTCCACTGATAATGACCTTGAGCCCCATGTTTTTGGCGATAGGAATGGCCATTTGGCCAAACGAACCAGACCCTCCAGGGATAAACACGCTTTCGCCAGCTTTAGCATTTAATTCTTCATTTAATCCTTGATAAGCTGTTAATCCTGTTAATGGCGCAGCAGCACCAGTCACAAAATTCAGATTGGCAGGTAGGTACCCGATGGCATCTGCATTAATTGCCGCGTATTCCGCAAAGGCACCGATTTTTTGTAGTGGCAGACGTGAATAAATTGCATCGCCAACTTTGAAACCTTGCACCTTCTTACCCACTTTTTCAATAACACCCGTCAGCTCGTTACCAAGTACTAATGGGAATTCATAATCCTGAATCAGCTTTACACTTCCGGTACCAATAAGCAATTCCAAATGATTAACTGCTGCTGCTTTCACCTGAAGCAAGACTTCGTTATCACTTATTTCTGGGATTGGAATATCGTTCACTTTTACTATGAACTTTTTTGAATATTTGGTGATCTGTGCTGCTTTCATAATTAATGACCTCCTATGCGTTAAAAAAAGTAACATTTATTTGTTTTTGTAACTTACACAACAAGCATAAAACAATGAGTTACAAAAATCAACAATTGTTACTGAATATTTTATATGTTAGAATACTCGCAAGTGTATTAACGATAAAAGGGAATTTATTGAAGAAAGAAGGGTTAGCAGTACGGTGGCTAAAATCACTCAAGAGCTCATTATTGAAACAGCGGAGGCATTAATTAAACGCACGGAAAAATCCGAAGTGACACTCTCACAAATTGCGGATGAATTAAGTATCACCCATGCAGCGCTCTATAAGCACTTTAAAAATAAGCAAGAGCTCTGGGCAGCCGTATCTAAGAGCTGGTTCAACCGGATGATTTCAGAACAAATTAAATTAGATATGACTAATTTAACTAAACCGCAAGAAATGCTTCACGATTGGCTATGGGCATTTGTTAACGCAAAAAAACGCGCTTATAACGAGAATCCCAAGATGTTTGCCTTGAATACTCAATACGTGGATAGCAATCCACTGGTATTACGCGATGTTCTCTGGGATTCCTACCAAATCATTGACGGCCTCATGGACTATCACGATCCCCACTTGGAACGGGCTGAGGCGATTCTCTCTGCGTTTGCAGTATTTAGCCTCCCATCCTTCAAAGAATCCTGGAATTTACCTGACTACCAAGACAGGTTTGAACGCATCTGGAGTTTAATTAATAAGGGTCTTTGAATTCAAAGTTTTAGCGTATCTTATGGCTACAAATTCTAATTCGTAGAGTTCATGAATTGCTGAAATATGCTTAGCTTCTACAATCATTTATCTCACTCCTAAATACTCCAAACCGTATCCAGCAGCTCGTCCACTGCTTGAATTCTGTTCACAGAGGGTGTTTGTATTAAATTCCCTCTGACCATAACCATAGCTACATTCGACAAAGCTTTTATGTTCTCCAATGGGTTTTGCTCCATCATGATTAAATCCGCATATTTGCCAACATCTATAGAACCTGTCAGGTGATCGATTCCCAAAATCTCTGCATTTGATTTGGTTACTAGTTCAATAACCTGACTTGCGTTCAGCTTTGTTTGTCGCATGAAATGATCAAGCTCACGCCAAAGATCATAGTGGGTTACATAGGACATAGCGGCATCCGTGCCCACACCAATTTTGATATCATGTTCTATAGCCTGCTGTAGCCCTTTTAACATTGAGTCATACACAAGCCGAGCATTTTCCTTAACGGTTGTATTCAACTTTGTCAGGCTCGGATCTAATTTCGCACTGGGATAAGCTGCTTGTAAAGTAGGGATCACAGCGGTGTAGCCCTTTAAGGCTCTGGGATTATTTTTGTACAGCCTGATCATTTCCTCATCCATCTCCGCGCCGTGTTCAATAGTATCTACCCCACCCTTTAACGCAACTCTTACACCTTCGGTACTTTCTGCATGTGCCGCCACACGCATCCCAATTTTGTGAGCTTCCTCGCAAATGGCAGCCACCTCTTCTTCCGTCATTTGCAAGCGGCCTGCTTCTCCGACCCTTTTGGCATCGGTAACCCCGCCAGTTACACATATTTTGATTAGGTCCACTCCGTTTTTTACATTGATTCTTACATTTCTTCTCCCTTCCCATGGTGAATCACCGACCAAAGCCAAATAAGGTGCACCGTGGCCATCCGTTACGCTCAGGAAATACCCGGACACCAAAAGATTAGGTCCAATAAATTGATTTGCCTTAATCTCATCCCTCAAAAGAACATCAGTATAAAAAAATTCACCTACGCTACGCATCGTTGTTACTCCGGAATGCATTGCGGTTAGGGCATTTTTTTTCATCCGTTTCTTCAATACGTTTCTGCCCAGTCTCGTATCCAAAATATGATGAAACGCAAAATTCAGCAGCCCTTCACTGGCAGATAGCGTAAATGGCTTCCCATCGGCAAAAAGATGAACATGCGCGTTGATGAGACCGGGCATCACATATTTCCCCGAACAATCGATCGTTTGGTAATGGGTCGGAACAGTTACAGCGCTTGCTTTCCCGATCTCTCGAATCAATCCGTTTTCCTGAATCAAAATAGTCATATGGGTATCTGTGCCTTTTATTGCATCTCCATATATAACATTGCAGTCCTTAAACGCATAACCTATCTTCATCGTAGCTTCCCCCGTTTCATGATTACACCTTTCAATAGTGAATTTATTATTCATTATTGGATTAAAAAAATAGGGACCCTCGTAGATGCTTAATGTGCATATCCACTTAGTTGTCCCTCATTGCAGCGTTGTGCGTCAGTTCCACCCCACACCTAAATTCGGCGCATTGACGTTATTCGTTTAAGCTTTTTAGTCCATGCAGCCAGTATAAGCTTAATGCCTCAAAAATCCGTTTCCGGCTATCGGCGCTCATCTCATGCTTTAATAAATCCAGAATCATATTGATGACATTGTTCGCGATGATCTTCAGCAGAATCATATTTTCTTCGGTTCCGATTTCGTATCTTTTATAATGATCCTTAATATAGGGCCTTTTAGTTTCGATCATCAGATCGATCAGCTCGTTTTTGGCATTGCTATATACGGTCCCTTTATTCTTTTCAAAAATAATAACAATCTGCCTGCTGTACTGGGTTAATATAGTTATTTGCTCTTGAACGATAGCTGATTTTTTCTCATTATTAACATCATCAAAAAAAGTCTGGTTATCGATGCGAATATTTTCCACTAACACATTCTTCAAATAGTCCACTAAAGACGGCGGAACAACCGAATAGAACAACTCTTTTTTATTTTTAAAATAAGTATAAATATTTCCAACAGAAATTTGAATTTCATCGGCAATATCATTCATTTTGGCATCAGAGAAGCCTTTTTGGAAAAATACCTTTAAAGCGGCGGATTCAATTTCCTGTTTCACTTCATCTTTTTTAGACTGCATATTGCCCCTCACTTTTAATAATGAACTGATAATTCACTATTAAAAATAATTCAAAAGCTTGAATTTGTCAAACCACATTCGTGAATCAGCCATTACAATATCTCGATATAGCCTTCTGTTCCATGCACACGAATTCGTTGCCCGTCTTTTATCAATTTGGTAGCGTTCTCCACGCCGACAACTGCTGGCAAGCCATATTCACGCGCAATAACTGCCCCATGGGTCATGAGTCCACCAACTTCAGTAACTAGGCCTTTTACAGATACAAACAATGGAGTCCAGCTAGGGTCAGTAAATAAGGTAACTAATATATCTCCGTTTTCTAGATCAGCATCCTCCATGTTTAAGACGACACGCGCACGTCCCTCTATAACACCGGCAGAAACCGCTAAACCTACAATAGCTTCAGTTGGGAGGTTTTCTCGTTTATACTTCCCCGCAATGATTTCACCTTCAGACGTAATAACACGTGGTGGAGTTAGTTTTTCAAATAATTTGTACTCTTCTTTGCGTTTGCTGATGATCTGGTAATCCAATTTATTGGAGCTTACAACTTCGCATAGTTCTTCAAAAGTGAGGTAGTATATATCTCCTTTTTCAGGAATAACTCCCGCTTGTACTAGTTGTTCTGCTTCTTTCAGTAAAGCTTGTTTATAAACGAAGTAGCGATTAACCATGCCGTATTTTGGGTATTCTCTAAACCCGCTGAAATTCCGGATGAGATCAATCATTCGTTTTGTTTCATTCGCTTTTTGTTCACCATCGGGTAATTGCTTCAATCGATCTAATAGCTCTTGTTCTTTTTTCAAAGCTTCTTGTCGACCTTGCTCAAATTTCCGATGGCCAGCATTAGGTTTAAAGTTTTTGATATTACTGAGAATCATGGGGACAAGTGTAGTTGGTTTTTCGCTCCAACGAGTTCTTGTAAGATCGATTTCTCCGGTACATCGCATTCCGTATTTACTGAGATAGTCATAGAAAGCGTCTTGGGTTTCCTGCCCACCCTCAAAGCTAACCAGTTCATTTAAGAAATTTTCATCTTTAACCTGCTGTAAGTAATCAATGACTTCCGGATAAGGCCGAATCACATCAGCGAGATTGAGTAGCGCCAGACCCATTTCTGAAGTTATATTGCCTTGTACAGATTGAGAAAGCGTATCCGCTACGTTTTTTTCACCCAACCACTCGTTTATTTTTTCATTGATCCATGCTGAAGCATCCATAGCCGCCATAATCACACGCATACTTTGTGGGTTGAATAGAATCTTCTTTAACTGCTGCATATCTTCCAGAATAAAATCAAACAACTCCGCCCCTGATTTGGTTTGAATGTTTTGTTGCAACTCTTCTATCGAGGCTTGGTTGCTCTTAATGAGGTCAGAAACGATTGTCGGATCATTTTCGAGTTGTACTTGAGAATCACTAGGTGGCAGGCTTGCATTGCTCTTACTCGGAGTAGAAGCCTTTTCATTATCTGCCGAAAATTTCATAAAATCTTCTCGCTCTACGATGGTTATGAGTGCGTCTTTTATGAGGGGATCAGATTTACCTAAGGCTTCTATGATCATTTCTCTGCTGCCAGATGAAGCAAGACTTGGTGTGACATCAACAAACAATCTTCCGCCAGCTGTACGCATAGGTGCAGGAGTCGTTAACAGGTAAAAAGCCAATCCCAGCGGTTTCATGGGATCTGTCATCATTTGTTGATGACCAACAGATACATAAACGTGGTTTTCTTGATCATTCGCTTCTGGGATGGGGAATAAAGTCGTGATTGGCCGACTCTGGACGATATAAAATGTATCCTCAGCCAGACACCATTCGATATCTTGTGGGCAACCAAAATAAGCTTCAATCTGTCTGCCTATCCTTGCTAATTGTAAAATTTGTTGTTCAGTAAGTGTTTGAGTCTCTTGCTGATCGATTTCGATCTGCCGGGTCTCTGTTCCGCCTTCTTTTAATCCGTAAATAGCCAATTTTTTGGTCGCTATTCTCTTATCGACAATTTTCTCTTGCTGTACTTTATAACCATCGGCAGATACCAAGCCAGAGACCAGAGCTTCGCCAAGTCCAAAACTGGCATCGATGGATAGTAGTTTCCGGTTAGAAGTAATCGGATCAGCGGTAAATAAAATGCCTGAAGCCTGTGGAAAAACCATCCTTTGAACGATAACGGATAAATAAACTTGACTGTGGTCAAATCCATTTTGCGTACGGTAGATTACGGCACGATCCGTAAATAGAGAAGCCCAACATTTGCTGATATGCTGAAGGATTGCTTCTATGCCGATGATATTTAAATAGGTATCTTGTTGACCTGCAAAAGAGGCATGTGGTAAATCTTCAGCGGTCGCACTAGAACGCACTGCATAAGCATGTTCATCACCCAGCTGGGTGAGATAGTGAGAAACTGCCTTCACAACATCGGAAGGAATTTCTGCTTCCATAATGATTTGCCGAATCTTCCTACTGATTTCACCGATTTGATCCCGATCTTCTACTTTTAGCATAGTTAGTTGATCCAAAAAAGCATGATACGTTTGGTTCTGTTCGAGGGCTTGGTGATATCCTACTGTTGTAATACAGAATCCTTCTGGTACTTGTATTCCTTCTATTTGTGATAGTTTCCCTAAATTTAACCCTTTTCCGCCAACGAGCAAAAGCTGTGTATTGTCCACTTCCTGAAAACCGAGAACTAAAGAACGCATTTATTATCGCTCCTAACTATTAAATTGAGAAAAAAATTGACAAGAATTTAATGGCATGATAAACTAAATATATAAGATGCAATTATTATGCCTAACTATATAAATTCAGTCGTGAGTTGATTATATCATCGTGTCTTTTCATATGCAATATATAAGAATCTGATGAGATAAATCAGGTTCTTTTTTTGATTTCAGCTATCATTAGTGTTAAAGCAAATAAACCGTAGCCCCTCAAGTGGCCTACGGTTTATTTGCTTTAATATTAGAATGACGTAATAGGGTATATTATAATCCCTTCACTTCAAACTCATAGATTCGCGCTGCCGTATCGGCTCCCTGCGTAGGTTTGAGAATCAATAATTTTACATAGCGGGCTTTTACTAACGCAATTGAATCAGTCGACTCGGCAGCCGAGTTTCCTTGGACGTTGACGACATCCGTCCAGTTCGTTCCGTCACTGCTGACCTGAATCGTATAATCACTGGTATTAAAACCGGACCATTCTCCTCCGCTCTCAGCATGCTTGATGACAAAAGCGCTGAGTTGATGTTCGGCGCCGAGGTCGACCTGAAGCCAATGGGGCAGATTGCCAATTGCGCACCATTTACTGTTATCCGTCACTTTACCATCTACGGCGTTAGGTGCCCCTTCCTTTTCCCCGCAGGCATGATCGGCTGTTGCAGTTTTACCAAGTGCCAGATTTTTCACTGCTCCAGCTTCCTTACTCACTGTGATAAGCGCTTTTTTCGTAATTGTGTCTTGGCCCGAGCTGTTAGTTGCAGTCAGCGTCACACTATAAACGCCTTCCTGAGCGAACGTCACAACTGGGTTCTTTGATGTGCTGACCGCGGGGCTTCCACTTTCGAAGGTCCATGACCATCCTTCTGTCACTTCAGTCGACAGGTCGGTGAAGTTTACGCTCTCGCCTGGAGCGACTAGGGTTTGATCAGTTTTGAACTCCGCAGTCGGCTTTGGATAATCCGGCCAGCTGATCTTCACGCTAGAGGATTGACCTTGCTCGTATCTTCCATTGACGGAAACAACCTTCAATACTGTGATAGTTTCTTTGTCTATTCTTCGCATCTCAGGAACGTAAAACACATGATTTGGTGTTGCACCTATGAACATCTCACTGCCATCTGGAAGCACTCGATAGATTTCGTATTGCTTGACCTGTTGGTCAAGCTGTTTCCACTGTAATCTGGCATCTCCATAAATACCATTGCGAAAATCAGTTTGAGTGACCTTAAGATCGCGAACCGCGGGTAGTGGTTTGATTGGGTCATTAGCATTTTGAATGGAGAGCTGGCCAATTTGAATGTTGTAATTATTAACCTCATTCTTAGAATCAAAATACAGTGACAACGCTACGATCCGTTTCCCTTTGTATGGGGTCAAATTCAATGTTTCAGTTGTCCAGTCTGGCGATGTCTTATCCTTCACATTAAGGAAGATATTTTGATCGGGCTGATCTGCGAATGAAAGACCAACCTTCACGCTTGGCTTATTTTGTGTTTTGTACGTAATAGACAGCTTTGTGCTTGCTTCGATCTTAAGGTCGGTCTTGTAGAGCTTCAAATGTGTCGCATTGTTAGGGTTCAGCACGCCTGATACCATCAACGAACTGCCGCCGTAATAGGCATCGGACCAATCGAGCACTGGTGAAAGCGGGGTACCTTTGCTGTCTGCAATCCAGCGCCAGGAGGGAAGAATATCCTGCAGACTCCGGTTGTTCCAGCCTTTATCCCGCACCTGCTTCCCTCTTACAAAATATTTCTGTCCGCTTCCCGTGTTGAAGTTGGTGGTGAAAGGCAGCTCATTGATTGGTGATGATTCGATCACATCGTTAGCGATACCTTTCCAGGCTTGATCACTCGAGGTGTTACTCGGATTCCCGTTTGGACCCACCCAGAATTTATTCTCGCGTACGAAGAAATCTTCCATACTCTCTGCGCTGTTAAAAGCCCAATCGGGGCGGTAAATACCAAGGGAAGTAACGGCAGGATCTTTATCCGGAAACAACAGATTCCAGTTCACCTTTGTATCGTAACCCTTGGCTTCGACATCGATGCCTGCATACAAGTCATAAGGACTTCTGCCCAAGCTTCTAGCCTTCTCTGCCGAGCTTTTAAGATCCTTCCACCAAAAGTTCAGGAACATATTGTCTGTTATTTGCTTTTTATTGTCTTGCAGGAACATCGCATTCTTGTCGTTAAGTGCATTTTGCCAACTGATACTGCCCTCATTGGTCATGGAATCATACCATACGATGTGCATAGAATTTGACTTGTGTGACTCCAAATAACTTAGGAAAGCTTGCATTTGCTGTGCGTCAGCCGGCGTTCCGCCCTCAGTCTCCTGGTTAATAAACCAGCCGTCAAATCCGTAATGGCTCGCAACCTGGATCAACTTGTCAGCAGCAGGAAAGGAGCCGTCACTATTCTGCTGAAGCATCTGCTTGACCCATTCATACTTCCCGCCATATACGGTTGGTGGGAAGAATACCGTTCCAATGATCGGCACCCCATTTTTATGAGCCGCGTCGATCGTATCAGCGCTTGGAGGTACGATGATCCCTTCGCCCGCGGAACCACCCCAATAGACCAGCTTGTCAACATATTGCCAATAGGTAAATGTGTTAGCTTCGAATTTGCTTGAACCCTGCGATGGAACTCCGCTTGTTCCCGGGTTCAGTGCTGATAAAGCCATGACTTTTGGCGTTTTGGTTGCATGAGCGTTGACTCCATCTGCTACAAAACGGTCCTGCAGCGGCACTGTGCTCCGGTTAAATGCGGCATCCGGGTCGGATGCCGGACTCCACTGAAGCAATTGCTCCGGAAACCAATAGGATGAATAAGGCTGTTTCGCGAACGTAGTTGTGGATAAGGCTGCGCACATCACAAGTAAGAATATAAAACCTGCCCCAATCTTTTTCATGCCATACTCCTCCAATCGATTGATTAAATGATTGCGCTTACATTTTATCAAGTTGGACAAAGCTATAGATAGTGGATTAATGGCAAGTTCAGGTGCATTTATTACAGGTCGTCAGCCTAGGCTATAATCCCAGTGGGGAATTTGCTCCTAGAAATTTGATATTTATATACAAAAAGCCGCAATTATGCGGCTTTTAAATGTTTATGATAAGGTAAAGCGTCAGTTATTACACTTTTAGGTTTAAAAGAAAATGCCGTGTGTCCTGATAAGCCTCTGTCCAGCCCATCTTAGCATAGAATCGAAGTCCATCGAGTCCCTTAAAATAATAGGCACCGATTAGCCGCTCCTCAAAATTCGGGGTTACTATTCTAGCTTTCTTTTGATAATTTTGATATGTGTTAATGACATCACACCAAGGCATATGCTTGTTGAGAACCGCAAGGTCTATGAGAGAATCGCCATACATGCAATTTCCATCAATAATGCCGGTTATCCGTGTTCCGTTGGACAACATATTCCACTGTTGAAAATCTCCGTGTATAAAGCTTCTATTAGATTCATTATAGGGTACATAGGTCATCAAACGACTATAGATTTCTTCGTATACGTCTCTTTCCAAGCAAGACGTGCGGAAGAGTTCATGCCAATTCTCCCAGAATGTCCCCGTCTGATCTTCCGCATTTACGGCAATGACGAAGTCTTTCCAAGATGAATAGGAACCATTGCCGTCAGGTCCGATCCAACCATAACCGTTAGTTCCCCCAATATCCGCTTCGGCCATTCTTGTTAAAATGCCGATAATTTCTGGCATCAGACGGGTTTGTTCCTCTGCTGTACAATCGGATAGATTGCGACCTTCCATTCGCTCCATGATCAAATAGGTTAACTGATTAGTCCTCCCTAACCCCAAACATTTTGGGAAAGGGATACCTTGGTCGAGTAGCAAATTAGATACAAATTGTTCGGTCTCATATGCTCGTTCCAAATCGCTGAATTTCACAACATAGTCTTTTCCTTCTAAAATAAAAGAAAACACGTTGCTTATATTGCCGCCAGACAACGGTGTAATCTCAGCCGCTCCCTGTCCAAGATGATTCCACAGTACTTTTTCAATTTCACTCATGGTCAATTCCGGTTTTTCGTAAGCCATATTTACTCCAACTCCTGCTTATTTGAGTCTACATATGAATTTATCCGCAGCATATCAAAAACACCCTCATCCTAAATATCTCGTTTCTCATACTCAAAGGGTTCATCACATGAGTAAATTTCATGGAAAAATCCTACATATGGGATATCGTCTTCTAGACATTTTATACGATATGACAGCTCTTCATCGCATTCCGGGTCTTCACCATTGTTCCGCATTACCTCGAATGCATCAACGATGTTTTCCATGAGGGTTACTTGGATAAATAATGGCAATGTGTCTAACATCGAATCTTCGATCCTGGTCTCGGATCTGTAGCCATCAAGGACTGTTTTAAAATAATCATCCATAAACTTTTTGCGTTTATCAGTGTCTTGTTCAAATTGTATCCAGCCCACTCCAAGTGTCCAGAGATTTGCCAGGTCATACATATACCAACAAAAGCAGGAGTTATCGAAATCAAAAACAGTTATTTGCCCTGTATCAAAATCGATCATATAATTCCCATCGCAGTAATCAAAATGAACCATCCCAAAAGACTCGTGATTCCTGTCCATCCCTTCTAAGGTTGTTAAGAGATCTACCAGTTTCTCTTTCAACAGAGATAACGAGTCAGGTATTAGCTTATCTATATAATCGGCATTGTATTTATCAAAAAAATAATACCGGGAATGGACAGGTGTATAACCCTTCGATAATTGATGCATTTTTCCAAGAACTTTGCCACAGTTATAATAGTATTCCGTAATAGGAACGCCTTCCCGATACTGATAATTATTTTCCACGAGCATACCCCCCTTGGCCTTTTCAAACAAGCAGACAAAAAAGGTATGATTATTAAGAGTTATCGTTTCCAGCAGATTCCCCTTCTGGGAGTTGACCACATTCGAAACACTGCCGCCATGCTCGTACAAATACCTGATATATTCCACTTCACCCAAAATATCTTCTCGGCTTCTGTCACTTAAGAAGGCAATTCTGATTATTTTTGCTTCAGAATCAGCTTTATCACAGTTATATGCGACATTCCGTCCTCCTTCATGTGCATTGATAAGCCTGATTTCACAACCTTCCAATCCGTACAATTCATTCACTAATGGAAGTAAGTGTGTATCAGCGATTTTAATAACCTCGTTATAATTCAGAATATCTCTCCTTTCAACTTCTTCAATATATGGATAGTTTACCAGCTCCAGCTGATAAACTGGATGGAGAAAACAACTATAACTGAACTATCCTGCTTCATTAGGTCATCGTTCCTAGGTACACACGAATGAAAATATCTTGGTCATGGTTACCGAATCCAGCCCCATAAAGTGTCAAACCACCAACATTAACAGCCTTCTCGTCAACTGCGAACCGAAGCGTCCAGAATTGTTCCCGTAGCAAAATATCTGCGACAGTAATGTCCGACATCCTTTCTTCATCAATAAATGTGCCCGAAGTGTCAATGCGGATCGTCTTCAATAACCCGTATTGATTTACATTCCGATGCCACCAATCCGGAGTATATATGCCTCGTGCCGCTCTTCCAAAGTCTGCCGGACTGGTCCAAGTTCCAAGCTTCACACCGTTAAAAAAGAACTCAATATCCGAAGGCCAATGATCTTTCAAGCCTGGCGCTTCAGAAGCAATTTCCATTGAAATCTCGATGGCCTCGGGCATTTGACCGGGAAGTAAGTAGTTAGGCGTTTTGTACTCTACGTAACCTCTCCCAAACCACAAAATGCCGGCGTTGACCCGCTCGGGATCGAGAAAATAGCGGGGATCGTCCCAAACCCCAATCTCTTTCTCTTGTGTCCCAAGACCACATGTAGGATGGACATCAAACGAGGTATAATGACCGACTGAAATGGTCTGCTCTCTGATCCTCGGAGTTTGAGTGGCAGTGGGGAGTTCGATTTCAACTCTTTTTTGTTTAAGGAAGCACATTTTGTGTGTTCCTCCGTTTAGGCGTATCCTGTGACTTCCTGTAAGTCCAGCTTGTTCGAGCTTTCGGATATGCATAGTAACTATGGAAGGGCTAAGCTCTAACTTAGCCGCGATCTCCTTCACATTCATTTCATTATCTGCAATGAGGCTCATAATCCTCCATCTGACTTCGCTTGCCAGCGCTTCATACAACGACATGAATTTTGCTTCGCCGTTTGCTTTGATCATCATCATAATCACCTGACCTGTGCTTATTGAAATTACATATATATTAATTTAATAAATATAACGTATATCTTCAACCCCGATTCATTGAAAACCTATAAGCAATAGTGTTTAATTTTCTTAGTAGTTAAATATATTGAATTCTTATTTATATGAATTAATTAATGAGGTGGAGAAATGAAATACAATAACCCGGTCATCAAAGGGTTTTATCCTGATCCCAGCGCATGTAAAGTTGAAGACACTTATTATTTGGTCTGCAGTTCCTTTCAGTATTTTCCCGGTGTTCCGATTTTTGAAAGCAAAGATTTAATTAATTGGACCCAAATCGGTCATTGCTTAACCCGAAAGAACCAGATTCAACTGGATACTGTGGATAGCTCCGGTGGTGTATTCGCCCCCACCCTGCGGTACAATAATGGACGATTCTACATGACGACCACTAATGACACTCTGCGCCAGAACTTCTATGTCTGGACTGACAATATTTACGGCGAATGGTCTGATCCGATTAATGTAGATCAAGGCGGTATTGATCCGGATTTGTATTTTGAAGACGGCAAAACGTATTTCATGAGTAATGGGACAGACGATTACGGAGTTAATGGTATAGTCCAATGTGAAATTGAAATTGAAACTGGGCAGAAGCTGTCGCCAAGCCGTTCAATCTGGCAAGGATCCGGTGGGCGTTATTTGGAGAGTCCTCATTTATACAAAATTAATGGACAATACTATCTACTAGCTGCTGAGGGTGGAACCGAATATGGGCATATGGTTACTTATGCAAGAGGCAATTCTCCTACTGGTCCATTCAAAGCCTACCCGCATAACCCCGTATTGACTAATCGAAATTTAGGCGGTTACGAGCTTCAGGGAGTTGGACATGGAGATTTGGTACAAGACCATGAGGGGGAGTGGTGGCTGTTACATCTCGGATTCCGGCAGACTGGCCAGTATCTTACCTATCACCATTTGGGGCGCGAGGTTTTTCTAACTCCGATTACCTTTGGCGAGGATGGATGGTTTACAGCAGGTCAGGAAGGTACCACACTTATAAGTTTCGAGACTGATCGTATTGCGGACACAGTCATTCAGCAGGAGAAAAGAGTCTTTACGTTCGAGAATACAGATTGGAATTTGGACTGGTGTTACCTGCGTCACCCGGTTACAGAAAATTATCGGTTAGAAGCTGATAAAATAAAGCTTAAAGGAACAGCAGTTACGTTAGATATCCCGGCTACTCCGACATTTATTGGTATACGTCAAAAAGATTTTAACGCAATTATTTCCTGCCAAGTCAGCCTTACGAATGGTGAAGCCGGAATTACACTTTACATGGACGAAAATCACCATTATGACTTGGCCTTGCGTAAACATCCAGAGGGTTATGAGATTATCGAACGGCTGAATATCGGAGATATCAAATCCATTGAAAAAACAAAAAATATAGGTCAGTGCAACCATGCTTCATTAGTTGTCAAAAGCAGTCCAACGCATTATCACTTTTATATCCAGGTAGACGGTACTGAGATCTTACTCGGAGCTGCGCAAACCAAATATCTATCCTCTGAAATAGCCGGAGGATTCACAGGTGTGCTTATTGGTTTGTACGCCACTGGAGAAGATCAAGATTATAATGCGATATTCACAAACTTTAGCTGCCTTTATTCTTAAACCTTCAAATTAGAATGAACTGTTCAAGGCTAAGGGTGTTCATATAAATAAAAGAGGGGTTAACCCCTTAATTATGGTTAACCCATCTTTTATAAAAACCAACAAGATCCTAAGAAAATTAGATATCCAGCTTCCTGGTACTTAACGCTTTTACCATTACAGGATCTCTATGTGAAAAGAACAAACTCTCTTTTGTGTCTAACAGCGCAATTTGTTCTATATCCTCTGAGTTTAATTCAAAATCAAAGATATTAAAGTTTTCAATTATTCTTTCTTTCCGGACAGACTTTGGAATCACAACAACTCCTCTTTGCGTCAACCAGCGTAAAACCACTTGGGCAACAGATTTATTATATTTTTGAGCTATTGATACTAAAACTTCGTTCTGGAACATGTTGTTTTTACCTTCAGCAAATGGACCCCATGATTCAATCTGAACATTGTTTTCTTTCATGAATGCAGCACTTTCAATTTGTTGGCAGAAGGGATGTGTCTCAACTTGATTAACGGCAGGTGTTACTTCATTATGAATAATCAAATCAATCAGACGATCGTTCTGGAAGTTACTTACGCCAATCGCTCTGATTTTTCCTTCACGGTACAATTCCTCCAGCGCCCGCCAAGAACCATGCACATCGCCAAATGGCTGATGAATTAAATACAAATCCAAATAATCAAGATGCAATCTTGTAAGGGATTTTTCAAATGCTTCCTTTGTACGTTCGTATCCTGTATCTTGAACCCATAATTTCGTAGTAATAAATAGATCCTCTCTTGGTACTCCACTCCGTTTGAGGGCTCTTCCCACCGCTTCTTCGTTTAGGTATGAGGCTGCGGTATCTATCAGTCGATAACCTGACATGATCGCATCGTAAACAGCTTGTTCACATTCAGCTTCATTTTGAATTTGAAAAACCCCAAAACCAAGTATCGGCATTTCAACACCATTGTTCAAAATAACTTTTTGCATAAAAAATCCTCCTATTAGTTGATGATATAGCTCTATTTAAAAGTGTGAACTATCAATATCCATTTTAGACAAAGCTTCATTTAGACTATCTACATCTTCCTTTGTTAATTTGAGATCAGCTCCATATAGGTTTTCTTCTAATCTGTTTAATTTTGTAGTGCCTGGAATTGGAATGATATATGGTTTTTGAGCTAATTCCCACGCGAGTACGACTTGAGCTGGTGTTGCATTTTTACTTTTTGCAACTTGAGTAATTAAATCTAATAACACTTGATTATGATCAATCACATCAGGTTTGAATCTTCCCATGAAACTTCGATAGTCACCTTCATCATATTTGGTTTCCTTGGTATATTTACCACTTAAGAAACCATTTCCTAATGGACTGTAAGCGATAAAAGCAATTCCTAACTCTTCACAAAGCTCAAACAACTCTTTTTCCGGTTCACGCCACATCATGGAGTACTGATTTTGGGTTGCAGTAATCGAACATACAGCATGTGCTCGTTTCATATAATCAATCGGTGCATTAGAGACTCCCCATGTTTTAATCTTCCCTTCAGCTATTAAATCTTTCATTGTTTCTGCGACAGCTTCAGGTTCGACATTCGGATCCACTCGGTGCTGATAATATAAATCAATGCAATTGACCTTCAACCTTTTTAATGAGCCTTCTATTTGTTCACGAATAGAATCTGGTGTGCTATTCAAAATAAGTTGAGGTTGACCGTCTACAGCTTCTTGTCCTAAAATTCCAAATTTAGTTGCAATCACAACTTGATCTCTTAGTGGTGCAAGGGCTTCGCCTACTAATTCCTCATTGGAATCTCCATAAAAAGCAGCAGTATCAAAGAAATTACATCCTAGTTCAACTGCTCTGCGAATTAATTTAACCATTTCATTACGATCGGCTGGCTTTCCATAGGCATGATCCATTCCCATACAGCCAAGCCCTATTGCCGAAACTTCCAAGCCACTATTTCCTAATTTACGCATTTGCATCTGTGATCTTCCTTTCGCATGAAGTTCAGTCAAAGTTCAACGTTCGACGTAGTCTGCATTATTTTCAGCACGTTAATCCAGCTAAATTAGTTTGGGTACTATTTTAGTATGCAACAATTTTTCACAAAACAGATATCATAATAGTATTAAATCATTGCCTATTCCTCTCATTTCATTGAATTCTCCCTATGTATGAGTCACTTTATATCGACTACAAGGATTTCAAACCAAATCTTAAGATTAGATAAATATTGATTCTGCTCCCTTTAAAACAAAATCCTAACAGGTAATAATGGATACAAACCTACTATTGGAGTGAACAGTAATGATTAACATACTCGTAGTTGAAGATGATAAGCATGTAAGAAGACTTCTTGAAGCTGTTCTGAAACGCGAAGGATATGATGTTGTAACTGCTGAAGACGGAGTTAAAGCTTTGGAGGTCCTTGATTCACAGCATATTGATCTAATCATTCTGGATATCATGATGCCTAATATGGATGGTTATGAATTCGCCAAGGAAGTAAGAGATGCCGATAGCTTGGTCCCCATTCTTATGGCTACAGCAAAACAGCTGCCTGAAGATAAGAAAAAGGGGTTCCGGATTGGAACTGATGATTATATGACCAAACCCATTGATACCGAAGAAATGCTGCTCAGAATCCAAGCGCTGCTTCGCCGTTCGCAAATCGCAAGTGCCCGTAAATTAGTAGTGGGTAAAGTGATCCTTGATTATGACGCATTGACAGTAACCCGGGAGGACGAGAAACAAACGCTTCCGCAAAAAGAATTCTATTTGTTGTATAAGTTGTTGTCCTATCCTGAACGGATTTTCACGCGCATCCAGCTTATGGACGAGATATGGGGCATGGAAAGTGAAAGTACGGATACAACCGTTAATGTGCATATCAATCGTTTGCGGAAACGGTTTGACGCTTATCCAGAGTTTGAACTGGTTTCCGTCAGAGGTCTTGGATACAAGGCGGTGCGAAGCCAGTGAGCAAAATAAGTAACAAGCTCAGCAACAGAATCAGCCTTCCCATCTATTTTTCTCTTATCATATTTTTCATCTTTCTTATTACCGTTGTGATTACAGGACTACTCTTCTTTCTCGCACAGGTTTTTGGTTTGTTGAACGAAGAGCTTGCCCAGGATGGATTCGTACTACCCATAATGGTATTAATCGCTTGTACAATTATCGGTACCACGATATCAGCCATCACAAGCCGGAAAATGGTAAAATCCATCCGGATATTTATAGAGGCCACAGAGCGTCTTGCCAGTGGTGACTTCTCCATGCGGCTCCAGCTCAAAAGCCCGCCAGAGTTTGAAATTCTATCAGAGAACTTTAACCGTATGGCTGAAGAGCTTGGGGGTATCGAAATTCTGCGAACTGATTTTGTAAACAATTTTTCCCATGAATTCAAAACACCGATTGTATCTATTAAAGGGTTTGCTGAAGTCTTAAAGAATGATGATCTTACTAAAGAGGAACGTGATGAATATCTAGATATTGTCATTGAGGAATCGACCAGACTTGCCTCCCTTGCTTCGAATGTACTGGAGCTGACGCAGGTTGAGACGCAAAAGATTCTGACAAACAAAATGCGGTTTAATGTTGGGGAACAAATTCGCCAGTCTGTGCTTTTACTGGCTGCCAAATTTGAGAAGAAGCACCTGAAGCTGAATGTTAATATTCAGGATTATGAACTCTCCGGCAATAAAGAGCTTTTAAATCAAGTTTGGTTAAATTTATTGGATAACGCGATCAAATTCACTCCTGAGCATGGTGAAATTGAAGTTAAGATGAAGAAAAACGAAGATAACCTGGTGATTCTAGTTCATGACTGCGGAAGCGGTATTCATCCTGAGGCTCTTCCCAAGATATTCGATAAATTTTATCAGCAGGATACTTCCCACTCGACTGCAGGCAATGGACTTGGATTAGCAATTGTTAAAAAAATCATTCATCTACACCATGGAACCATTTCTTGCGAAAGCATTCCATTACAAGGAACCACATTTACAGTTACGATTCCGATTGGAATGTAGTGCGAGCCCTGGAGAACCTCATCGTTCTTTCAGGGTTTTTTTATTTTTCAGAAAAGTTAACTTTCAGTTTATCTTCTTTCGTTATCATTTAAGCAACGCCACATAAAGGAGTCAGATGTATGGTAACTATACTTAAGTACTTAAAACCGAAGGAATGGGCCCTAATCGGTATCAGCATCCTATTCATTGTCACACAGGTATGGCTGGATCTGGAATTGCCCGGTTATATGAGCGAGATTACTCGTCTTGTACAGATACCAGGGAGTGAAATGAGCGAAATCATTGCAGCCGGAGGCTGGATGTTGCTCTGTGCCCTCGGCAGCTTAGCCACATCAATTATAGTGGCAGGGATCGCCGCTAAAATTGCCGCCAACTTCTCTTCAAGATTACGCTCCAAATTGTTTGATAAGGTACAGTCTTTCTCTATGGAAGAAATCAACAACTTCTCTACAGCTAGTTTAATTACCCGTTCAACAAATGACATTACACAAGTGCAAATGCTGATTGTCATCGGTCTGCAACTGCTGGTGAAGGCTCCCATCCTTGCCGTTTGGGCAATGCTCAAAATTACAGGCAAGAGTTGGCAGTGGTCGCTTGCTACCGGTGTCGCCATTGGGGTATTGATTCTTATTGTCGGCATAGTGATCGTGCTAGTGCTTCCGAAATTCCAAAAATTGCAGCAACTGACTGATAATCTTAATCGTGTTGCAAGAGAGAATCTTACCGGCCTTCGTGTCATTCGTGCGTATAATGCGGAAAGCTACCAGGAAGATAAATTTAGCGTAGCCAACAGCGAGCTTACCCGAACGAATTTATTCGCCAATAATGTACTGTCCATGATGATGCCAAGTATTTCTCTGATTATGAGCGGTTTAAGTCTCGCAATATATTGGATTGGTGCTATTTTGATTCAAAATGCCAATGGTACGGCGAAGATGGGCTTATTTTCAGATATGATTGTCTTCTCATCCTATGCGATGCAGGTGGTTATGGCATTCATGATGCTGATCATGATTTTTATCCTGATGCCTCGTGCCCATGTATCCGCTAAAAGAATCAATGAAGTGCTGGATACTAAGCCAAGCTTAGAGAACGGATCACTTACTTCCTCCAAGGCAAATCGGTTGGGTGAGGTCGAATTCAAAAATGTCAGCTTTAAATATCCGGATGCAGAAGAATACGTTATTGAAGATATCAGCTTTACGGTGAAAAAAGGAGAAACTGTAGCCTTCATCGGTTCAACCGGATGCGGAAAAAGTACCGTCG
The DNA here is from genome assembly GCF_038007025.1 of Paenibacillus sp. FSL H7-0918. NCBI lineage: Bacteria > Bacillati > Bacillota > Bacilli > Caryophanales > Paenibacillaceae > Paenibacillus > Paenibacillus sp. FSL H7-0918. The sequence continues at coordinate 398,446 of NZ_JBBOWJ010000003.1, forward strand.
TGAACCTGATTCCTCGCTTTTATGATGCTACAGCAGGTGAAGTGTTGGTGGATGGTATTAATGTTAACCAATATGAGCAAACTGCACTGCGCAATAAAATGGGATATGTATCTCAGAAAGCGATTTTGTTTGGCGGCACGGTGAGCTCTAATGTTGCTTTTGGCGATAATGGCAGTGATCTGTCCTCTGATGTTGTTGATGCCATTTACACCTCTCAAGCTTCAGATTTTGTTGAAAAGATGGAAGGAAGCTACGAGGCTCATGTCTCTCAAGGCGGTACGAACTTGTCTGGCGGTCAAAAACAACGTCTTTCCATTGCCCGAGCCATTGCCCGTCGTCCTGAAATATTAATCTTCGACGATTCCTTCTCAGCGCTTGATTATAAGACGGATCGCAAATTGCGAAGTGAATTGAAGAAAAAATCCAGCGGTACAACGATACTAATCGTTGCCCAACGGATCGGTACAATCAAAGATGCAGACAAAATCATTGTACTGGAAGCCGGACGAATGGCAGGCATGGGAACACATGATGAATTGATGCAGACCTGTGATGTCTACCAAGAGATTGCTTACTCACAACTTTCAAAGGAGGAGCTAGCTTAATGAACAAAAGCAAAGAGCAACTCAACACGTGGAGCAAACTTCTCCACTATTGCAGAAAATATATCCCTGTAGTTCTTATAGCTATTATTAGTGCAGCAATCGGTACGGTTCTGACTCTGCTTGGACCGGATAAGCTTTCGGAGATGACAGACTTGATCACGGCCGGCCTCGTCACCGGAATTGATATGGAAGCAGTAACTTCTATCGGCCTTTTCCTTGTATTTATCTATATCCTTAGCGCTATGTTATCTTTGGTACAAGGATTAATTATGTCCGCAGTTACGCAAAAGGTCTCCAAAAACTTAAGAGCCGATCTCTCACGCAAAATGAACAAACTTCCGATCTCTTATTATAATAATTCTACAACCGGTGACATCCTGTCCCGGGTTACCAACGATGTGGATACGATCGGGCAAGCTTTAAACCAAAGCGTCGGCACACTGGTAACTGCCCTTGCCCTCTTTACGGGATCCATCATCATGATGTTCAAAACAAATGTGATCATGACTATTACGGCGGTTGTTGCAACTATCATTGGCTTTGGCCTCATAGCGGCAATTATGAAAAAATCCCAAAAGTATTTTCAAAGTCAGCAAGAATACTTAGGGAAAATCAATGGCCATGTGGAGGAAGTATATACAGGACATACTGTAGTGAAAGCCTACAATGGTGAATCGCAAATGCGCAATACATTTGAATCCCTGAATATGAATCTTAAAGATAGTGCATTTAAAGCGCAGTTCCTCTCCGGTCTTATGATGCCGATTATGATGTTTATAGGCAATCTAGGTTTTGTGGCCGTTTGTGTAGTTGGTGCTGTACTTGCTATGAACGGAACGATATCCTTTGGGGTCATTGTAGCCTTTATACTGTATGTCCGTTACTTTACACAACCGCTCTCTCAGATTGCTCAAGCCGCACAAAGTCTGCAATCGGCTTCCGCGGCAAGCAAACGTGTCTTTGAGTTCCTCGATGCTGACGAAATGGACAATGAAAGTCATAAAGAAAGACATCTTAAAACTGCTGTGGGCAAAGTTGATTTTGAACATGTGCAATTTGCTTATGAAAATTCAGATAAACTTGTGATTAAAGATTTTTCTGCAGAGATTAAGCCTGGGCAAAAAATTGCTATAGTCGGTCCTACCGGCGCAGGTAAAACTACACTGATAAATCTTCTAATACGGTTTAATGAATTAAAGGGCGGAGAAATATATATTGATGATACCCCCATCAGCAGCTTAACAAGAGAAAACATCCATGATCTATTCTGTATGGTCTTGCAGGACACCTGGCTTTTTGAGGGCACTATCAGGGAAAATCTAGTGTACAACAAAACAGGTGTAACCGATAAAGAAGTTGAAGATGCTTGTAAGTCGGTAGGCTTGCATCATTTCATTCAGACCTTAAGTGCCGGTTATAATACCATACTAAATGACAAAGTTAATTTATCCACGGGCCAAAAGCAACAGCTTACGATCGCCCGCGCGATGCTCAAAAATGCCCCAATGCTCATCCTCGATGAAGCTACAAGCTCAGTCGATACAAGAACAGAGCTCTTGATTCAGCAGGCAATGGATAAGCTCATGGAGGGAAGAACCTCTTTTGTTATTGCGCATAGACTCTCAACCATTAAGAACGCCGATGTGATTCTGGTTCTGAAGGAAGGCGATATCCTGGAAAGCGGCAGCCACGAAGAACTACTTGCCAAAAATGGTTTTTATGCGGAGCTTTATAATAGCCAATTCGACCAAGCCTCTTAAAGCCTAGTTGACACTGTGAATTATATAACGAAAGTCAAAAGGACCTACTCATTGTTCTTATCCAGAACAATGAGTAGGTCCTTTATTTGCTATGAACACATATCATCTACTGGCAAGGAATTCATCAAGCTGTTTTTGCTTTTCAGCAATGACTTTATCTAGGCCGGCCGATTTTTGGGCGGCGATAAATTTCGGCAATTCTTTGTCCAGATCAACCGAGCCGGTCTCAAGCATCTTTTGATATTCTCTTAGAACGTTTGCTAGTGCTCCGACTTCGGATTTGACTGGCTCGCTGTCAAAGGTGAAGCCCAGTGCCGGCGATGATTTAGCGCCTTCGTTGAACTTTTTGAACTGCTCCCACTTGTCTGGAGCTTCCGAACTCCAGACATAGTTCAGGAATTGATTTCCCAGCTCCCAAGCGACGCCCGGTGCGTACTGTCCTGACTTCTCCGTCTGCGTCATAACATTACCATTAAGTGTAAAGTGTGTACCTTCAATACCGAAGTTAAGCAGATTAATAATTTCTTGATCTGTATGAAGCAGGTTAATCAGCATCATGGCGCGTTCCGGGTTCTTAGACGTTGATGAGATGGCTAACATGGCGCCGGTAGTCTCCGATGTGGCGACCGTTTTACCTGTTAAAGTAATTTGTGCAAGCTTGCCATCAAGTCCTGTCGCGGATGCGATTTCTTCTGCTTTGCCTGGCTTAAGAGGCTCTACAGTGGAAAATACATTGCCCGTCTTATAAGCATCAAGGGATGACGTTTGGGAAGTGGCCGCATCTTTGTTAAGATACCCCTTCTGGAAGAAATCACGGGTTACTTTTAATGCATTTAAGTATTGTGGATACTCTTCGGCCGGTTTGACTGTCGCTTCCGTGCCATTCTTATCGATAGCGCCAGGTATCGTCGTATCACCTAAAAAATCCAATTCCACAAAGGAGTGAGAGGCGAACGTGCCACCCGTTGTATACAGCGGATACATGGTTGGCTTCTTCTCTTTAACGATCTTATAAACGGCATCTAAATCTTCGATCTTTTGCACTTTACTCATGTCAATGCCGAGTTCATCAGCGATATCCTTCCGGTACACAATGCCCCCTGACGATGCCAATTCTTTATTCGTAGGGACTGCATAATTTTTGCCGCCGATTTTGGAGCCATCGAGAAAAGCTGGATCTAAGCTATCCTTAATGCCCTGGCCATACTGATCGAGCAAGGGACCGAGATCTAAGTAAGCACCTTTGGCAACGTTCTTTGCATACCCGTTCCATGAGGCTGTAAATAGAATGTCTACGGGCTCTCGAGAAGCGATGATGAGGTTAGTCTTATCATCCCATGCTCCCCAATCGATTGGTGCGATATCTACCGTCGCGTTGATTTTTTCGGTCAAGATCTTGTTCAGCGCTTCCTCGACGATAGCCTCGTCCGCCTGTGGAGCTCCTTCGTAGACCAGCTTTATTTTATAAGGCTCCAGCTTCGAGGGCTCATTGGATGTGTTATCGGTGGTTGAGTTCGCTGATGAGCTCGGTGCGGCGCTTTCTTTTCCGGCATTATCTGGTGTAGCGTTGTTCGAGTTGTTTGAATTGCCGCAAGCCGTAGTGGCTAATGCTGAAATAAGCATCAATGTGAGAAGCAGTGAAGCCTTGCTTTTCGTATCCTTCATTTTCAAGTAATCCCCCCATAAAATAAAATGATATGCTAAACCATATACTGGTTTTAGCCGTTTCCGTGCCCACGTAAGTGATCGGCAATCTTAGCCTTTAACGGAGCCTACTGTCAGGCCTCTGATAAAGTATTTCTGGAAGAACGGGTAAGCAAATACGATAGGTCCAACACCTACAACCACCATCGCCATACGCACGGTTTCACTTGGAAAGTTGATCATTCCGCCAGCTCGGGTAATTTCAGCCATCGCGTTCGGGTTACTGGATAAGTACTGGATGTTGACCATCATCTTGTAAAGAAAGTACTGCACGGATATATTGTGGTTGTCTGTAATAAACATTAGGCTTAGGAACCAGTCGTTCCAGTATGTCAGTGTTTGGAACAGTGCAACGGTTGCCAGAACCGGCAGAGATAATGGCAATACAATTCGGATAAATATCCGTAGCTCCCCTGCCCCATCTATTTTTGCTGACTCCAGCACAGCTTCAGGTACGGTCTCCTTAAAGAAAGTGCGCATGATCAGTACCCAGAATGCGGACATGATCAGCGGCATGATCAGTGCCCAAAGTGTATCTTTTAATTCCAGCATCTGTACGTATACCAAGTACCAAGGGACTAAGCCGCCGGAAATCAGCATCGTTAGAAAAACAAAAAATGTAAAATACTTAGCCTGCGGAAAATTATTCCGTGAAATGGGGTACGCATACAGAGCTATTATGATGACACTTAGTATCGTACCTATCACCGTGACGGTTAGTGAGATTCCATAGGAATGAACGATTTGACTGATATCTTTCATTAGGAATCGATAGGCTGCCAGATTGAAATTTTCAGGCATAAATCGATATCCGTGTGTCATAACGGACTGCTCATCGGAGAACGATACCGAAAGAATCAGCAAAAGCGGTAGGATACAGAGCGCCGAATAGATGACAAAGAAGATGTTGATGAGGGTTGACGCCCATCCCGACAGCTGATTCTTTGGATTGGACCCAGATAAGGATTTACTCATTGTATTGGTCATAAGGGCTCCTCTCTTAGAACAGCGCGTTCTCGCGGTTAAAGCGGCGAACGACCCAATTAGATACAAAAACCAAGATGAAACCAACGACTGATTGGAACAGGCCTGCTGCTGAGGAAAGTCCGATATCCCCAACGGTCAAGAAGGTGCGGTAGACATAGGTATCGATAACGTTTGTCACAGGGAACAATGCCCCCGATTCACGTGGCACTTGGAAGAATAGACCAAAGTCGGCATTGAAGATCCGGCCAACCTGCAGCAAAGTCATAATCGTGAGGACAGGCATGATCAAGGGAATCGTGATTTTCTTGATCTGCTGCCACTTGTTTGCCCCATCAATTGTCGCGGCTTCGTAGTACTCCTCGTCGATACCAATGATTGCTGCCATGTACACAACCGTGTAGTACCCCATGTTTTTCCACGTGTTAATGATCGGCAAAACGATCGGCCACACTTCTTTCGTGAAGTACCAGCGTACGGAATCAAGACCAAGCGCCGGCAGCAACGTGCCGTTGAAGTATCCTCGCTCGTCGCTCATGAACCCATACACTAAGTACGAGATGACGATCATCGACAGGAAGTATGGCAGGAACATGATCGTTTGGTGTAGCTTCGAGAGGAAGCGGTTCTTCATCTCGTTAAGCATCAAGGCGAACCCTAGAGGAAGCGCCATGTTCAATACAATAAACAGCGAATTATAAAGCAATGTGTTGCGAATGATGATGTACGAATCCTTCGAGGCAAACAAATATTCGAAATTCTTCATCCCTGTCCATGGGCTTCCCAGGATTCCGTCCTGGTAATTGATTGTTTTAAAGGCAATAACGATCCCGAACAAAGGGATGTAGTTATTTATTACAAGCAGAACGATTCCCGGCAGCATCATTGCGTAGAACATCCAGTAAGTACGAAGATTCTTCACGATGGAAAAATTACGTACAGTACGTATTGGTTTCCTATTTGTAGGAAGCGGCATAGCTTTCAATAGAGTTGTTGCACTCCTTTCACTGTCTTACACACTCCCCACACCGTTGTTTAGGCGGTAATGGGGAGTTCAGGTTTTCACTATTGAGCCGTAACGTCAATTGTGACGTTACTTATTGAGGTTCTGTTCCCCACTGAAGAGCGCCTGCGATATAGCCAGTTGTATGGCTCCAATCGGTGTAAGTCGAATCGGTCGGATCGAAGGAGTAATCTCCCGTCTGCGTGTAGTTCGTCCAATCGGTCTTGTTCACGCGGATCTGAAGCTCAATGCTGGCTCCAGCTGCCAAACTTCCGGCTCCGCTCGTAAAGCCGATTTCCAGATAATGATCAGCTCCTGTCAAAGGAGCCGGCAACTTGACGAAGTCGCCAGTTACGTTGCTACTGCCGACAGTGGACCAATCGCACCAGAAATTCTGGTCCTTCTCCCCATCGATCGTGTAATAATAATGAAGCTTCACATCGGACAGATTGATGGCAGTGGTACCGGTGTTCTTCAGCTTTATCCGAGGGCTCAACGAATTGCTCGTTGCCGTAACAGGAGAATTGTACTGCTGCACTTTGATAGAACCACTTTCGGCAGTGGGGGTATCGACCACGGAGACCTCAAGATTCGCACTTACTCCTGCGCTAAAGTTGAACGTCAGCGTCGTTGTTCCCAGCGGTTGGGCAGCCAGATATGCCTTCTGAATCGTCACTGTCGTGCCTGATACGGTGTAGTCCGTATCAGCAACTAGGGCAGTCGTGCCATTATTAATGCCGATGAGTGTGTTATCGTTCAGCGTCAAGGTCACCGGAATGTCGGTCTGATTCGCGGTTTGCTTGTCAAAGGCAGCGGTCGTCGGACTGATCGTCGAGTTAATAACCGACGAATCGTTCACAGCAACGGATAGCGTAGCAGATGAACCGGCGTTAAACAGGAAAGTGAGGTTCGCCTTGCCGATTGGCTGCTGAGCGAGATAGCTCTTGTGTAGAGTGACCGTGTTGCCCGAAACGGTATAGTCCGTGTCCACAACGAGAGATGTCGTACCGTTCTTAATGTCGGTGAGCGTGTTGCCGTTCAACGTTAGAGTCACCGGAATATCAGCTTGATTTGCTGTTTTCTTATCAAAGGCAGCAGTCGTTGGACTAATGGTCGAATTGCTGCTATTTCCGGTTGCGAATGCGGCAATGAATACCAACCCTGAATTCCAATAAACGGTATGTTCATTTGTAGTCCATTCTTGGAAGTTATCGGTATAGTTTTTGGCTGCAAATCTTGATATCTGGTTTCCTACGGTTATGTCGTTGGAGTATTTATTCGGTCCTCCGACAAGATATCCCTTAGGTACACCAGGTAATCCATCTGTTCTATACATGATGCTGAACGGATATTTCACGCTGTTATCGCCGTAACCTGATACAAAAGATACGCCTACCGGGTTCTGGCCAAGAATCCAGTCTAACTGACTATTGTTAATCTCATTAATGATAGCGCGGTTGCTCTCAAAAGTTCCCAGTAACTTCGTACCGATGATCATTTCCATCGGTGTGTCCGCAACCTGCATGGTGATTCCCCAATAGTAGTTACCATCTTTTATGATGCTTTTCCAAGGGCTATCGTTATATCTGCTCACTTTGTCATTGAACCATTGCTGGAATTTATCCGAATACCAGCTTAAGACTCCGGAGTCCGGATTAGCAGATTTCAGATAACTGAAGAAGCCTGTATTCCAGGTGTTTGCCCAACCACTGGCGAAATCAAGGGTATCCTCAAAAAATATTCCCATATCGGTGTAATTCGCCAGGAAATAATCATTGTATTCGGCATCGCCGGTCGATCGGTACAGGGAGCCTGCAGCCCACAGACGATTCGAAGCGTCATCCGTCACATCGTAAGGCCATCTGCCCGTGTTAGGCGTCCGAATATTTTCCGGATGTGCTTCCAGGTACCCCCATGCGTCTATTGCCGCATCCAAACAACTTTGGGCAAAAGCCGGATCAATATTCTGATAAATTAAGTAGGCATGTGCCAATACACCGGCTGCGGTAGCTGTATCGGCGGTCGTTTTGATATCAGTCCGCGAGCTTACCGTATCCTTATCGATAATTTCTCTGTCTACCATATTGTCGTCATCCTGAAAGGTCACTCGCGCATAGAAACCGCCAGTTGCAGCATCCTGCATTTTGAGCATCCATTCCAGTTCCCACCTTGCCTCATCCAGGATGTCGGGAATGCCGTTTCCGCTCTCAGGAATATTAAATTGATTGTCTGTAAATTTCTCCGGCATCATTTCATAGGCCCAGAAGAGATCCGACAAGGCTTTGGCTCCTGCGTTAACGTACTTGCCTTTATCACCCGCATCGTACCATCCCTTGGAAACATCTTTTTTGATGGAAGGGTTAGACATTAAAGGCACTGCGGTGTCAGGAGTAAAATCTGTTCTTTGATAATTTTGAGTGTATGGGCTGGTAATATTAATCCCGGTTCTCTGGTAATAGAAGTATCTTGTTACGTCATTTAAAAAGGGTTCATAGATTTCGTTAGCTTCGCCGATAGTGAACTTGGGCGAATTCTGAAGACCCTGCACTGAAACATAATATTTTCCCGGAATCGTTAAATTTGTGAAATCGGCGGTAAAAATACGCTCCCCGCTATCGATAGCATCATAATTTTTGGTGAGTACAAGCGTTCCGGAGTAAGCTGTCGAATTATTTGTGGCGTTAATAATGTTAAACGTAGTACCTGCATCGACCGTGAGCACATCCTCAAAACCGGTTACAAGCGCTTGCTTTACTCCATCTACGGGATACCCTAATTGATTGACCTTGATGGGGGCGTACTCTTTCTCCTTATCGGGAGACGTAACCCTAATGTCATTAAGCCACACTTTTAAAGGTTGAAAACCATTATTCTTGATGGATAATGCATCTATGGAAGATACATCAATTCCTTGGGAGACCTGAATTAGATCCTTTAACGGGATCTTCACATGGGTCCAACTTGTAGTAATGTTGACGTAGTTGTTAATGTTTACTGTAGTGGTAATTTCATTGCCGGCAGCTCTTTCGAATACCCGGTCTTTGAAGCCCAGTAAAAAGGACTCTCCGCCCGCATTTCCTTTGATATTAAACTCAAGGAATCCATTTGGATGATAAGAGGTAAAGTCATATGCTTTCCAGCCGGCAACTGTAATTAAAGCGTTGTACCAGGAAGGACTGGTAGGCGTCTTCGCATTCAACAATAATGAAGGCAATCCATTGTACATTGCTGTAGTATCAATGGGCAGCTTGCTGTTCTCCGTCTCCAATCCAAACCCGCTATCTCCTGCCCAGCCGTCGGATATATTACTGAATATTTGGTAATCTAGTAAGTCTCTCCACCCTGCAGGCGCTTCGGGGGTTGCCGCATTAGTCTTGATCGGATTTGAAAAAAAGATAGCCACAAACATAGTTAATGCCAGAAACACGCTTACTTTTTTCCTCATTACCTCTCCTCCTAAAAAGTTTTGTGAGCATAAACTGCTTCGCTCCGCTTCATACAAAAATCAGTTCGAAAGTTTACACTTAGTTAGTGAGAGTTACTCTATGATTAACTTCGTATACCATCACCTCTTTTTTTGAAAACGCTTTCTAATAAAATCATTTTAATTCACGAAGTTAATCCTGTTATATAGAAGAAATAAAGGAACATAGAAGAAAACAAGCCACAATATTATGGCTTGTTTTCCATGTACCAATTATTTACTTCTCTCGTGATTACGTCGCCGCCATTCTTGTAAAATTGGGCTACGAACTCATCAAAGTAGGAGAGCGGCTTCTCGCCATAAATGATGCTCAGATAACTCTCCGTTGCGAGTTTCTGCAGGAACACTCCGTGTTTCTCCATCCCGTCCGTTAAAGGTCCGTGGTATCGGTTTGGGATTTCGAGTCCCTGCTCGGCAATCGCCACCCCAGCCGCCGTAAGTTGAGCCGAATTTAAACCTTTAATGGCTTGTTCGATCGGCGTCGTCACTATGGCTTCCGAATTTTCAGATAATTTTCTGATTGCATCCGCATTCATATAAGGCAAGGCTGGAGCGCCACCTGTCAGCGGATAGAGCATCCAGCGCATATCCATTGAAGACCCGTCCGCAAGCGGCCACTTATCATTTGGCACGCCTTCAGTCGCGAAATTGACAGTAATGACCTTGTCGTTCATGATCACATAATCGTAACCTTCGTGAAACCCTTGTGCGAATCGGGGATCGAAGTACGGGTCATCCGGGCCGAAATTTTTGGCAAGCAACTTGTTATAATAAGCGAACCAGGCTTCCATATTCGCGAAATCCTTGCTGAACACCGTGTAGATACCGTACAACGGCTTTTGTGCCTTGCCCTTTAACCCATCCGGTCCGGCAGGAAGGGGGTAAGCCTGCCAAGCCGCTTCGGGATCGACCTTCACTGTATCGCCGAGCGGCCAGGCTCCCATCCAAAACGGGCCGAACATGACACCGGCCATTCCGTTAACCGCCAGTTCGGACGCTTGGCTCGGGTCCTGCATGCCTGCATCCCTGTCCATATAGCCCTTCGCCATCCAGGACGCCATCGTTTCCAGGTATTTCTTAGCATCCGGGTGTACGGCGCCAAAGATCAAGCTGCCCTTCTCGTCTTCATTCCAGAACAGTTTGATGTCAGACGTGCTAATCATCTGCCTTGAAAAAGCTCCGGCAATCGCATCTGTCTGCCCCATCCAGCTCCAGGGACCTTCCTTCAGCGGAACCGCTAGACCAACTTCGTCATCTTCGCCATTCCCATTAGGATCTTGTTCAGAAAATGCCTTCAGCACGTTCTCCAACTCACTTATCGTCGTAGGCGGGTTCAGCGACAGTTTCTCAAGCCAATCCTTACGGATCCACATGACCGTTCCCTCATCTCCTGCACTAAAACGGGGAAGTCCATATATCTTGCCGTCTTTGGTCACTTCTGCCATGGTATAAGCGTACTTCTCCAGCGCTTCTTTTAGCTTAGGATGAGCATACTTCTCGATGGCATCATCCAGCGGAAGCAACTTGTCGGCTTTGAGCAGATACTTCAGGATGTCTCCTTCTGCGCTAAGGGTGTCCGGCAGCTTGCCATTCACAGCCAGCGCGAGCCGAATTTTGGTATCTGCATCTTCGAACTTGCTGACAATCCAATCAAACTTCGTGACGATTCCCAGATTATCTTCCATCCAGCGGGTATGCACGTTGTCAGTAAGGCTCTCATCTGGCTTGAATGCGTTAGGCCGATTCTCGTCTACGATTCCTGTTGTGATCGTTATAGGCGGATCGTATTTAAAGTCCCATACCGGAATCTTTTCCCCATTGGATGTACTGTTTTGTGCCGTTTTCCCTGTGCTACTTAAACAGCCGGAAACTAGCAGCACTCCGCTCAGAACTGCCCATAGAAAGATGGCCTTTCTTTTTTGTTTTTTCACCGGCCCATTCCCTCCATTCCCGATCGGTATCTATCCCTGAATTCCTGCGGCGTCACCTGATAATAGTCACGGAATTTCCGAATAAACCAGTTAGTATTGGGATAGCCAATGCTTTCACCAATATGGTAGATTTTATTATTTGTATGCTTGAGCATCTCGCAGGCTTTGAGCATACGCTGCTCGTAAATATATTGGGATACGGTAGTGCCTGTACACTGCTTAAAGATTTTTGACAGATGGTTAGGATGTACGAAGACGCGTTTGGCCAGCAAAGTAAGTGACAAGTCCTTGTCCAGCTCCTTCTGGATGTAGAGTTGCGTCTTCCGGACGATCACCTGGCTGTGGTCCTCGGTCTCCTCCCCTAGCTTATCGCGAAGTGTGCGTAGTAAGTCGAGCGCCCAGCTTTCCAGCTGCGATGCGTGCAGCATTGCTTTTCCTTTTACGAAAGCCGATTGCTCAGGAGTGAGCATTTGGGCCAGCGTCCTGCCACTGCGATTCGCGATATACTGGAAGGCATTGGAGAGAAAGAAAAAGACGTCGCGCATGAGGTAAGGTGAACCCGTATGCATAAGCGGTGACACGAACGCTCGGATCTTAGCTTCCGCCGCTTCCCATTGCTCCGTTTCCAAAAGATGTGTCAGCAGAGGCGTTTCATAGAGCTTGCGCATAAGACGCGCTTCCTCTTCATTCCGCTCTGGCACCTGCCCATCCGAAAAACTGTCACTATCCAATCGTGATTTAGCTGTCATATAACTAGCTTGCAGTTCTTCCGGGAATAGACAGTCGGTTTCTCCTACAGAAATTTCACCTTTAAGCAAACGCTGTACTTCTTTCTTTAATCGCTCTATCCGCTCAAGCACCCATTCCGGTTCGGGTGGTGCTCCTGATAGGTCGTATACCAGAGCGAGCAGGTTTCCTTCATCATCCGCAGCCGACCAGCAGTCATAGCGGTCCATCAGCAATTCTTCCAGCATGTTTGTTACCGCGAACCGGATCAGTGACTGCGAATAGAGATCTTGTCCGTCGAAAGGGGAACCCAACCGAACAAGGCACATCGAGACATGACCTGGTATTGGAAGAGGGAGGTCAAACAGCTTTAACTTCTCCGCAAGCGCCTTGCCATTCAGATTTCCGCTGAGCACTTTGAGCAACAACCCTGCTTTCAGTTCTGCACTATTGTCTCGGTAGATACGGAAGCCCTGTTCGATTGATCGCTCCTGCTCAAGCTGCTTAATGATCCGGCCCATTGCCGTAAGTAGCTGCTCGTCCTTCGCGGGCTTCATCAGGTAATCGAGCGCTTGCAGCTCAATCGCTTTTCGGGCGTAATCGAAGTCCGCATAACCTGTGAGCAGCAGGCACTTCAGCCCTGGAATACGAAGCCTGGCCTGTTCGATCAGTTCCAAGCCGTTCATGCGTGGCATACGGATATCCGTCATAAGGATGTCAATGGGGAAGGAGTCTATCAGAGCAAGTGCCTCGCTCGCGCTGTAAGCCTTCCAAACGCGGGAGATACCAAGTGTCTCCCATGGAATCGTATCTGCCAGACTGTCCGCATAATGTTTCTCGTCATCAACTACAAGCAGGCTATTCAATGCTCTTCCTCCTTCGTTTCTTCTTTCATCCCCTGTCTCCAATTCAGCCTCACGTTTAGACCACCCAGTCTGGACGGGCAAAACTCAATTTGAGCGTCTGAACCGAAGTTGCCTTGCAGTCTTTGATATACGTTCCAAAGACCGCAGCCTGCATATTCGCTGGCCGGAATATGAAGCTCCATTTGCAGTTGGTCCATCCGTTCTTTATTTAATCCTTTTCCGTTATCCTCCACTTCCAAGTGCAATTGGTCTTCATTGACGTAAACTCTAATTTCAACCCGGCCTGGATATTCGACGTTCTCAAGTCCATGCACGATCGCATTCTCCACGATTGGTTGGATAAGAAGCCGGGGAATTCGCAGCTCCGCCAACTCTTCAGGCAGTTCGATGCTGTAGGACAGTGTCTCATTGCGAAGCCGTAGAATCTCGAGGTGAATGCGCACGAACGCCAGTTCTTCACCCAGGCTGACTCCTTGATTATCCATTCGCGTCGTATACCGGTAATAGTCGGCCAGATGATACGCCATGTCTATAACTGCCCGATTCTTTCCCATTTTGGTCATATTAATGATGAAACCCAAACAATTGTACAGAAAATGAGGATGGATCTGTGCTTGTAGCTGTTTTAGCGTGGCATCGCGCGCAAGGATACGCGATTGTAGGACATTCTCGATGAGATCTTGGATCTGCGTCGCCATCTCGTTAAAGTTCTGCATCAGGAACGTGAATTCATTGTTTGATTTCTTCGGTAGCCGGTACGCGTAATCGCCTTCCTTAATCCGCTGCACCGCACGCACAAGTTGGAAGATAGGTCGATGTACGTTCCAGTACAAAGCAGACGCGGCGGTAATACAGGATAGGAGCAAAATAATCGAAGAAGCTCCAAATAATAACCTCTGTTGCTTGATAGGTCCGATAATCTGGTTAAGTGGAACAGAATCGACGAGATGCCACTCAAGAATATTGGAATAATAATAGGTAATCAGATAAGGCCTGTCGTCGAAGGAATGAATTAAAAAACTTGAATCCCGGCTATTGATCCTGTCGCCTAATTCCGCGATAATTTGGTCCATCTTGGGCCCATCTGCGGATCGGCTGGCGATGATGGCATGTCCTTCTTTGTAAAAAAACGGGTTGTCAGAGTGACCAGATTTGTAGGTATCAAGCAAATTTTCAAAGCTCCACTTGTAGAGGTTAATGCGAACGGCAACATCCAGATCGTCCGGACGGGCTGGTTTGTAACCCGTAGTGACATAAGTTCGAGTAAAACCGGAGCCAATTTCCAAATCTTCGCTGTAGCTCCACCCTAGCGAAAATCGGCTATCAAACTCTTTAAGGTCATATTCATAGGAGGGGGAAGAAGAAATACTATCGTCTCGTTGCGGGAAATAGACGGTCACGTCATTGCGCCAGTTGCCCGATGCGCTGGCCAGCGACAGCTTCTCTTGGATCAGCAGCCTTGTCTTCATTAGGGAATAATCGCTCATGTTGAGGTTGTAAAGGTATTCCAGCACGTTCGTGTCAACGAGCATAGGTGCGGAGACTAAGTCGAACTTCTCAATGCTGGCATCCAGTTGTGCCACGAAAAGCTCCATCCGGTTCAGGCTGGCTTTGATAAGCTCCTCCTGTATGACGTTGATGCTCTTAGAGGTAGAATAATAGTACAGCGCCACGACCGGAGTTAGCAGAATCAGCAACAACACTAACATTTTCTGAAAAATATTAAATTTGATCCGCATGGGATTTCCATCCTTGTTTTGTAATTACACCTCAACCTGTATTTTACAATGGATAGAAAGCGTTTTCTATACAAATTCTTTGCGTTTCAGCAAATTAAAATAACCTCATTCCCAATAAACTCTACTTAGGAATGAGGCTGCGTTAAAATTTGAAGGCATTATCAACCATTATTTTAGGACTCCCCAAAAAGAATCTCCGCATTAAATATCTTGCGATCCTGCTATTTCCCATCAGTTTCATGCAGGCTAGCGAGAATTTTTTAACCCCTTTAGGGGATTTAACGGCCATGCTGATTATCAACTGTTGAGCAAAATGCACAAAACGAATTTCCCGATTACGAATGGGCTGCAAACGATCTAAACACTTGTATTCATGATTTAGCTCTAATTTTGATGCAACAATAAGTTCAGCAGCGACCAGCGCTGTTTCAAAAGCCAAGGACAATCCGATAGCTCCGAGTGGTGAGGAACAATGTGCAGAATCACCGATTAGAATACAACCCTTATTATGCCAATTGTCCACCATGAAAGTTTCTGATTGGATAGAAACAAACGATTTGAAATCAATGATCTTTTCAATGTCTTCTTTAAGCTCAGGAAAGGCCTTTATGAATTCAAGCTTTAATGGTTCGATGCCTTTGCTTTTTATGGAATTCCATTGGTCTTTCTTCATTGTAAAACCTATCTGCACACAATCAGAGGAATAAGGAAGCCCTATGAAGTTACTAAAATCAGACAATCTGAAAAGGAGTTTTTGATTTAGCTTGAACTCATTAGTCGATATTTTGCACCAGATTAAATCAAAATCTTCTTTTTTATACTTAAAAGAAAAATCGCTTGTCTTCCTAACCGTGGACATCCGTCCATCCGCTCCGACTACTAAAGAAGCATGGATCGCAGTCATTTGTCCATCTACTAAGGCGTTTACTCCGACTGTTCGATTTGCACTTTTAATAGTTGAAGTGACCTTTGCGTTAAAAATGAGCTCAAAATTACTAAAATCCTTTGCTAGATCATAAAGAAAAGTTAACAGGACGGATTGTTTTATTTTAATTGCGTAAGGTGCCTCCGGCATTTCTTTTTCATAATCAATTTGAGTGATATATTTCTTATTATTCCATATTTCAGCATTAAATAATTTTATATGCTCATACTTTTCAAGACGCTGTTCCAGATTCAACTCTTTCATGAGCCTTACAAATCGAGGCTGAAGAACTTCTCCTCTGAACTTGCGATTAAAGCTTGTTTGACTTTCCAGTACGGTAACTCTAATTCCGTTTTTGGCTAACAACAGCCCTAGAAAGAGACCAGAAGGTCCACCACCAACAATGCAAATCTCCGTTTCTTTATTCATTCCTATCACTCTGTGGGTAAAGTAGCAGCCCGTTCAATTTTCACTACTGGAACCACCCTAGCCGATAATCTAAGAAAAAGAGAAATTAAAAAACCTAATAAAAGAATAGAACCTAATATAGTAAAGGATAACGAATAATTTTCTGTTTTTAGTAATTTCAAAGCTAATATCGGGCCTGTGCTAGCGCCTAGGAATAGAATAAATGCATTGAATGAAATCGCAGACCCTCTTGCATTTCCCCCTAATTGACTGACGATTGAGATGATAACGGGAGTTACCAGCGCGATACCAGCCACAAATACAACGCTCATTAGGACAAGAAGTGGCAGGTTCGTACTAAAACCTAGAGCAAGCAACCCAATTGCAGCTAAAGCTAAGCCTCCCCTTAGAACAGCGGCCATTCCAAGTTTTTGAGCAATTCTTCCGGAAAAGGGTGATAAAAGCATCCCCGCGATTCCAAATGCACGAATATAAAGGATATCCTGTGAGGAAAGACCAAACTTAGCTGAGCTTAAATAACTTCCCAAAACGGTGTACATGCCAACTAAAGTTAATAGAAGCATAAAGGTTATCGCAAAAGCCAAAAGCAATTGTGATTGTTTTAGCAGAATTGTCATTTGTTTAAACTTCCGCAGAACATTTTCTTTCGGTCTTAGCATTTCATCTTTAGGAAGGAACCTCATTACTATCACTGAAGTAATACCATACACAATTCCCAAAATAAAGAAAATAGCACGCCAGCCAAGAGCTTCGTTAACAATCCCACTAAAAACCTGGCCTACTATACCTGCCATTAACAGTCCTGAGCTTATAAATCCAACGGCTGTTAGTCTTTTATGAGGCGGGAACATCTCCCCTGCATACACTAGCGCAATAGGTGCAAAAGCAGCAGCCACTAGGCCTTGCACTCCTCTGAGCATAATAAGCCCGTAAAAACTATCCACAAATCCTAATGCAAGCGTAACTACGGTTAACCCAATAATGCTGGCTACTAAAAATACTTTACGTCCATATCTGTCTGAAAAAGGTCCATACAAAAGACAGCCCAGAGCATAACAAAGAGAAAATGAACTCCCAATCCAAGCCGCCTCACTCGAGCTAATCTGAAAGGCATGTGAAAATACTTCGGATAATGGAATTGTAATATACATGCTAGTTAAAATAACTAATCCACACCAAAATAAAATAATCGTCATTAATGAATAGTTCTTATTGTAATTCTGAACGTCTATCGTCTGATTCATAAAGTAAATATCCCCCGGTTTACTATTAATTTGCAATAGTGATGCCTTCCAAGACATGGATCAACAAATCGTTTATGTAATCCGCATCCGGAATTTGTTTATAGATGAGAATTTGAAAGTATATGGGACCATAAAGCAGATCTAAAGTTATATCCAGGTTGATTGTTGGTTTCAATTCTCCCTTATCTATGGCTGCTTGGAGTAATTGTTTGGCTTCATTTCTTTTTGTCATTAAAAACAATACGTAAAAATCTTTCGCGATTTCTTCGCTCTCTGTAACTATAGTTAAAGTGGATTTCCCGATTTTGCTATTGAGGATACGAGCTAAAGCTTCAAGCTGTTGTTTGAAGTTATCCTGAATGGATTTATTACTATCAAATTCAAACTCTGATTCTACGGTCATTAGATAAGCGTCCAGTACAAGACGCGCTTTATTTTCCCACCATCTATAGATGGTTGTTTTGCCTACTCCAGCTTGTGCTGCAATCGCCTCAATCGTTAAAGATGAATAACTGTTGGATTCTAACATTTCAAGAGTTGCAGTAAGAATCTCTTTTTTACTTCGAGGTCCTTTGTTTTTCACGTTCATATTCATTTCACCTCCTAGATGTTATTTAAGTTATTAAAAGGATGTAATTATAGAACGATACGTATCGTTTCATTTGTTACACTATCTTATATCATTTTCATAAAATTTAAAATAGTTAATTTGAAAATTATTATTTTCTGGATTTAGGCATGCGTTAGATGACGAAACATAACTTGCGCATACAAAAATTAACGCTTCGGAATGGTCCGAAGCGTTAGTTTTCGTGGATATTTGCAATTAAGGATTCGATGACTGATTAAATATGTGCGATATGTACAATATGATCCTTTTTATTTAAATTTTCACATATAAATCATGGATATCAAAGCTAAGTTAATCATTGTTTTTTCTTTGTTCTTTTTCTCTTGATTTTATCAACTATAAACATAATAAAAATAAATAATCTTGGCGAAGTGATTAAATTTTAATTTTCGTGGGATTTGTCCCGAGAGTAATACTTGTAAGCGCTCCTATTCTATCTTATCAAGAGTCCCAGGCCACTCATTACATAAGGACGAACAATGTCCACAAGTAAATCGGTCTGATCAGCCTCCCCCTCAATTAACCAAGAAAATGCAGCGCCATAGATCGCTGAACCTGTCATTGCTGAAATGATCTTTGTATGTTGGCGGTCTGCAATATCGTATTTATCCCCTCTCAGAAATATGTTTTCAATGATTTGCTGCAGCATATTTTTTACTTTCTCATCCACCAGCTTAGCAATGGATTTGGAATCCATTCTGCATTTCTGATAAAAATCAACGATGTACTGATGAGTCAACAAGATCAGCTGGTTACATATTTCATCTGAAAACTCCCGTGCATTTATTACTTGTTCAGGAATCATTTGATGAAAAGACTGTTCTGTAAATTCATCGAGTAATGCATATTTATCTTCATAATGAGCATAAAAAGTAGCCCGGTTTATCGTAGCTTTCTGTGAGATATCTTTTATTGTCATTGAATCAAATCCTTTAGTCTGTAAAAGATTTCTGAAAGCTTCTCTTATTAACAGGCGAGTCCGTATTACTCTCGGATCTTCTTGATGTACCATCTGAATATCCCCTTTCTAAAACATCAATTATCGGAATTTGTTGTCTATGCAACTCTTTTCTTACACTGACGGTTGTAAGCATAAACTTGCCATACTATTATCTTATCAAACAGATGTTGCTTAAACAATCAGTGTCTAGTTAGTCGGAAGGAATGATATTAGTGAACATAAAACAAAATAGACTTCTAATTTTTGGGGCTGGTGTGATTGGCAGTTTATACGCTCTTAGATTTGCACAATCGGGGTTTGACGTCACTTTACTGGCTCGGGGAAAAAGGCTGGATGAACTTAAGCGGAAGGGTTTGAGATACAACGACAACAGAATGATAAAGCAACTATCCATTAAGACGGTCGAAAAGCTTGCAGATGATGACATCTATGATTTTATCTTTGTTCCTGTACGATATGATCAGGCAGAATCTGCCCTGTCTGCGATCAAAAATAATCAGAGCAAAACAATAATTACACTGACCAACACTATTGGTTATAATTCCTGGCTAGAGATCGTAGGTGATCGGTTACTTCCAGGTTTCCCTGGTGCAGGTGGAGACATTAAAGAGGATATTTTATACGCTCAATTTGGTTCCAAAACTTATTTTGGTGAAATAAATGGACAAACGACCGAAAGAGTTAAGGAGCTTGCTTTGATATTCGAAACAGCTGAAATGCATTATGAAATACAAAAAGATATTCAAGCCTTTCATGTTTCACATGCTGCACTCGCTGCAGTCAACAAGCATTTTTATACGAATGAAGGAATGGTAGATATTGAGACAGCAATAAGTGAAAGCATTCTTAGCAAAGTAGCTACAGATATCAAACAAAATCTTCACTTGGTAGAGCAAGCTGGAATCCCTGTAATCCCGGCCGAAACGAAGTCAATGGGAGAATTGATGGAAGAAGAGATTATATCCCGGTATCGGCAGATGCTGAGTGATGAATTTATCATTGATGTTAAGTTTGGAAACCAAGCTATCAGCAGAAAAGCAGAAATAATGTTATTGGATGAAAAGTTTCATGAGAAGTTTTCGTTTTTGTCCAAGCAAATTTTTCCATAAAAGTTATCAAATGAGTTCATAGCCCATATTACTTAATACTAAAACAACGTAAATATGGAGGTGTTAGATTGCCACTGAATCAAGATCAGCAGATCTTTCAACAAAGTACAACAACTCAAAACTGGGGAAATATTCAGGGACAGACCTTAGTTGCGGGCCAGGGTAGCTTGAGAAGAGGAATGAACTATAAGTTAGGCGCACAGGCTATGGCACAAATCAATAATTTATTAAATAAATGGGCTGAATTAAAAATATTGGGGAGTGCCGAAGTTTCACTTCTTCTCCAAGTACAGATACAAACGCCCCTGGATCTATTCGACGAAGCCGGGCTAGCTGGACGACTTCAAGCCGTTCTTAAAGCGGCGGTAGCGGCTGGATTAAGTATGAATATGACCGTTAAAGAGTTATTGAAAATCCTGAAGAATAAACCGTCAGGAAATGGTTTATCCGGTGAATTGATTGAGCTATTGTTAGAAGAATCAGAGCTCGAAGGTTATTTGTATGCCCAATTTGCGGTTGGTTTTATGGCGTATGCCAATTTTGTTATGCTTGGTAATTTACATAAGACAGCTACTCTAGGGGAATCTGGATTCCAATTTGTCTATGAGGCGGGAATGGGATTTATTGCGGGGGGTGGCTATAGAGGTGGCATCAATTTTAAATTCCCCGATCCTGCAAAACTGGTCAATCGTTATGGGAACGGCTTAATTGAGGGCATTGTTAATAAAGCTATTGACACACAGCAGGAACAAGCATTAATGCTCGGTACTATGCTGAGGATAGGAGTGAAATCAGCCTATGAGGTCAGTAGACAATTAAATGAAGGTACCGGGAGCAATACCGAAAAACTAGCGCAAACCGTTCTTACATTTATTGGAGGGCAATTCCAATCGTTGTTCTTCTTGACTATGAATGTGTTCTTTAAGGAAGAGATCCTTCGTTTACTTGGCCTTGCTTCTTTACCAGCTGAACAAACCACAGAAGTCATTCAAAGCCTGAAAGGTTTTAATTCTTTTCAGTTAGTACCGGATAACCATGAAATCTTTGTTCGTTTAGACTCATTATCAGCATTAATTCAAAACGAGCAGCTTAAGAAGGAATTTGTCCGAAGTATTTCTGCTTTGTGGGTATCAGCTTTGTTGCTCCCCCTTGCAGTGGAAGCGGCAGACAAAGCAACCATCCCTACTTTTACGGCACAATTGTCTTACCAACCTCCTCCCGCTGTCAAAAGTGCAATTAATACAGATTTGAACCGTCCGTCTGACACAAATTTGAACCAGGGGGATCTTCTTTCATTTCTACTTGATAAACCTTTGACGATTGCCATTCAACATGTAGATAGCGTTCGGGAGATAGCAGCAATTCTGAAACCTGCGGTTTCAGGAACTGCCCAAGATGCAATGAAGTTCTTGTTTAGTCCCTCATTTCCTTCGACTACAGGGGAAAACTCTTTTAGATCAACACTTGGAGCCATAAACCAAGCTTTCGATCATTATGTGGATACGGAAATAAGTGCTAGAAAAACTGCAATCTCGAACACTTTGGCTGGCGAGGAAGAGATTAAGATACTGTTTGAGCAAGCCCTGATTCCCTGCATACAACTGACTTCTGATGTTCTGATTCCAGAGATCGTTAATGGATTTCAAAATTTTGACATAAAAACTATGCAAGAAGCATTATCCAGCGTATTACTCACAATGCTTGGAAGAAGCGTTATTCATGTCATGGACGGAATTCAGACTTCAGTTAATGAACAAATCGAGGGTCTTCTTCGCGAAGCTGCAGGTCAGGCTGCAAATGTTCTTGGACCACTTGGAGCTCAAGATATTTTAAAGAAACCGTTGGAGGCAGCTGTTAAAATTATTGCGGAAATGGTAGCGCCTTTGACACCTGAAGCACAAGAACAGCTTTTTGAAAATGCTCTAAACATATTTACTCCAATAAAAGGTAACGCCGTGGACTTCGCCAACCATTTGCAAAGCGATCCGATGTGGATGCCTCAAATGGCTGAAATAGAAGCAATAGCCAAAATATTGATAAATCATTTAACTGATCATATGATTCAATTCGCTCTAAAACTGATTCCAGCGTTGTTTCAAGCCTTGATCGATGAACTACTCGCCATAATCGAACGCTGGCTAAATGAAATAGCCAAGATATTAAATACTATTACCGACTTCATAACTAAGCTGATGCAAGAAAAACTAATGAAAGAACTGATTGAACCAGTAATGGAAATCGCTGAGAAAGCCGCTGACGTATTAACGTTTAACATTTTTTCTCTAATCGGTGCCGGTAAAGTAAAAGATGAATTTTTCAAAGGGTTAAGAGGAGCAGTCGAAGCTATAATTCAAGAAGCAATCATCCCTCCTGTTGTTATGACAGTGAAAGAAATCAAGTTCAATCCTCGTAAGCTCGTGGATCTTTGCCGAGACGTTTCCAACTTTACTTTTACAAAATTTTCTGAGATTTTTAACGATTATATTTTTGGGGAGATCCAGAATCAACTTGAAAAAGGTTTAAATATGAAAAATTTCAAATTGGATATTAAAGTGCCGGTTTCTTTTTCGATTGACTTACCATGGCCTTTAGGGTCACAATCCTTTTCTCATACGTTTAGACTTACAGATGTCCTCATTCCGTCATCAATCGTTTTGGACATTGTAATGAATTTAATACGTAACAATCTAAAATTAGGAGGAACATCTGAGTATCTTTTCCAAATGGTTGTAGCAACTATCGATAATTTAAAAAAAGTAGATCAATATAGATTGGATATGGCAGATGCTTTGAAAAAGTATAGTAATTAAAGGAATATTCAAGATTCCATTCCCCTTATATTGCATTTTATAATACAAAAAAGGCAACCAGTCATCCCTGTTTTTTCGGCGACTGGTTGCCTAAATTTGTTATTTTTGTCCCTGTTCTATTCCTTAACGACTACGGTCATTTCTTTGCTACGTGTGATCCCGCTGCTGTTCGCCAGCTCAGCCAGATTCATCGTGATTTTGAAGCTGCCGTCACCATCCCAATGATCATTTCCGAAAGCAAAAAGAGCTGGAGCCAAGTGAACTTGGCTCTAGCTCTTCTTTGGTGCTTACAATTCCATTACTCTGTAAATTAAAGCAGCGGCTTCCGCACGTGTGGTCAGGCTCAGTGGTCTGAAGGTACCGTCGGTATAACCGTTGACAATTCCTGTCTCCCGCAGGTACTCAACCGCATCCATCGCGTAAGAACCGATTTGCTTCTCATCGGCAAGAGTTGCTGCCTTGCCGGAGATATCCGACTGAAGAGCAGATATGCTCAGAGCGCGAAACAGAATAACAGCCATTTCTTGGCGGGAAATAGGTTCTTTTGCGGCAAATACGCCTTCGCTACGTCCGTTAACAAGCTTTAGCGCCTGAGCTGTTGAGACAGCTTGGTAATACCAAGCATTTGAACTCACATCTTTGAAAGTACTGCTACTCTCGGCTTGAAGTTCTAGCGCTGATACTAACAGCTGAACAAATTCCGCTCTTGTAATTTGCCGGGCAGGCTCGAATTTGCCCCCGCCTGTGCCATGAATAAGATCACGGGAAGCCAAAGCTTCCAAGATGACTGTGGAGCCTGAATCAACATCAGAGAAGTGGATATTTGCATTAGCTGCAGCATAGAGTCCAAAATCACTTGATGTAAACGTAATTTTTCCAGTACCTGATACGTATTTGGAGTTTTTGACCACTTTGGCCACTCCCTCTCCGGTAACAGAGTAGACGATGGCTTGATGTGGGACTTCATCAGGGTTTAATTCATATCCAAATGATACCTTCATTGCCGCAGAAGGGCTTAATGTTTCTTTGGACTTACCGTCTACCGTCATTGAGATCCGGAACAAAGCATGTGTTTTCCATTTCTCTTGTAAGGCAACTGGAAGGGTTGACGCATCAACAAAATGGATAGATAGCTCCAACTGCCGGGCACCCTCTGGAATATTCTCACCTAAAGTGTCAATTGGAAGTGTTATTGTGGCTGCACCTGCTTTTACAGTTAGGGAAGTAACATTATCTTTTAGTTCGGGAACTGGCACTTGAAAAGCCACACCACTGGCAGTCGCATCCTCTTCAGCAAGCTCAAGTACTAAAGCTCCATCTTGCACTCCCTTCATCACTTTTTGGAGTTCTCCAGTGAAAAGCTGTGCAATTTTCATTCCTTCAGCACCGGGTGAACCCTGAATGCGAATACGGCCCGCTGAAATTATATTCACTGGACTAACTATTTTTCCTCCACTACTCTCATTTGTGTTGCTATTATTGCTGCCGGACGAATTGCCGGGCGTATCTGTTCCCCCACCTTCTTCACTCCGCACTACATTCAAAGTGTAGGTCTTAGTTGTTATGCCGTTCGCAGCGGTAACTTTAACATCGATTCTGTTATCTCCTACCTTAAGCTCACTTCCGCCTGTTACCGTCAATTTGGCTTCTGCATCAGAAGGTGTCCCAGTTACAGCCACCGCTGTCTTGGAAAAGGGCACATTTATTGTATAGGTCAGTTTCTTACGGTCAAACCCAGGGATGTCTGTACCGTCCATACTCAAAACGCTCAAATCGGCATTATCACTCAGTGGGGTCTCTTCTTCACCTTCTACGTTCATAAACTGGAAGGTGCGGAAAAGTGAGGCGTCCTTCGCAGCGCCAATGCCTGATCCCCATTCAATATATCCTTTTCGACCCGCGCCATCATTATCGTTAACCAGCATGGAGAAGCTTAAGATATCGCTCGCCGCTGGACGGATCGGGCTTATTTCGCTCCAAGGTAGTGCCAGTGCATATGATGTAACCTTGGTCGCCTCATCTCTGGTCACACTTAAAGTTCCCTTAGTCAACACTCCGGTAGCTGCACCTTTCATAGACAGCCAACGATATATTTGCGGCCCCTCTGGGGTTTGCGAGATTCCGTATTCATACCAGGATTGACTATCGCCCGGTACACCGGGAGCAAGACTGAACTGAATACTGTCATTTTGCCAAATATTAATCCCGGCGGCATTATGGCTGAATACATCATCGCGGATATCGGCGGTCAAATAAATGTGTTCTTCATCCCAGCGTAGTTGCGCTGTTCCACTAAGATCATCCGCACCCTTATATCCGTTGAGCAAAGGGGTTCCGTCCGCAAGATCAATCAGAGCTGGACTTCGTGTATCGGACTGATGCTGCATCCGGTTAATATCTATGTTTTGCTTGAGGTGAACTGTCTCATAACCTTCAAGGTCAACTGTCAACTCAAGAGGATATTTAACCCCTTCAGAGAATCCCGGCAGTGGAATTGAATAAGTAAATCCACTATTTGGGGCAATTTCAGACAATTGCGATTCACTACCGCTGATCTGACCAGTCTCTTCCCCTAGGGTCCAGGAAATCTTTTTAATTCTCAGAGGATCCACACTGGAACTGTTCGTAAATTGAAGTTGTAGCGACATGCCGCCGTTATTACCATCTGTAATATGAGGAGCAATTTTTAAACCTTGAAAATATAGTCGCAGATCATCTACAGGGGCTTCTGGAAGCGTAGCAGGATCAAGTCCGGGTCCATTATAAGCTCCAATATTCGGTGGAGTTGCTGCTGAAACGGGATTGCCCCAGTAGTCCCGCCCACCGTTGTCTGCAATGACAGCACCGGCCCCAAGTGCAGGAGACCCCTCTCTCAGCTTGTAACCGTCCACTGTATTCCAGCCCATTCCGGCGGTGCCCTGAGCAACTAAGAGTGGATTTGCTGTGATAGGATTGGTATTTTCCGGCTCGCTTACTGGATGGTTGCCATATAATAGATTATGGTCGAAGCTACCGTTCACCCCTGGCAGATTATAACCTCCTTGACCAAGGTTGTAGACCAGATTGTTCCTAAAAGAATATGGAGCGTTAATATTTCCTGCGTCATCCCATTCATGATCGATAATTTTGGTGTTTTGCCCAGCTCCGATATAGATAGTATTGTTATAGATTTGTGTATCTGGCGTAACCCCGCCTGCAAAATTAAACGTATGCGTTAGATCATTCTGGCTGATGTTGTATCTGACTACATTGTTAGAGGAGCCTGTCAGCACGCCTGGAGTCAAACGGGCATCGACAAAAAGCATGAATCCGCCTTTGTTGCCATGGCTGTAATTATATTGAACCACACTGTCCATCGTATCGATATCCAGATTGAAGCCTTGACCATCTCCCTCTGGTTTGTTCGTGTTAAAAGACTCATTGAACTGGACGATATTATTCTTGCCGCGAGTCGGCCAAATTGCGGCAGATCCGTTAAACTCGCCTTCTTCGGAATAATTTCCGCCTTCCTCCGCTATGTTATGCTCAATCACCGCTCCATCCGCACCGAAGGTGAGAATACCGTCGCTGTCGGCTTGTTTGACATAATTTCCACGGATCGTAACATTGACCGTAGCATAGTCTGCTCCGTTAAAACGCTGATCCCATACCACAATACCGGTCCGGCCTATCCGTTCCACTGTATTGCCCTCGATCCATACCCCATCGAACTTGTCCGTGCCCGTCGTTCCGCCCACATATACGGAGATACCTCCAAACGCATGTGGGCCACCTTCGGCTCCGGAAACCGTTGGATAACGGAAACTGCTTGATACATCATGGACATAGTTATCCTGAATGCGGATATTACTTAATGTTCCTCCATTTGCGTTCTCCACCATAATACCTTCCCGGTAAACACTTCCCCTCTCGGAAGCATAATTAGTGACCTCAAGATCCCGAATCACCCAGTTCGAAGCGTTACGTAGGTATACAGCTGCTCCGGCCATGCCTCCACCGTTGATAATCGGTTTGCTTCCACTCCCATAGGCAGATATTGTAATCGGTTCTTCATCTGTGCCGCTGCCCTTAGGATATAATTGTTCGTTCCAGATTCCACCCTTCTTTAACAAAATACGATCCCCAGCTTCAAAGGTAGTCTGATTCACTACAGAGAAGGTCTTCCAGGCAGTCTCCGGTGTTTTTCCATCGTTGTTGTCGCTGCCTGCAAATGAATCCACATAATATTCTCCGTCTCCACCGCTGCTCCCTCCATCTCCAGGCAAGCGGTTGGATAAAGTGACCGATCCTAGTTGCATCAGCCAGGGTGCGGAATCACCGCTAAGCTCGATTTTTAAATAATGAATGCCGGAAGGTATCCCTTGTGCCGGAGTATAATTCGTCCCAGTCCAAGCTGCATCACCAGTGGCCTGTGGAGGTTCATGAACAGCAGAAAGTTCTGTCCAAGTGGATGCATCCGCCGAACCATAGAACTTGATAGTCCCGCTAGACCCGGCAAAGGAATGCATGCGGGCTGTGAAATGTTGCAGATTATGCAAATGGTACACGAGTGATTCTGCTGAGTCTGCTGTTCTCACCGCACGAGAATGATCTCCAAAAAAAGCGGGATTGCTTGTATCTAAAGACCAATTTGTACTGTGTGCATAAAGCTGTGCAATGTCGTCAAGCTCATCAACAATCGTTTGTGGTGCAAGCGACACATTGGAGAGCGTAAGGTGCCCAAGCTGCATCAGCCAGGTATCGAGGTCACCACTGACTTCAATTTTGAAATAATTTACACCATCCGGCAGCGCCCCCGAGGGTGTATATACTGTTCCGTACCAGCCAGAACCGGTTGCGGTGGGACTGTCGTTGATGGCTGGAAGCTCCGTCCAGATATCTGCATCTGGCGATCCGTAGAACTTGATAACAGCCGTGGAACCAGAGAAATAATATGCTTGAAGCGTAAACGACTGAACTCCAGTCAAAGGGTAAATGGCATAGCCAGTCTCCGCGGAGGTTCTGACCAGCCGGGCTGCATCTCCTCCGAAAAACTGAGGATTACTACTGTCAATTAGCCAGTTCTCGGACCTGTGTTCCGCTGCCGGTAGGGTTGAGAAATCATCGGCATTCGTCTCTTCAGCATGGGCAGAAACGCCCATTACAGGAAGCACCGCTGTGAAGATCAGCACCATTATAAGCAGTGATTTTGCGAGTTTTTTGAACATTATTGTATTATTCCCCCTTGAACATTTATTGGATGGTATGGTTTGCGAGATCTTCAGCCATCGGGTAATTCCATTCCACGACAGCTTCGGACAGCTTTTCGTCCACAATGGATCTATACTTCTGCTGCGCCAAATTCAGTGCGATGGCATCCTTCACATGATCGAGCGGCTGAACAGCTGCATCATCTGCCGACAGGCAGTAAAGTAGATGGATAGCCCCATTTTCAGTAAACAAACCGCTAAACTCTCCCGGCGCCAGTTGCTCTGCGGTAAGCAATACCTTTGGATTTTCCAAAGCTGCTGTTCGCCGTGAAGCACTTGTTATTTTCACCTCGCCAACGTTTACGCCAAACTCTTTTGCCTGGTCTTGGAAGCCTGTGCCTGAAGAATCTGTTGCTGCTGTCGCTGTTGCTATTGCATGGAGCTTTTCCATTCTTTCTAAGGCTTTTTGCTGATCTTTGTACTCTGTTTCTGGGCCAAAGGGAAGCGTTGCCCATTCCAGACGAATCGTTCCCGGCAGAGAATATTTCGCAATTAGATTTGCTGCATATTCCAATTTCACCTGTTCGTCTGAAATCACGATACTTCCGTTACTGCGCATTGCCTCAATCGTGGCATCCTCAAGGTTGCTCATGTAATAACTGAAATAGGCCTGCGCCTCCAGATGAAGAGGACCATACACCACCTCCTTATTCGCTGCTGCCTGACTCCGCCGATTATTCTCGCGCTCCATCTCCTTGAGAAAACCTTCAAAACTGATATCCGTTACGACTCCTGCTTCTTGAGCAAGCTGTAGCTCCATCCGCTTCGTCAAAAGCTGAGTTTGAGCTGTATTGATCCATTTCTGCATTGGATTTTCGCCGGAATAGTAGGCAGACCAGAAGTCTATTGAATAGTCGGCGTTGTAAGTTTGTTTAAAATAATCAACAATCAGTGCCCGATTCATTTGAAGATGCCAGTTGAACTCCGCTGCTGTGGCCTCCTGCCCGTTAAGGGTCAGAAGCATTTCTTCTGCTTGTGGAGCTTGCAACTTCTTCGCACCAATCAGCAGCAGGCTTCCTGCTAACAGAGCGGTCAGAATAACGATTAGCTGATTTCTTTTGGAATGAAGTTTTAGAGTCATAAGTTATTTCCTCCTCTCTCATCCTCGATGTTAAGCGCTTTCATTCTCTTCGATATTAGACATGTTTACGTTGAAATAACAGGCGGGAAAGCTGCGAAATGGTTTGCCATTTCACGATTTGACCGTAAAGCCCAGTTTTCGCCCTATAAAAAAATGCTGTTGGAGAATAGAGAAGTTACGTATTCGAACGTGGAATGTTGTACAATGTGCAAAAATTCAGCGCGTTTGTCGGGAGTGAGCAGCAGCTTGTTGTATATCAAGCATGATTTCCATGCAATTACGGGATCGGAGTGATTTATAGAAAAGTCGATTTGCATTCATCACTGATTCAGTGTGTTCCTCAATTTTTTTTGATTGTAAAATCATCTAATAAAAACAAAGGCAGTCCGGAATTTTCCAGACTGCCTTGCATTGTTCTTAAGACTGATCTGTGCCCGAAAACATACAGAAATTCAAGACTCCACCTTTGACAATCTCATCATGTGACAGAGAGTTGTGCTGCCATAGCGATCCGTTCCAGTGGACGGATTTACTGTACACATTGGCGGGGCTGTTGTTCTCTGCTTCAATGATCCATTGCTGCCCATTTTCAAGCTGAATAGTTACCTTATCAAAAAGCGGGCTGCCGAGCACATATTCAGGAATTCCAGGACTTAAAGGGTACAGGCCGATGGCGCTCCAAATAAACCAAGCACCCATGCTGCCGTTATCTTCGTCGCCGGGTAAACCATCCATCTGGCTGCTGAACAGTTTGGTCATGGTTTTGCGGACCCAATATTGCGTTTTGGACAGCACACCCAGTCTGGCAAATATATAAGGAATGTGGAAGCTCGGCTGATTGCTGATGGCAAACTGCCCCAGATCGGCGGAGGCCATTTCCGACATTTCGTGTATTTCCAAACCATAGGATCCCACTTTAAATACCGGTTCCTCGGTCATCAACTGATCCAGACGCTGGACAAAAGCCTCTTCACCACCCATCAGCCCGGCTAGTCCCGGGAAGTCGTGGGGCACTGCCCAGCTCCCCTGCCAAGCCCCGCCTTCACAAAACGGATTACCCCACTCCAGAGGATCAAATGCTTCCTGCCAAGTACCGTCCTCATTGCGACCTCTCATAAACCCAACTGTTGGATCAAACAGCAGCTTATAATTCTGTGCCCGAGCCATAAAACGCTCATAATCATCCATTTTGCCAAGTGTTTTGGCCATCTGCGCAATACAGAAATCTCCGTATACATAATCCAACGTGTTGCTTACACTTTCATGGAAACGGTCATGCGGCAGATAACCATGCTGCAAGTACAATTCAAGGCCCCTTCTGCCCAGCTTCTCGTCCACTGATGGACGATCTGCATGCTTCAGAAGACCTTCATACAGTACCTCTGTATCAAATCCGCCGATGCCTTTAACCACGGCATCCGCAGCTGCGGCATCAATCAGTGTGCCTGGCATGGCACTGCGCTCCCCTGGTGACAGCCACTTTGGCAGCCAGCCGCTCTCCTTGTATGCCAATGTCCACGCCTGCATAATCTCACCCAATAAAGATGGGAATAAGATACTGTATAAAGGAAGGCTGGTTCGGTATACATCCCACAGCCCGATATCCGAATACATTGGACCCTGGCAGATGCTGCCATTAAAAGGGCTGTAATGGATTTTCTCGTTCTGCTCGTTATATTCATGCCACGTTCTCGGGAACAGGCAGATTCGGTACATGCAGCTGTAAAAGGTGCGGAGGTTCTCTTCATCTGCGCTTTCAGCAACAATGCGCCCCAACCGTTCTTCCCAGCTTGCCTCTGCTCTATTCAAGATCTCTCCGAAGCCGTCTTCCCCAATCTCTCGGTTCAGATTAAGCAGCGCCTGCTCTCCGCTAATAAAGGAAGTCCCGCACTTCACTCCCACTATGCCAGATTCCGGTGCAGCTATTCCTACGTAAGCGCCCAGTCGTTCGCCAGTCCCTTCATGGGTCCCCAGTGGCTGATAATCTCCGTTAAAGATTCCCGACTCCTCCATGTGAAAATCCCTATCGAACTGGAACACGAAATACATCGCGAAATTATCGGGCACCCCGGCGGTATGGCCTCTTGTGTAGCCGGTGATTCTACGTTTATCCGGCTGGAAGGTGAGATGTGACTCACCTTTCAGAGGTGCTATAATAAGCCTGTTCTGCTGCCTCTCAGCGAAAGTTATTCTTATCGCTGCACAACGTTCGGTTGGAGTCAGCTCAAGCCGGGTGCGGTAACGTTGAAGAAACACATCGAAATAGTGAGGGGACACTTGCATCTCTTCCGTTTTGAAGGAAGAAGAACGTGAACCGGGACTGAGGAGCAGTGGACCTGTCTGCGGCAACAGGGTCAGATGCCCATAATCTCCGATCCACGGGCTGGGCTGATGGGTCAGCCGGATGCCCTCTAGGTGGCGATGGCGCGGGTGGAAGAACCAGGTTCCACCTGCTTCATAGGTTTGCGGGCACCAAGCCGCCATACCAAATGGCATCGCTGTAAGTGGCAGTGTATTGCCATGTGAATACCGGAAATCTGACTCCGTTCCCTGTAATGGATTTACATAATCTAACCAACCCAAATAGATACACTCCTTTAGCCAGTTTTCACCGGCTCTATATTCTCCGCTCTTTACTGATACCGGTTAAGATAATCGGAATACTTGAACATCTCCAGCTTCCACCCGCACAGTCAGTTTTGTAGTTGTGGGTTTCAATAGATTCATTGGTTGAATTTCAGCGCTGCCATCATCAAACCACGGTTCGACAGAAGTATAAACAATACCCAGCGTAACGTCAGACTTAACCGCCTTATCCCCTTCATTATGAACATAAAGAAATGCCCCTCGGTCCTGCTCACCTTCCCACTCGGAGAGATCCGCGCGGACACCGCCGCTTGCTTGTACATACGGCTGCAGCTTTAGTTCCTTCTGTAATAGATCCCGCACCAGCTGAAGCGTTCCGGGATGTCCATCCTGCCAGTAGGCAGCCGCAAGCAAGGTACCGAACCATACGGCACGCCCGTTGCCATAAGCGGCGGTAGTCAACACAGGCATGCGGTCCTCGGCAAATTCAGCCAGTACCTTCACATGGCTTTCCAGCTCGATATCCGATTTGTAATAGGATCCGTGCGCCGTATCGTCTGCTGCCGATTCCTCCGCCTTGCTGTGCTCCATAACATTCCGCAACGGAATCGCTGTCCGTGATTCGAACGCAACCTGATGATAGCTGTGATCCAGGTTCTCAGCGGAATGAATCCAAGTCTCACGGACCCCGAACACCTGGTCAAATCCATAACCGGGCACCGTATAGCTGTGGCAGCC
Source organism: Paenibacillus sp. FSL H7-0918 (assembly GCF_038007025.1). Lineage (NCBI taxonomy): Bacteria > Bacillati > Bacillota > Bacilli > Caryophanales > Paenibacillaceae > Paenibacillus > Paenibacillus sp. FSL H7-0918. The sequence continues at coordinate 431,011 of NZ_JBBOWJ010000003.1, forward strand.
ATTCTCTGCCTGAAGTGCACCGAACGAGCATTCCGAAATCAAGATCCCGCCCTTTTCCACCCACTGGCGTAGGATGTCACACAGTTTGCGGTTCAAATATAGAGGATAAGGCATCCACAAGCAGTGGTATTGCTCCAGTGTCTTCTCGTTAACATCCGTCTCATGCAGAAATTCAACTTTATAATTGAGCTCATGCAGTAGTTTATGGGCGCCTTGTAAGGAATCGTTGTAGGTGTCCAGATGATCATGTGCCGCAAAGTTAGCAACCTGGTTCTGCGGACTGAACAGAATGGCAATCCCGTCTCCGCGCCGTTTTGCATGCATCAGCTCTTGCTTATTGTTTTGCACCAGCTTATTTAGATGAGCCATATCCTTGTACCATGGGGTTGGACTTCCGTCCAAATATACACTGCCCCATGCAGGGGCCTCCTGTCCCAATATCTCTGGTCTGTACTGCCAGAACAAATATCCCGTGATGCCACGAGCGAGCGGGGTCAGAATATGCCGTTTCATTTCCCGCAGGTCCGGCTGACGCGGCTTCATTGCAGTATTGCCTGGCAAAGCATGAATCTCCGAATTGATAATGGGTTTACCTTTGGCGGCAGAGATCAGTAGATCAGCAGACCAGGCCGAGGACCCAAGGCTATTGCCTGTCAAGTCACAGGGCTCAGCCAGCTTGAAGTCGTCCGAACCCGCTGTAATCATATTAAAGATAGGGGCGGGCACAGTGTGGGCCATAACAGGATGCAAAAGATCCAGTGACTTCACTATATCTACCCGGCTCCGCAGCTCATCCGTTAAAGTACCGGACATGAACAGGCGCCAGTCCACCAGATCATTAAATACGCCTTGTCCACGCGGTGCCTCTACTTCCTCCCAGCTTCCGTAAGTCCGCTGCCATGATTCATTGAGAGCTTCCAAAGTAACATATTTATTTTTTAGCCGTTCTTGGAACACCAACAGCGATTGCTCGCAATAACACACCTGGTTGTCAAAAGACAGCTTGCGCTTGATTCCTGTGGTTAGTTCAGGCTCATTCCATAAATCCCAGACCCAGAGCGCCGGATGATCCTTAAAAGTCTTCACCGTCTCCGCCAGAAACTTTGCCTTTTCTTCGGCGGCAGCTGCATGATGATAACAGGGCCCCGGCGCTCCGCCGATCTGGCGGCAGTTAATCGCCCTTGGTTCCAGAATGGAACCGTCCGCTGTAACCATTTTGGAATCAGGATATTTTTTATAGAACCAGGCCGGCGCCACGTCGAAAATTACATTCAAAATGACCTTCAAACCATTCCTCTGCGCAATATCCATTAGCTCCTGAATATCATCGAAATGATAGGTCCCTTCTTTGGACACACTCGCGCGCCATTGTACCCAATATTTCACACAATTGAAGCCCTGTCCGGCAATATTGCTTAGGTCTTGTTCCCATTGATCACGGAAGGGGGTCGGGGAACGGTAATATTGAAACCCAAATGGAATAAATGAATCTTGCATCTAGTGTACTCCTCCTACAACGTTCAATTTCGATCTCTCTATGTTTATAAAAGCGCTTACTGCTCTTTTACGCTTAAAGTCTATCACAGTGGATTTTGCAAAAGTTAGGATGGAATCCTATGAAACGGTTTGCGAAGCTGTTGAAATGTTTGATCCTTACGCTACGTGGCAGTCACTGCGCAGAGTCACCGGGGAACATACTGCGAAATCGTTTGCGATCCTGACAACCTCAGAAATTATACCTCCTCTTTAAGAGGTTTCATGTTTATAATGGCTGTAAGACATATTAGAAACTACTTCGAGGTGAAGCCAATGTTGAAAGCGCTTGTAGTGGATGACGAATATCTGGTCCGCATGGGCATCACCCAGACCATAGACTGGGCAGAATACAACGTCGAGATCATAGGAGAAGCCAGCAATGGCGAGGAAGGATTGGAGCTTGCCCTACAGCACCGTCCAGATGTGATCATTACCGATATTCGTATGCCGTATATGAACGGTCTTGAGCTCATCGAAAAAATACGGGAACAGGACATGCTCGTAGGGATTGTCGTGCTCAGCGGTTATGACGAATTTCAATATGCGCAGGCTGCTTTGCGTTATGGCGCCTCCACCTATTTGCTAAAGCCCATTAATATAGAAGAACTTGCAAATACAGTTCGAAGCGTCGGGGATGAAATCCTTGGCAAAAAGCAACTCTCCAAGCGGTATTCACAGCTTAATGAGGAATTGGCCTCGATCTCCAAGCAGTTCTGGCAGGATTTGCTGCATGACCAACTGCATGACGAAGAGTTTATTTCAAATAAGATAAAATTACTGGAACTGCAATTGGAACCTGGAAAAGCTATCCTACCGCTGTCCATTACCTTTCCTCCTGATAACGGCCTTCAAGGAAATACTGTAGGCAAAGCGCTGGAGGATGCAGCGGCGACTATTCTGGAAGCGCATTCTTTTGAGCAACTGTGTCTATTCCGGGACAGCCATCTGGAGTGGGTTATGATCCTTCGGACCGGGGAACCAGAGCTGGCCGGAGATTCTGCACGAAAATTGGGCAAACAACTATCTGAATGGAGCCAACAGCACTTCGGCCAGGCCTTAAGCGTCGGCATAGGTAAACCTGCGGGAGAATGGAACGGGATCGTAGATTCATACCGGCAGGCTGTACTTGCTGCGCAGCGTGCCCTTTCTGGCATTGAACGTGTGCTGTATGCTGAAGAAGAGGCTGGGGCTCGGTGCCGGCGTGAAATCAGGGACGCACTCTCTTTTATTCGGGAGCACTATGCCGGAAACATTACCGTTGAGATGGTTGCTGCGGCGGTCTTCGTCAGTCCAACCCATTTGATGCATCTATTCCGTAAAGATCTGAACAAAACCTTTTACGAATGTCTGACGGAATACCGTATCGAGGAGGCCAAACGTATGCTGCGCAATCCGAAGTATCGGGTGTACGAGGTTGGCAATCAGGTCGGCTTCACTGACTCCAAATACTTTAGCCAGATCTTCAAAAAAATGACGGGCATCCCGCCGAGCGAATATGCAAAAACCTATGGGTAAGCGGAGACTAGCCAACCGGATGGATTCCTGGATGAGGCGGTTCAAGATCAAAAGCCGGATTGTTGTTGTTCTGTTAGCAGGACTGTCTCTGCATCTGGTACTGATGCTCGTTATTTTCAATTTTTATTCCTATACCTACCTGCAAAAGGATCTGTACCGCCATGTCGTTCAGACTCAGCGCCAAATTGGGCTTAGCGTGGAGCTCATGGTCGATGACATTCAAATGTTGTTTCTGCGGTTTCTGGTGAACAGTGATATCTACCAAATCATCAATAATGATTCCCTGCCGTCAGCTGATAAGGAATCGCGAATCGGAGCTATCATCGACGGTATGCTGGCCCAGAACGACCTGGTGGGTAACGTGATTATCAGCACCAACGATAATATGCTTTATTCTTACCAGTCTAAGGAGCAGATGCTGGAGGTGCCTGAAGCCCTGTTCATCAAACGAATTCAGGAGAGCAGCATGCCTGTTGTCGGTGAGATCAAACGGGATGGAGAAGGCAATGCGTATATTCCATTCGGCCAGCAGTTCCGCAATTTCAATACAGGGCAAAATATCGGGGTCGTGATCATTTATGTCAGGGAGGCTGCTTTGGCGGACCTGTATTCCTCCAGCTTCACTGGCATCGGCTACTCCTTCCTGACTTCCGACAATCGGATTATTTCTCACCCCGACAAACGGCTCTTGGGCAATTTTTTGGAGGAAAACGCCCCTCTTCGCCCAGGTAAAAAAGAAGGCTATCGTACCTGGTCAGATAACGGAAATTCCTACATCATTGCTACTTATCCTTTGAATCCCCGGTTGGAGACACTTGGGGTCAGCTGGGAATTCACCAGCGTGATTTCCAATCACAAACTGCTCTCGGGAATCGCCAAAGGCAATCAAAATGCGCTTTTGTTCGCCAGCGTTACCTTTATTGTGCTGCTGATTTTTTCCTTCTATCTGGCAGCCAAAATCACCCGTCCACTGCTGAACTTGAAGAAGAAGCTGAGCCTGTTTGGCAAAAAAGATCTGGCCGCTGTTTATGAACAGCGCGGTCAGGTTGATGAGATTTTTCAGCTTGAGAACAGCTACTATCAGATGGTGGAGCGGATCAGCCAATTAATGCTGGAGAAAGATGAGGAGAAAGAAAAGCAACGGAAAGCTGAGCTGACCGCACTTCAATCACAGATCAATCCCCATTTTCTCTACAACACACTGGATGCAATTGCCTGGATTGCCCGACTGAAGAAGCAGCCCGATATCGAACGGCTGATTTCTTCATTAGCTACCTTTTTTCGAATCAGCCTGCATAAAGGCGACAAGTTCGTGACCGTGGACGAAGAAATCCGCTTGGTGCAGAGTTTTGTGACAGTTGAGCAAATGAGGTTTCCGGATAAGTTCGAGATTGAATACGAGATTGAGGAATCGCTGCGCAAGGTTCGCATTCTGAAGCTGATTCTTCAGCCTATTGCAGAGAATGCGATCAAACACGGCATCAGCGAGAAACGCGGGATGGGCCGAATCTGGATTAAAGGCGAATTAGTGGCAGATGAGATTCGCTTCACAGTGACTGATGACGGGGTGGGATTTTCCAACGGTGCGACGCTTAGCCAAGCCAAGGAAGATGTGTTGTTTCAGAGCGGGTATGGACTAAGAAATGTGGACGAACGAATTAAACTGGAATATGGTCCTCAATATGGTTTAAGTATCTCCAGCACACCGGGGCAAGGCACCACAGTTACGATCAACTTGAAGAAGGAACTGCCCAATTAGCGAATTTAGTTTATAAATGCGGACATAACAAAGAAATCGATCCTTTTTGAGTGGGTAGGCGGGACTTCTACTTTGCTTAAAAAGACGATTGAGTAGTGGCAAATTAAAGATACTTTCGAGAATTATAGGTGCTTTAGTTGTATTTAATACAGCTAAAGCACCCTTTTTTTGCAGCGAGCAGAAGTTTAAGTGTATTTGGTACATCTATACGTTCCAATTCTGTTGGCAGCAACTAACTTTCCGAATAATAAGTGTACTGAATACAACTATATCTTACTTCATCCGTTTATTGCCCACGCTAGATGTATGAAATACACTTCGGTTAGCGATTTTCATGATTCAGACTCCATCTTATCTTAGTCTTTCATTGTTGAATTAATCTTCAGGTACAACTGCTTCAGTGGATTAACTATACTGCCGCTAAGCACTGAGATCAGCAGCCAAAACACTATGAACACTACGAGGTTCAGGGCGAGCATTAAATACTTAAACGTTCGCAGCTCTGCATTCATGCCATCTGCTGAGATATAGGTGACAATCCGCTCTGCCGATTCCGGTAGTGGATAGAGCAAAATCAGGCCGTCAGCCGTTTCCCGCTCCAGCAGATCTGCATCACCTCTGCCTGTACTATTTTGATCGATACCCTGTGTCACAGGCTCAGGCAAGGTAGCTTTTTCCGAAGTAACTAGTGCTGCTTTGATCTCCTGCAGGCGCTCCTTCGGGACATCGGCAGCACTCAATAGCTTCCTGTTTCCGGTCAGTAGGTAAACTTCATTTCCCCCGTAGATTGTATTCTCGCCAGATAGGTAGAAGCTGTAAAGCTTGTCAATCTCCACTTCGAGCGAGAGCAGACCGAGGACGTCTCCCATCGAACCCTTAATTTTTACTTCAAGCAACAGACGGTCGCGCAGATCCGAAGGTGCATTCATTAGATGCTCCCGGTTCAGCACCGTCCAGCGCAAAGCCTGCTCTCGGTTATTTAGAAATTGTTCCATCCCTGGTTCTTTTTTGATCTCTGCAAAGGGCAGCAACCCGGAAACATTGCTCGAGGAGTAAGTTCCCCCTGCTTCTCCCCAAATGTAAATGCCGAGAATGTCACTACTGGAAGAACGTATGCCCTCAAGTATCGGAGAGATTGCCCCGTCATATGTTGGTTTTTTCAGCGCATTCTGCACCACCTGGTTGTTGGATATAAGCTTCGAGGTCTCCTCCAGCCAGTTCATGAACAGAAGTGTGTTCTTATGCTGCTGGCCAGTGTACTGAACGGATAGCTGCCGCAGCATGTCAAGGCTTCTATGCTCCATAGTACGGTACAGAATGAAGCTCGAAGCGACAATATAGACAGTAATGAACAACACCAGGACTAGGCGGATATTGCGGCCGAACGATCTGAACATATGACTTCCCCATCCCCCTCCGGTGTATGAATCATGAAAACAAAATCAACTGAAATCAGACTAACAGCTAAGGTGACTAATGTCGATCTCCTTGTAAAAGGAACCCTCATCTGTCTCATGCACTTCATGATTAGGCAGAATTATTGTAATTGCCGATCCGGCTTGCCAAAAAGCTTTCATGTGGAAGATCTCCTGTCCTGTTACTGAACGGATCTCCCATTTGATGTTTATTGGGCCGATACTTGTACTTACGGTTCCGCTGGCCTGCCGCAGTTCTCCATAGTGGGGCTTTATAGTTATTCCCTCTATTCCTTGTTGGACACCCAATATCCCTCTGGTGAACTCAGTGATCGGCAGTGCGCTCCATGCGTGGCAGTCACTTCTGGTGCCGGTTGAATCTATTTCTGGAAGTGTAGTGAGATTAAGCTCCAACTGCTTCAACCACCGTGTCCATAGTCCGAACGAGCGGTCATACATTCCGCATTTCTCTAGCGCGCGGAATAGATAGTAGCTCATCGGCAACGAAAGCTTAGCCAGTGATGTGTCTGTTAACGTTGACTCCAGCAGTGCCGCCCCTTCTACAACATCCACTGTGCCCGCCAAAACCGCCCAGACCTGCGTGTGCTGGCTATGCTGCGTTCCCGCAGATGCCTCCGAACTGTCGCGGAACAGCAGACTGTTCGTTAGCCGGCAGCAATCCATTACCGCAGCGTTGACCGCCGCTTTGCGTTGACGCAGTTCACCAGCAATCTGTGTCCAACCGCTGGCTGCAAGCAATTCAGCCGCTTGCTCCAGCGCGGCTGAATACATCAGGCTCAGTACGGTTGCGGGTGCATCATCCGTACAATCCGGTGCGCCGAGCGGCCATTCCTCCACCCAATCGAAGTAATTCCAATATTGGCGGGGCGTTCTGTCCACCAGACCCTCCGGAGTCAGATGTTGATCGAACCAGTCCAGCACAGATAACAGCGCTAACCGGTACTGATTCACCAAGGCCATATCCCCGAAGGATCTGTAGTGGTCATGAATCATTCCGATCCAATATAGGGAGAAGGAAGGAATGACCTGCGGCAGCACAGAGGGATAGCGACTTTGCAGCATCCCGTTTGGTAGCTGAGAGGCCTTATAATCTTCCATAGCTCTCCGCGCTAACCGGTCGTCCCCTGATAATAGGTACGTAAACTCCATCATCAGTTTGGTATCCATGGTATACTGCAGCTGTTCATAATACGGAGTATCCTCGTAGGTCTCATGCATGCAGCGCTGAAGTGTTCGTACACTGAGCTCCCATAGTTGGTTATATTGTTCATCGGAGCAGTGAAAGTTTCCTTCCGGCTGCAGTGGATATCCGGTCTCCCTATAGCTAAAGCTGGAAATCGTTAGAGGCTCGACACCAGCCTGCACTTCCAGCCGTACATAGCGGAAAGTACGAAACCAGAACGGTTCGTAGATTTCCATCCGCGCAGAGATGCCGTAACCTGCCGGGTGATAGCTATCGTAGCCCCCTCTTAATACATGTTCCTTCGTATTATCGCGGACAGCTTTGCGGCGAATCTCATCATCCCCCGTTTCTTCTTCATAACACTCAGCGCATAGTAGGGTAATCCGGCTACCTTTGCCTCCAAGAAGTCTAAGCTGCAAATACCCTGTGGTTAGCTCGCCAGCATCCAACTCCAACCAAAAATGTTGCCCTGCTTCTATTGTTATTCCAGCGGAAGGCAGTACTACGTTGGGTGAAGCGCCGCCATCTCCATTTCGCAGCTCCAGACTATGCCCTTCCTCAAAAAAGGCTTGCCCTACCCCGCTACTGCTGCGCATTAGCTTCAGAAAAAATTGCTCCCGCTCATACAACAGCGGAATCGGACGTCGGGCCAGCTGCCAAGGGGTTAATTGGCCATATTCATCCCGCACCGGTTGCACAATTCCGGTAGCAAGCCAGGCACTGTCATCATATTCGGGCAGTGTCCAATCCAGCAGCGCTGCGTCACCCTCCACTTCTTCCAGTCCACCCATCCAGCGTATGATCGGAAACTGCTGGAGCTTATAGCTGCGATCCTTAATACTTTTCCATGAGCTATCCGTATTTAGCTCCTGTACTAGCTGCCCGCCTTGTGTAACTGCCGCTTCCACAAGCAGACCGCCTTTTTGCGAGCGCCAGACGGACAAAGGTCCGTCTTCACCCAGTTCAAAGGGCGTAGTCCCTGCATAATGAACGACCATAACAGCAAGCACATTTAAACCTGGTTGTAGAACATTGTCCAGACTGAATTCTTCATAATACTGTATATGACCATGTCCTTTACAAGGACCGGCCCATAAACGCTGCCCATTGACGAACAGCCTGTAGCGGCTGTCTGCGGTAATGGCCAAATCCAGGGTGCAGGTCTTTCCGATACCAGCTGGCAGTTCGAACACTCTGCGAAAGTACGCACGCTCGTGCTGCTGTTCCCTATCCGCTGATCCTTGCTCCTCCTGCGGCCAGATCCAGCGTGCTCCCCAGTCTCCCCATTCTTTTGCTGCCATGTTATGCATATCTCCTTTATCTCATTTAAGTAGTTAAGGCAATCTACGCAGAAACGGCATCGCCGCCCTTCAGAAGGACGACGTCGCCGTTGGTCTGCGTTTTATTTAACCTTATCGAGATAATCACGTTGGAATTCTTCGGCAGCCCTATCCAAGATCTGTTGCGGATCTGCGTTCTTGTCCGTCAGTACGGTTTGCAGTACGATATCCAGCTTTTGGTACAATTCCTGTGCGTTGACTGGTTCTTCCGCCCGCATGCCTTTGCTGCCATTGTCCATATAATCACGGAACAAATCCAGATTGACGTTGTTGTATTTGTCGAGAATCTTTTGTTCTTCTCCAATCCGTTTCTCATCAGTCCAAATCCGCAGCCCGTAAGGCCCTACGATCAGCCCTTGATCGCTCAGTGTCTTCTTCTCAATATCCCAACCGGTCAGTGCCTCTTCAGAGGACTCTGGTGTAAATCCGTAGGTTTTTAGCCATTTGAATCCGGCATCAATCTGCTCAGGTGTTACATTAGGCGAGAACATATATAGGCCGCCACCGAGCAGGGTTACAGGTTTCCCGATTGGTCCTACTGGAAGCGCGGACATTGCCACATTGTCCTTGGACATCTTAGTCTGTTGCTGGATGACCGGTGACCAGTCATTCGTGCCGAAGCTCATAGCGACCTGATCGGTTCCGAACAAGCGGAACATATCGTTCGTAACATCGACCAGATTGTTGTCGGGCAGTACATCATATTTCCATTTTAAGTCCTTCACATATTGCAGGGCCGCTGCTGCTTCAGGCGAATTGAACACCGCCTGCCATTTCCCGTCTACCTGTTTTTCAAATTCTGCTCCGTATGCCCAGGCAATGTTCATGAACATCCAACCGCCTTGACCACTTTTTGTAGGCAAGAACATTCCGGCTTTACCGGTCTTTTGTTTAATAATCTGCGCAGTTTCTGCTAGCTCTTCATATGTTTTAGGAAATTTAGGAATCCCCTTGTCGTCCAGCAGTCCAGCCTCCTTGAAAAGATTCATATTGTAGAGCATACCGATGACGTATCCGTCCTTCGGAATCCCATAATACTTGTCGTCCTTGGTAACCATTTTCAGCAGATCTGGATTGATCGCCTTGTCGTAGCCATATTTTTTCATCGTATCCGTTATGTCAGCCGCGTAATTTGCCTTGATGATTTTGCTTGTTTCTGTAAAAAAGGTTTCGTATACCGTCGGAAGCTGGCCGCTGGCCGCTTTTGGCAGGAATGAGCTGACATCATAACCCCATTCATCTTTGTCCACAATAATTTCCGGATAATTGGCTTTCATCTTCGCCATGACCTGCTCATACTGGGCGATTTTGGCTTCCTCATTCGGCTTTGGCCAGTTACTGACCTTGATCGTCACCTGTTGATTGCCCGCTGTCTCCGTCTTTCCTCCGGCATTCTTCTCATTGGAGCCGCCTCCGCAGCCAGCCAGTCCGGCAGAAAAAAGCAGCGTAAGTGCCAGTGTAGCTGTCAGGTTCTTGGTGTGTCCTTTTTTCAATGTAATTCCCCCTAGTCTTATTGTTAAAGCATTCTTCGCAACATGTAAAGCGCTTTCTTTTTGAATCTGAAATCATCTTAACATGCACCTTCTGCAGCACCCTACGGGGCAAAACTGTGAAATGGTTTGTGATCGGGTGATGTTACCCTTTAATACTGCCGCCGAAGGATTGCCCGTTCATAATGTACTTTTGGAAAAAAATAAACAGGATAATCGGCGGCAGAATCGCAAACGTCAACGCAATAAACTGTATGTCCTGCGGCAATGTCGCCTTCAGATTGTAAATAGCCACAATGACCGACCAGGTCGATTTATCCTTCAGCACCATAAAGGGCCAGAAGAAGTCCTGCCAGACACTGTTCATCGTAAGGATTGTAATTGTAGCCATAACTGGTCCGCTGAGCGGGAGAATGACTCGAATAAAAATACCGATGGTGCTCGCTCCGTCAATTTTGGCTGCTTCCAGCAGCGCTTGTGGGATGGTATCGAAAAAGTTTTTGAAGATCAGAATTACCACCGGATTCACAGCAGCCATAAACCACATCGGCCAGTAAGTATTGGTCAGGTTCAAGTGCAACAGCGGAAAATCAATCAGATTCTTAAACAGCGGCACCATGCCCACTGTATTCGGCACCATCATGGTCCACACGATCAGGGCAAACAGCAGGGCACTGCCCCGCGGCTTTAGCTTGGAGAAGAAATATCCGGCCAGTCCGTTAAAAGTAAGGCAGAACAGTACAGAACCTGCGGCCAGATAAGCCGTATTCAGATAATAACTGAGGAAGTTAAACTCCTGCCAGGTCTCCCATAGCTTGCCAACATTGAACGAGCGGGGGATCAGGGTGGGCGGGATTGCATAAAACTCTTTGATGTCCTTCAGACTTGAGACCATAATCCAGACCGGAGGCAAAATACAGACAGCGGCCAGCACAATCATCAGAATGAACATGCACCAATACAGCAGGCGCACCCAAGGTGATCTGTATTCTATATTGCCGATAATGCCATATGCTTCTTTAGTTTTCATAGCTTCTACTCCCTGTTCAATTTCTTATCCAGCCGGAAATAAATAATGGTAAGCACCATCAGGACTAGAAAAGTAATAACCCCGAGCGCCATTGAATGGCCTGCTTCAAAACTCCGGAACGCATAATAATAGCTTTGCAGCATCAAGGTCATTGAGGCATTGTTCGGTCCACCCTCAGTCATTACCAGGGGTTCATTGAAGATCTGGAATACACCGCTGATCTGCAAAATCATCATCAGTCCGATCATGCTAGAGATTTGCGGAATGGTGATACTTTTGAATCTCCGCCATACATTCGCACCGTCAATCGAGGCTGCTTCGTACAGATCATGATTAATACTCTGTAGACTTGCCAGATAAAGCAGCACTGTTCCCCCGAAATTTCGCCAGGTAATCGTGAAGATAATCAGCATTATCGTCATTTGCGGATCCTGAAGCCATTGCTGCACCGGAAATCCCATGGCACTCAGCATAATATTCAGCACGCCACCCTTTCCGGGCTCAAACAAAAACATCCATAACATCGAAGCGGCAATGCCGGGAACCATACTCGGAAAAAAGACCGAAAAGCGAAAAAATGACTTCCCATGTCTCAATTCATTAATCACGACAGCGACAATAATGGGTACGGCAAAACCGATCAGTAGTGACCAGAACACATACACAAAAGAGTTGGTCAATGTCTGTTGAAACGCCGAGTTCTGTATAACATCCTTGTAATTCTGCAGTCCGGCGAAACTTACGGCATTATAACCCTCAGTATTGAAAAAAGAGAGCACAATGCCCTTCACGAGCGGCTGCCAGGAAAAAAAGAAAAAGGCAAACAGTGTGGGTACAATTAATATCCAGGATGACCAATCTTTGAATAAACGCCGTACAGGATAACCTTTCTTTTTCTCTGTCATTAAAGGATTTAGTTCACTGGTTTTTCCAATCATGCTCCTGTCCTTCCTTCCTCCCGGAATCAAGCTTTAATCCGGTCAGGCGTTGTATAGTTGTTATACCTAAATGATAGCGCTTCCTACTGAGCGCCGAAATCCGGTAACCCTGCGAAAGCGTTTGTAAAGCTACTTATTTGTTGGCAAAAAAAAGCAGTGCACGCACCGGAATGGCCGCACACCACTTATGTTCATGTTATGGTGAATCGTTTAGGCCTCACTTAACCCTGCGCTGATGCAGAGGACGGCCGCTTCCGCCCGAAACGCTTCGCTCGCCGGATTGGGCTGCTCCTCCAAAATACGAAGCACCGACTGAGGCTCTACGCCGGGCTGTGGCACACGGGAGGGAGAAACTACGCTCCACTTCTGCTCACCCTTGAGCCTGTATGACAGCTCATAAAGATAAAAGCCCGCATGTTGTCCGTCAGTGAGCTGGCTTACGCCATCCTGCCACGAGCAGAGTTCAAGCGGATGCTGTTTGTCCGGCAATACACCGGACGCCAGTGTGATGCGCTCATTTCGAACTACCTGCTGCTTCTGTTCCCAAGCCTGCTGATCTAGGATTCCCAGATCCAGGCGGTATTCCATTCCCGGCTCTCCATAAAGAGTCCAAGCCACAGGGCTACCCACCGCTACGAACTTAGGTGCTTCCAGAAAAACGGGTTGATGAGTTGGGACAAAACGTTCGGTCTGCTCCCACTCTCCCGCAGCCGGACTGTGTCTGCGATAATGCACCGTGCCCGTGAATTCGAGCTCCTGTTCCTGTAGCAGAGCTATTAGACATAGAGTAGCTTGCTCGTAAAGATCCGTGCAGTTGTTATGGCCGAAGCGGTATCCGATCTCATGGCGAAGCGGTATCCCGCGACTCCGAACCAAAGCCGCGAAGGAAAAGCTGAAGCGGCTAAGGGTAAAGGCATCATGCGTGCCATGGTTAATCAGCAGCTTTGTGCCACTCGCTTTAAGACCCTCCAGAAAAAATTCGGATTCCAGTCCGGTCGTTTCCTTTAGACTTGCAGAGTCAATAGTTCCCGTCAGAGTCTGTAGCAGAGTCTCGATTCCCGTGCTGCCGTTCTGTGGATGCTGCCAATCTTTCTTCCAGATTTCCCGGTAACCGGTGTCTACTTCCGCCACATGCCAGATCAGTGGGCAAGCTCCTTCGGCAAACTCACGGGTGAGCCCGTTCAGAATCAACGGCGGTGCATAACACAGTGTGTAGCGCACCCGATAGGGTAAGCAAAGCGGATTGCCTCCAGCCAGCAGCGCAGTTAAGCCGCCGCGCGAACCACCTACAGCCACTACTTGCTCTGCATCACCGCCATAACTTTCTTGACCTCTGGTAATTGCCGCCCCAATGCCAGCATAGATGGAGCCTTGCAAGGAACGGCTGCCGATATATCCTCCTCCGTTCCACAGAATGCCGACAACGCCTTTGCCGGTGCTGGCCAGAGTCTTGCCGATGATTTCCAGAAATGAGGGACCTACCGTGCTGAAGGTATTCTCATTGGCATCATAATAACCATTGAACAACAGTGGATATCCCTTAACATTTGCCGCACTCCAAAAGGGCGGCAGAATATAGGAAGCAAGGCTATGCTGGTCATTCTCTGTAACTAGCAGACTGCCGCTGATGAGCTGAAATACAGGCGCATTGCTTAAAAGTGCAGCATTGTCTGTGGATGCATTGCGGAAAACCACCGGAAATCCGAAGGTCTTAAGGATGCGGTCGCTCAGGGAAACTGCAACTAGATCATCTACAGCATAGAGACTGTAGCGGTCACCGATATAATGCTCGAATTGCGGAGTTTTAAGATTCTTATTCCCCTCGTTGCCTCCGAACAGCTGATGATCTTCCGTATTGTATACATAAGGGCTATCTGGGTCGCTATTGTAGAGCCGTGCATGCTCGGAAACAACCTTTTCCCCGGCTTCGTCCATCCGCAATGTCCCTATGCCATCTGTTCCGCCATAACGGAAGCCTCCTTTTCCCTCAGCAACGCTATTATCCCAGTGAGACACTACAGGAAGCATATTGGTCAGCAAAGGACTGACTAATACAAATACCCCCTCCCCTTTCTCGGAGATCCCTTCTGCTGCTTCAGCTTCAACAGTGTCTTCATGGAGGGTTGACCAATTCGCTTTCTGATAAGCTACTTCGCCGCCTCGCAAGCAAGCAAGCAGCAGTGGAGCGTTGTGCAGCCTTAAGTAATCAGCCACTGCTCTGCTAACAGGTATAGCGACAGGTGTAGATCCCTCGGCTTGAATAAACCGACTTAGCGGAACATATGCCTCCGGTATAAAACACAATGTTTTACTCATGATTTTTTTCTCCTCCATCCTCTATCATTCTGCTCTGTGCTGTTAGGAACGACATGAATCTAATTTCTGGCAAGCCATCTGTGATCCTATAATTTTCCCCAGACAGGAATCCTCCTGAGAGTTTAGGAGTGCAAGTAACCGTTACTGTTTTGGTCTCACCCGGAAAGAGGGTATGGAACTGCTCATCCGCTTCCATCCAGTAGCGGTCTCCCCTTTCCTCTGCATGGATATGCAGTAAAACTTCACTACCGGTATTTTGGACTGTAAAACGGGCCTGCTGGCTCTTCTCCTGAGCACCCGTCGGCTGCCATAAACTCTCCTGACGCACCTCAAGATTGCCTCCTGTAAGTGCAAGCGCGGGAGCATATGGATGCTTTTTATTAGTAGAGAATACATATAAATTCTGCTGTGGTGCTTCATCGCCGTCCTGGTAGGACAATCTGACGAAATATAAAGCATCCTCATGCTCTGGCACGTTGAAATTCAGCACCCCAGCGCCGACAGCCTGATCGTTGTTTCCCTCTGCCTCAAATGATTGCTGATAGATGCACCGTCCGACTGCATCGAAGACTTCCGCGTCGACTTCTACCTTGCGTCCATTTCCTCCATGCACGTATACATCTCCCTGAAATCCGGTGCTTGGTGTAAGCAGTAGACTGCGGTAGTCCAGCGAAACATGTAGCGGACGGAAGGCAGATTTCACCCAATGGTAGGCCATCTTCGTTTCACCGTAATAATCGACAAGGTTAGTGCAGGACACATTCGGCCACGGCTCGTTGAATTGCCAGACAATGCTGCCGCTGTTTCGGAACTTACGGCGGCGGTTAGCCTCCAGCACGAACCGGATTCCTTCCGCCTGTATCCACTGGCTGCAGGCAGAGAACTGCTCCAAATCTGTCATGCTGCCGAACATTTCTTCTTCACGGCTCAGCGTATCCCACCACTCCCCGTGATGTCTCCATATCGCGTTGTTCTCCATAGAAACCGGTCGCCGGTTGGTCTCACTCAGAAATTTCTCCAGACTTTTGAGAGAACTCAGACCGTCCACCCCAAATTCGCTGTGCAGCAGATTATCGTTGCTGCCATATAACTCGTAGTGATAAGGGTTTCCCATATACTTCCAGTAACCGTGCACATCATGCCCCTGACCTTTTGCATCCGTAATATATTCTACCGGGCCGGAAGCTGAGGTCGGTAGGAAGAGTCGCTGCGGATCATACTGTTCTACCAGTTCTTTCAACATCGCCAGATTGGAATCGCTGCTGTCGGAAGGCTTATTCGGCTCACTCATTAATTCATTGCCGCCGCTCCATACCGTTAGCGATACATGATTGCGTTTGTCACAGAGCGCTGTGCAGGCAGTCTTGTGAAGCAGCTCCAAAAACTCCGGCTGCTTCGAAGGGATATTGTCAATACCTGAACTGGACTGAATGAACTCCTGCCAGACCATAATGCCGTTTACATCACATAAGTCGTAAAAAGCCTTTTTCTCAATGATTCCACCGCCCCATACCCGAACGAGATTAATATGAGCTGCTTTCATCAGACGAATCATCAGTTGATATTGTTCAACCGTTACATTCCCGTAGAGATGGTCCAGAGGGGTCATATTTACCCCTTTCATATAGATCTTGCTTCCGTTAATCACCACTGTATATGGTAGGGCGTTGTCTGGACTGTCTACATTGTGGATATAATCGAGCTTGCGAATGCCCGTTTGAAAGCTCTGGGTATCCAACTCCGTTCCAGCTTCATCCAGTAGCTTTAGTTCAAGATTGTACAGTGGCTGCTTTCCATAACCGTTTGGGTACCATAACTCAGGTTCGGGTATTTCCAGCTCCGCGTTCAGAAGCTCTCCAGCTCGAACTGGTCGCGATTGAACCAGCAGCAGATTCCCCTCCGGATCAGCACAGGTGATGCACGCTGTCAGTGTCCCATCATCTTCAGAGCCAGCCATTCGCTTGATTCCTGCTTGAATGGTGATTCGACCAGACGAGATCTGATTTCTATCGTTCTCGCCAAACTCCGCATCTGTAGTGATCGACACATCATCCCAAGAGCACTGTTGATGTACCCTCAATACCACATCATCCCAAATTCCGACATTGACCAACCGGGTAGAGAAATCCCATTTATAATTAAAACGGCTCTTCTGCGTGAAGGTAGCCGAGGTTTTGCCGATTTGCCCCATTTCATCTGGCGCCTGCTTCAACAGCACTGAAATTTCAAGGCTTTCCCGCCCGGAGAGCAGGTCTGTAACATCAAATACAGCCGGCTCGAACATACCTTTATGTTCACCCAACAGTAAATGATCAGCGTATACCGAGGCTTCATAGTCCAGTCCCTGAAAGACCAGTTCAACTCTGGCTGCTCTCAGCTCAGGCTGCTTCAAGGTCGTACGGTAAACCCACCAGCGGTTCTCCACCCATTCACAACTCAGGCTATTTAACTCTTGATAAGGGTTGGTAATCCAGCCCTGTCTGAAGAGATCATAGTGAACTCCACCCGGCACAGTGGCAGGCATCCAGTCCGTAACCCCCATCAATTCCTGTCCCAGCTCCATACTGGTGCCCTTTAGCGGAACCCAGGGCCAATACCCTTTGACTTCCCACTTCAAATCGTTCAATAGAATTTCATTCATGTCTTCTCCCGTTCCCCCAAACCCTGCTAAATTTGGCGCTGTTCCTGACGATGAGCGGCTCTGGCGCCATTCGTTAATGCGCTTACAACTTTAGGTGTGCAGCTTCATTACCAATGATAGCACCGGGTTAATGTTTTCAAAGGTCTCCAACCCTGTGAAATCGTTTGTAAAACTGCTCAGTTGCTGATAAACACAAACAACCCCTCTAGGCTGGAGTGAGGGTTATCAGCAATCATCTATAGAGGTGACTTTTTAAGGCTTGTTTTGTTTCGGAGCCTCTGACTCCCGTGCTTTACCAATACGTGTAATACGTCGAACGCGAAAAAAGGAGTTCCCTTCAGCCGCGAAAGGCTGCTTGGTGAACTCCTTTACTTTTTGTTCGATAGAAGTTTTAAGAACTATTGCAACAATGTAGCACCACCTATCGGACATAGATGACGCTAAAAGCAGTATTATTGTACTTTTGGTGGGCTAACGGTCCCCATAGCCACTATCTGTATGAAATACAACACATATGGACCTCTTTTTAAGCAATAGCGTCACTGGAGTCCGAAATGTTGTTCAAAAGGCTGAAAATTAGCAAATAGTGTCATCTGGGTCCGAAACCCTCAGAGACTCAGATAACGATGACACAGTTGAAGCTGGCGGCTACCAATAAACTAAAAGCAGCAAAAAACTAAGAGCAGCGAATCTCTCTTTATTATGAGAAACGCTGCTCTAGAGTTTTTTACGATGAAACCTTCTGTCTTACTCAATAAAAAAGTAGTTTTTAGTATAGCGCCCTTGGACTGTTCATCCATATGAAATGCGATAAGTAACTCAGTAATCGCCTGCCTCTGCCTATTGGATCAGCTCTAGTAGCTCCGCAACATTGGCCTTGTACTGTGGTTTGAAATCGTCTGATTTCATATAACCCGCAAGGCTGGATAAGAACTGTCTGCCTTCCGGCGTATCGCTAACCTTAACAGCATCCAATGCGCATATCAGCAGGTTGCCTGCTCTTACACTGCATTCCACTAGGAAACTCAGCTTATGATTGCGTTCAAAATTATCGATAGTCTGCACTACGGGATTCCAGTTGCGGTCAGCTGCATCCATGATGAGCGATTTCGAATTCTCAACAATACTCCACCAAGGATAAGTAGAATATTCCTCGCTCGGGAACTCACGCAGCGCCGGGTGGTTGTTATCAATCAACAGCCCCATAGTACCAATGGGTACTGGCCGGTTCATGCTCTCTGAGATCGAGCGGAACATTGGATAACACCAGAAATCTGTGCAGTAATAACCTTCAACAGCATTTTTGAGAGATTCCGGTTTCGGCATAAGCAGTACATTCTCACCTTGCTCCAGCAATGCAAGTGCATCATCAGATAGCTTGTCGAAGACATGGACACCCTCCAGCATGTTGCCACTCTTCACTGGATAAATCCACAGGTCATAGCTCTTACGGATATCTGTTCCCTGTATGGAGAGGGACAATACGATAGTACTCATCCGGTCAACTACAGGTAGTTTTATTGCCAGATCGCAGATATCGATATAATTCGTTCCTGCAGGTACGTCCACCTCGGTTGAACCTGCGGCGAGTATACCGTTATCTGAGGTAAGCTCCCAATGCAGTTCAAATGTACTCGGCATCCCGCTGCGGAAACAGCTCAGTTCGACATGGGCATCGAACGTTTCACCAGAGACATAGTTATACTTGGGGAATCTTGCCAGCAGAACGGCATCATTACAAAAAGTTCGCCAGTCCTCAGCACTTATCATTCCTTTGGAATCCATAAAGGCGTCGAGGACACCCACCAGCGCCGTTCCCTGGCCACTGAAATCCTGCAAATCAAGCAGTTGGAAGCCCGCAAGCCGCCGGGAGCGGAATGCCGCCTCGAGTTCCTCTTTGTAGCAAGCTACTGCCAGTTGCCCTGAGCATTCGAAATATTTGGCAGCCAAATGACCCAGCCCTTTACTTTCCAGTCGTTCACGGAAAATTATGAAATTCTCAGCTTTGAGCGGACCGTTGTATTTATCGATTTCCTCATAATTAGGATAGGTAGCATACTGTCCGATCTCATGCGAGATTACCGGAATGTGCGGTATCCATTCTGCGGAAGCGTCTCCAGCCTTCACCGTCTTGGCTTCCGTACCATACTGGATCTGGATCTCTCCGCCAGCGGCAGCTTCCATCCCCTCTCCGTTGAAGAGATCCTGAGGGACGATCTGATCGTCATAGTCTTTCATCGTGCCTGGCAGATCGATCTGGACATGACCTAATGGAGCATCACACATCGCATAGGAGCCTCTGAACAGCCGATCTCTGGAGAAGCGCACGCCGCTGAAGAAATCGTCATGTCCCAGAATTTCTGGCACCCATTGGTGGTTATTGGACCCCTGTGTATAGAGAATCCGGTTATCAAATGCTTTATAGTCCTTTAGGAAGGAATCAATCTTAGCTTTGCTGCCCCATAGCTCGTTGCCAAGCGACATCATCACGAAGGAGGGGTGATTGCCAAAAGCCTGGAGAATGGCATAGCCTTCGCTAATCAGATAGTCCTGCTCCGCCTGATTATGGCCCTCATCGGTTTCTTCTGTGATTGTTCCCCAGAAGGGAAGCTCTGGTTGCATGTAGATACCGAGCATATCCGCTGCGGTGAAAGCAGCTTCCGGCGGACAGCAGGTATGAAAGCGATAATGATTGATGCCGTAAGACTTGGAGATGCCCAGGATTCTTACCCATTCCTCGACGTCAGTCGGGGCATAACCGGTAAGCGGGAAGATCAGGCCGTCATGTTTGCCGCGGAGGAAGGTTTTTTCTCCGTTGATTGTAAACTTATCGCCCTCTGCCCGGAATTCCTTCAATCCAAAAACGAGCTCCTGTCGGTCCATTATATATCCATCGCTGTCTTTCAAAACAAGGTTTATGTTATAAAGATTGGGAGCGCCTTCACTCCAGAGCAGCGCGTCTTGACCTAGCTCATAGTTGACGGAAAAACTACCCGGTGAGACTGGGTACTCCCGCTCGTCCACAGCATGTGTATTGTCGCTGTTGAAGCTCTGAGCAGACACTGTAAGTATAGATTCATTCCTGCTGTCCAAGGTTGCCGTGATTCGGACTGAGCGGGCTGAGAGATCCGGATCGAGCCGGATGCCGCTGAGCCGTGACTCACCATAGAACTGAAGCTCCATACGTCCGGTAATCCCGTTCCAGTTGGTTTGGGTATCCTGCGACGTTAAATGTCCACCTTTGGTTGGGTAACCAGTATTGTCCACGCGGATGGTGAGCGTATGATTCCCAGGTTGAAGCTGCGGCAACTCATATATATGTGGGGTATTTAGACTGTTACGGCTGCCTATTTCCTGATTGTCCAGCCATAGAGTCGTCAGTCTCGTACGTTCCAAAAATAGGAAGCAGACTTTGCCGGCTAGTTCTTCCGGAATGACGACCTCTTTTGAATACCAGACTTGCCCTTCAAACAAATACTCATCCGTTAATGCGCTTACTAAAACATCCTCGTTCTTCGGACCTTTGCGTGCGTAGGACGTTGTTCCGGGCAGTGTGATAACATCTGTAAAAGGCAATGCCAGCAGTCCTTGTTTTCCCTCATCCAATTGCAACTTCCATTCGCCTTCCAGGCTGATCTTTGTCTGCAAAATATCACTCCTAATAATGATAATCTCTGAACTCCTGAGGTGTAGTGCCGGTTGTTTTCTTAAAAAGGAAGGCAAAATAAGCCGCGGTCTGAAAGCCCACCTGCTCGGCAACCTCGTAAACCTTAATATTGGGGTCACGAAGCAGTTCCTTGGCTTTGTTCATACGCGCTTCCTGCACGAAGTCGGAAATCGTCCGGCCCATTTCTTTCTTGAAGAGAACACTTAAATAGCTGTGATTCAAGTGGAACTGCTCAGCAAGCTGCTTAACAGTCATGTTCTCATGCAGATGCTCCTCCAGTTGGCGGGCGACCCGCTGGATAAGGTTATGCTGCTGAGCGACCTGCTCTCTTTGATTAAGCTTAGCATATTGCGCCAAATATTCCAGTACGACCTTCCTGACTTCATCTACGCCTGTACAGTCGATCAACCGCTGCCACATGAGGATGTTCATCTCTGTTTCCTTCTCATGTACACGCTTCAGTTTTCTGGCTAGCTCGCTAAGCAAACCCATTCCGAAAGCCTGCACATAGGAAAAGGATACAGGCTCTCGTGCAAGTAACACTTCGAAAGCATGATTGAAATAAGCGGAAGCTTTATCGCTCTCTCCTCTGTCCAGTAGCTTAACGATTTCCGGAATGTATTCTTCACGCAACCTGAAATCATGATATTCATTCATCAAGTTCCGGTCGAAATAGAGGATTTGTCCGTAGCCGGCCAGCCTGGCACCGCTCATCATATGCCTTACTTCCTTATACAGCAACGGTATTTCCGTCCAGAACAAACACTCTCTGCTGATTCCGACCGAGACGGAGGCTTTATACTGCTCTCTTAGGATATCTTGGATAAACGCAAGCTGCTTCTCAAGTCTTGCCCGCACCAATGGCGTTGCGTTCAGCACAATGACGGCCAGTTCATCCGCTCCTGTCTTCCCTATATAGGTACCGGAGAAACCAGATAGACCAGTCTTAACGCAGTTCAATAGCCCTTCGCTAAGCAGGATCCGATCCTTGGCATCATGCGGATTATCTAGGAACCTGCGGTCATATCCAAACAGGAATAAAGTTGCCTGCCATTCCCCATTAGGCAGATCCAGCAGGCGCCGCCAGGATTCGAGCAGCTCTTCACTGTGGATCCAGCCTTCAACCATATCTTTGACGAAACGTTCCTGCAGCACCTCATAGCTCTCTGTAACTTTCTCCCTAAGTACAGTGGTTTCCTGTTCAATCTGTTTTTTCTTCTCAACTACTTCTCTGAACGCAGCCAGTTTCATTTCGAGTTCTTCCGTCTTGATGGGCTTCAGAACGTAAGCCTTAGCTCCCAGATGTATAGCCTCCTGCACAAATTCAAACTCGTCATATCCACTGATCATCACAGTCTGTAAAGACTGGAGTGTCGGATAATCCGCTCTGCATCTGGCGAGCAGTTCGATCCCTGTCATACCGGGCATCGAGACGTCAGCGATCAGCACATCCACAGGAGTTTCTCCTAGAATCGTTAGTGCTTCTTCACCAGATAATGCAGTTAACGGTTCCTCATACCCCAGAGCTTTCCAGCCAATATGACGAAGAAGCCCTTGAATCTGCATAGGCTCGTCGTCGACAATTAATGCCCGCATTAAGCTCCATCCCCCTTTTTTATCTCAGGACTTTCCTTGCAAACAGGGATATCAATGGTTACACAAGTCCATTCGTCTTCTACACTTTCAATCTCAAAGCGGCCCTCTGTGCCAAAATACAATGCAAGACGTTCACGGATATTGTTCATCCCGAATCCGTTTTGCGTACCCTTGTAGCTGCCGGCACGGATCTGTTCCAGCTTCTCACTGCCAATCCCTTTTCCATTATCAAAAATCTGAAACTGCACCGTATTCTCCACTCGTTTGATCGTAATTTGTATAAAAGCATGAGTTCTAGTTGTGATACCCCCGTGCAGATAACAGTTCTCGACCGTTGGCTGTAGGATCAGCTTAATGCTGTACAGGTCAAGAACGTCCGGCTCTACCAGCCACTCTACGGATACTTGACCGGGATAACGCAGCTGCTGAATTTCGATATACGCCTTAAGATGCTCAATTTCGTCACGGATCAGCGTCACATTAACCCGGTTATTGAGTGCCAGCCGATAGAATGTCGTCAGCGCATCTATGGTTCGGATTTGCAATTCGTCCTGCTGATCTAATGCCCGCCAACGGATCAGACTTAGCGAATTATAGATGAAATGAGGGTTAATCTGTGCCTGCAACGCCCTGAATGATTGCTCCCGCTCTTTGAGCATGGCCTCTGTATGTTCTTCGACCAGTTTTCTCAAACGGCCAGACATGGAATTGAACAATATCTCAAGCTCCCCCAGCTCATCGTTGTCACGGTTTCTCACTGTAACTTCGAAATAGCCCTGTGAGATATCTGTCATCCTGGTGCCCAGCTTGCGGATCCGCCAAATCACATTTTTAAGTACAATCATGATTAGAAAGATGGACAGCAGCAGGAAAAAAGCAATACCTGCTCCGATATAGTACATAATCCGCGTAGACTGCTCCTCCAGTCGGTCAAGATGCACAAGTGCGGCAACCGTCCAGCCAGACTTAATCTCCTGAGTGATCAGCATCATCCCGCTTTTTGTCGCTGAGGTTTCCAACGAGTTGTTCCAGTACTGACCTAAGGAGGATGAGGATAACCGGCTGCCAATTTCAGAGGGCTCCGAGGATGCAATAATGCGTTCGTTGTCGTCAACGATATACAATTCTCCGGCCCCTTCAAAAGGATGTTCGAACGATTCCATGAAGACACCGTTATAGTTCAGTAACAGGTACACAATCCCGTAAACATCTCCATACGCGTTCAGAATTTTATGGGATACCACTAGCTTAGTCCTGTCGTCAGCTGCATTAGTCCATACCAGATTGTCTGTTGTGCGAAGCATTTTCGTATACCAATCCCGCTCTCGAATTCCCGAAAGGCTACGTTCTTCCGGCTTCCACAGAAGCCCTCCATCTTGCACTAGTGTATCGTTGGTATGATAGATTCGGAAATTCTCAATCCCTGGCAAGTATTTACTGGTGAGCAGGAAGGAACGGTCCACATAATTGACCGTACCCAATTGTTCATCGATATCCGCATAGTCCCTGGCTAATCTAGAGATCAGCTCACCATCCGTAGCCGTCCGGGTAGCCAGCAGATCATAGCTTTGCTTCCTGAATTCAATACTCTGCGCACTTTGGCGAACGGCTTCCCTGATCGTAAGCAGATAATTGGCCCGCACCGTATGAAGCATCATGTACCCTGCACCTGCAGCCAGCAGTACGGTGGGGAGAAATACAATGAGTCCGTAGAATAATACAATTTTACTCCTCAGGTTCATGGAACGGGTCATACGGATGATCCATTTCTCTATTTGTTGTTTAATCATAGATTCCCCCCATGAAGTGCAAAGGGAGCCCCCTCCAAGTGAGAGGTGCTCCATTAATTTTTTATCGTTTACGATCCGCGACTGAAAGAGCGGCACGGTTGTCTATTGCAAGGCTGTTACTTCCTCCTTGTACGTATCCAGCCACTCCTGCTTGACTTCACTCCAGTGCCCACGCTTCTCTAGTGCTGCTTGGAAATCGCTCCAATTCTTTTCGAATTGCCCCTCGTCTTTGGCCATTAAAAGCTTGGCTCGATATTCCTTGCGGATATTTTCGATCTCCGGTGAATATTTCTCCCATGCGCCGCCCTGTTTCATCTGAAATAGATCATAAGGCTCTGCCACGCGGATCGTTCCCATTTTGCCGATAGCTTCTGTGAACTTAATGGTCTTAGCAGCTCCGGCTTTTCCTGCATCCTCTGTGTTCCACCATGGGTACCATTCATTGCTGTAAGAGGCAGTCATGTAAAGCTCAGGGGTGACTTTAGCTTTTTGTGCGGTGTCTCCGGAATTGCGGCTCGTCTTGTAGGTTTCGTCTGTGAATTTCCATTTGCCCAACGGTTGATCAATCCAATCCCAGTATAATCCCGCCGGTCCTTCATTAATGACCTGCTGCTGCTCGGGTTTTGGTTGCAAGGTATAATCGAAGAATTTCAGAATAGCTTCCAGATTTTTAGTTTTTTCACTAACATAGACATCATAGCCTGGATTCGGATTGGTAACCTGATTAATTCCGACTTTCTCTACACCATCCACTTTAGGAAAAGGGATCGCTTCGTAAAACCACCCTGGCTCTGTTGGACCGTCCAATGTCTCCCAGGCTGAGGCAGGAATGTTCCAGAAGCTGCCGATATTGAAGGCAATACGACCTGATTTGTTCTTTTCTGTATACTGTTCTTTTTTGCTGGTGACGACCTCTGGATCGATCAACTTCTCCTGGTACATCTTGTTCATCCATTGATACGCTGCTTTATAATTGGGATCGTCGTAAGCGAATACAAAATCATCGCCGCGTTTGTCAACGCCATTACCTGCTGTAGTCACCCCGAATGCTGTCAAAATCGCGTTTTCATCGCTCCAGCCCAGATTATCACTAGTGTCCATTAGGAATGATAGAGGAATAAGCGATTTGCCGGAAGCATCCTTCTCTTCTGCAGCTTTCCGAAGGAAGGTCTCAACTCCTTCTAACGTTGCTAAGTCCTCTTTGGTCATACCTGTTTTCTCCAGCACATCACTTCTGACAATCCAGGCTTGAGATGCCCAGCCTGGCCACGGATCTTCCGGGTTTTGGTCAAACCAGGTAGGAATGGACCAGATATGGCCCTCATTATCCTTCATAAGTTCCAGATACTGCTTTGGAATAGACGCCAGTCCTGGATATTTGTCAGGCATGTCGAAATACTGCTCTAGCGGCATAAGCTGTTTCGACCGGTTCATCGCGCTTTTGACCGTTTCGTTTCGGCTGAAGATAGCTGCATCTTCAAAGCCGCCTGTGTTTATCTTCAAATTAAGTGCAGTCATCGCGTCGCCTTGAGTGGTTTCCAGCTTCACATTTACTCCAGGCTCCTGTTCACGCCAATATTTCTGGACCAAACTATCATTATTGATGGTTGCCGTCCATCCAAGCCAGAGATTAAAGGAAGTCGAGCCACTGGCGGGCAGGTTACTTGACGTTTCATTGTCGCTTCCAGGCTTGTTCGCAGTATTCTCACCTGATCCGGAGCATCCGGCAATAGACATCAGTAAGGTTGCTGCAGCCAAAGCGGCTAGACCCGTTTTTTTGAATATCATTGATTTTTCCCCCTGTTCTATTATTGAAAATCAGCCTTTTACTGACCCTACAAGAACTCCTTTCACAAAATATTTCTGCAGGAACGGATACACGCACAGGATGGGGATTGCACTCACCATAACGACTGCCATCTTAATCGACATCAGTGTAATATTCTGCATTTGTGAGCTTCTCGCCAAAGCTTCCTGGTTGGTATTCGAGCCAAGGACAGCGGATAAATCCTGAGCAGCGAGCAATTGCTGCAGGAAGGTCTGCACCGGAATCAGGTTCTGCTTCGTGACGAAGAAAGCACCGGCGAACCAGTCATTCCAGTGTCCCACTGCGGTAAACAATCCAAGTGCGGCAAGCATAGGTTGAGAGAGTGGAATAATAATCTGAATCAGAGTACGAACAGGACCGGCTCCATCTAGTTCAGCGGATTCTACCAGAGCTTCAGGGATTCCCTGTATAAACTTCAGCATGACAAACATGTTCCAGACCGAGAACAGCCCGGGAAAAATATACACCCAGAACGTGTTGATAAGCCCAAGATTATTAAGCTGAATATAGAAAGGAACCAGTCCTCCACTGAATAGCATGGTTAAAAGAATATAGCCTAGAATCGTGCTTCTTAATGGAAGGCCGCGGTAGGACAAGCCAAAGGCCACCAGAAGTGTGACGATAAGTCCTGCGAATGTGCCAATGACTGTCCTAGCGATTGTAATTAGATAAGACTGGCGGATAATCTCATTTCCTAATACAATCTCATAATTAATTAATGTGAAATTTTTGGGCCATAGATACACGCCACCTTTGGCCGCACTTGCACCGTCATTCAGTGAGATGGCCAGCATGTATAGGAATGGATATAGTACAGACAAGCACAGACCTGCCAGTACTATGACGATGACGTATTGAGCTATTTTTTCACCTCTGCTGAGCTTCATATGCCATCACCATAATCCTTCACCATTTATTTTTCTGGATAACTGATTAGTCGAAACAACCAATATCAAGCTGATCACTGAGGATAACAACCCCACTGCGGTCGCCATTCCAAAATATCCCTGCTGCAATCCGTTGCGGATGATATACGTATCCAGTACATCCGCGACCCCTTGATTAGCAGAATTCATCAGCGGATAAATCTGATCCATCCCTACTGAAATCAGGCTTGGGATACTCAGAATTAGCACAATCGATATTGTCGGTAGAATACCCGGGAAGGTGATATGCCGAATCTGGGCTAGCTTTCCTGCACCCTCTACTTTGGCGGATTCATACAATTGCGGATCAATCGTTGTGATCGCAGCCAAATAGAGAATCGTGTTCCATCCGGTCTCTTTCCACAAGCCGCTTAATATAACCATGGGCCGGAACCACTCCGTGGAACCTAGAAAAAATACAGGATCACCGCCTGCTTTCTCGATGAACTGATTGACCAGCCCACCATCCAAAGTCAGAAAAGACTGCAGGATGTAAGCGACTACAATCCATGAGAAAAAATGAGGCAAATAGCTGACCGATTGCACGAATCGCTTAAATACAGGCCGGGTTACCTCGTTAATCACCAGTGCCAGTAGAATCGGTGCCGGGAATCCGAAGATGAACTTAAGCACAGATATATATAACGTATTTTTGACGACAGTTAAAAACTGGGGATCTTGCAGGAAAGAAAAGTTGTCTAATCCCACCCATGTGCTGTTCCAGATCGAGGTGCCAATCTGAAAGTCGCGGAAGGCGACCTGAATCCCTGCCATCGGAATATAGCTGAACAAAAATAGCAACAGCACTCCCGGAAGAATCATTAAATATTGCCATCGGTACTTGTAGAACTTAGCGTACAATTTACATCCCTCCTTGATATTTCTATCATAAGGTGCAGCGGGAACCCTGCCTATATAACAGTGATTGGTTATCTATTGCTCTGATTGGTTCTTTAAAGCGCTTACGTTGTTAGACAAGCTCCGCTCGCACGCAAATAAACGCAGCCTTAAACGGCTGCGTTACATTTTTTATGACGAAAGCTAATTATTCGATTCAAATTATTATTGTTAATGTACGGCTTTTTGCCCTACCGGTTGTGAAGCCTTGGAATAGCGGTTCTCTGGCAATGGAATACCGAGATTTCCACGCAGGGTGCTACTTTCGTATTCAGTGCGGAACAGGCCCCGCTCTTGCAGAATCGGCACTACCCGATCGACGAATTCCTCCAGTCCATTAGGAACAGCAGCTGCGATCATAAATCCGTCTGCTCCTCCACCCTCAAACCAGGTTTGAATCTGATCAGCCACTTGCTCAGGTGTGCCAATAAAGCTGCTGCGCGGGGTAGCGGATTGTAAGGCGACCTGTCTTAGTGTTAAGCCTCTCTCCTTCGCGTCCTTTTTGATTTTATCCGTGCCGCTCTGAAAACTATTACGCCCCAACTCGCCAAGCTCAGGGAACGGTTCATCCAGCGGATATTGCGAGAAATCATGATGCTCGAAGAATCTGCCCAAATAGTTCAGTGCATTCTCAATCGTCACGAGACCAGCAACCTCCTGATATTTACGCTCTGCTTCCTCTGATGTGTCGCCAATGATTGGTGCAATACCAGGAAAGATCAGCACCTCATTCGGATCCCGGCCAAATGAAGCTACCCGTGTCTTAACATCGCTATAGAATGCCTGGGCATCTTCTAGCGTTTCGTGGCCAGTGAAGATAGCATCCGCTTCCTTTGAGGCGTAATTTTTACCAACTTCTGAGGAACCTGCCTGAAACACGACTGGCTGCCCCTGCTTCGAACGAGCAATATTGAGCGGTCCTTTCACGGAGAAGAACTCTCCTTGATGGTCCAGGGTATGCATTTTTTGCGGATCAAAGAATACACCTGTTTCTTTATCTCGAACAAACGCATCATCCTCCCAGGAATCCCATAATCCGCGTGTCACCTGCAAATATTCGGTAGCAATACGGTAACGCTTGCCATGGTCAGGATGCTCTGTTTTGCTGTAATTCGAGGCAGAGCCTTCCAGCGGTGAAGTCACCACATTCCAGCCGGCCCGGCCACCGCTGATTACATCCAGTGAGCCGAATTGACGCGCGACGGTAAACGGTTCACTGTAGGAGGTGGACAGGGTACCAACCAGACCGATGTTGGTGCTGACGGCGGCGAGTGCGCTAAGAATGGTCAGCGGTTCAAATCGGTTAAGGAAATGCGGAATGGACTTTTCATTAATGTACAAACCGTCTGCGATGAAGATCAGATCCAGCTTGCCTTCTTCTGCCTTTTGTACCCACGCTTTGTATAATTCAAAGTTTACACTTGCATCCGGCTTAGCATCAGGATGGCGCCACATCGACGTGCTGCCTCCTACTCCATGCAGCAGTGCGCCTAGCTTCAGTTGTTTTGGTTTGGTCATGTTCATTCCTCCTAAAAGTTTTGTGAGCATACGATTCCCAGGTTTTACTTCATGCAAAACTAACTATGAAAGTATTCATTGCACGAACGATGCATTGGCTGCACCCTGCTTGATTCGCTCAATCTGGCCAAGATGTCTCTCTACATGTGCGGTGAAGCTATGGACGATATCGGAAATTTTAACGTTTTCCCCCTTGAAGTTAACCCCGCTTTTCTCCCAATCCTCTGCGCTGAGCCGTTCAAACAATAGACTGTTATAATAAAGCAGGCTGCGGAACAACTCCAGACTATCGGAAGCACTACCACTATTGGCGTACTGGCCGCTGACCCAAGCGTCCTGATTGAAGACTGGCAGCTGCGCAGTTGTAGCAGCGAGAATATCACGTATACGGAACGAAACCACAATGCTGTGATCAGCTAGATGGGCTAAAACCTCAGTAATACTCCAACTCGTTGGTGCTGCCTTCCATTTCAGCTGTTCCTCTGATAACCCTGCGGTTGCATGCACCAGTTGGTTGTGCGTACTTAAAAAATTGCTAATTTGAACATTGCTCATTAAATCCCCTCCAAAATAAGGCCTGCTTGCGAATGATCAGGTGTAAAACGTGATAACGCAAAAGGTTGAATGTTGTGGTTGGTAGCTCCACTTGTCGCCAAATCAGCAAGTATTTCACCTACAACACTAGAAAATTTAAAACCATGCCCTGAGAACCCTCCGGCTACCAGCACATTGGAGTGGAGCGGATGGCGGTCAATAATGAAATCTTCATCAGGTGTATGCTCATATTTGCATACAGAGCCTTTAAGTAATCGGCCAGCTGCACCCGGCATGTAAGTCTCCAGTACTCTTCGGAGGTCTTGCTCATCGCTGGTTTCACTGCCAAAGGGAGCAAGTAGTGTGCCTGGTTTCCATTCCAGCCCCGTATCGTGCCGGCCGATCTTCAGACCGGCTCCAGCAATGCTGGGAAAGCCATAATAGCCACCTTCCTCAGCTCCTAGCGTGAAGCCAGGGAAGTTACCGGCTGCAAAAGCAGGTGAGCTCTCAAACCAGCCCACAACTTTGCGGATCGCCTTGATTGGCAAATGCACAAAAGGCGCTAACTCTCCAAACCAGGCTCCGGCACTAAGGATAGCTGACGCTCCGTGATAATCGCCGTTTGTTGTATGAACTGTTACACTGCTTTCGCGGGCGGTGATGTTTACTACCGAAGTGTTCGTCAACAGTTCCGCACCCTGTCCAAGGGCAAGCTGGCGGTAGGCGGTGATACAGCGCTCGCTGTACAAATACCCGGCATCTGGTTCATACATTGCTGCGAATGTTTCCGGAATGTTCAATCCCGGCCAGCGCCGCCGGATCTCTCCGGCATCCAGTTGCTGGACCTGCACCTTCCGTTTCTTTGCTTCCGCGAGACGACCGCTGAAGGAATACACTGTACTATCTGCGAGATTCAAAACGCCCGAGCGGACAAGCAATTCTATTCCGCTCAACTGCTCGGCTTCTTGCCATAAATGATCTGCCCGTAGAGCCAAATCAATGTAGGCGGGATCACCACTGTAAGCATGCCGGATCAGCCGCGTTTCCCCGTGATGGCTTCCCTGTGTATGTGGAGGATCAAAGGCATCAATTAGCAGCGTCTTCACTCCGCGCTTCGCAAGATAGTAACCGGCACTCATGCCCATCGAGCCTGCGCCGACGATAATTACATCGTAACTGTTATGTTCAGCTATAATTCTGCACCTCCATCGGGACTGTACTGCACTAGGGATCGTACAGCTACATCCGCAAGGAAACGTGCTGCCACAGGGAGTGCACGTTCATCCAGATTGAAGGCCGGATGATGCCATTCCTGGCTTCCTTCAGTACCTACAAAAACGAACAGTCCGGGTACCACGCGCTGATAGAATGCGAAATCCTCTCCAGCCAGAGAAAGCTCTGGCTGAATCGCTCGGTAGCCAAGAGCTTCGACCGATTCAACTCCAAGCGCTGCTAGGGAGGGATCGTTGATAACCGGAGGTGGCCCTTCTATCCAGCGAACGGTAGCTTCTGCTCCAAGAGCCGCTGCTACACCGACCGCCACTTCTTGAAACCGCTCCAGCACTTTGCTGCGCACCGTTTCATCAAAGGTGCGGATCGTCCCTTCAAGCACCGCTTTTTCGGGGATAATGTTCCATGAATTGCCGCTGTGAATCTGCGTCACACTGACCACCGCACTCTGCAGAGGACTGACATTGCGACTTACAATGGACTGGAATGCCGTCACAATATGCGAAGCCGCTACAATCGGGTCTATGCCAGCTTCCGGAACGGCAGCATGAGAACTGCCACCCTGCACTTCAATCACAAACCCGTCAGCTGCTGCCATTAAAGGACCACCCTTAATACCGATGGTTCCGACTGGCAGGTCTGGCTTGTTATGCAGCCCGATCACTGCCCGGACGTCTTCTAGTGCCCCGCTAGCAATGATTCGTTGTGCACCCTGCGCCTTCTCCTCGGCTGGTTGGAATAACAGGCGCACCGTTCCCTGTAATTGCTGCTCTCGCTGTTTCAATTGATAGGCGGCACCAATCAAGGCAGCCGTATGGAAATCATGCCCGCAGGCATGCATTTTGCCGGAATATAATGAAGCGAAGGATACTCCGCTTTCCTCCTGGATTGGCAAGGCATCAATATCTGCGCGCAGTGCGATGACCGAACCGGGCTTTTTGCCGCCAATCTCTGCGATCACGCCGGTAGACAGACCGTATTCTACGATCCTGACTCCTGCCCGCTCCAGCAGGGAAATAATATATTCTGTTGTGCCATATTCTTCATTGGACAGTTCCGGGTGCCGGTGCAGATGACGGCGTATCCCGATTAATTCTTCTTCAAGCGCTTCCGCACTCAACTCTTTAGCTTTACTTGTCATATACAGTCACCCTCCTTTACACGATTTCCTGTGTGATACCGAGCCCGCCCGCTTTATGCCTCTGCAGCCACTTCAGCGATTGCTTCGCTCAGTAGCTCAAAGGATCGGAGCCGTTTGTCAAAGGGCTGTACATTCGTCGTTATGATGAACTCCTCGACACCGGACGCCTCTGAAAGTTCCAACAACTGTTCACGGACAGATGATTTTGTTCCCTTGGTAATCTCCGGTTCCAGCTCTTCAATCGTGTAGGCTTCATTGCTCTGGCGGGCAAATTCCTCCGCCTGTTCCAAGGTCCCTACTGTCAGCTTCTTCCCGCTCGCCAGTTGAATCCGGATCAGCTTATGCGCACCTGCCAGTTCTTTCGCTCCCTCCTCAGTCTCAGCCACCACTAACGCTAAAGCGATAATCGCTTGCGGTTGTCTGCCCTGTGAAGAAGCGAAACCGCTGCGGTAAGCACGAATGGCATCTAGCGCTACCGCCTTATCGCTGTTAATAAACAGGGAGAATACGTACGGTAACCCCAGTTCAGCGGCAATTTCCGCGCTGCTTACACTCGCGCCAAGGACATACAACTCAGGAGGAATACCAGGAAGGGGACCTGCCTTCAACCCTGCCAGCGGATGGTTTTCTTCGAGGCGGTTATGTACATATTTTTCCAGCTCGATGATTTTATCCGTCAGGTCTGGGGTTTCAGCTTTTCCCTGCTGTAGTGCCTGTGTGCTACGTGGGAGTCCACCGGGAGCACGTCCCACACCGAGATCCACTCGTCCAGGAGCCAGTGTGGACAGCACATTGAAGTTCTCCGCTACCTTATATGGGCTGTAATGCTGGAGCATGATGCCACCGGAGCCAATGCGGATTCGCTCTGTTTTAGCCAGAAGATGTGAGATAAGTACTTCCGGGGAAGAGCCGGCTACCTGCTCGGAGTCATGATGCTCCGAAACCCAGAACCGGTGGAATCCAAGCTCTTCGGACAATTGTGCCAGCTTGATCGTATGCTGGAATGCTTCCTCCGGCGTTTCTCCCGGATAGATCGGACTTTGATCAAGTACGCTGATTGTAATAGCCATTGTTTTTCCTCCTATATGGAATAGTTAAATTCAGGTGTGATCCGCTTCAGGAACTGCTTCGTTCTTTCTTCGCGCGGATGGTTAAACAGCTCTGCCGGAGTCCCTTCTTCAACAATGACGCCTCCGTCCATAAAAACCACATGATTCGCCACATCGCGAGCAAAGCCCATTTCATGAGTCACCACAATCATTGTGATGCCTTCCTTGGCAATTTTACGGATGACGGCCAGCACCTCACCCACTAACTCTGGGTCCAACGCCGATGTGGGTTCGTCGAACAATATAACCTCCGGCTCGAGCGCCAAGGCACGGGCAATGCCAACCCGCTGCTGCTGGCCTCCGGACAGCTGACTTGGATAGGCGTCCAGCTTGCTGCCAAGACCAACCTTTTCAAGCAGGGCAATACTCCGATTTTTCGCTTCGTCCTTCGGAAGCTTTTTGACAATCAGCAGTCCCTCCATCACGTTTTCCAGCGCAGTTTTATGGCGGAATAAATTGTACTGCTGGAACACCATTGCCGTTTTTTGCCGGAGCAGATGAATCTCCTTTTTGCGGGGATGTTTGCAGTTCACTTTGAAATCGCCGATGGCGATCTCTCCGCTGCTTGGCTTCTCCAGATAATTTACACAGCGTAAAAGTGTCGTTTTTCCTGAGCCGCTGGGACCGAGAATGACGACAACTTCACCCTTCGTCACCGTTAAATCTATATTATTGAGCACCTGATTCCGACCAAATGACTTCGAAATTTGCGCAAGCTTGATCATGCTACTCCACCTCGATTGTACAGATTAATTCTTTTTTCAATCAGCGACGTCACGCGTTCGATTAGGAACGTAAGTCCCCAGAAAATCAGTGCTGCCGCCAGATAAGCCTCAAAAAACTTCCAGTTCGTTGAAGCTACAATTTGCGCCTTAGCATTGATATCCACCACCGAAACGGTAAAAGCAAGGGTAGATCCATGCAGCATACCAATTACCGAATTTGACAGATTAGGCAGACTCGCCGCCAGCGCCTGAGGAAAAACAATCCGCCGCAGTGCCTGGGGCGTGGTCATTCCGATAGAATGGGCCGCTTCCAGCTGACCGCGATCCACAGCAAGCAGACCGGAACGGACGACTTCGGACATATAGGCTCCCGCTGTAATCGAGAACGAAATATAGGCAAAACCGATCATCGGAATGGCTACCGACCTGAAGCTCCAGCCGAACTGCACTGCCAGACCATCGATTAACACGGGAAGTCCAAAATAGATAAGCAAAAGATGCGTCAGCATGGGTGTCCCGCGGATGAACGTAACATAACCGACAGCCAGCGGATACAGCAGCGGAATTCTGTATATCCGGATCAACGCTACAGCCACACCAATCACAAATCCAATGAGTACTGAGACAGCAGTAATAGATAAGGTCACAGGAATTGCACTTAAAATTTGCACCAGAGCAGTCCAGATAAAAGATGGGTCCAGCTTCATAATCCGCTACCTCCTTTACCCGGTCCAAGTTCAGCAATGATGCGGCGGTAGGACCAGCTTTTGTTGATTTTGAACGTTTTTTTCTCCGGTGTATTCCGTTTCTCATGCCGCAGCAGCCGGCGTTCTGCTATAAGCAGCAGTTTCTCGATTGTAAAGCTAATGACCAGATAGATTAGCGCAAGCGCGATATACGTTTCAATAAAGTGCTGAGTTAAGCTGCCTAGCGTCTGTGCTTTACCTGACATTTCCATCACCCCAAGAGTAAAGGCCAATGACGTATCTTTCAGTAGAGCAATCACCAGATTGGAGAATACAGGAACTGCGATTCCGAGCGCCTGCGGCAGCACGATTCGCGTAAAGGCTTGAAACCCCGTCATCCCTGTAGCATAAGCAGCCTCTACCTGCCCCTTATCCACCGCCATTACAGAAGCCCGGATCATTTCGGACATGTATGCCCCCGTATGCAGCCCGTAAGTAAGAATCACAAAAACAAGCACCGGAGTCCGGGTCATATCGACATGAACCAGCTTCATAATTTCGGGCAGACCATAATAAAACAAGAAGAGCTGGATAAGAATCGGAGTTCCCCGAAAAAAAGAAATATAGATTTCGGAGATGGTTTTTAACACAGGCACTTTATAAAGTCTTGGCAGAGCTACGAGAAAGCCGACAAGAATTCCTGTCAGTAGAGAACAGGCGACAATCAGAAGCGTGGTGCTTAAAGTCCCTAGTAACTTAGGCAAAAACGAAAATACAAAGCTGATATCAAACTGTGCGCCCATATATCCCCCCCCTTCCCGTGCTCACCGGCTCAATCATTTCACCGAATCCGCTGTAACATCCGCACCCAACCATTCCGTACTAAGCTTGCCTAGTGTGCCGTCTGTCTTCAGCTCTTTAATCGCACTGTCAATCGCATCTGACAGCTTTTGTGAATCGGCATCATCCTTACGGAAAACATAGAGAATGTCCGCGGAGGATAGCTCGTCGCCCGTAGCTTTTAGCTGACTCTGCGGATCAATGATCGGCAGGACAAAATCTGCAGCCAGCGTAGCGTCCACACGCCCAGTACTAATCTGTGCGACGGTATCATTCGCTGCACCATTCTGATACACGATATCAATCGCATTGTCATTCTCTTTATTGTAGTTCTCGAGTATTTGTGCTTGTGCACTCGTTGCACCTACAAGCACCTTTTTCCCTTTGAGATCATCAAGCGATTGGATTGAATTATTATCCTTTGCCACTACAATGCGGTTTCTCCAGTGGGCATAGGCTTCTTTGTTAAAAGAGTATTTCAGCTCCCGTTCCGGATTTTTCTCCATGACATGGGCGACCAAATCGATTTTTTTGGTTTCCAGGCTCAGCAGCAGATTGCTGAAATCCATGGTTTGAAATTCGAATTCATATTCTGGCAGCTGCTTATCGATTTCTTTGAGCAGTTCCACATCAAATCCGGTGAGTTTACCATTCTCATCTATGAAGCAGACTTTCGGAAAAGCAGTACCCGTGCCCACAATGATCTTAGTTACCTTTGCCGAATCCTTTGCCGGTGCCGCAGCTTCTGCTGCATTTCCATTCTGATTGCTGCTAGCGCTGTTACTGTTGTTTCCGCAGCCAGCAATCGCCAGTGTCAATACCGATGCAAATACTAGTGAAATGGACTTTTTCATTGTTTTATCCCCTTTAAATGAACTGTGGTTTGTCTGTAAGTGTTTTTTTCATCAGATACATAATGCCGTCACCGTTCTGCTGATCCAGTTCTAAAAAACGTTCGTACCCCCGGCGTTCATACATTTGAACCAACCACGGATGTTTCTTCGCCGTTGCCAGCGTGACTGCAGCCGAACCTAACTGACCAGCAATAATGTTCTCTTCCACCCAATCCAAAAGTTTTCCACCATAACCTCTGTTACTATAATCTGGATGGGCAGCAAACCATTTGATAAAAGGCAATGGGCTAATCTTCTTAATCTCTTCTTCCTTTGAAAGGGTTATGGTCGCAACTATCGTTCCGTCAACTTCAAGCACATAACACTCATTCGTAGCTATATTGTCTTCAATAAGCGCAAGTCGGCTGTGGCCGCCGGCCAATGCAGCCCGAGTTCACGAATCAGCTGATAGGCACGATATGTAACATCTAGCAATTGCTCCGCATCCTTCAGTTCTGCCAGCCTGTATACCTCACTCATCACATGCCCTCCAGCCTTTCGAAAAGTAACTTTATAATCCCTATCGAAATAGTCGTGATTATATGCAATTAACTTTATCACTGCATGTGTCCATGCGCTAATAGAGTTTTTTAATACATCTATACAATTAGTCGATCTCCCACTTTTCCAAACCCGAGTTCAAGCAGGGTTTCGATGAATTCTGCGTTCTCTCCATTTAGCGAAATCAGGCTGGTTCGCAAGGAGATACCTTCCGTCTCCGCAATATCCACCCGGATCAGTGACCCAACTGCCACTTCCTCCTGCACACTGAGGGCGGGAAGGAAACAGATGCCTGCTTTTTTCAATACCAGCTTTTTGGCTGTCTCCAGGTTATCTACCTGATATTCAATCTTCGGTGGTTGTTCCATACTCTCAAATACACGATGCAGCCGCATCCAATCCAAAGATCCGCATTCAAAAAAAACCAACGTTTCCTGGCGGATATCCTCCAGTGAAGCCCGCTGTGCTTTAGCAAAGCGGTGTCCCTCATGTACATACAGTGAGATGGGGTCCTCGCAGAAAGGAAAGGTTTGAATTGCCGGATTAACGACCTTACGGATAAAAGCCAAATCAAGCTCCTTCGATTTTAACTTTTCAGTCAATACTTCCGTAGAAGCTGTCATCAGCTTGATTGTGATATGAGGATATCTGCGCTTTAAATGAAGCATCAGATGGGGCATTAAATAATTGGAAACCGAGACCGTACTGCCGATTCTCAGTTCATTTGGAATGTGCCCCTTAGCCTGAACCTGATATTTTCCGTTCTGATAAATCTGGAGAATCTGCTGGGCATAGGGTAGAAACTGTTTACCTTTATCCGTCAGGTTAATCTGCTTCCCCAACCGATCAAACACTTTGCAATCCAGTTCCCTTTCTAGCGATTGGATCCGGGCCGTTACTGTCGGCTGTGAGATATATAGGACTTCGGCCGCCTTATTGAAGCTTCCATAATGATTGATGTAGACAAAGGCCTCAATATTTTCAATGTTCATCCCTAATCCCCCTATGCTTTTATTAATTTTACTATTCCGATGAAAAAACAATGAATTATAGCGATGCTTACCTATAGATTTTGTTTATATCTTAGTCATCGCCCTATTTTTTGTCAACTATTAATTCCGTGTAAATCAATCGGATTTTGAATCAAACATTATGTTTATTTCATATAGAACTTTTCTATTCCTATATCAGAATTATAAAAACCCTCTTATTCAACTGGGAATTATCATATATAATAATTTCATTCGAATGAACATAACATTTGTCTGAAAGGGGATAGCAAAAACATGTCACAAAAGATCATTATCCGTGAAGCTGAGAATAAAGATTGTAATGCTATCGCCGAAGTGCTGTTAGATGCATACCATCAATATTCGAAGATCATGCCTGAGCCGTTGTGGCTGGAGTATCGGAAATCGCTTCTTGATTCCGTTCATGGTGATACCCCGCTCGTACGGATCATCGCAGAAATCGACAAGAAAATCGTTGGTAGCGCACTCTTGTTCAGCTCCTCGGAAACGGCTTACGGGAAACCGGAGCTAGGGATTCACTCCCCTATCCTACGTCTGCTAGCCGTATCTCCATCCGCTCGTGGTCTTGGCGTTGCAACCCTTCTGATTCGCGATGCTGCACGGAGATCACTACAGTTGGGTGCCACCACCTTGAACCTGCACACCTCGGAAATGATGTCTTCAGCCATCAAACTGTACCAGCGCTTAGGCTTTAATCGTGCGTATGAGACTGATCTTATGAATGGCGAAACCCTGGTTCAAGGCTTCCGACTAGACCTGCTGTCCTCCGTTCATTCTACAGCGGGACAAATATAGAATTCGAGAATTCTTAAATATTTGTCTTTTAAATATAAAAAGAAGCCTCGGAAAGCTTACCCAATGATCTTGTGTGATCGTTACGGTGAACTCCCGAGGCTTCTTTATTTTTCTTTTTTATAAGTAATTTCTTTAAAACTCACAGTGATTTTTCCCGTATTATCGGCATCGCCCATTCGAAGATCTGTAGTAACGGTAGCACGGGAAGGGATGGACGAAAAGCTTGCCCCCTTCTGCTTCTTTTTTACATCATAGAGATAATAAGAAACATCCTTAACATTAAGCCCTACATTATCCTTGTGTATAAGTTCTACAGTATAGGATTTTATCACGGCTACATTAGCGTCCATCCACCCCACAACTTCAATAGCTGTATCTTCATGGTTGCCTTCAGTCTTAATGGAGCCGATGGAATGACCATCCTGATTATAAAAATTAATTTTTTGTGCAGCTATTTTCAGATAATCGATATCGATGTCAAGAATTCGGTTTTCGTTGATCTCTGCTGAATCCATCCAGGCAATCGTACCCGCGGGGTTCCACTTTATTTTCTCAGAAGGCACATATTGCTCTAGTGGTAACGGAACAGTACGAAGAGAAACTCCTTTATTATCGTAAAAGGTTAATTCGCCGCTCTCATCATCATGTACAAATCTTTTAAAAGTTGGTGAGAGGAACAGGGATGGCGCCCCGGTCGTCGAATGTGGGATTACGCGATATTTCAGAAGATGGACATCGTCCTTTCCTGTTTTCAGATCAAAGATCCATACATTGCCGAGATAACTCTGCATAAACAATTTTTGCTCATCAGCTTTCCATTGAAATTTATAAATGTAATCATAATCATCAGAAAGCGGCCAGAAGTTTTCCCGAAGTCGTTCAATCTTTCCTGTAAGAACATTATATGAGGACAAATGATATTGCCCTGCTTTTTTCGTCACATCCGATTCCAGAAATAATAGATGATCCTCATCCAGCGGGATTAGCATATTATAGTTGCTCATAAAAGCATTATTCCAGCGATTATTGGAATCGTTGAGCTCGTCGCTCCATTTCACCTTTACCTCATCCGTAGCAGGATCATGGGCTAATACAGCGTTGACAGCATTATGGTCGCCATAGAAAAGATGAATGGTATGATAAGAGATCCCTTGCAGTTCAACTACTTCTCCACCGTTTAATAGATAGTTATTTTCGGATAGGCCAATCGGTTTGGCCACCAGATCTCCAATAGAGTTCCGTTCTGTATTAAACTCCAAACCATTAAATTTTGCTTCCGACAACAGAATCTTTTTTAACTCGGCAGTTGATTCCTTAGTAAGTGTGTAGCCTGTATCCGTTTCGTTCACATTCATTAACATGCCCTGCTCGCTTGTCTCGTTAATCCATAAATGAAAGGCATATTTATTATTATCTGAAATTAGAACGATATAGTAGTTAGGCGTTGCGGTATTTAAATTCCCTGGTATTTGTTCAGCGGTACGGATGGCTCGGACGAAAATATCTATGGTTTCATGATCTGTGTATTCATCCTTTATGTTAGCATTCACTGAACCATGTGCTAGAGAGTTTGCTAATGTGATTCGCTTGATGGTCTCATCTATCTTTAGATTATCTGATTCTACTTGTTGTTCATTTGATTGAAATAAGGTAAGCAAAGCAGTCTTATCCGTTTCTGATAACTTGTAATGCCCATTTACTCCTGATTTGGTGAAAAGACCATTATTATTGCCCATAATCCAGAATGAGAATTTTTCGTTTTCTTTATTCTTCAATTCAACAATAGCCTCATAATCAGGTGCTGCAATATCAAGCTTCGCGTTGTCATACTCAGCAGTATGTATAGCTTTATTGAAACGTTCTATTAGCTTTTGGTCCGTTATGGTTATTAATCCGCCGCTATCATTATGGATTGTAATGGAGTCCACAGAACTCAGATCGATTAGCGTTTGATTCCCTTTATCTTTATTCCCTGTATTGACACATCCAACAAAGATTATTGAAATAACTGCTAAAAGGGCTAGTAAATTCAACTTTTTCATATAGGCTCCCCCTTCTTATTCTCTCTTCTTTGACGCCGGATAGAGGATAAAGTTGCAAAAAATGAGATTTTACACCTATTTAAAAAGATCTAATTAAGCCATATCTAGCCTGTAGCCATTGGATCAGATTCTTGGCCTGAGCAAAGTTACAGTGTTTGTAGCGATAAAAAAAGCCACCGCACAGGCCTGTTCTCCTGTAAGGCAGCTTCTTCTTTATCTCAATATATCTCTTACAGCACTCGTCAGTACACCAATAACTTCTTGCTCGGAGGCCAGCGGAGAATCTCCTTCTACTGTGTGGGCTAGCATTCCGGCCGTGGCCGCAAAGGCTACAGTATGCTGAGGATCAAAACCTTCCAGCTCACCATGAATTATACCACTGGCATAAGCATCTCCAGCCCCGACTCTATCAAGCACCGGAAAGCTTAAGGTCTCGGAATATGCGAAGCGACCGGCTTTGAAGATATAACCGCGCAATGAATGGCGGTTATCATCATGAATGGACCGATGCGTTCCTGCTACCGTACTTAGACTGTAGCGTGAAGCTACTGTGGGAATCAGCTCCTGAAGTTGTTCTTCTCTTGAAGTTCCTTCGGGCTTCATACCAAGGATTAGCATTGCGTCTTTTTCATTCATCAGCACGATGTCGGCCATATGCAGCATGTCTTCGTAATGGGAGCGCGCCAGCTCATAGCCTCTCTCCCCCCAGAGCGATGGGCGGTAATTGCAGTCAAAAACGACTAGACCACCGTGTTGCTTAACCGTTTTTGCATAAGTTTTCATCGCTTTTCGCACATCATCGTTCATTGCCAGTGTTATCCCGCAGAAATGAACAGCATCCGCGAGGTCTGCCAGCTCTGCGAATGGATAAGTACCCGGAGGAGCAGTATTGAAGCTGCTCTCCGGGCGACCGGAATAAGTCACTCGGGAGGGTCGAGCCCCGAATCCGTTTTCAAGAAAGTACATCCCTATACTTGAGCCCCCGCGTTGGATATGCTCCGGCTGGATGCCCAGTCGCCGAAGATAGGCTGTTGCTGCGTCACCAATAGGATTCGCAGGCAGTCTGGACACCAAAGTCCCCCGATGTCCGTATCGGGACAATGCGGACAGTACATTGACTCCGGTGCCGGAGAACGAATACTTCAGCAGGTTACCCTGAGATAACAGTTCAAAGCCCGGTACCTGTAGCCGCATCATTATTTCACCAAAAGCGGCGATATGTTTAGGCATATTGATCCGCCAGCTTTTTCATCGTCCGATACAGCTGTTGTATGTCCGCCACTCTCGTTCTTCCGCTCTGCGGATCGATGATCGATGTATAGACATGGGGAATCACCTGCGGCACTCCCGCTTCCAATATAATAGACAAGATCTCTTCAAAGTTGTCCAGATCGATACCGCCGGTCGGCTCCAGCGCAAAACCCTCTTCCGCACAGGCTTTGGCCACAGCGATTAGCTCCGCTTTACGGCTCAGCCCCTGCATCGGAAAATACTTTAAAGCATTTCCGCCCATATCCCGAACCAATGCAATCGCCGCATTTACGGGAATTACAGCGGGTACAGATTGTGCCGCACTGGCCGGGCCGGTGGAGATATTCACAAAACCAGGTTGTCCCGTTGGTGCGATCATGCTGTTAATCCAACTATCTTTCGCTCCAAGGTTAGCACGGGTCGCACCAACTGCTGGGAATACCTGATTAATGTGGCTGCCAGCATAGGATTTGACAATCTCTGCAACAACAGCAGCTTGCCGATTATCACCCGCACCTAGTCCTATTGATACCGCACCGTCAATTTCCCGCCCATATGCCTCCATCGCCTGCACGGCTTCTTCTACCGTTGCATAGTCTTTGGACAATACACCGACCAGTACATAACCTTCGGCAGCAGCAAACACCTCTTTGGCATTTTCTATATCCTTAGCCAATACGTTTAAGGCCACCCGACCTTTATAGAACCGCTTGTTAATTTCAGACATTGCTTGCCCCTCCTGTCAATTCCCTTATCCTCGCTGTAATCATTTCTATGTCATCACCCATTAGCGGACGCGGGTCAATATCAAAATAACCTTGCCTTACCCCATAGTCTCTAGTGTAAATAGCCACTTCACCTTGTTGAAGCTGCTGGGACAGCTCAAGTGCTGTTATTGCGCACTGATTCGGGTCCACATGGATGCGTCCACGGTAAATCGCCCGGCCTGCTTCATCCTGCACGATAGTTACCCGAATTCCGGGAAGCCCATCGAGCGGCATCAGCAATTGGAGCGTAGCTTTTTCCTTTTCGCTTGTATCCTGTTTGTGAGCATATTCATCCAACGCTTGCATCAGGCCGAAGGATGTTTCCTTACCAACCTTCATGCTGCGTCCAATGCCGTGAAGCTGCACTTTTAACCATTCAATATAAAGACGTTTTCCCGCCACAAGTCCGGATGTTGGACCTTCTATGGCTTTGGAGCCACTATAAATGACCAGATCGGATATTTGCACGTATTTCTGCAGATCCTCTTCCGCTGCAGCATCTACAATAAGCGGGACGTTATGAGTTTGAGCCACAGCCCAAGCTTCCTCTACAGAGATCATATTCTTCTGAACGGCATGATGAGATTTGACATACAAGATAGCCGCAGTCTGATCCGAGATCGCAGCAGCCAAATGCTCCGCCCGTCCTTCATTGGCATAACCTGCTTCCACCACTTTACCGCCGCCGAGATAAACCATGGTTTCCACTGGTGCACCGTATTGTACGTTATGACCTTTTAACATCACAATTTCATTTCTAAAAATGCTATCCTGATGGAGCCGTAGACTTGTACGAATATTACCGCGGGTTACCAGCGCCGCCACGGATAAAGCAATTCCACTGGAAGCCGAGTTCACGATCACCGCTGCTTCAGAACCTGTATGACGTGCAACATAATCCCCCGCTTTATCCACCAAATCGGCGATTTCCACATAACTCTGTCCGCCTTGACGCATAGCTTCCATCACCGTATCGGTCGGTGCCGATACCCCGAGGATGCTCATCCGGCCGCTTGCATTAATAACTCTTTTCAGGCCGTATTTCGCATTCCATGTATTTGTCACCTATGATCACTCCTATTGCTTGAATGGTTTGCTGTGCTACCCGGCGTTCCCCCTCAGAATCTACCAGTTCAATCTTCTTATCCGTCACACGAAAAAGGGTCAGATTCGCCTTGTTATTGATCCGAATCTCCCCAAGTTCCGGGCGTCCCAGCCACTGGGCTGCTCTGCTTGTCACCCGTGCAATTGTATCTTCAAGGGAATATCCCAGTGCAAAGAATTTGTTCAACAGATTCGCCATTGAGTAGACGGGACCATTGATACGGTTGCCTCTGTATATGTCTGTGCTGATCGTATCCGGATCAATACCGTTTTGTTTGGCCGCCTCGGCCACAGCGAACGAGAAGCTAGCCGTACCATGTCCCACATCCAAGTGAACTCCACGCTCAATAGCATCTCTCAGCACTTGGAGCGGTCGATTCTCCTTATCGAACAAATTGTTGCTTTTACCATTTAGATAATGGGTTATCACGTCGTTGCGTTGAAGTAGCGG
This sequence comes from Paenibacillus sp. FSL H7-0918, assembly GCF_038007025.1. Lineage (NCBI taxonomy): Bacteria > Bacillati > Bacillota > Bacilli > Caryophanales > Paenibacillaceae > Paenibacillus > Paenibacillus sp. FSL H7-0918. The sequence goes on from NZ_JBBOWJ010000003.1 coordinate 475,517, forward strand.
TAAAACCTCACGGATATCCGGCGGTGCGGAGCCTATATGTACCATCAGCGGCAGCCCGGTCTTTTCCGAAAGCTCCAGTGCATGTTGAAGCGGTTGAATGCCATTGTCACCCACTACGCTTTTGCTGATTCTGGCCTTCAAGCCTACGATAAATTCAGGATAAGCAACTACCGCCTGAAGCACCTTTTCATGATCAATCCACTCTAGTTGGGACAACTCGTCAATTCGCATCAGGCCAATCTTTGAAATGTTAAGAAAAGCAAGCAGTTGCGTTGCCGACTTTTTCCCCGCCTCTGCCAGTTCACCAATACGCTCCGCTCCGCAGCTACCTGCGTCCACGAGCGTAGTCACGCCACATTTGATTCCGATTTCATCGATCTCGTCTCCATACGGATTCAATTCTGCAAACGCATGTACATGCAAGTCGATCCAGCCGCTAGAGACATACGCCCCATTGGCTTCCACGACCTTGAAACCATGGTCTTCGGCGGTGCCTCCGGGAACAATCTGGACTACGTTGCCATCAGCTATGACAATGTCCACTTCCGCTCCATTCAGGACTTTCGCCCGGCGGAGGAGCAAACGTTCTGCTGTCATCGTCACACCTTCTTTCCAAATTCAGAACATTACCGTCCTAGGTCTTTCCCGCACAATCTATAACACAAACAGTCCCAATGGATGTAGGATCTTTTTTCACAGGGACTGTTTGGATGAACTATTTATTCTTTATCACTACCGTGTTCAGACCCGAAAACCCTTTAAAAAATTCACAGCCTGGCGGATATCTTCCTCCGGATTAGTGCCAACTTCCCGTTCTATGGTCAGGAATCCTGTATAACCGATGTCGTTCAGTGCTTGCAGATAGTTGTTCCAATCAACAGAACCCGCTCCGAGCGGAACTTCACGGAATGCCGAGCCGGTCTCGGCCATTTCAGCGATTTTCTCATGGTCTAATGCTGGTGCTTCATAACCATATTGACCGTAAACATCGCGTGGATCGATATCGGCAAGCTTGAGACCATCTTTAGCATGGGTGTGTACAATGTAGTCTTTTAGAGTATGAACACCTTGCACCGGATCATCACCAGTCACCATGACCATATTGGCCGGATCAAAATTAACGGAAACCCCTCTGGAACCCAGACCGTCGAGGAACGTCTTCAGACGTGCAGCGGGTTCTGGCCCAGTCTCAATCGCAAAATAAGAATTCATCTCATGTGCATATCTGCTAAGTTCCTCACAGGCAATGTGCATGGTTTCATAGATTTTACTGGCAGGGTTAGAAGGAACAATACCGATATGTGTAGTTACGATATCTGTACCTAGCTCCTTGGCCAGCTCCATAATGCGCTTGGACTTTTCAATTTTGGCACGGTTCTGGGCAGGGTCCTGAAAGCCATGTCCGCCTAAATCTCCAACGAGGGCAGAGATTTCTAAACCCAGCGATGCAATGTAATCCTTCCATTCACGGCGTGCTGACTGAGAGAGAGTAGCGGGATCAAATTCGCCTTGTACCGCATAAATCTGAACTCCATCTGCCCCAGCTTCTTTTGCCTTGCGCAATCCCTCTTTCACTCCAACCTGAAAGCTGTCTACGATAACACCGATTTTATTAGTGATAATTGGTTTAACCATGGCATAATCCTCCAGTATAATGAATTAGATTTGGTTCCAAACCCGCTTGATGTATTCCAGCCCCAGTCTTGTTCCCTTACGGCACTCTTCCATTCCCTCAAATTCTACAGAGATATATCCATCGTAACCGCTTTCCTTAACGATTCGAATTACACTCGGCATATCGATGTCTCCTTGACCAACGATGGCACCTCTCAACCAGTTCCCACCGGAGGATTGGAACCAACCTTCGCCAGGCTGGCGGTCTTGCGGACGAATATAGAAATCTTTGAAATGCACCATTGAAGCAAGCTTGATGTTGTTAGGTACAGCTATTAGCGGGTTCTCATCTGCGCACAGGAAGTTCCCAATGTCGAGTGTTGTACGGAAGTTGTCTCTACCCACCGCATGAACCAGCGCCTGTACACGATCGCTGTGCTGAATAAAGTATCCATGATTCTCCACACTGGTCGTAATGCCTAAACCTGCGGCATAATCGGCAATTTCTCGGCAGGCTTCAGCCAAACGTGGAAGCTCTTCCAAAAAATGCGTGATGGATAGATCGTTTGAGGAGGCTACATCATGCCGCATCCGCTGAATGCCTAATGCCGCGCACACGTCTACTTCCCGCTTTACCCGCTCGACTTCCCGCTGCATTTCCGCTGTCTCCAGCCCGGCAAAGTTCGCCCCGATAGCATAATTGGATAACTCTAGTCCACGACCCGCTGCTGTTCGTACAATCTGATCAATTAGCTCAGGATTTTCAACCAAATTGATACCCAAAGGTACAATCTCCGCATGTTCTGCGCCCAGATCGGCGATCGTCTCAATGACTCCTTCAAGCGTGAGCTCACCCGTTGAAAAAGCCGAATGCAAACTGTAAGTGCTGATTCCTAACTTCATAGTTTCACCTCTTCACCTTTGGCTGCGGATTCATAGATCGCGCCGAGTATCTTCATGATTGTAACGCCGTCTTGCACAGGACTAATTGGTGTAGAGCCGGTACTGATGTTGCTCGCAAAATGATTAATTTCATTCTGGAATGCACTGTTGAACTCAAACCCCTTATTATCGGTCTGCGGATAGGTATTGACGATCGTATCCGCCTGTTCTTTAACAATGACTATCTCAGGATCAATTTCAAAACCACCCTTGTCACCATACAGGCGTACCGAACGCTCGTCTTCTTTGGCATGCAGTGTAAAGCTGACATCGACCATTAGCGAAGCTCCATTCTCAAAGCGAATCAGTGCATTCGCTAAATCTTCCACCGTATTGTTCGCTGCGTCGTAATCGGCGGCTTTATAGAATGAGAGATTCTTAATATTAGAACGATTGCCGAGCTTCCGGTAGGTATTAGCACTTACCGATACTGGATTCGGACGGCCCATCAAATACCAGCATAGATCAATCACATGGACACCAATATCGATCAGCGGTCCGCCGCCGGAGCGTTCAATATCACTGAACCAGCCGCCGGGATTGCCTAGTCTCCGGAACGTCGTTGCTTTTGCATAATAGATTTCGCCGAATTCTCCTTGTTCCACCAACGTCTGAAGGAGCTGGGCATTGGAGTCATAACGTCGTACAAAGCCTACTTGCAAAATCTTGCCGCTCTTTTCCACTGCTTGCTGTACCTGAAGCGCTTCTTCAACCGTACGGCAAAGCGGCTTTTCCACAAGCACATGCTTGCCTGCCTCAAGCGCCGCGATGCTGATCTCGGCATGAGAGTTGTTCCATGTGCAGATGCTTACTGCATCTATTTCGGAATTGGCCAGTAATTCACGGTAATCCGTGTATACTTTCTCGACGTTATATTCTGTAGCCACTTCGCGTGCACGTTCTTCATTCAGATCACATACCGCATATATGGTTGTCTGCGGATTATTCCGATAAGCACTTAAGTGCATGCCGGAGATAGAGCCCGTACCTATTACGCCAATTTTGATCTTATCCATTAACACTCGCTCCTTTATTTTGCATAGGTTATGATTCGTATTATAATGATTTCAACCCTAAACACCATGCAGAGCCTTGCGGTTTCATTTGTACAATTGTGCTATAGGAGGTGCAGTCTATAAATGTTGGACTATGATAAACATCTACAGGAACCCATGGACATGCCGGATCCCGAGTTTCCGATTAAAGTACATACCCAGCGTTTCAACCAAGAAGGAGTTATGTTGTTCCCACATCATTGGCATGAGCATCTTGAGTTTATATTTATTGAAAGTGGTGAGGCTGTTTTTGAGTGCGGACGAACACCGATCAACGTTCGGGCTGGCGATTTAGTTGCTGTGAACAGCAACGAGCTGCATTATGGGGTAAGCGCTTCTTCTGATTTATTGTATTATGCGATTATTGCAGATACTTCTTTGCTGCATAGTGCGGTAAGCGACGCTGCCGAAACCAAGTTCATCGCCCCGATTCAGCGGAACCAGCTGCTGTTACGTAACCATATCCGGGGGGATCAGCATATTACTGACTGTGCTTTGGCGATTATTCGGGAACTGGAACGTCGCGAATTTGGTTACGAGCTGGCTGTCAAGTCCGAGCTATACCGCCTGTTAACGCTGTTGTTGCGCAGACATATCGTCACCGTACTCTCACAAGCTGAGCAAGAGAGGCGTATTCAGACCGTTGAACGCTTCGCACCTGTTTTGCGTTATATCGATACCCATTACCAGGAACCGATTCAAGTTGACGAACTTGCGGCGCTAACGGGGCTAAGCCGCTTCCATTTCAGCCGTCTCTTTAAGGAACTAACTGGGCATACGATATCGGAATATGTAAATGCTGTCCGTTTAGACCGTGCAGATTATTTGCTCCGCCATACCCAGCTAACGATTTCTGAAATCGCTACCACTACCGGCTTCAGCGATATCTACTATTTCAGCCGCACCTTCAAAAAGCATAAAAAAGTAACCCCTAGCAGTGTGAGGGGATTCTAGTTAGAGTGAACAAAGGACTGCCTCTTGGCAGTCCTTTGTTAGTGTATACAGCGTTCCTCTAGTTAAACTATTATTGCCACACAAGCTGTCCCTTTCTTATTTTTGCTGCATAGATGATTTGGCCTGTATGATAATGGACTTCTCTCACCATCGCTATCATGAGATTAAGAGCAGTGGTCTCGTTATTTACTTGGCTATATGTAAGTGGTGGCAAATTAAGAAAGGGTTGTGACATCAATAACTCCGGGTTAGATTGGAGCCGTTCAAGATATTGGATAATAATATCAAAAGCATCCCTGGTCATGGTTATAGCTTGTTCTTTAGTCATTTCTAGACCTCTTTCAAACTCCCTCTCTCTATCTCTTGTATCAGGAATATCTAAAAGAATGGTTTCAATTCGTGAGTGTACTGCCCCGCTAATATGAGCAACCAAATTTGCAATACTGTTACTTTCCACGGTTGGGGACCATGTAATATCCTCTTGGGTACATTGCTCGATTGCTTGGAGCGTCCATTTCTTTTCCGATCTAAATTTAACCAACATACTTTCAATTAACTCAATGGCGATATCCATTGCTAACCTCCTATTGATATAACCTATGTAAATTTTACCAAACTCATCTCTACTGTCAAATGAAATCCAGTACCAATGCTATTTTTATGCCACAATGTTTTGTTACATTCTTATCCGAGCTCCTGAGTAGAGTTAATTGATAACGTTTGTTGGCCTTAAAAGAAGGAGTTGGTATATCACACTGGATCATTCAGATTAGTACAAAAGAGACTGATGAGATTATCTACTATTTTTAGAAAAAGGAGATACGAAATGAAACTTAAAAAATGGATTGCCCCTATCCTCACATGTTCTCTGATGAGCCTCTCTTTCGCTACAGGATCTGCAAGTGCAGCAACTAACAGCGAGTATAGCTTGAAATTCAATGCGACTAACTATACTACAAAGACCATAACGGTGGATGGTCAATCCGTCACTTATCGGGCATATGAGAATATCGTTTATGTAAAGAACCCTGTAGATATTAATTATGAAACTATGAACGTCTATGTCCCTGAGGAATACTTCCAGGGTAAGTCGATCGGTAGTTACACCGCCGATACCGCACCTATCTTCTTCCCAAACCAGGTTGGCGGGTATATGCCTGCTCAGCCAGGTAGTACTGAAACAGGTAAAGGAATGGGTATGGGGGCAGGTCCACAGAACGGCGCTCCGAAAACAGACAAGGAATCCGCAGCAGCCCCAGGCGCCGATACAGGAACGGAATTGAATAAACCCGCTGCGGGTAAAGACGAAAACGCAGGAACACCTTCATCTGAATCTCCCAGTGCTATCGCAGTTGCCCTGTCCAAAGGTTATGTGGTCGCATCTCCAGGCGCTCGCGGTAGAACTACAAAGGACGAAAAAGGTGTTTACACTGGTAAGGCACCCGCAGCTATCGTAGATCTGAAGGCGGCTGTCCGCTACCTTCGCTTTAACGACGACATTATGCCTGGTGACGCCGAGAAGATCATCTCTAACGGCACAAGTGCTGGCGGCGCGCTCTCCGCATTACTGGGTGCTACCGGCAACAATGCGGAATATGAGCCTTATTTGGAAGCGATCGGAGCAGCTGATGAGCGTGACGACGTTTTTGCCGTTTCGGCCTACACGCCGATTACGAATCTAGATAACGCAGATGCAGCTTATGAGTGGCAATTCAACGGAATTAACACTTATGAAAAACTTGATTTCTCCGGAAATACGGATTTTAACATGGAAAGAACGTTGGTAGAAGGAACATTGACGGAGGATCAGATTCAGGTATCTAACGAACTGGAAGCTATGTTCCCTGAATACGTCAATAGTCTAGGACTTACGAATACTGACGGAACAGCTTTGAAGATGGATGCGGACGGCAATGGCACCTTTAAAGATTACATCAAAGCTTTTGTGATCGCTTCAGCGCAAAAAGCGTTAAAATCGGGTACAGATCTGTCCGACAAAACCTGGATCACCATTGAAAATGGCACTGTTACGGATATCGACTATGATCAATATCTCGCATACTTGGGCAGAATGAAACTGCCTGGAGCCTTTGACGGTTTAGACCTGAGCAATGGTGAAAACGATCTATTCGGCACAGCGAATGTCGCTGCCCAGCATTTTACTCAGTTCGGTTTGGAGCATGATATAGCGGGGGGAACACTTGCTGACCAGAATCTAGTGAAAATGATGAATCCAATGAACTATATCAGCACTGAGGGAACAACCACTACAAATAATTGGCGGATTCGGATGGGAACCAAGGATAGTGATACCTCCCTCGCTGTTTCTACTATATTGGCAACAGAGCTTGAGAACAAAGGTTCAAACGTTGACTTTGCAATGGCTTGGGATATTCCACACAGCGGAGATTACGATCTGGATGAGCTTTTTGCTTGGGCGGACAAGGTTAGTGCTACTTCACCAAAAGCATCCGCAGCTGCCATTCCTTCCAAATCATCATTGTTGGTGAATAGTAACAAGATATCTGTTAACGCGTACAATATCGACGGCAGCAACTATTTTAAATTACGGGACATTGCTATGGTTGTAAACAACACTACACAACAGTTTGAAGTGACATCGGATGAAAATACAAATACTTTAAACATTACATCTGACAAAACGTACACTCCGACGGGCATTGAACTTTCAGCATCTGTAAATACTAGTTCAAAGACCGGTGTTATGACAGCCACTAAGATAACTTTGAACGGACAAGAAATTTCAGTAACGGGCTATAATATCGGCGGTAGTGAGTATTTTAAGCTGAGGGATATTGCAAAATCACTTGATTTTAATTTGGAATGGGATGCTGGAACGCACACCATAAGTATAGATACTTCTAACATCTATAAGGACAGTAATAAATAATAGAACAGTAACTTATTCTGGTTACAAGAGGCCGATCCTTCAATCGGTCTCTTTCCATTCCATGTAGAATGCGATTATTTCCCTCACGAACATGCAGTCTTCCTTGCTCCTTTTAGACAATTTACATACAATAAGGTCCAAGATATCGGAATAAAGGTGGTAGCTATGCAGGGTAAAGTGAACATACTAATTTGTGATGACAATATAGCTGTACATGAGAGCATATCTGCTTATTTACAGGCGGAAAATATGGAATATGAATCCGTATACAATGGTGAGGAAGTTCTTTACAAATTGGAAGATCAGCATTTTGATCTCATAATTCTAGATATTATGCTGCCTGGACTTTTTGGGACAGAGGTCTGCCGTAAGATTCGCTTGACTAGTAACGTCCCGATTATAATGCTGAGCGCAAAAGGTGAGGAAACTGACCGCATATTAGGCTTGGAAATTGGTGCAGATGACTATATTACAAAACCGTTCTCCCCCCGGGAGGTCGTTACAAGAGTAAAAACCATTTTAAAACGCACTCATTACACCTTTCCAAGTGAAGACGCCATCCTGACGCTGGGAGAAATGAAGATTGACCGAAATGCTTTTAATATCAAAATTAATGGATCACGAATGGAATTTACACCTAAAGAGATCGAATTGCTTATCTATTTTACAGTTAATAAAAACAAGGTGCTTTCAAGAGAACAAATCTTAAATAAGGTCTGGGGTTATGATTATTTCGGTGATACAAGAGCCGTTGATAATCTCATTAAAAGAATGAGAAAAAAACTGCCTGAAAAGAATTTGGGATTTGAAATCAAGTCTGTTTATGGGATGGGCTACAAAATGGAGACTTCCACATGAAAAAAGTAACTTCCAACAAAAAAGTGATATATCTGGCCATCCTCTTTTGTTTCATTTTAGGACAACTTGGAGGAACCTTGATTATTAAACAGCTTTTTTTGAATTATAAATTAAAAGATATGCTGCCTCAGGCCTCTGCTATAGCTGCTGAAATGGCACAAAATGAGATGAGCATTCGAGGTTTTAAACCGTATCTTATGAAGGTGTATGATTTAGAGGGAAATGACCTTTCACCTGGTGACGAAAATAAGCATCTTTTTTTCAATGTTACATCGGAAGAATTCAAGGATGCCCTTATAGATTATATTCCCGAAGTAATTAAGTACAATAAATTCGCTGCGATTAAAAATATTAATGGGTTTCCGAGTAAATCCATTGTCGTAGGCGCACCTATTATTCAGGATAAACAAGCGGTCGGAGTCGTCTTTTTATTAGAACCTGGCAGTGAATTTCAGGCGGTATTGAATGGCTTCTATTACGTTTTTACAGGTACCCTTTTGTTAGGCACACTAATAATCAGCTTCTTTATATCCTCCTATCTAAAGGAGATGAAGCAGCTTGAAAAGACTCGTCGGGATTATATAGCGAATATTAGCCATGAGCTGAAATCTCCCATTGCCTCTATCAGAGCTTTAACGGAGACGCTGGCAGATGGAATGATTCAAGATGAAGAAAAAACAAATAAATACTATGGAATTATTTTATCCGAATGTGCGCGCTTGCAACGATTAATTTATGATGTACTGGAATTATCAAGAATGCAAAATAAAAAAGAAACTTGGAATAAAGAAAAAATAGATACTCAGGAATTAGTCATGCTTATTGAGTCTAAATACTCTTTCTTGTCCGATGAAATGGGCATTGTATTTGAGATTACAGATAACGCCAGAAACCTTCCAGATGTTTTTTCTAATAAAGATAAAGTGTTGCAATTAGTCAATATTTTGATGGATAACGCCATGAAATACGTTCAGGAGGATGGGAAAATAACTTTTGATGCTATTGTGCATTCGAGGGTTGTAACTGTGCAGATATCAGACAATGGACCCGGCATTGCAAAAGAGCACCTCCCTTATATCTTTGAAAGATTTTACAAAAGTGAACAGTCCCATAATGAAAAAGGAAGTGGTCTTGGGCTTGCTATCGCCGAGGAAATTGTAAATGGTCTGGGAGAAAAAATATCGGTTACAAGCAAACCGGGAAAAGGAACGGCTTTTCAATTTACCATTAGACGGTTCAAATAATAACTCTCTCATTTAACACCAAGAAGGTCAGGTAAGGGTATTTCCCTCTACTGACCTTCTTATATTTTATTAATTGTGTAAAAGAAACTATCTTCCATCTTATGGGTATAATTAACATAAAGCTCTATAGGAGGGAAAATCATTGAGAAAAATAAGGAAGCTGATTCTTTTAGGATTTTGCATCATGATTTTACCGGGAACCGTGATTTATGCTGCAGCTGGCTCATCTGAAGTATCATTATATTTGAATAATGTGCTTCAAAAACAGCCCGCAATATTGTCCGAAGGTTCGATTTCCTTGACGACTGAACAGTTGTCTAAAGATTTATTTGCACTATTCGCCTTGGATGAATCAGGTAAAACCGTTCGAATCTACAAGCCTAATATAAACATGGTTATGCTCGATAATAACGGAGAGATTTTTGGTAAAGTAAAAAGCCCGTCACGTTTTGCATTTTCGACTCTATTACAGGTGGATCATTTAAAAACAGAAATTTCAGATATTAAGGTTGTGATCACCGATCCTGCGGATAAAACAGAAACCATTGATGCTCAACAAATTAAGAACAGCGAAGAAAACTTTTGGTTCAAAACCAATGAGTATACATATTCCTTTACTACAAAGGGCACCTACACTATTCAAGTATTTTTTAAAGATGTGGCTTCGAAAAAGTGGTTTCCTGTCTCCGAAATCGATATATTTGGCATTTGAATTCCAGTTATAAGGGACTCCGCTCATTCTATTCTTATCGCGATATTACCAAATTGTTCTCCCTGCTGCATTCGGTGAAAGGCTTGAACTGTGTCTTGTAAAGGATACACTCGATCAATGATAGGTCGAATCGAATGGTGTTCCATAAACTGAAGCATATCCGCAAACTCTTCACTACTTCCCATTGAACTACCTATGATACTAATTTGCGGGAAAAATATGGCTCGCGTCGGGATTTCGATTCGATCTCCTGAGCTTGCACCAAACGTAACAATACGTCCATTGGGTTTAATAATATCAAAGTAATGTGGGAACGTCGCAGGCCCAATGCTGTCGAGGATGAGATGAACGGTGTCTCCTTTCATGCTTTCCTTCCAGTTGCTATGACTGTCAAACGCATGATCAGCTCCATGAGCGAGTGCAGCTTGTCTTTTCGTTTCACTGCGTGAAGTGACACTGATACGTGCACCCACCGCTGAAGCCATCATCATGGCATAAGTCGCAACCCCACCACCAATACCAGGTATAAGAACATGTTCACCTTTCTTTAAGCGGCCTCTAGTGAATAGCGCCCGATAGGCTGTTAAGGCAGATAAGGGCAGCACGCCGGCTTCTTCCCATGACAGGTAAGCTGGCTTGCTGATGGCATTTTGCGCAGGAATGATGATTGACTCAGCGAATGTGCCTTCTGAAGGTCCCCCTACAATAGCTGGAACGTTTGAAACATTATCGGTATGTTCCCATCCGATGCACGGATTAATGATGACATCTTCACCTACATTATGATCAAGCACACCTTCACCTATTGCTTCAATTCTCCCCGCACCATCAGAACCAATAATCAAAGGAACATCCTGTTTTGTTCTGGCATCCATGATAAACAAGTCCCTGTGGTTTAGCCCTGCAGCCTTTAACCTAACCTTCACTTCTCCAATCCCCGGTCTTTTATCCATAATCTCTTTATAGTTCAAGCCCTTCAGGCCACCTTCTCCAGCATGTATAATGGCTTTCATCATCTAAGCCCCTTCCTCAAGTTGTTATTAATGAATCTATAATAAATTTTACATAGTGGGTGTAATCCAGTAAAATGATCAAAACTGAAGGTGACTATCATAAATCATCATACCAAGAAGGTGCAAAGGAAATGGAAAGTGGAGATTTGAGAATATTTCAAGCGGTTGCTCGCGAGGGTAGCATAACGAAGGCTGCTCAAGTCTTGAATTATGTCCAATCAAATGTGACGAACCGGATTCAGTATCTAGAAGCTCAGCTGAAAATCCCCCTATTTCGTCGATCCAATCGAGGGATGACGTTAACGCCGGCAGGTGAGAACTTACTGGTATATACAGACAAAATATTATTACTAATGGACGAGGCTGTGATAACCACACAATACTCTGAGCACCCTGCTGGTCCGCTCCGTTTAGGTTCCATCGAAACAACAGCGGCTACTCATCTAACGCCTCTGCTAACCGAATATCACTTACGATATCCCGAGGTTAATCTATCGCTTATAACGGGAGAAACGCATAAACTCTTACAAAAGGTGCTTGATTACCAACTAGATGGAGCCTTTGTTTATGGGCCCATTGACCAGCCTGATATAGAACATGTTGTTGCTTTCGAAGAGGAGCTGGTGCTTATCTCACAACCAGGTAAGAGCGATATGCGCGAATTGCTTACAAAGCCAATGTTGTTTTTCGACGTTGGATGTACACATCGCGCCAAAGCTGAGAGTTTCCTAAATGAAAGCGGGATGAGCTCTTATAAGATTATGGAATACGGAACGTTAGATGTAATTCTAAGTGGGGTTACCGCTGGACTCGGCGTGTCTATGCTGCCCCAATCTTCGATTTCCAAGGCTGAAGAGGCGGGAGTAATTACTTCCCACCGTCTGCCTGAAGGATATCGAGATTTGCAGGTATGGTTTGTGTATCGCCGGAACGCGGTTTTTTCTAGTGCTTTGTCAAAACTAATCCAAATGATCGAAGAAATATAGCAAACATACATATTGGGGTTTGGTTATATTCGAGCGCAAAGCTTGTTTATTAATCAAACCCTTTTCAGCTTTTTCCGATTATACTTGGTATGTCTTGTTCCCCTCTACTCACCACGAATTACTCGAAAACCTTGATCAGGACCCATACCATTCGCTTCGAACTTTCCCCGAAAAGAAATCTCGTTGTTGCTGATACCGCCGATCCACCCGCCACCCTTTACAACCCGGAAAGAACCGCTCTTACTATCTATATCTCCGTACCAGTTCCAACACCATTCCCTTACATTCCCTGACATATCGTAAAGACCTAGCTCATTAGGTTTTTTGCCACCGATAGATTTTGTTTTGTTGTGGTTGTTTTCTATGATCGGCCAGTTCCAATCTCCTGATAAGTATTTGTCTCCAGCATTTTGCCAATACCATGCTACTTCATCTGCTTTATTGCTTCCACTGTAGGTGTAACTTTTGCTCAACTGTCCTCCACTTGCAGCATATTCCCACTCTGCTTCAGTAGGCAATCGGTAACCATTAGCTCCTGCATTGAGCGTTACTGTCCATTTTAAATTATCGTTATCACTCTTATTATTCGGATCTTTTTTATTTTTATCTATATTGTAATAGGGTTTGAACCCCTCTTTTATACTTCTTTTATTACAGTAATCTATTACGTCATACCAATTAACCATTTCTACTGGCAAGTTGTCGCCTTTGAATGCTGAAGGGTTGCTTCCCATTATTTCAACCCACTCTTTCTGAGTCACTTCATATTGGCCGATATAGAAATTTGATATAGTTGTACTTTTGTAGTTGGAATTTGTGTTAATGAAAGTCCCGCCTTTGACTAATACATAAGTATCCTTATGTTCAGGCTTTTCTTGCGAACAAGCGCTGATAACAACTACTATTAAAAGAGAAATTAATAGTTTTCTCATGGATATATCTCCTTTCCAACCACTGGTATGTAGTTAAGTATCATTGTTGAATGATCTAGAATGATCTAAGGCTGCCGGCTGTGGACCGACAACCTTAGCAATGATAGTGATTAATAGTTATTTTAATAAGCTGGAGATGCCTGAGCTGGTCCGATGCTCAAGTTACCATACTGTTACGTTTGAGCTCCCGCTACTTTGATATCCTTCTGTCGCTAACACCTGATAAGACCAACTGCTGCCCAGATTCATTCCGTAACTTTTCCAAGCATTAACGTGGTTGGCAAAAGTGATCGCAACATTGCTTCCAGTTGCTCGCTTGGATTGTCTTACACTCCAAAACTGTGTGAAGGTTGCCGTACCATCAATAGAAGGGGCGTTCGTTCTCGTAGTCGTATATATATCATATGTGCCTCCATCACTGGTCACGGTACCTTTATAGGTTCCAGTAGGTCTATAAGTGCCCCAGCTATCAACGACGTAATATTCTATGAGGGAGTTTCTCGTCCACCCATAAAGAGTTAAATACCCATTCCCGGATGGTGCCCAGACGCCTGCATTGTAGTTTATTGTCCTAGATGGAGATCCAGTATTCCAACCTTTACCAACAACAAAGTTACCAGTATTTGACCATGTAACACTGTAATTCCCACCAGATCCATTAGTAGCATTTACTGTCCCGCCACCATCGGTCCAATTTTGCCAATAGTCTGTCGCTGCACTCGAGGTTGCTGCAAACAAGCTGAAACTCATTGTAGCTGCCATAATTACAGTCACGATTTTCTTGTTAAATTTAAACATAATCTACCTCCTGAAATTTTTTGTCACTACATACCTACATACTGCTTGTCTGTATTTCTAGTAGTCGAAGCAATTCCTTATTGGGGCAGATTCGCAACACCACTTCCTTCCATATATATTAATGTAAGCGATTTCATAGAAAATCTTATCATAGATCGTTTACTATTTAATCTCTTCAAATTAAAGATTTTACCCTAAAAAGTATTGTTCTTTTGGGATACCTTATTCACTGGATTTTTGTATCTGCCACAATTACAATCCAGTATTTTTTAGTAACACGTTCATAAACCAAGGCTTAATCAGTGGTAAGACTACTGCTGGTTGCATAGCTTTTGTATGGTCCATCTCGGCTCCCGTAAGGATTTCAACATCCCAACCTAAATCAGCCAGCGTCTCCTTATTTCTTTTTAACAACCCGACGATGTCAACGGTAACGTTCCCGAAATTTTCACCGTAAACGATCCTATCATTTCCACCTGCAAAAGCTAGTTTAGGGAGACTAAGCAAATGTTGAATACTGCGATCATCAAAGGCTGTAAGGCTCTGATATAGAGTGACAAATTGTGCTGTAACACGGGTATCTATGGTAACCTTTATATTGTCCCAATCCATTTCGTTTGGACTCTCCGGTCCTGCTGGGCTTTCCACAGGATCATTTTGGTTACTCAAAGCTTGTGTATGTGTTTTATGGGTCACAACCCTCATTTCTTGATAGGGGCCATTATAGGGTGGAAAACCTCCCATTACCAAACTCTCCAAGCGATCTGTTCTTATAGCCATTTGCAATCCAATCAACGCAAGCCAGGAATAACCGTAGTAACTAAAGCTTGTAACATTCATTTCATCCGCAATGTGGAGAAGATCCTTCACAATATGATCTGCTGTTAGATTTTCCTCTGGATATTGAAATAGATGACCTTCATAATCGAAATAAAGCACTTGAAAAGTGTCCGCTAATCCTTCAACAAAATGTTTACCTAATTCGGGATCTACTCCCCACAGCTTTAAGTTTTCTGCTTCCTGATTGTACACAGATTTTTTAGCGATGGGTAACATGAGGGTTGGGCAATCTGGAAGTCCTGCCATACCTACTTCTATTTCTGATTGATTTGCTAATTGTATTATCTTTTTCAATGAACTCACTCCTTTATGTTCTATAAAAGTATCATATAACATTCATGCAATCTTTCGGTTTATCCCTCTACCTCCCTTGATATATCTACCTAAATTCGATTTAATATTGTTGTAGCACTTGAAGGTTCAACTTTAATGTTTTGGGGTGATGATGTTTATGGAAGAGATATATACACCTACACTGATAGCTAAGCAATTAAATGTGAGTACCACTACTTTAAGGAGATACGAAGATCAAGGCTTAATTCCAGATGTACCAAGGACCGCCAGCAACCGCAGATGTTACACTTCCATCCATGTGCAAGCTTTTATTACCATTCGGGCATTATTGCAGGGATATGAAATTCCGGTTGTGTACGATGTGATGAGGAAGATAAAAGGCCAGCAGATGGAGTCTGCTCTTTGGGCAATCAATCAAGAGCAACATAATACCCAAGTGGAAAAAGAAAGGTTAGAGGAAGTCTTACGCATGTTTCGGGATGTTGATTTATCTAAATACAAAGATTTAACTGTATCAGATTCAATGACGATTGGTGAAGTTGCACAAATGGCAGGAGTTAATCCATCAGCTATTCGGCATTGGGAACAAGAAGGGCTAATCTCTTCGAATAGGAACAAAGATAATGGCTACAGAGTCTTCACTTTAACGGAATTAAGAAAAATTATTCTTATCAGCAGTTTAAGGAAAACTGTTTATTATATCGAGAATATGAAACAGCTTTTGAATGAAATAGAAACACATAACTACAAAAAAGTGGAGATATCCTTTCAGCTTGCCTTACAAAAATTGAATTCTCAATTAATGAAGCAATTTTTCGCGATAGCTGAACTTACAAACTATGTGAAATTGTATAAAAGTAATGCCGAGTAACATATTGATCATAGAAAATGGACTACCTTGCGGTAGCCCTTTTGTGCCTATTTGAACTTGATGTCAACAATCTTCCCGCTTTCCACAAAACCAATATTTCGATAAACCTTATTCGAGTCAGGATTCTTTAAATCAGCATAAAGCATGGGCACTAAATTCTCCGATAAAAGAACGGAACATAACTCTGCTACTAGTGCACTTGCATAACCCTTTTTCCGGCAAGAAGGTGGTGTGTATACCGCATTTAATCTGGAATATCTTGCCGACCTATGTGCAATGTACGCCATCGATACAGGTTTATCGTCTACAAACCATATATACAAGTCCCCTGTCTCAATCATCCTCTTGGCATCTAGAATTTTAGCTTCTGGGTTCACCCTAACCCCATAAGCCCCCTCTGAGAAACCCGCCAAAAACTCTGCTACAATGGCCAGGTTTTTTCTCGTTGCTTGTTGCATTGTACCCTTTACGTTCAACGGTTTCTTTGGATCTGTACAGAAATAAGATTCTATAGTCATCGTGGACTCATATTGAAGATGATTTGCCTGAGAATACAGCTGTGCAAAACGTTCTGTTGTTTTTGGTTCTCCAGATACTCCCGGTAATGTAGTCTCTTTAAGAAATTCTATAAGTTCTTCGTAGAGAACGGCCTTCTTATCCTCGACAATATCCTTAGAACTCCAAAGCCATGCGTTATGTCCCGTTGACTAGGCATAAATCATTGTTTCATCAGAATCTTTTAAGCAAGTAGAACTCTTCGACTCGCAAATAAGGTGAATCAGGTTGTATTGAACCTCATCAGCAATAAATATATCCTGGCTAAGTATTCGATCGGAGACATTGATTTTTTGAAACATTGTTACTCCTCCTTATTTATTTATAAGAACGCAAAAAACTCCGTCCCATTAGGGACGGAGTAGATTCCGCGTTACCACCCTGATTGGTGTATTTATGAATACACCCTCTCTGCTGCCATCGTCCAACAACGATGCTTCTTTGTAACGGCAGAATCCCGGGCCCGCCTACTATGATTTCGGGAGCCAGCTCTGAGGCGATTGTTCGATTCGGGTGTCCTCTGCCTCGCACCAACCGGCAGTTCTCTGATCGACATATCCGGATTTACTTGTCCTCTTCGTCGCATTTGATTGCAATGTAATTAGATACAATATAAAGTAATAGGGATTTTATGTCAATAAAAAATATGTAAGTTGGCGACGTTAAACAATTATTATTCACTGCGAAAAAAGACTAAACACCAAATTGTCTTAAATGATGGTCTAGATGTTTATAAATCCCTTTACCCCATTGCTCCGGAGTGAATTTTCCGAAAAAAGGATGTGGATGGGATGAACAATTCTCCGGACCGTTACTTTGAAAAGTTATAATCTTTTGTTTCAGTATTTCTTTTTCTTTTCCAAAATCTCTATCATCTAAAATAAGTATGGTCGGAATTGTTGACATATTATGTGGTACTGGCTTGTCATTGTAAAAAATAGATTTCACAAACCCTCCTATTAATATTCCTAGCCAACTTCTAGGAGGAAAGGAGTTTCCATTTGCGATGTCTTGAAATGCTGAACAGTGAGCCAACATTTGAGAAACATTCATTTTTCCCCACTGTGGGTTTGAATTAGGACTTAAATTCTCGATACGGCTCAGTATTTCCGCTGTATGTAATTTGTTATATATATTTTCCATAAACACACTTCCATTACGTTTTTTGGGTTTTCGATTTTTTCATTATTAGTTCTGGTGATCCATATATCACGATAAGCTATTGTATTCATGATTGCATCATAATAATTTTACAGTATACTGCCGATCTAATATTCGCCATTTCCATTATTCTATCCTTTATTCACTATCATGTCCTTTAACGTAATAAAGCTATCCATCATGGAGGTAGCTCCTCGTCATAAACTGTCTTTAAATATCGTTTCCCGTCAGTTCAACAACCTACGGATTTCTGCAATACAGAAATACTTTCCTTTAGGAACGCCCTATTCTTTTCAATCCCTCTATTTTTACACCAGACAACAGCACCAAAAGCATCGTAAAAATCATAAAAGGGTAGTATTGTTTCCAAATCCATTGGAGGACGAATTGTTGAATATCCCTCTTTATACGAAATTCTACTTTGAGGATTCACTTCCCAAACATATCGGTTAATTTTTGTGAAATCAATTTCAGAGGATCCACCCCGTGCACTCTCAAAATCAATAATTCCAACAACCATATTATTATTTGTTAGTATATTACCTTGTCGAAAATCCATATGAACAACACACGGGCCATCAGGAGGAGGTAAAACTGAGAAAGCACCCTCAAAGTAATTAATACATTTTTCGAAAAGTCCTCTCTCAAGGACTTCCTTGCAAGGTTCTATAAATTTTTCAAAGCTATTTCTTATATAAAGTCTCCAATTGTTCTGATTGAAAAATTGAAAACCGTCTAATCCTTCCACACCATATCCCGGCATTTTAACTTCATGCAGCTTTGCGTGAAGTACTCCAATTTGAAATGCTAATTCATCGTCAATAGCACCTGTACATGGTATACCTTTAATCTCAGATAAAAGTAATGCACCAGAAATTAAGTCATCCCCACTCCAGAAGTCTAACACCTTTGGAACCGGTAATACCTCCCTCAACAGTTCAAGCATACGATATTCGCGATATAGTTTATCCCTGTTATAAGGGATCTTCGCATACAGCGTTTCTCCATTAGTAAGATTCAGCTTGTATACTTGTGAACTAAAGGACTCAGGAACATTATCTATACTTAATACATTAAGGTTAAATCTTTTTATGATTGTTTCTACTAAATTCAATTCGCACCTCACATGTTTTGAATGAATAGTAATTAGTTCAGCTATCTTATTCTTAATTTTATTGAACTATCCTAACCATTAGTGTAATAAAATTACACTTAGCCCTTTTTCCTTCTTGCTCTCAGGTAAATGACCGAAATCACTACTAGTCCTATTGCAATTACAATATACAAATCAATATCCTGCTCAAACATTAACCACATCTTGTATTCTAGGTGTACTTGCTGTTTGGGTCGAAGTCCTTCACCGAATAGTTCTGTTGCTTGGTTAAGGTTATTCATCTCAATTGTTGAACTGCATGGACTACTGCTTGATTCGCCATCCACTTCACTAATGTATATTAAGTATTTATTACCTTCCTTAAAATCAAAACCCCAAGTGTAGTCTGTTCTCACAATAATTTGAGAGTCAACTTCAGTTTTCCAACTTCGTTCAACATCCACTAATATATATCTGATTTTCTCTTTTGGCCCCGTAAATCCTTCTTGTTTCAAATCGACCTTTATTTGTTTTACTTCACCGTAAATTGCTCCACCGTAGACCTCTAGGGCTTCTTGGGGACTTCCTAACTCGACACAGGATAAAGCTTTAGCATCTTGTCCATTTGCAATAAAGAATGCGAATGTGAATAAACATATTAACGTGATTAAACGAAGTTTCAATTTACCACCTACTCTTATGATTTTATTACATAACTTCTTTATTGACATAAGTTATAGGTGAAATGTTGCACTAATTTTCCAATTCCTTCAATGAAATAGGGAGTACACCTCGACGGTATGCTCCCTATTTGGGTTGACAATAGTATTTCGTTGGCCGTGGATGCAGTGCAAGCGCCGCACCCCAGAATATAGAAGTTAAAGTTCTTTCTGGGAGCTGAAAGCTTTGAAGAAATATTCCCCACGGATTTGACAACTTTATTCCCTAATACATTTACAATTAGATGTAGAACTGAGCTTTTATAAAAAAACGCACCTGTTAGCTCAATAGCAATAATCTGCAACTCCTTACTTCTCCCAAAGCTCGATCAGTCGACCTTCTGGGTCTTCAATCCAAATAAACTTTCCAAATTCACTAATCTCTATTTTCTTTGCAAGAGGTACACCAATCTGTTCAAAATGCTTAATCGTCTCATTTAGATCATACACTTGGAAATTTAACATCACTTGTTGTTCTATTGGAAAATAACTGTCATCCTCGGTAAAGAAAGAAAAAATAGTCTCATTTCCCACTTGAGGTTTTATCACAGTCCCATTCCAATTCTCAATGTCAAGCTTCAACACCTCACTGTACCACTTTTTTGTAGCTTCAAGATTTTTAGTTCTCCAGAATATTCCTCCGAAACCTTTAATCATCGTATCTACACTCCTGTCTGCATTGAAGTTTCTAATAATATACCCTTTAGGATTAAGGAGAATCCACCGTTAACCTCCAGTCATTACACTGAAGGTTAGTACTAACGGGGTATTCAAAATCACATACACAATAAACGAGAAGCCTAGCTTATGAAAAATGATATTGGAAGCAGGAGTGAAGTGTATCGGACCCTATAGTCGCTATTAACCATAATTCGGCTCATTTGAGAACCTATCGGACTCTATAGTCGCTATTGGCTCGAAAAGCCCTCATATCGCGCATGTTTGGAACAAATAACGCCTCTGGGGTCCGAAACACTTCTTAAAAGTCAAAATTCAGCCGAATAGCTGCATCTGAGTCCGATCGCTCATGGTGAAGAGAGCGTGTGGGAATACAATACGCACAACAAGCAGCATAGTCGCACATCCGGTATCACAGACGCCAAACCAGCAGCCAAATAGCACATCCGGTAATCCAGACGCCCAACAGAGAAGCACCAATCAAGTATCCGAGTGTTCGTGTGTTCGAGTGTTCGTGTATTCGTGTGTTCGTATGTTCGTGTGTTCGAGTGTTCGTGTATTCGAGTACGCAAATGTTCAAGGAGATACATCATGCATCTTCCATGTGGAGAACATTCCTCTTAGCCCCACGCAGTGTCCGTTGCTCATTACTTCTCCTTCTTATGTAAATAATCTTCATTTTAGATTCTAGATTAGAATTATTTGCTATAATGATCTCATGAAAAATAAAACTATCCTAAACAAATTAGCTATCATTCTACTTTTTATAAGCATTCTCTTTGGCCTACGCTGCATTTGGTTGAGTGTATTTAAGGTTTCCAACACTGTACCCGTGATTAACAATGGGGTACTGGATTTACGCGGCCAGGATCTGGAGCAGGCTAACTTATTCAGGCTGGATGGTGAATGGAGCTTCTATCCTTCGCAATTCGTTTCTTCGAAGACTTCTACTCTACCAAAGCTATCCCACTCGCTTCAAGTTCCTGGAAATTGGAGCCATGTTATGGGAAGCGATAAGAATTCTTCTTATGGTTATGGTACGTATCGTTTGCGAATTTTGGTAGACCCGCTTCAGCAACCTGTCTCTTTCTGGATCAAACAAATTTATTCCGCTTCCAGTGTGGAGATTAACGGCACTCCTATTCTCAATAATGGGGTAATAGCTCTTGATGCCGATACATATGTACCCAAAACCACCTCATATACAGCAGCTTATTTTTCAAAAAACACCACAGTGATAGATGTATTTATTCACGTAGCTAACTTTGATCACCCCTATAAGGGCGGTATAAAAGGCCCTATTTTCTTTGGCTCTCAGGAACTCATTGACCGGACATACTTTTACACTGTCGGATTTCAAATGCTTACAGCAATTATCTTACTACTGCATGGGCTTTATGCCTGTATTCTGTACTTATTTAATCCTAAAGAACGTGCTCTGTTTCTTGTAGGATTAATGACCTTATCTGTAGCTGTAATCCTTTTAGCTCGAAATGACAACTTAGTGCTTTCATTACTGCCGATTAATTATACTTGGTCCTTAAAAATCCGTTTGATCGCCTTCTTATGGCAAAACCTTTTTATTCTGCTTGTTTTCAGGAAATTCACCTCAGGTACCAAAGTCAACAAGTGGTTACGTGCTTACACATGGTGTCTTTTCCTTTATACCTTGTTTATATTTATTGTCCCTGCTTATTTAGTCAGCACATCCATTCATTTGGGAATCATTCAAGTGTTCCAGTATATTCCCTTCATTTGGTTGCTCTATAGCTTAGGGCGCTTATTGTTCAAAAAGCAAGATGATAAAGATGTTGTTTTTCTGCTGTTATCAGGTGCGGCGATCGTTTCTAATTTGTTATGGAATTTGTGGGATAGTAACGGACACTATTCAATTGTCTATTATCCTTTGGATATTATCGCAGCCATCGTGGGCTTCTCAGCTTATTGGTTTAAAAAGTATTTTCAAAATGCTAAAGAGAACATGGAACTAAATGAGCAGCTGAAAAAAGCAGACAAACTTAAGGACCAGTTTCTCGCTAATACCTCACATGAGCTGCGTACACCGCTTCACGGAATCATGAATATCGCGCAAAATATTGTCACAAAAGAAAAGGACAGACTTTACGAAAGTAGCCGTCAAGATATGGAACTGCTGATTACAATCAGCCGCCGTATGTCTCATATGCTTGGTGATCTACTGGATGTGGTCCGTCTTCAGGAGCATCGTGTTATTTTACAACAGGAACCTATTTCGGTTCAATCGGTAGTTCCCGGTGTGATTAGTATGCTTCAATATATGATTGAAGGTAAGCCAGTCCAGCTATCTATGGATATCCCGGAAGCTATGCCGCCAGTTCTTGCGGACGAGAAAAGACTGGTGCAGGTTTTATTAAATCTGGTGCACAACGCGCTCAAATACACCGAAGCAGGACTTGTAGCTGTTAAGGCTGAGGAACAGGACGGACAGGTTCTTATCTATGTGACAGATACCGGAGTAGGCATGACTGAAGAGACTATGGAACGGATATTTCTACCCTATGAGCAAGGCCCTCACGGAATAAATGACGGGCGTGGAATTGGGCTGGGATTAAGCATATGCCGGCAGCTGGTAGAACTGCATGGGAGCAGCCTAAGCATTCAATCTGAGCTTGGTAAAGGTTCAACTTTTAGTTTCACACTCTCTCTTGCCGATTCTTACAGCGAACAGATAATAAGACAGACGGAACCTACAGTTTCGTATATGGCAGATGAGATTCATAGACAGATGGCTGAGTGGGGAATTTCCGAACACCAGCCAAGTAATCACTCTGAAAAAATTCCGCCGCTTTTTACAGAGATGAAGGTAAATATTCTGGTGGTAGATGATGATCCTGTCAATCTGAATGTACTAAAGGGTATTCTTGAAACCGAACCTTATATCATAACTACCGTGAACTCAGCCCATGAAGCATTGGAATTGTTGGATAAAAGGAACTGGGACTTACTTATTGGCGATGTTATGATGCCACAGATGTCGGGATACGAATTAACACAGAAGGTTCGTACTCGTTACTCCTTATATGAGCTCCCGATTCTACTGCTTACTGCCCGTAGTCAGCCTGAGGATATTTATACTGGATTTTTGTCCGGTGCCAATGATTATGTCACAAAACCTGTAGATGCAGTGGAGCTTAAATACCGTATTCGGGCTTTAACTGCGATGAAGCTATCCTTCAATGAACGGGTGCGGATAGAAGCAGCCTATCTACAAGCACAGATACAACCGCATTTTTTATTCAATACATTGAACTCTATTGCCGCACTCAGTGATTTGGATACTAAAAAAATGCAGGAGCTCATTGGTGCGTTTACTTCTTTTTTAAGAATCAGTTTTGACTTTTTAAATATCGGAGAGCTCGTGAACCTCTCCCATGAACTGGAATTGGTAGAATCTTATCTGTATATTGAACAGACTCGATTTGCAGAAAGGATATCTGTTGTCTGGAAGGTAGATCCGAATATTGACATCCTAATTCCTCCTCTATCCATCCAACCGTTGGTAGAAAATGCTGTTAAGCACGGTATACTTAAGCGCCAACAGGGTGGGACTGTTGAAATACGTATTATCCGTCTGCACAACGCTGTAAAGATTGAGGTGGAGGATAATGGGCAAGGTATGGATTCCGGGACCCTCTCTTTACTGCTGAAGCCAATGATGGAAGGCAAAGGTGGCATCGGGCTGGCCAACACCCATCGGAGGTTAAGTCAATTATATGGTCAAGGTCTCTCGATCCAGAGTAAGCCTGGAGAAGGCACCTTGGTATCCTTTGTTATACCAGAGGACAATGATAACTTTTCAAGCAAAAAAGCCGCTCCATAAGGAGTGGCTTTTTTGTATCGTTATCTATATCCTTTTAGAGTAAGCTTAAAAAATAGTCGGCACCATTCCCCCATCCATGCGAATTGGAGAACCTTTAAATGCAGAGGCATAAGGACTGCATACAAATGCTGCTAGTCTGCCTATTTCAAAAGGTTTAATAAATCGTTGTATTTCAGATTGAGGAAGATTTGTAGTCATGAATTTTCTTTCTTTTTCTGAAAAAGTCATATCTTCATTGGAGTATATCCCATCGATAATTTGATGCACATTTTCAGAAAGTGTTGGTCCTGGCATAATTGTATTGACTGTAACTTCAGTTCCTATCGTTAACTTAGATAAGCTTTTTGACAATGATAATAACATTGATTTGGTCATTGCATATTGAGGCATTTGGCCTGAAGGCATAATGGCTTCTTCACTAGCAATAAAGAGAATGCGGCCATAATCTTTTTGTAACATTTTAGGTAAATAGAATTTTGTTAATCCATTCGCAGCAAGGACATTAGTACGGAAGTATTTTTCGAATATTTCGTCGTCAACGTCCTCATATTTCATAATTTCATAGATACCCATATTATTAACTAAAATATCTATATTAGGGTATTTTTCGAATAAGGCTTCTCTTTGTTCAATATTCACAATATCCGCTGTAGCATTTTGTGGAGAGGTAGCCGGGAAATTTGACTTTATTTCATTTACAGTTTGTTCTACCTGATCATAATTCCGTCCATTAATCAGTACATTAACTCCTTCTTTAGCAAGTTCAAAGGCGATTGCTTTGCCAATACCTTTTGTTGATCCTGTAATTAAAGCTGTTTTATTATTTAATCCCATATCCATATTACATTTCTCCTTTTATCACGGCGTGCTGAGTAGTTGTCATTTTAAGAACAGTCCTGTGTGCCGGCTAGGATTATATTATCGTACCGGGGTTGTTCAGTAACTAGCGGATTGCGCCAAAGTTCTTGTTTAACACGCCAATGATAAATCTCTGAAAATACTGTCTTTATGAAGAGGGTACCGAGTTTAAACCTAAATGTTCAGTACGCCAATTTGAAGGAGTATCACCTTCCCAAAGACGGAAGGCACGGTAGAACGAGTTCTGGTCTTCATATCCAATCAAGAAAGCTACTTCTTTAATATCAAGCGATGGATCTGCCAGATACTCTCGTGCTTGCTCATGTCTAGCTTGTGTCAGCAATTGCTTGAAGCTTGTGTTTTCTTCAGTAAGCCTGCGTTGCAACGTACGGTCACTCATACTTAATGCCTTCGCAACAGCTTGAATGTCAGGGCGTCCTCCGCTGAAGCTGCGTTTCATGATCCATTTGACCCTCTCGGTTATAGAGCGAGTGCCCTTCTGTTCAGCAAGCGTCCGGTCCAAAACGGGAGTCAGAATCTCCAGCAGCTCTTCGTTGTACGAGATAAAAGGCCGATCCAAATCATTTCGACGCAACGTCAAACGATTATATTGAGCACCTATCTGAATTCGGCAGCCGAAATAAGCTTCAAGAATCTTTACATTTCCTATAGGCTGTGAAAACTCGACAAGCTGTGCTGTCAAAGGTAGACCTGTGCCTCGCCGCCCAAGCTCTAGAAGAAATACCAAAGTGAGGCCGAGCAGCAGCGGTGGACCAAAATGCCCGGGATGCTGCCATTCCAATTCGATTGTACATAGCTCGCCTTCTTCGGTAAAACGCAAGCTTTCAGGAGGGCACATTTGTTTGTATCGTACCATTCGCTTAAGAGCATCGCGATAGTCCTTAGCATGGTATGTTGCTAAGACCGTAGGCGGATATTGTGTAGTTTCAAAGACGGTTGCAAGCTTAATGATTCCTTCGGCTGTATCCCCAATGAGATCGGAATATGCCTGCCAGACTGCGAAATATTGGGCGGTGGTGACTTCTGACTCTGTGATCTGGCTAAGTGGAAGATTTGCTTTGCTGGCTACATCTTGTGCAGTTATTCCTAATTGACTTAATCCAGCCCAAAATCCTGGTGGGATTTTAATTTGATCAGAGGTATGAGACTTCATACATATGGACCTCCTTTATTAAGAACTCCAGCACGCTTGGGCAAGCAGCTCGAACGAATGTAACCGTTTCTCATAATCTGGAATCATGGTAACGATAATGAATTCATTAACTCCATACAAAAGAGATAACCGTTCCAACTTACCTTTAACACTTTCCGGAGTACCTACCAGCAGCTTGCGTTCCAAGGGCTCAGACTTCGCTTCGGCAGAACCTTCTTGTTGGAATAATGTCGTACCAGATGAGGCCAATCGCTCTGCCTCTTCCTCAGTCTCGGCGCAAATGACGCCAACAGCAACCATGGCCTGCGGTTCAGGAGAAAGTGAAGAAGGAGTAAAGGTTTCACGGTAAGCCTGCAAAACCTCCTCCCCTGCTACATCGCTCATGAACTGGCCGAACACATAACCTGCTCCAAACTCGGCAGCATATGCCGCGCTTTTCTTGTTTGTACCCAGCAGCCATAGCTCTGGAGATACGGGAGGGACCGGACGGGCGGTTATTGAACGTCTTTCATAGGAATAGTTACCCTGCAATAATTCAGTGACGCCTTTAAGCAGTTCTGGCATTTTCCAAACATTTTCGAGAAAATTGCCACTCAGTGCTAAACTTACTTCAGCAGTACCGCCGGGAGCTCTGCCTAATCCAAGGTCGATGCGTCCCGGGTACAAACTGGCCAACAAATGAAATGCTTCCACCACCTTTAGCGGCTTATAATGTGGCAGCAATAAAGCGCCTGAGCCAAGGCGAATGTGTGCTGTTTTCGCTCCAATATGCGATAAAAGCACCTCCGTAGAGGTACATGCTAATCCTGGCATATCATGATGTTCAGCAACCCAATAACGAGTATATCCCAGTCTTTCTGCTGTCTGAGCCAGCTTCACTGCTTGTCCCAATGCGATACTAGCATCCACCGTATTAAAAACAGGTACAAGATCTAATACACTAAGCTTAATGGATGTTCTTGTCATGATTAAGTCCTACTCGAGGGTTTCGGTAAAATTCGATCATATCGATAAAAATAAGCTTGTAATCAACTGTCACCGCAGCCAGATCATACATTCGGCCATGGCCGTCTTCTTTGGAGGCAAAAACAACATCGTGCCGCAGCTTGTCCATAATCATTTTGCCGATGAACTGATGCTCGTATTCCGCGTACTTCTTTTTGAAAGCTTCATTAAATTCCCACACCTCTTGGTAAGACCGCTCTAGCATTGCGTTTACCAAAGTCAGCTCGTTGCCCTCTTTTTGTACAGCCACGTAATAATTTCCGCGCTCATCCTTGATCAAATCCTTATATAACTCAACGTTCAAAGTTAACGTCTCCTCTCTGATTACCTAGGACTCAATTTTATAGGCTTGCAGTCAGCACCGTTGGCTCTGTCGTGATTTCTACGTTTCCTGCAACGGCTCTGGAGATCATGCAGGAGCCTTCTGCTTTATGGGCAATTCGGATGGTTTTATCGATATCGTCCTGTGACGCATCTTTGGTAAGGGTGATTAGGGGTGAATGTTTGATGGCTTCATATGTAAAAATGTTATTCGTTACATCGACCGTCGCCTCTGAGGTTAACGTCAGCTCTGAAGTCGTAAGCCCTGCCCGCTCCAGCATTGCTGCAAGTGTAATGAGATAACAGGTTGCTGCTGCTCCCAAAAGCATCTCATCCGGATTCGTTCCTACTCCGGGTCCTCCCATTTCCTTCGGAATGGAAATTTGAGTCTTAAGCTGTCCAGCTTCAATAGTTCCGTCACTGTTACGGCCACCGTTCCATACGGCGTTCAATATAAATGGGTGCTTCATTTTTATATATCCTCCCTAGCTTGATATTGCATGCTATATTTTTCATCGAATACTTTACATGCTAACATAGAAGAATGTGGTGAACAAACAGGCTTAGGCCTACTATTCATGAAACTTATCTATAAATTAAAATTCAGGAGGTTCTACCATCATGATAAACGACACGGATATCAAACATCTTAAGCGTTGTATTGAACTTGCCCAATTTGCACTCGAAGCTGGGGACGAACCCTTTGGTTCCGTCCTTGTATCAGCAAGTGACGAAGTGCTGGCGGAAGACCGCAACCATGTAGGTAGCGGTGACCATACTCAGCATCCCGAATTCGCTTTAGCCCGCTGGGCAGCTCAGAATATGACACTGGAAGAACGTAAGCAGGCAACAGTGTATACCTCCGGAGAACATTGCCCTATGTGTGCAGCGGCACACGGGTGGGTTCATTTAGGACGAATTGTATATGCCAGTTCCTCGAAGCAATTATCGGCGTGGTTAAATGATATGGGAATTGCAGCATCACCCGTCCGTAATTTAAGTATTCAAGAGGTTATTCACGATGCGTTCGTAGATGGTCCTGTACCTGATCTTGCAGAACAAGTACGGGAGCTTCATCTACAATTTCACGAGAAAAGACTTCATTAGTATGACGAAACAAAAATAATTGATTTTTCCGTAAAAAAAGAACCTTTGTATAAAGGTTCTTAGGCTGTCGAGAAAGTCTCGACAGCTTTATTTATGTCCAGAAAAGGGTGATTTCACATCCCTTTACCTTTTATTATTCTTAATTACTTCGCTAAAGCGGTCAGGGAAATTTGTATGTACACCATCTACACCCCAAATTACGGCTTTATCCATATTCACTTGATAATTCACAGTATATGGAAACACCTTTAGCCCTGAATTTTTTGCCTGCGCGACATATGCCGCATTTATTTTTTGAAAGTTAGGACTTATGCCTACCGCATAAGTTTTTAATCTATTCACATAGGATTCTGATATTTTATAAACAGGGAAATCATACCATACAATTTGATAAAGAGGGACTGCTGGATTTATGGAATGGAATCTACGCAAACTCGCTTCACTAAATGAATGAATAGCAACATGAGCCGACAGATCATAATTTAAGATTTCTTCGTTTAACAATGCCTCGATGTTCGAATTCGACGTGGGATCTTTAATCTCAATCATATAGTCCACTTCTTTTCCGAACCTTTCAAATACCTCTTTTAGTGTCGGAATACGTAAATCTACATATTTATCTCTAGCGAACATGGGATATTGTTCATTAAACCATGAACCCGCGTCTAATTTTGAGATCTGCTCTAAAGTAAAATCCTTTACATACCCTTTAGCATTCGTGGTACGATTTACGGTCCCATCGTGAATAACAACAGGAACATGATCTTTTGTTAACTGAATGTCTAACTCGATATAATCGGTCTTCATATCAATGGCTAGCTCGAATGCAGGTATTGTATTCTCAGGAGCATATCCTGAAGCACCACGGTGAGCGATGGTATATACTTTATCCGCAGGCATGATAATTTCCTTTACTTTAATGCGAATCCAGGGGGAATAAGCATACAAAGAGGTGAACAATAAGATTAATAAAAGCACATGTATACCTATAAAGTAGATTCTGGAATTTTGAATTTTTTGCATTAAGCTGACCTCATCTTTTTAAAAATATAATGTAGAATACTTGGTGTCTTTCGCTCTAACATTCATTCTTGTGTAAAATTATGATTTATATTCCCTTATGTTAATCTCACCTCATCGTATTTGTAAGGTCAAAGTTTGGAGATTTCTATTGTACCAGATTATCTAGAGAAAATATTGTGAGGCAGCATAAATGGAAAAGGGTCTGCAAGGTCAAGAAAGCAACATCTAAACTTTGTGGGGTATAAACTATAGTTGCTATATATACAGAGTCCTAAAGTTCTTATACCATTAACTTTGTAAGCGATTAACTTTATAGGAGGAAATGACTTGATAAAGCCAGTGCAACCCAATGAACCTCTCGTAACTCATATTTATACTGCGGACCCTTCTGCTCATGTATTTGAAGGCAAGATTTATATTTATCCCTCTCATGACCTGGATCACGATATGATCTCCAATGACAACGGTGACCAATATAATATGGAGGATTACCATGTTCTGTCTATTGATGGAGATGGCTCCCCTTGTATCGACCACGGTGAAGTGCTTCATGTGAAGGATGTCCCATGGGCTAAACAGCAAATGTGGGCTCCGGATGCAGCATACAAAAACAATACCTACTATTTGTTTTTCCCAGCCCGAGACCATGACGATATTTTCCGAATTGGGGTTGCAACCTCAGCGTCACCTTCCGGACCCTTTACACCTGAACCGAACTACATTCCCGGCAGTTATAGCATTGATCCCGCTGTTTTCGTTGATGATAGTGGCAAATCATATATATACTTTGGGGGTCTTTGGGGCGGTCAACTTGAAAAATGGCAAACCGGCTCATTTGTTGCGGATGCCGAGGGACCGGCTGAAACGGCACCTGCTCTAGGACCTATCGTAGCAGAGCTGAGCGAGGACATGCTGAGCTTTGAAGGTGAGCCTAGAGAAATATCCATCGTCGATACGAACGGAAATCCGATTCTTGCTGGAGATGAAGAGAGAAGATATTTTGAAGGTCCTTGGGTTCATAAATATAACGGTTATTATTATCTTTCTTATTCCACGGGTACTACCCATAATATTGTATACGCTATCAGTAAAGATCCGCTTGGGCCTTTTGTATATCAAGGAAAAATACTTACACCCGTCCTGGGCTGGACAACACACCATTCTATTGTTCAGTTTAAAGAGAAATGGTATTTATTTTATCATGATAGTTCTTTATCTGGTGGTGCTGACAACAAGCGTTCTGTAAAATATACGGAGCTGGAATACAACGATGATGGCACCATTCAAACCATCCATCCTTAGTTTTTATTGAAATGGAGTGCATGCTGTAGTGCATAGGAGGGGAAATATCATGCCAATAACACAACAAGGTGCTTTTTATACGGGGAAATATCGCAATTTATTTAAAGAGCTCGGCTTTTCTGAAGATGAAATCAACGCTAAACTCGAAGAAACTTGGAGTGATTTGTTTTACGGAGATCCGAACGTACGAATCTACTATCCGCTGGACGAGGATAAAAGCTATATTCTGGATACAGGTAATCTGGATGTTAGGTCTAAAGGAATGTCCTACGGGATGATGATGGCTGTTCAAATGAATAAAAAAGATGAGTTTGATCGTTTATGGAACTTCTCTAAGACGTTTATGCAGCACAAAGAAGGCCGTTATGCCGATTACTTTGCTTGGCACTGCAAGCCTGACGGTACAAGAATTTCTCAAGGACCCGCACCGGACGGGGAAGAGTTTTTCGCCATGGCTTTGTTTTTTGCCTCAAAACGTTGGGGGAACGGTCCGGCACCTTATAATTATTCCGAGCAGGCTCGAATAATATTGCGTGCTTGTGTACATAAAACTGAAACAGGCGCTGGTGACTCAATGTGGGACGCGGAAACGAAACTGATTAAATTCGTACCGGAATCCACCTTCAGTGATCCATCTTACCATCTCCCCCATTTCTATGATTTGTTCGCTTTGTGGGCTGATGCAGGTGACCACATGTTTTGGCGAGAAGCGGCGGAAGCCAGCCGCTCATATCTACACACTACATGTAATCCTATAACTGGTCTCGCTCCCGAATATGCTAATTTTAACGGCACCCCGGCAGAACCCCAGCCTCATGGTGATTTCAGTCATTTTTTCAGTGATGCTTACCGGGTTGCGGCTAATATCGGTTTGGACTGGGCATGGTTCCAAAAGGACAGCTGGCAGGTCGATCAATGTAACCAGATTCAAGCTTTTTTTAGGAATATCGAAGTTTCCAATTACCGGAGGTATACCATTGAGGGACAGGCATTCGACGAACCGGCGCTGCATCCGGTAGGCCTTTTGGCGACCAACGCTATGGCTTCGCTTGCTTCGGATGGCCCGGAGGCAGAGCATTTTGTCCGTTTGTTTTGGGATACACCTTTGCGAACTGGACAACGTCGTTATTATGATAACTGTCTGTACTTCTTTAGTTTACTGGCCCTAAGTGGAAAGTATCGCATTTATTGAAGTAAATCGAACAAAACAATAGGACTCCATTCCTCAAAAAGCCGAGGAATGGAGTCCTATTAATCGTAATAAAGCTTTGCCATTATTTAATAACTACATATTCCAAGTTCACAAGTTTTGCGTAAGCAATAATTTGGTCTGTTGTAAGAGTTAATGAAACAACGGTGTGGTGACCGCCACCATTTTCGATCCAAGCTTTAACTCCGTCTTGGAAGTTTGGTTTAACATTCCAAAGCACACGAGCTACTGGAAGGTTTGGAGCTGGAACAGTTGGTTCAAAAGCAGTCACTTCATTAATCAAAAGTTTGTAATGCGTACCGAAGTCAGCCATGGAAACCACTACACCGTCTCCTGCTTTGCCGTCAAATACTAAACGGGCTGGATCGTCTTTACCACCAATACCTAGTGGTGACACGATGATTTTTGGTTTGTTGCTTGCCAAAGTTGGATCTACTTCAAGCATATGGGATTGAAGAATAGATTCTTGTCCAACTGTCAATTCATAAGTGTAATCTTCCATAAAGCCAGTCGATTGGTTATGGCTCATCACTTTAAGCAAGCGGTCGAGAGCTGCAGTCTTCCAGTCTCCTTCTCCAGCAAAACCATATCCTTGTGCCATCAAACGTTGAACAGCAAGTCCTGGAAGTTGTTTCATTCCATGTAAATCTTCGAAGTTTGAGGTGAAGGCATTGTAGCCACCTTGATCAAGGAAACGTTTGATAGCAATTTCATAGCTTGCTTGAACTCTTACGCTAGCTTCCCAAGCTTCTTTGCTGTTAGTGCCATAGTCGAATTCATACAGCTCTGCATATTCAGCAAACAAACCATCGATTTCTTCTTCTTTAACTTCATTAATGACTTGAACCAGGTCACCAATACCAAAGTAGTCTACCGTCCAGCCAAATTGAATTTGGGCTTCAACTTTATCTCCTTCAGTTACACCAACGTTACGCATGTTGTCACCAAAACGAGCAACTTTGATATTGAAGCTTTCGTTATAAGCAACGGCTACGTCCATCCATTCTGCAATTTGCTTTTGAACTTCAGGGCGTTCCCAATAGCCTACAACCACTTTGTTTTGTTTGTTCAAACGGGCGTTAATAAAACCATATTCACGGTCACCATGAGCTGCTTGGTTCAAGTTCATGAAGTCCATATCAATTGTTGCCCATGGAATACTTTCATTATATTGCGTAGCTAGATGAAGCAAAGGTTTTTGCAGCATTTTTGTTCCGCGGATCCACATTTTTGCAGGTGAGAAAGTATGCATCCAAGTGATGACACCGGCAACTTCGTCACGGTAGTTAACTTCTTTCATAATGTTGGTAATTTTATCTGCGCTGACAGCCAAATCCTGCAATACTAGTGGGTAAGGCAAAACTCCGCTTTTATTCAAAGCATCTGTCATCGTTTGTGCGTGCGCTTTAACTTCAGCCAATGCTTCTTCCCCATAAAGATGTTGCGAACCTACGACAAACCAAAATTCTTTTGCTACTGCTGTTGACATATTCATCCTCTTTTCATCATTTTGTGGTTTGATTATTTTTGACCGTAATAAGCGTCTTTCCCATGTTTGCGCAAGTAATGTTTATCTAGAATACGTTGTGGCAATTCTTCCGCAAAATGGTTCAACTCTCTAGCAAATAAATTCATTTTTGATACTTCATCCAACACTACGCTGTTCATTACAGCGGATTTTGCATTTTTCCCCCAAGTAAAGGGTCCGTGGCCTTTAAGCAAAACACCGGGAACCGCCATAATATCTATCCCGCGTTGTTCAAAGGTTTCGATGATTACATTACCTGTTTCCGCTTCGTAACCCCGATCGATTTCCTCTTGCGTCAAGAAACGCGCACAAGGAATGGAGCCATAGAATGTATCAGCGTGCGTAGTTCCCATTACAGGAACGTCAAGTCCTGCTTGTGCCCAGATAGTCGCCCAAGTGGAATGTGTATGCACGATTCCGCCAATTTCGGAGTAATGTTTATAAAGTACTGCGTGAGTAGGGGTATCGGAGGAAGGTCTCATCTCCCCTTCAACCACATTGCCATCCAGATCAACAACTACCATATCGCTGGCTTTCATTGTTTCATAATCTACACCACTAGGTTTGATTACGAATAATCCACTTTCGCGATCAATTGCACTCACATTTCCCCATGTATACTTGATTAGTCCATGTTTCGGCAATTCCAGATTGGCTTGAAAAACCTCTTCTTTAAGTTGTTCTAACATCTTGGTCCCTCCATTTTCAGACTAAATTATCAACAGCGGATTGCTCAATCGCCAGACCTTTTTTATAACGTTCGATAAAGGTTTCAAAACCTTTAATGTCGGTTGCATCGGGATGAATTTCTTCTCCCTTTACATCTTTGAACACTTTTTGATCGAGGAAGTCTTCCAAGCTTTCTTCCTGATTTTTGTTCATCATGTAGGAGGCAAGAATAGCCATTCCCCATGCGCCGCCTTCTCCAGCTGTCGACATTACGGAAACAGGAACATTCAGTGAAGCTGCCATCATTCTTTGGCCAACAACCGGAGTCTTAAATATACCGCCGTGTCCTAAAATACTATCTATGGCTACATTCTCTTCTTTCGTCAAAATGTCCATTCCAATTTTCAAAGCACCAAAGGCGCTGAACAAATGTGTACGCATAAAGTTAGCCAGATTAAATTTGCTCTCAGGCGAACGTACAAATAACGGACGACCTTCTTCTAACCCCGTAATGTTCTCACCCGAGAAATAACCGTAACTGAGCAATCCACCGGCATCTGGGTCTGCTTCCAAAGCTTTATTCAGCAGTACGCTGTACAATTTGTCAGCTTCGGCTTTTTGCCCCATCGCTTCATAGAATTCACGGAATAATCCGAGCCAGGCATTAAGGTCACTTGAACAGTTATTAGCATGAACCATACCTACTGGACTTCCGTCTGGCGTAGTCACCATATCGATTTCCGGATAAACCTTGGAAAGCTCTTTTTCCAATACGATCATGGCAAAAACAGAGGTTCCTACGGAGACATTCCCGGTACGTTTTCTTACACTATTGGTAGCAACCATACCGGTTCCTGCATCCCCTTCTGGAGGACTAAGCGGAATCCCAGCTTGTAATTGCAATGATGGATCCAGAATTTTGGCTCCTGCTTCGGTTAATAGACCCGCTTGCTCACCGGCAACACACACCTTAGGAAGAAGGTTGCTGGTCTTCAGCGAATAACCTTTGCCAGCAATAAGCTCATCAAACTGTTGTATCATAGATTCATTATAATTTCCTATGGATTCATCAATCGGGAACATACCTGAAGCATCTCCAACACCAAGTGCTTTGTTGCCGGTCAATAACCAATGAATGTATCCTGCTAACGTTGTAACAAACCGAATCTGCGGCACATGTTCTTCTTTGTTTAAGATCGCCTGATAAAGATGAGCAATACTCCAACGTTCAGGAATATTGAATTTAAATACATCTGTCAGTTCTTTGGCTGCCTTACCCGTTGTTGCATTACGCCAAGTCCGGAACGGAACGAGCAATTGATCCTGGTCGTCAAAAGCCATATATCCATGCATCATTGCAGAAAACCCGATTGAACCAACGGTTTGGAGGGTGATTCCGTAATTTTGTTGAACTTCTTGCTTCATCTCACGATAAGCATCTTGTAGACCTTTGATAATATCTTCTAGGCTGTACGTCCAAAAGCCGTCTTTCAACTGATTTTCCCATTCATAACTTCCAGAAGCGATCGTTTGAAAACTATGATCAATAAGTACTGCTTTAATACGCGTGGATCCAAATTCAATCCCTAGCGAAGTTTCTCCCTTATTGATTGCTTCTTCGATGCTTAATCGATTCGATATCACGTTGGTCACCTCTCTGACAGCGCTTTTTTAATATAAAAGAATTCGCTTTCTTAATTGACAGCTTTAGTATAAATTTTTGTACGTACATTTGTCAATAAAATAGTTATATATACATACAAATATGGAGAAGATAATAATTTAACTCCGGACTTAGTTTGTTTATGATGATCTAAAGGTACGAAATATTTACATTTTTTCATAAAAAAAGAGCCCCTTTATATTTAATTCGTAGTCATGCTATAATTTGTACATACAACTTAACGAAATTTACGAATTATAAAGCGAACAAGTATGGAAAGAGGAATTACATGAAACCAAAGTATCAAGTGATTATAGAGGATATAAAAAGCAAGATCCTTTCAGGAGATTACAATGTAGGCGAACAAATTCCTACGGAGTCTGCCTTGCAGTCCTTGTACGAGGTTAGCAGACAGACTGTTAGAAAAGCCATTTTAGAGCTATCCAACGAAGGATTCCTCCGTAGCGAAAAAGGTTCTGGCACGTATGTCAGCAACCAATATCGCACAAAGACCGGCGGGAGTTCCCATAAGAAGACGATCGGTGTAATTACGACCTATATCTCTGACTACATCTTCCCTTCTATTATCCGGGGGATTGAAAGCCGAATGAATGAGGATAACTATTCACTACTATTGGCTAGTACCAATAACGATGTTGCGCAAGAAAAAAAAGCTCTCGAAATGATGTTGTCCTACGGCGTAGATGGTTTAATTATTGAACCTACGAAAAGTAATCTGTATAATCCCAATATTGCGTATTATCTGTCGTTTAAGGAGCAAGATATTCCACTCATTATGATTAATGCTTTTTATGAGGAAATAGAGCTCCCCTTCCTTTGTCTTGACGATGTGCAGTCCAGTTATCTGGCAACAAAAGAATTGATTTCCAAAGGCCACTCTCAAATTGGACTTATCGCAAAAATGGATGATTTACAGGGCAAATATCGAATGAAGGGCTATATCAAAGCTCTCGAAGAAGCTAAATTACGGTTTTATCCAGAGCAAATATTTTCGTTCAACACCGAGACCAAACAAACCTTAGCTACGAACTTGAAGGATTTCCTAAATAAAAATAGAGATACCCTCTCTGCGATTGTCTGCTACAACGACGAGGTTGGTCTGGAAGTGGTCAATGCTTGCAGACAGCTAGACATTTCTATACCAGAGGAATTATCAATTATTGGCCAGGACAACTCCTATATTGCCCAAAATGCAAACATCAAACTGACCACTTTAACACATCCCCAAGAAACTATGGGCCGTGATGCAGCGGATTGGGTCATTAAAAAATTACAAGGAAAAAAGGATCTTCCCAACAATACTTATTATCAACCTGTGTTAATTGAAGGAGAAACAGTAGTCGAGAGATAGAATAAATTCTGAGGGATTTTGCGTTTATCTTCATATGTAAATGTAATAACCCACCAGTCGTGACTGGTGGGTTATTTGCAACTGTTATCTCCGTATTCTTTAAAGGTTCGATTCGTGTTTTGAAGTCATCAGTACAGAAGAAGCAAACTGTTTCACAAGCTTGCCGGGATTGATCCCGTATTTCTCCCGAAACACCTCCGAGAAGTGACTTGAGTTGGAATAACCCACAGCACAGGATGTCTCATTAACGTTCAAATCACCTTGCTGCAATAGGTGTAGAGCCTTCTCCAGCCTTATATCCCGCAAATAGCCGAATACAGTTGTTCCGAACATTTCTTTAAAGCCAGATTTTAATTTGTTATCATTCATGCCAATCAATCGGGAGAGCTCCAACAGGCTTGGCGGATCTATCATCCGTTGCATCATGATGTCCCGCGCTTCACTAATTTTTGTCATGTCGCTTTTCGACAGCTTTGTTGTCCCAGAAGTACCTTCTGTTAGAATCGATTGAAAGCCCAACGACAAAAGCTCTAATGTACTACATTCGATCTCCAGATTTTTGGTGCTGCGGTTTTGAAGAGCTGCCAGCATTCGCTCAAGCACGATAGCAGTAGACGGCTGCATCGTTTCCTGAAAAACACGAAAAGATGCTTGGCCAAGAATGCGGTCAAAATCAGCGGATCTCCCACCCCCGCCTTCTTCCATGAAGTGATGGAAAGTCGAAACAGGAATACCTATGCCTAACATCAGATAAGATTCATTCCCCTGAAACTCAAATTGAGAGCCAACTTCATTCATGAGTTGTAGCGTACAGCTTCCCGGAACAAACTCATACTGGACACCATCAACAGAGACTTCTCTTTTCCCTTGCAAACAATAATTAAGCTCAACCATTGCTGTTTTGGTTACGAGAGGCACGCTGTAATCCTGGCGAAAGGTAAAATCGGATACCACCACATTGATATCAAAGCGTGGGACGAATCGACGAACGAACCCTTCTCCCCTTTGCGAATGTAGTGCCATGTGCTCTGTACGATCTCTATTCTGCCGCGGCAGCTCAAGCCCATCGAAAAAAAGATTGAAATTGTGATGATAATCTATTCCAGTCATTGCTACCGCTCTCCGTTCAAGTTTTATAATATTGAGAATAATTCTCATTATTATAAAGGATCCTCTCTTTTTTGACCCGCTTGAATATGGTGTTATCTGGATACGCCATCTAGGAAACACTAACATTTCTTTTACTTAATTTCTTAAATACCGAGTATTCCTTATTGGACTTAATAAAACTTAATATCTTTGCGGCACATTCTATTGAATTCATCTCTTCCGTATTTACTTCGAGGTCATATTCATCAAAGCAATATACTTTGCTAAACTGTGAAGCTGCTAGTCCAATCTTTCTATCTCCTCTTGTTTGCTCTCTTCTTATGAGTTCTTCTTTCGAGCATATTACACCTATAAATAACGTAGGCTGATCGAAAAATTGATCAAGAAACACATTAAACCTCTTATCATTGTCGATTACGGTATCTACTATTACATTAAAACCCATTTCTATTAACAATTTAATTGTCGAGCGGTACACTGAGAATATGGAATCATCTAATATTTGGGAAACGACTTGATGATCTATTTCTCTTGGAGGTTCATCTGGAAATTTATTATTAATAAAATCATTGTAATTATTAAAAAAATCATCAATTGATAAATGATAAAAAGGAATCTCTTTCTGTTTTATCAGTTCAGTCGATATGGAGGTCTTTCCGGAACTTGAAGTTCCATTTAGAAAAACTAATATCCCTTGCTTCAATTTAATCATCCCTTCAAATAATACTCATTGCAACTCAGAGAATATTCGAGAAAAGATTAAATTATCCTTTACTGTTTGATATGTTCCTTGATTTGTTCGGCTATTTGCTCCAACAATGCTTCTTTTCCTAAAGCAAAGAAAGCCTCATTATAATTTTGTCTGCTTGTCATGCGATATATATTATTCGATTTTGCAGCTTTCAGATTACTCCAGACCTTGCTTTGGTCAAGAACATTCTGGTC
The DNA here is from genome assembly GCF_038007025.1 of Paenibacillus sp. FSL H7-0918. Lineage (NCBI taxonomy): Bacteria > Bacillati > Bacillota > Bacilli > Caryophanales > Paenibacillaceae > Paenibacillus > Paenibacillus sp. FSL H7-0918. Next base: position 514,893 of record NZ_JBBOWJ010000003.1, read on the forward strand.
ATTATCGGATAATAAAATGATATGGTCTGGATTAAAGGTAGACAGTGCTTCTAGACTTGTCACTTTCCCTCCCCATGGATCTGGCTCCGGTGTACCTGGCGCGAGGGGTAATCCTAGATCATTAAAAATCATATCCGCAATACCTGTGCGGGAATAGATGCGTATTTCTTTCTCTGTAGCTTCGATTACCGCAAACGTCTCTTCCTTGGTTATCTCAGTGATTTGATCATGTAGTAGTAGAGCACGTTGATCATAGACCTTCAACCACGTTTCCATTTCCGCTTTCTTATCAAGTACCTCCGCAACAAATGCAAATCGCTCTCTAAAAGCGTTAAAGCCATAAGGCACCCTCACTGTTGGAGCAATCATATTTAGTTGATCATAGATTTTTTCTTGGGTAGGTCCTGCCAGTATCAAATCAGGGCTTGCTGCAATGATCGCTTCTAAGTTGACTTCCGTCTGAAACCATCCAGCGGGAGTTACATCAGGCAGTTCTTTTTTGAGAATAGGAGTGATTTCTAATGAATTAGCCATATCCGTATTCCCAGTAATAACAGGTTTATATCCAAGCACCAGAAGTTCTTCCGTTGAGCCGGATACATCGGCAATTCTAACCGGATTCACCGGTATTACAACATCTCCTTTAGCATCCTTGAGGGTACGTGTTTCGGTCGAATTAGTAGCGACGGGTTCTGAATTTACCACAGGTTGAGAATTTTCTACCTTAGCCTCCTGACCTGAATTCCCACACCCGTACAGCATCACCATCATGATTAAGGCGATTCCGACAAAAGAGATTCGTTTTAAACTGAACATTTTTTCCAACCCTCTCCAATCTATTGATAATCATTCTCACTTCTAGCAAGTCCGATCATACACTCTGCTAATAGGATAGAACTACCGGCAGAGGGATTGAATAACGGTTTGGCGGATATTTATTTAATTTTTATCGTTTTTTAATTACTTCTGAAGGATTAATTCCATACTGCTTCCGAAAAGCTTCGGCAAAATGACTAAAGTTGTTGTAACCTACCATCGTCGCCGTTTGGCTGACACTAATTTCCCCGGTACTTATGATTTCCCATGCTTTTTCTAAACGTTTGTTCCGTAAATATGCAAATACAGTTGTTCCGTACTCTTCCTTAAATCCAACTTTTAATTTGTATTCGTTAATGCCTGCCAGCTTGGACAATTCGATTAGCGAAGGTGGGTTTGCCATGTGGTCAAGGATGATATCCCTGGCTTTCCGAATGTTTTCTCGGTCACTACGTGATAAATGCAAACTCCGTTTAGTATGTTTCTGCTCAAAAAGAAATGCGTCAAAATATACAGATAGGAGTTCTAATGCCTTCCCCTCTACGTACAACCGGCGCATGGAGGTATGATATGGACAGTCTCTCAATTGCACCAATAATCGGGTGGTTTCTGGAAGAATAGGCATACGGAACATTCGAAAAGCACGTGAATCTAACAGCCCGGATAAGCTGCGAGCATGTGAAGAGCCTTGATCCGCCATCCATGAATCGAATAGTGTAACCGGTACACCTATGGACAATAAACGGATAGGTTCAGCACTGCGATAGTGAAATTCCGCTTGGAAATCCTGCATGAACTGCAATGAACAACTATCGGGCATTAACTCATGGCTGGTATCTGTTACATGAACTTCCCCGCTTCCCTGCAGACAAAAGCTTAACTCAATCATCGCCGCTTCGGATTGAACCCGAACTAGGCGATCATCAGCAAAACGGTAATCACTATCAACAATTTCGATCCCGGAGGGTGTGATCACTCTATCGACGTATCCTTGGGTACTGGATTGTGCAAAATGTTTCCTCTCTGTAGTGCCCCTCATAGACGGAGCCTCAAACAAAGCATCGAAATACCCGTTATAGATGTTATGAATAGATGAACTTGTCATTCTGTTATACACTCAGCAGGTAAGCTGCACTCCGTAATCCCAATATTATGTTTTATCATGAGCAGATCACCTTTTCTCTTCTATTAAATGATAACGATTATCATTTAGATCATTATATGCGAGATATTGGATAACCTGCAATGTACAGTTTTTAAGGATCTCTTATCTCCGCCTCCTCAGTAAAGCGGTAGCACTTCTTGTGTCAGCCTTATAAAGAGATCGCTGAGTGTTTAGGTTGCATATAAAATACAAATAACCCCTCATCCTAAGGGATAAGGGGAAGTTATGATATCATCTAATTTTTAATTAATTCTACTTCCTTCATTGGAGCCTTTGTCTTACGGAGCATCATCCAGATCCCCCCCAGACAAAATAAAACACTACATCCCATGCCAAACAACGCGCTGGCGTTTAATGCCTGAGGTGAGCCTTTCATTGTAAGCACAGCCATTTGAGTGACAACAATGGAGACTAAGGCATCAGTAAAGCTAATCATTTTTAATGTTGATATAATGGGATTTTTGAGATGACGGTTAACAATATTTCCATGAATGGCAAAACCAAGTTTTGTAAAAGCGATCAGTGCTACCAGATATACAATGTAACCTTCATAAACCAAAGCGTCTCCGACTAGATAAATCCGCAGGCAGACCAACAGATATGAAACCCCTAGAAGACAAAGAAAAACACCGCCACGCTTATAAACATAAAGCTCCATGGAATACCTTTGCTGTGCTGAACTGACTTTTTTAGCTAATGTATATTTATGAAGCACCTGTCCTTTGGCTATACAAAGGATCAGATAATAAAGTGCATTTGTGATGAACCATCCGGACAATAGATATAACCCAAGAATTAACTTGCCTATACCAATAAAAGCATCGATGACTAAGGAAGCAGCGTTGAACATGGCGGTTCGATCTTGCGGATTTCCGAAGTACCGAACTAAGATTGCCTTAATATATATCATCCTTTCAAGAAAACCTTCATATCTCATTTTATGTTTCTAAGGGGACAATAGTATCATACTTGACTCAACCCAGCAATAAAGCAATTAAAGTTCTGATTTATGATATATTAGAAAAGGTTGTGCAAATTGGCAAGAGGAAATAGCAACAGCAATTGTTAATGGAGGCAGGTCGTATATGTTTAGAAAATTAACAGCAGCAGAGTTAGATGTTATATTAAGCTCGATTAATAAGGAACAGCATTTTTTATATTATTCATACCTTACTTTTCGCAGACAAAACACAGTGCATTACGGTCAGTATTCTGACCAGGGCGAGTTGCTTGGAGTATTAGCCTTTTTAAGTGGCCTTCCGTTTAATGCTTTTTCTGTATATCCAGTTCAGCAATCCTTTTGTCTCAGTTCAATGTTGGCGTTCATGAAAGATGAATTACATCTACATAACCATGCGGTGGGTAGCTTTATTATTAACGAAGAAGAGCTGCAGGTCTTTGCTTCTCAGCTTGAGTTCTACAGCCCTCCCCAAAAATTACTTCTAATGAAACATATTCATGAAGATGTTCTACCAACAGCGGACAAACATGTTATGCACTTAGGGCCTGCTCATTTCCAGCGAATTGAAGCAAAGATGAACGAGCTGCAAACCATGGCTTTTTCAAAAGAAGAATTACAGAATCCGTTCTATGGTGTGATGGCACAAGACGAGCTGATTGCTGTAGGAGGATACCATATATATAGTGAGGATTACGTTGAACTAGGAAATATCGGAACAGATGTGGCCTGGAGAAGAAATGGTTATGGTAAAAAAGTCTGTGCAGAGCTAACACGCCAAGGACATGCCATTTCAGCTAACGTATATTTGAATGTTTTTGAGGAGAATGTAGGAGCCATTTCTCTATATCAATCGCTGGGATATGAACTCATTTGCCAACAATACATCGTTGAATTTGTTATTTAAATTAAAAACGTACTGCAGCTAATGCAGTACGTTTTTTCTATCTAAACCTCTTACGCCGTAGGCATATTCTTCGTAGAAGAATAGATTAAAGCATCTCTCAAAATGTAAATGTATTGGCTGCGCCCATCATCACAATAATCATACAATTCACCATGGCTCCCAGCCATATTTTTCCTGTGCACTTAAAGAGGTAACGCGAAATATAAGCTGCAATAAAAAGCTGGAAAACGAGAGGGAAAAGGACTAGTATTCTGAGCCAATCTTGATTTTGCCAAAAAGTTACGCCTGTTGAAAATAACGTTCCGTATTGTACCCCAATGAGCACTAGAATTCCAAGCACACCGCCTGTCCCGCTAATGAGCAGATCCCTCCATTCTTTCTGCCCTTCAACTGGGGTGGTAGAGTTCACGGCAATTGACTGTGCAACATAAAATATAAAGAAGAAAAGCATATAACGTAAGCCAATTAATAATTGATTCGGAGTGAATACTTTAATTGCCAGTACCCATAAGCGGAAGTCTGTCTGAAAGAAATAATCTGCAAATGCAACCAAAGCATAGAATCCAGTGAATATACATACAGCAAGTGCAAAAGTCTTCAGCAGTTCTTTCAAATTTGTTTTTATTCCCCAGCTTTCAGAGTGCTCATTATAATTTTTTCCTGATAAACGAGTGGTTAACCAGAATAACAATAGACCCACAAGGCCGTTAAAGATTGCCCAGATTAAAATAAAGTTCATGGCGGTTTGTGGAAATAAACTACGAGGCTGAAGGATATTCTGTCCAGCTATAATACTCCAGCGACTGATCGGAAGGTATGATATTGCCGAAATTACCCAGCTCATTATCCAAGAACCCCAAAAAAGAAATTTGCTTTTTCTGGTCTTAGGATCCGGTAACTTGGCAGGAGTAGGTTGAATTAGACTATTGAAACAAGGAAGCTTGAGGAGCAATACCGCAAAGGGGACAATAAATAAAAAGGATCCTAACAAGCCGATAAAGTTAAAGATCTCTTTCCATAACCATAATTGGTTGCCGGAAGATAACGGATTATTGATTTGAAACGCTTTCGTAAAAAAGTCTGCTAAATAACCAGTGCTCGCCACCGAAAAGTGTTGCCAAGGGTGGATCTCCGCTGGATTGTACACGACGCGCAAGGTTTGATCAGCTGCATTACCGTAATATTTGCCGATTTCCACAGCGTTTATCTTTTGATTCTCCGGCATTACTGAATTTATAGCAGCTAGTGATTCTGGGGCATCGCCAGAAAGATCGGCATTCCCTCTCGCAAATCCGGAGCCGCCTTCATCATATTTGCCTACATTGATGCCTACATTGGCATGGATGTTTTGAAAAGTCTCATCGGTAGACTGTTCGACCTGAGAAACAATGAAAGCGGATGCAACTTTATTCAAAGCATCAGCCTTGGCTTGTTCACTTACCGTAATAACTACGCCCTCTTCCGAAGAGGGATCTTTCGCCGCTTCGAGCTCCGCCAAATAAAGTTGGCCATAATACTGGAGTGTACTCCAGGTAATCATTCCACCCATAGAATGACCACTTATGCCGATTTTTGTAGAGTCTACATAATCAAGACTGGATGATGCATATTCCACTAGAGGAATCATCCCATTATTCTCTGACATTATCGTTGGGAAAAATGGCATATCAGGAGAGCTCGAGCCTCCATGCCATAAGAAATCCATTGCAATCACAGCAATTCCCCGACGGGAAAGTTCGATTGCGGTACTATCCTGCATCTCTTTATTATTTAAAAAACCGTGACTAGTAATGACGAGTGGAACTTTATGCTCTGCATTTGCTGAGACAGGCCTGAACAGGTTTCCCTCTATCCAAGTACCATTATCGGACGGAATCTTAAACTTACTAATCTGGACCTTGCCGTAATCTGTTTGCAAGAAAGAAGCTCCCACACAGCTGATCAAAACCATGGATAAAGCGACACATAAAAATTTCAATGCTAATCTCGTAGACAGAAACTTTTTCATCTGGTCTCCCCCCCAAAAAAGTATCAAATGTGTAACACAAAATGGGCAAAAAAAATAACCTGAATCCGAAAAATTCATTAGTAGACCCCATGAGTAGATATCCCTCGGATTCAGGTTTATGTGTAGTTCTTATTTCATTGCTTTTGCCAGCTCTGTGAAAATAACCCCCAGCGCATGAGCACCCGCATCTGGATAACCGATGCTGCGTTCCCCCACTGTGCCGGCTCTTCCCATACGGGCAACGATTTCTATAGTATTTTTAGAACCTTGGACAGCTGCTTCCGCTGCTTTATTTGCCGCCACTTTGATATCGTCGCCTTGTTCTGCACTTTGGGTCCAGGCATCTGCAAACGGTACAAGCGCATCAATCAATGTCTTGTCTCCGACGACAGCCCCTCTGCCAAAAGATCTTTCACCCGTATCTTGAATCCCTTTGACAACAGCCTGCATCATATCAGCAAACTCCTGAATGGTCAGCTCTTCCTTCTGCTGAACATTTTTGCTCGCTGCGCGGAAGCCTGATCCCCAGATCGGTCCGGATGCTCCGCCGCAATATTCCATAATGACCATGGAGCAGGCGTCAAGGAACTCACCGATATTAGTGAGATGATGAGCTAAAATATCTTCCCACTCGACTTTCAGCTGTTTAAAGCCCTTAGCTACACTCATCCCGAAATCGCCGTCTCCAGCGTAGGAGTCAAGCTCACAGAACGGAACTTCATTCTCGATAATAACCTGGCTCATTTGATCGAGCAGATAGACGATATTTTGTAAAGTAAACCGATTGTTCTTAATCACCGCTGCAGCAGCATCCGTATTATTCTTAAAGGATACATTGCTGTCTGCTTTCTCTTCTTGGATTACTTCAGTATAGTTCACAGGCTCAAAAGGGCCTTTAATCGACAAGGCTGGTGTATCACAAGGCGCAGATAACCATTTCTTCAGTGTCTCATCCAGCTTCATTATCGTCACCGATGCACCTGCCATGTCAATGCTGGTCATGTAGTTACCAACAAACACTTTAAACACTTGCTTATTCTTAGCGGTTAATTCGCGGATGACAGAATTGTTCAGCAAATATAACTCTTGCAGCGGGGCGCCGCCAAAACCATTAATTAATACGGCTACTTCCTCCTGCTTCTGATCATTCATTTGGAAGTTGTCTAGCAAAGAGGTAACCATTCGCTGTGCTAATTCATCTGCGGGTACAATTTTCTCCCTGCGTATTCCAGGTTCTCCATGGATGCCAACCCCGTATTCCATCTCGTTCTCTTCAATATGAAATGTCGGAGTACCTTTGGCAGGCACGGTACAAGAGGTATAGGCGAAGCCTATGCTGCGCACATGATCAATTGCATGTTGCGCCGCTTCTTTCACTTCCGCTAAGGACAATCCAGCTTCTGCTGCTGCTCCGGCTACCTTATGAACAAGCACTGTTCCGGCTACGCCTCTTCTCCCTACTGTATAAAGGCTGTCTTCAACGGCAATATCGTCGTCTACTTTGACATAATCCACTTCGATACCGTCTTCAGTTGCTAGATGGGCCGCATTTTTAAAGTTCATGATGTCACCGCTATAATTCTTGATAATAAGCAGCGAACCTTTGGTGCTTGCTGTGCGGCGAATCGCTTGATAAACCTGAATTTGGGATGGAGAAGCAAACACATCACCGCATACAGCTGCATCCAGCATCCCGGTTCCTACAAACCCGGCATGAGCCGGCTCATGTCCGCTTCCGCCACCACTGATCAGGGTAACTTTACTTTGATTGATCTCTTTCTTAGAAATCACTTTGAATTTAGGATCGAAATCCAGCTCGGGATGCGCCAAGACAAGCCCGTTACACATTTCCCTAACCAGAGTCTCCGGCTTGTTTATTATTTTTTTCATCTTAAAGCTCCTTACTTGATTTATATTGACGGCCTAATTGATCGGCTGCCATAATTGCTGATGCAACCGCATCCTCCGTAATTGGGAACGGCATCGAATGGATAGATTCCTCAGCAATGCAAGCTTTTTTAGCAACCTCAAGCAGTTCCTCATAGGTTACATGCTCAACACCAATATCCGCTAAGCATACTGGGAGGCCAATCGAAAGACAGAAGTCCAACACTTCTTTTAATTCAGTCCGGTCTGCATTTTCAAGAACCAATTGAGCAATCGTGCTGAAGGCAACCTTTTCACCATGATAATAATGATGAGTTCCTTCCAAAGCAGTTAACCCATTATGAATCGCATGAATCGCTGCCAAACCACCACTTTCAAACCCAAGACCCGATAAAAGAATATTCGTCTCAATTATATTCTCCAAAGCTGGGGTTACGATATTCAGATCGCAAGCTTGCTTCGCCTTGAATCCATTCTCAAGCAATGTCTCATAGCAGAGCTTCGCAAGTCCCAACGCTGTTACTGTTCCTTTAGCTTCACCGCAAACCCCTTCACGAACTCCGCAAGGTAAACCTGCATTCACATTGGAGTAAGAATTTGCAGTAGCTCTTGCTTCAAAATAGGTTGAAAGTGCATCTCCCATACCTGCCACAAGAAATCTTGTAGGTGCATTGGCAATAACTGTTGTATCAATCATGACTACACTCGGGCTTTGCTTGAAATAAGCATAATCATCGAATTCACCTTCCGGAGTATAGAGCACCGCTGAGTGGCTTGTCGGAGCATCAGTTGCTGCTATCGTTGGAACGATAATCAGCGCTTCTCCTTCAGCTACACATTTTGCCGTATCAATCGCCTTACCTCCACCCAAGCCAATCGTACATGAACATTGATGTTCTTTGGCTAGCGCTTGTAATCTGGCGACTTCTTGTCTTGAGCATTCCCCGTGGAAGCCGCTTTCAACAAGAGTTATATTAAATTTCTGTTTAGTTGACTCCAGTTTGTCTTTCACACGTGTTACATCATCTGGATGGGCAATTAACAAAGCAGAATCACCAAATGTTTTTACGAAGTAACCTAAGTTCAATAATTCATTCTCACCTTGTACATATTTCGTCGGACTGATAAATGCTCTTCTCATTTTTCGTTCCTCCTCAGTTGTTTATAGTTATCATTATAGATTGCTCTAATTTAAGAAACATGAAACAATAAAAGCTTATTAAAGCGTTTTCTTATCGTATTTTTTTGTCATAATCGTGAAAAATCGAACTTTCATGTCATTGTGTTGAATTATTCTGTATAATGTTCATTAAGATTCTATAACTTACATAGGAGAATTTTGTGATGTCAAAATCCCGGTTCAATCTAGAAGAAATTATTGATTTGAAGAAATGGGAAAAGCTCCAGGATTCCTTATCTCTTGTAACCAAAATGGCTATTCTTACTGTTGATTACAAGGGTGTTCCCGTGACCAAGCACAGCTATTGCCAGCCATTCTGTCAAGGTGTGCGCCAGGACTCCCATCTCTCTCAATATTGTCAAAAATGTGATGCCCGCGCTGGGATTGAAGCGGTTCGCCAGAACAAACCGTTTATTTATTTATGTCATTTCAATATTATAGATATCGCGATTCCGATCATTATAGATAATCAATATCTAGGTGCAATTATGGCCGGACAGCTCAAGCTTCGTGAACCTGACGTGCCACAACTGGAGCAAATTGTCTCTCGCCCTCCGAATGTGGAGACGAACATGAAATTTAAAGCACTCAAAGAGGATTACCAGGCACTGCCTGTTTTATCCTACGATGAAGTAACAAAGTGTGTTGAGCTGCTGCTGCAGTTAAGTACCTATATCGTGGAGGAAGCCATTCAAAAGCATACTACTGTGGATTTGTACAAAAAGGTTCTGACCACCAATATAGAAGAACCCGCTTCTGCTGAAGCAATGGACGAGTCAGACCGTACGTATCGAAAAATCCAATCCATACAGCAGGAGTTATCCGGGGCCTTGATCGAGACCAAATTAAAGAATGGTGTACAAAAGTTCGTCTCAGTAAATTCTGTGCTTCAGCCTGCTTTTAATTACATTTATGCTCACAAAAATGAGAATTTCAGCCTCAAAGAGATGGCTAAGCTTTGTCATATCAGCCCCAGTTATTTCAGCCGTATTTTCACTAAAGAAACTGGAGAGAATTTCTCCATCTTCATTGCCAGACTCAAGATTGAATGGGCTAAGCAACTGCTGGAATCCACGGATTCCCCGATCAATCAAGTCAGTGATGATTTGGGCTTTTGCGACACGGGCTATTTCATTAAAACCTTCAAAAAATACGAGAACCTCACCCCGGCTGTATATCGGAATATGTATATGAGGCGATCAGCAAAAGAAACCCTCCGTTAATAAAATTAACGAAGGGTTAGTTTCTCATTCCCACCAATGCTTCATTTCACTAAATCCTACATCCCATAACTTCACATTCCCTTTAAGGATAAAGGTTATTTCTTTTACGGTAACTAATGCCGTATTGTTGAGTTCAGCTTGGGAACTATATTGTTCACTGGATTGAAGGATCATGTTACCATCAGCTATAATCATTAGTTCACTGCTAGAATTTTCATTTTGCGGGAATCCAAAGCTGAAATATAACCATACCTCTTTTTTATCACCCAAAGTATAGGTGTATTTTTTAATTTCTTCACCTTCACTGCTGTACAAATTCATTTTTGGTATTATATTTTCACCTGCGATAGTGAAACTGGGAAGATTATGCGTGATAGGCATGCTTCCCGTAAGCTTTTCCAACGTTTGTAATCCCTGCACAGGTCTTTCACTTTTCTTCAGAGTTAAATCAATAATCTCAGAGATTCCCATGATTCCAACCAATAGCACAACAACAGATAATGCCGAAGTAAAAAGTGATCTCCTGGTGATTTCCGGGGAAAATCCAATCTTATATGCACAAAATCCGATCATTGCCCCTAACGTATTGGAGATGACATCGGCTACATCAAAGGAACCCAAAAAAGTTAAAGCTTGAAGACTTTCCAGCATAAAAATTGTTAAGATAAACAAACAAATAAACTTCTTAAAATGTGTACGATACAGCAAAGGGAATAATACGCTAAAAGGAATAAAAGCAGCGATGTTCCCAAAGTCATAAACCCAAGAAAAGGATAGGTCAAAGAGATCAGGAAAAAGAAGCGGAACACTTTCTGGAATCAACATAAACGTATATTCATACTGGCTTGTTGCATGCTCTACTCTATTGAAAGCAAAAAACAAAAAATATAAGATCAACAGTGTATATAAAATAGTTCCTATAATAAGAATCTTTCGTAATTTCACTCCCATAATAACTTCACAATTCCCTCCATATGTCGATGGAAATAGTATATCTCTCCAAAGTGACATTCCCGTGACACTGAAGGTGACGATTTAGTCATTCAAAGATTATATCGACAAAAAGTCATCACCCTTAATTTAAGGTCGATGACTTTTGGTTACATAAATTATCTATTCGAGACTAGTTTCCAGTGCTGGCCAGCAGAACCTGTATTATTTGCTTGAATAATATTTGCCCCCTCTGTCGTCGAACCCTGATCTACTGCCAGAGCTTTTCCACTATTACGATTAATAATATTGTAAAAATCACCTGAGGACTCCAAAGTCCACTGCTGGTCATTCGATCCGTTATCATTCCATTGTACACTTTGAGCACCGTTAGCTAATGAACCTCCTAAAATGCCCAGGTTTTTACGACTATTAGTATTGACCAGCTTCGTATAGCCATCAGCTGTGCTGACTACAAACCAATTTTGGTCATGGGATGAAATTCCGCTGGTCCACTGAACCGCCTTCCCTCCATCCGCCATCGAACCTTGATAGATACCCAACACTTTACCACTGTTCTCATTAACCATTCGATAACTGTCCACCATAATATGTCCTTCATCTGGAACCAACTCCCACAGCTGATCAGTGCTGCCTGCATCAGTCTGCTGTATAACTTGGGTACCCTCTTCAGTAGAACCCTGCGCTATACCTAACGTCTGACCACTGTTACGGTTAACAATCTTGTAGTAGTTACCAGAGGCTTGTAAAGTCCACTGCTGGTCATCGGAATGGTTTTCAGTCCATAAAACGGCTTTAGCTCCTTCTGTTGTTGATCCTTCTAATATACCGGCGACCTTTCCACTCTTTGCATTCACAATGGATTTGTAACCGTTAGGAGCATAACCACTTTCCGCTGTGGAAATGAGCCAATATTGATCCAAAGAATTAGTCCCGCTGCTCCATTGGACGAGCGGATTGCCATTCGCAGTTCCACCTTCCAATACACCTAAAGCCTTCCCACTCTTCACATTAATTAATTTGTAGTAACCTACGGACATATCGCCATATTTCACCGTGTTTTTCCCACTAAAAAATCCGGCTTGAGGGATAAATAAGCGGCCATTGCTAAGCGGCAGTAGTTGGCGGTTATACCCTGCATCTACGGGCGGATTATATGGAACCCAGCTTCCGGATGCATCCACTCTAGAAGAGTTGATCAGCACTTCTTTTTTCCCTGCAACGTTTAATACGAGTCTCCCATCTCCCAAAGCAGAAATATAGGGACTTCCTCCGTACCCTACAAGAGATCCTACTTCAGTTGGATTCCAGCTCTCAGGATCTGCTGAAATTTTCAAATAATTGGGCACGCCCGGGTATCCGACCATCTCATAGGTCATTGCGTAATTACCATTGCCCAGCTTAGCGATTGTAGGCATTCCTGGACGTAATTTACTGTCTGCAAATGCCACATCAACTACCACAGGTCCCCAGTTCGTACCCTCCAACGTAGTCTGATGAACTAACTTCTGGGCATGGGCAGGATCACGTTCATCTGAATAATAAACAATGAGTTTGTTGTTGTGAACCAAAAAGAAAGGCTCCCAAATGGGATCATAACCAATATCGTTTCGTCCACCTTCAGCAATGGTGCTTACATATGTCCATGTTCTACCTAAATCATTGCTTTTATATAATTCCAACTTGGTAGCTGCTTTGTTGCTTGGCACAGAATTTCCTGCAAGAAGCATAGTACCTGCAGGCATGTTACCTATAGATTGGGGGAGTTCAAACAATTCAGGGCAATTTAACATTCCCCAACCGTTTTGAGTATCCTCCACTTCTCCAACCTGATTCCAAGTGACACCATTATCAACGCTTTCATAAATAGGGAAAACAGGGGTGGTATTAGAGGTTTGTTCAAATGTAGCATACATTTTATTATTGTTGATGCCACTATATTTAAGCTGGATTGCCCTAGGTGATAAAGCCCCATAGGATGGTGAATCTGCTGGTGGTACATATAAGACATTAGGACCGAAAGCGTTTACAATATTGCCGTCAAAGCTAATCCCTGTGCCAACCACTGTCACTAAAACCAACAAAAAAGACAAAACCTTCCTCAGTTCTCTTCTCAAAAGTAATTTCTCCTTTACTCTGGTTTTTTTAAACGAATACAGCTTCAATATAATTAATAAACGGATAAATGAGAATGTAATATCTCGACCGGATCATGCAATATGATTACACAAATAGACTCTCATCTTCGATTTCAAGTTTTGAAATTAGAAGAGGCAGATGAACAACCTTTGATAATCAAAAGTTGTTCATCTGCCTCTTAACTTGTTAGGAATCTACTTTTTCTTCTTGATGTGGTATCTTTTCATTGTGATAAAGGACGAATTCGTATTTATTCCCCGTTAGTTGATCATTATAAAATACAATTTTACGGTTCAGTATATCCAAGTTTTGTTGCAATGCCTTAATTTCTTGTTCCACTTGTTGCTTACGCTGTTCAAGTAAATTTTTCCGTTCAGGAATTGTCTCGTCCCCCATAGCCCGCCACTCGGTATATTGCTTCAATTCTGCCATCGTCATTCCTGAATCTTTTAAATGAAGCAAAAATTGAACCCAACCTATATCCTGATCTGTATATTCGCGTAAATTATTGTCACTTCGATGTGGAGTAAGTAAGCCTTCCATTTCATAATATCTGAGAGTGCTCTTGTTAACACCGACGATTTCTGCAAATTCTCCAATGGAATAAGGCATGATCCCCACCTCCATTTCTAATTTTGTTTCTATTCAAAGGATATACTTAAATTAATAAAAAACCAAATGTCGGAGTATGAATCCATTTTTATGGCTTGCCTTAAAGTGTACTTTAAGGTCTATACTTCATTTTGAAGCAGTTAATCATCGATGAAAGGGATGTTCTTATATGGCTGAAAAACAAACAGCAGGACGAGACTTGTTAGGAGAATTCGCTCCGAAATTTGCTGAACTGAACGATGATATCTTATTCGGTGAAGTGTGGTCAAGAGAGAAAGAATTATCTGCACGTGACCGCAGCATGATTACAGTTTCAGCATTAATATCAGGAGGAAACTTTGAACAATTAACTCCACATCTGCATAAAGCAAAGGCAAACGGAGTCACAAAAGATGAAGTAGCGGAAATCATCACGCACCTTTCGTTTTATGTAGGGTGGCCTAAAGCATGGTCGGCATTTAATATTGCTAAAGAAATTTATAAAAATTAAACGAAAGAGGTTTTTATTATGGCTAATGAGCAACTAAGCAACAGTACTATCTTTCCACTCGGACAAAAGGTTGAAGCTAATTTTATAGGTGATGCATACTTGCAGATGATTTATACTGATGCGACACCTTTGAATGCGCCTATTGGGAACGTAACCTTTGCCCCGGGAGCTCGCAATAACTGGCACTTCCATAAAATCGGACAAGTATTATTAGTTACCGGTGGTGAGGGTTGGTATCAAGAAGAAGGCAAACCCGCTCAATTCCTCCAAAGCGGGGATGTTGTGAATATTCCAGCGAACGTAAAACATTGGCATGGTGCTACAAAAGACAGTTGGTTTGTCCACTTAGCCATTTCACCCGGAGAAACAGAATGGTTAGAACCTGTTGATGGTGAGCTTTATAATCAATTATAAAAAAACGCATCGAGTCTATAGACTCGATGCGTTTCTTTTCTATATCGTCTTTTTAAGAAAACTAAACTTTATTGCTCAAGAAATTGGTAAACTGCCATCATCTCTTGTTTATTCAACTCACGAATACGATTGAAAATTGGAATATCAGCAACAGCTTCAATATTTAAGCTTTCAGAAATAACGTCACTTACTTTACCCGTTAGCCAAGTTTGAACATCTATACCTTCAACGACTTCCTTACGTCCTTCATCATTGATTCCACTCGCATAACAACTCACACAGGGAATAGTTAATTTATATACACCATCATGAAGTCCATCTTCCGAGATAACTTTTTTTCCTTTACAGAATGGACAGGGATGGCTTGCTTTAACCTTATTAATTAAGGTGACGATTTTTTTGTAACCAAACGCTTCATAGACATAAGTCAGCTTTTTATATTTTCCATTAGTGAAATACTTATCTATGATATTTTCTCTTGTTTCGTGGATATTGGCAAAATCACAGATCGTAATCCGGTTTTTCATGCTGATGGTTTCGATACTGCCGCTAATGCTGTCCCAGAATGGCAGGGCATTTTGTAACACCATTTCATATTGCGCAAAACTTCCTAACTCTAGTTCAAGCATTTTTAGAGCGACTTGTGTTTCCCTAGGTAATAGAGAGACCTCTTCTGTCAAAACCATATCGCCGCCCACGATGGCTTTCATTTTTTCTAGTACCTGTAATTCGCCAACAGTACTAATAACTTGATCAAGGGGCATCCCAATAATCTCACGAATATCAGTGTCGCCGTATTTAAGCTTTTTATGATGATTTAATACCGTTCCTTGACAAATTGGACAGGTAATCATTTTTTTGGATGCTTTAATATGCTCTTTAATAATCGATTTCGAGATAACCATATAGTTCCCGATAATGGTATTAAAGCCATCCCAAGTTCTCGAGGCTTTAGCTGCTTTATCATAGAAGGACTTTTCCCAATACCCGTATAAAAAGGTGTGTTTTTCAGCTTCTGTCATCTCATTATAACTTTTGCTAATATCCTGTCCGAGCTCATTCTTTAACTCATCAAAGATGAATTTTATTTTTGGTAATTGATAGAATTTCAGAATCTCCATCGCATCTGGATGTAATGAACCGTCCCAAAAGGGTACGTTCTTGTCCTGAAGAACAATATCAAAGTCAAATTCTTCAATCATACGGCGGCCCTTACAGCTTGGACAATGATTGTCTGATTGATAGAAATCAAAGCTTTTTGTATCTTTATTAGTGGGATGCGCTGCCACAATATGGTTGATCAAGCCACCCATTTCATAAAGGAAAGTAAACTGACTATACAAGTGTCGTTCCAGATCAATGGCGATGACAGGCGCAATCGTATCCGATTCATATTCACCATAAATCAGGCGGGCCATGGAGGATAAGCTTTTTAAGATGCCACCTTTATAGATGTTCTCTGCATTTTTAAAATAGGGGATCTGACTTTCTTTTAAATAGTCAATTCCATTTTGTAGCTGGAGTGTTGAAGAAATGTGCGCAGGTGCCAAACTATCAGCAGGATTTTGTTGACGATAATAATCATCATGACTGAGAACATCAAGATGCTCCACAGGTGCAAGCTGTCTTTTGCCAAAATCAACGATAAAATCAGAGTTCTCTAACATATAAGAATTATGTTCAATCATGATTATGGAGACAGATTCATCCTGCAGAATGTCCCTAATGCTGTCAATGAATTGATTTAAAATATTTTGTGATAAACCTTTGGAAGGCTCGTCAAAAATAAAAAGTGTATGTGGATTTCTTGAGCCCGCAAACAGCTCAGAAACTAAATGGACACATTGAAATTCACCCGTGGATAAGGACTGTGTTTTTCGCTCCAACGTCAAATAACCAAGTCCAAGCTTGATCAATAAGCTTAGTCTTTTATGAGCAATGTCCTCATTTGGCAGTTCAACAATAATATCTTCAATCGAGCGCTCAAAAATATCATCAATATCCTCACTGTACTTTGTGAGTTTCCTTTTAATATCAAGAAAAGTGGCAACGGTCGAGCGACTGGTAATCGACTGATTTCGATCTTGCCCTACGATCACCAGCTTATCTTTGGAATAACGCTTTAGAAAATCTTTGACCATACATTCATTAACCAGTGTAGATTTACCACATCCGGACTCACCTGTAAAAGTTACCAGTCTATTTTGAGGAATCTGAATTTGGGCCATTTGAATATTACGACAATAAAGATCATGAAATTGATAATATTCTGCAGGTGCTGCCTGATTTAGTTCTCTATTGATGGGCTCAGGACGTGGTGATTCTTCAACAATTTTCCCGCCATATTTGCCACTGCCAGGTCCAAAGAACAAGTGTTTATCCGCTGTGTCCAGCACGGTGTCAGAATGGTCAATGAGCCAAATTTGATTTTTATATCCCAACTGTTTAATCTCCGCTAAAATCTTCAATAGGGTTTGGTGATCGAGACCCACGGAGATTTCATCAATGATAATCACGGTATTTTCACTTGTTGCCATGAATTCTGCCAAGTAAAGTCGTGTTAATTCTCCGCCTGATAATGTACCCATAATACGATTTAATGTTAAATAACCAATATTCATATTGATTATATTTTTCAGAATTTGTTGTTTACCTTCACTTATTTTTAGAATATCTGCCTGTGATAAAATGGTCTCTATACTTAAGTCGTTTAGATCAGAAATACTCTTTGCTTGATCCAATAATTCAATTTTATATTGTTCAGCTGCTTGATTATAGCGTTTCCCCTGACACTTTTTACACTCGACATTTTTTGTAGTTCCACGACCCTTACAATCAGGACACCAACCCATTTCATTATTAAATGAAAAAACCTCTGGAGAGAGATTATATTGCTCAGCAAGAGTGACACGGATTTCAGTAAACACACCTGTATGTGTTCCAATGGTTGACCGAGGATTTGAAGATATGGATGATCTACCAAGAAAAAGAACAAGTGGCATTGCTTCCATTTTGATCGCACTGAAATTAGTCTCCATAATATTGGGGAATAAATACTGGTATTCAGCTTTTGGCAGTAAGGAAACGAGACGTTTTTTTGATTCTTCCCCAATCGTTTGACAAAAAGTTGTTTTACCAGATCCAGACAAACCAGCAATTCCTAACGACTCATCAACTGGCAGTACCGTTTCTAATCTGTTAATATTGTTCGCAATTAATTGATTTATTTTCATAGTAAGCTCATCTCATCTCCATTCTCTTCATCTAGTATTGCCATGATTTATTCCATTAAAAAGGGCACTTTCCTTGTTCCAGAAAAGCGCCCTATTCTTGAAATTATAATTCTGCTAATACCTTTTCGAGCTGACCACCCATATTTGTCCAAGCATATTTAGCACCTTCGATGGCTCCTTGGCGGGCTTTCGTCTCTTCACTAAATCCTGATTGATCTAAATGGAGATTAACCTTCCCCTCTGAATCTTGACTCAAAGTCCAAGTAACAGTTGTACTTTCTCCCGCACTATTCCAAGTATAAGATAACGTATGCGGCTCATCCACGACGAGTACTTCGCTATCTACAATTCCATCCCACCATTCATTTGGCTCAGCACGGAATTGAAATTTATGACCAACGACGGGTTTAAAATCATTACTCCAGATCCATTTCGCAAGCGTATCCGAATCCGTTAAAGCATTCCATACCTTCTCGATCGAACTTGTAAATTGAAAATCTAATGATACATCTGGTTTCATAGTTATTCCTCCAATATAAGTTTTAATTTATCAATTCTTTGTTTCCAGAATCCTTCATAAAAAGATACCCAATCTTGAATTTCTTTCAAAGGATTGGCATTCAACCGATACCTCGTCTCTCTGCCAACCTTTCGAGCAATTACGAGACCAGCATCTTTAAGTATATTTAAATGCTTCGAAACGGCTGTACGACCCATTTCAAAATGAATCGTTATCTCATACAGAGGTAATTCATCAACATCAGCCAGAATTTGAAGAAGTTTTCGTCTTGTTGGATCCGCAACAGCGTCATAAACATCTCTCACTTGACTATTGTCGCTCACAACCACCCCCACCTTTTCCGTAATATTTCCTGTAATGTCACCTAGTATCCATCATTATTAATTAATAGGACACCATTTGGTGTCTAATTGATTATAAGACACCAAATGGTCACATGTCAACAATTCAGTAAAAAAAGCATTACCAAAAGCGAGTCCAGCATAGGACTGCTTTTGATAATGCCTCCAGATAAATCATTTCGTTGTACGCTTTAATAATTAATCTAATTGTTCTCCATTAGTAGCGATAACATTTTTGTACCAATAAAATGATTTTTTCTTTATACGACGTTTTGTACCTCTGCCCATATCATCTTGGTCCACATAAATGTAACCATAACGTTTGGACATTTGATTTGTTCCTGCACTCACCATATCTATGCAACCCCAGCTTGTGTAGCCCATTACATCTACACCATCTGCAATGGCTTCTTTTATTTGCTTAATATGTTCTTTTAAATAATCAATTCGGTAATCATCCTCTATAACATCGCCTTCTTGTAATACGTCTAAGGCACCTAGGCCATTCTCTGCAACAAGTACCGGCTTTTGATAGAGGTCATACAATTGGTTTATTGCAGTTCGTAAACCCTTAGGATCAATCTGCCAACCCCAATCACTCGATGGTAAATAAGGATTTTTCACTCCGCCTGTAAGCAAATTCCCTTCTGCGCCTTCTATCTTTTCTGGATGTGCACTGACTGCACCAGACATATAGTAGCTAAAGGATACATAATCCACTGGATAGTCTTTCATGATTTGTTCATCCTCGGGCTCTGTTTTCAAAACTATATTTTTTTCTGCAAACATTCGAGCGGTATAAGCCGGATAGTAACCTCTCGCTTGAACATCAGTAAAGAATAAAGAGGTACGTTGTTTATCAACTGTGGCTTGAACGTCGTCAGGATCACAGCTATAAGGAACAAGAAGTTGATAACTAACCATACATCCAACCATTGCTTGAGGATTACTTTCTTTACACGCTTTGGTTGCAAGTGCACTTGCGACAAATTGATGATGCGCTCCTTGAAACATTGCTTGTTCAATATTCGGGTGATTTTCTTCGATAACCCCTAAACTTACATATTGGTGGTGTACTACACAGTTAATTTCATTAAAAGTCATCCAATATTTCACTTTATACTTGTATCTTTCAGCTACAGTGGTTGCATAGCGAACAAAGAAATCTATAACTTTCCGGTTCACCCAACCTCCATACTTAGTTGTTAGATGAAGTGGCATTTCATAATGGGATAAAGTAACAATAGGCTCAATTCCATATTTGTTCAATTCATCAAACACACGATCATAAAATGCAAGACCTTCTTCATTAGGGATTAATTCATCCCCATTTGGAAAAATACGAGTCCAAGCAATGGACATACGGAAGGCTTTAAAACCCATTTCGGCCAATAAAGCAATATCTTCTTTATAGTGGTGATAAAAATCCACCCCATGTCTTTTGGGATAATACTTTTCACTTGCGGGATCTTGTGCTTCTTCTATTTGTTTATGAGTCATGAGGTGCCACTGGTCAGACCAGTTTTTTTTAGGGGTGTTTTCGTCAAAAATATATACATCTGCTAGAGAAAGCCCTTTACCGCCAACATTACTTGCTCCTTCTAGTTGATTGGCAGCTGCTGCTCCTCCCCATAAAAAGTTTTCTGGAAATGTCGTTTTCAATTCAAACATGTGTAAACCCTCCTTGTTGTTAAATAAAACATATGCTACGGATTAAACCTGTTGGATAAGGGCATCTTGTTCTTCTTTATATTTTTGATTATCCATTATTCTAAAGAACGGATAGTAAATAATAAACGCTACTGCAAACAGTACAATTTGTAAGATCATTCCCGAGATACTACCTGTCATCAAATATCCGCCGATAATTAATGGCATTGTTCCCGGTGGCAGTACACCTATTGGCAACGCTACTAATCCAAAATCCATGGAGAGATAGGTTATCAAAACAGTAACAATCGGTGTTATAAGAAATGGGATTAACATCATTGGGTTTAATACGATAGGCATCCCAAAGATTAACGGCTCATTGATATTAAATAGTCCTGGTCCAATCGTCAGTCGACCCATTTGTTTCAGCTGTTTGCTCTTCGCAAAGAATAACATAGCAATCGTTAGTCCTAGAGTTGCACCAGATCCACCGATAAAGATAAGATATCTGAATTCTGCTGTAACAATATTATGGACGGGTGAACCCGCTGCGTAGGCTGCAGCATTTTCTGAGGTCAATTGCAACCAGATAGGCAACATGACAGAACCTACAATGGTGGAACCATGTAATCCGATTGCCCATAATAAGTTGATTAACAAGAACACAACAATTGTTCCCGCTAAGCTTGTTCCAACAGTGGTTAATGGTTGTTGAAGAAGCTTGGCAACAATGGTATGCACGTTATCAAAACCAGTAAAGTTCTCAACAAGTAGGCGAACTCCCCAGACACTCACGATAACAAAGAAACCAGGAATAATCGCTGTAAAGGATTTAGCAACTGTTGGCGGCACACCATCCGGCATTTTAATAACTATATTTTTTTGTACGATTCTGCGATATATTTCTGTTGCGAAGATTGCGGTTAACAATCCTACAAATAAACCTTGACTCGAAAAATAATTCACGTTCATTGCTTTTGTGACAACATCATCTACTGTGAAAGAAGTTGATGGAGTGACTACAAAATATGAACATAATGCCACAGCCCCTGAAGAAAGCGGATCCACTTTATAGCTCTCTGCTAGTCTGTATCCCACGGCAAATGTTGCAACTAATGCGACAAGGTTAAATGTACCATTGTACGGATATAGTAAGGCTGTTTTGATATTTGGATGGGCGACCAAGAAATCTAAATAGGCTGGAATTGGCAGGTTTGCTAAGATTAAAAAAATGGAACCGATAATAATAAACGGGATAGTTAAAACCATTGCATCGCGAAGCGCTTGTAAATGCCGCTGACCAGAGATTTTACCTGCAACTGGCATTACCTTATCTTCTAAAAATTTCGTTATTTTATCCATAGTTTCTTGCACGCTCCCGAAGAAGTATTTTCTTATTGCGATGCCACTTCTTTTTGATCCTATTTTGAAAGCTTATAAAGTTCAATGATTTCCGTAACAAGTAAAGAAATGGTCTCTACACTCATTAGTTGGTCTTCAGCATGCATAAGGATCAGTGAGAATTGAAGCTGTTCGCCATTTGCTTCTCTTTTGATTAATGATTTATGCATTTTATGACCTTCTCTAAAAAATTGCTTTGATTCTTCTAATTTTTCTTGTGCCTCTTTAAATTCTCCCTCTTTGGCTGCGTAAAGCGCCTCCATTACTAAGCTTTTAGCTGCGCCTACATTACTGATAATGTTAAAAGCCACAGTATAGTATTCCTCTTTCACTTCATCTACCATTTCTCTCTACTCCTCTCTTATCTCTATTTACTTTCAATTAATTGCAAGGCTTGTTCAAGTACTTTTTCACCGTTCATCATTCCGTAATTCAACATATCAATAGCTTCTATAGGAATGTTTTTATCTGCTAATCTTGTTTCTAATTGCTTTTTCATATATTTCACCTGAGGTCCTAACAATAAGACATCAACCTTTTTCTCTTGCAAAGTAATATCAATTTCAGATGCTGATTTAGCAAAAACATCGACATCCAACCCTTTTTCTTCAACAACCTTCTGCATTTTTGTTACTAAAAGGCTTGTACTCATTCCTGCTGAACACACTAACATAATTGTATTCATATTGACTTCCCCCTAAAATTATCATTTATTGAACACCTTTAGTGTAAACTTAAATCGCTTTCTTTTTAAGCTAACCTTTTTCCAAATCAACAGGAAACGGTTACATTGCAAATAGTAAGGCAGTACCTAATTTCTCACTCACTCTAGTTTAGTAATTGTATAATTTCTTCCACAGAGTCCTTAGCAAGGATCTGCACAACAATCTCTTTATCCTCTATCAATGATCCTAGCTTTTTATACATTTTATCTAGGTCGACATTGTTTCCTTCTTTAATGTTTAATAAACAAATTAATTGCACCATTTGCTTATCATTCCAACGAATAGGACGTTTTAACGTACAGATTGTCCAAAAGGTTTCCGAGGTAACAGGAAGTGAAGGATGTGGAACAGCGACAAGATTTCCAAAACTAGTGGGTGCATAGGACTCTCTTTCAACTACTAAGGATTCATAATGCTCTGGTACAAGTCCTTGTTTTGTTAGCTCATTGCTTAAAAAATGAATCACACTTTCCTTTGTGGTAAATTCTTTTTTCACGAATACTCTAGATGCGTCAAGGTAAGAATGAGTTTCTGCCACCTGTTCTGAAGACAGTAAGACGTCCTTGATTCTTTTGAGGTCTTTAGCTTCTAGAAAGGTATTTACAACATAGACGGGAATACCTATATCTTCATTGATCGGAACTGTACTGATAATAAAATCAATCGAGGATAGGTCCGTTTCTGCTAATTTGTAAAAACTAATTGTGTCTACAATCTGCAATAGATTCTCAAATGAATTGATCAATCGGTAATAAAGTAATTTGGCACTTCCAACACCAGACGCACATACAAGAATAACTCGTTTTATTTTTTTGTTTTTATTTTTCATTCTTTCTAAAGCAACCCCAATGTGCAAAGCAATGTAAGCAACTTCATGTTCTCCAACTTCTAAATCCAAATAGTAATTAATACATTTACTCGCAATAAGTGCTCCTTCGAATGCGGCTGGAAAACTCGTCTTAATATCATTTAACAGAGGATTTCTAAAATTCATGTTGTATCTTAATCTATTCATCGCAGGCCTAATGTGAAGGGTCAGGGCTTGAATAAATTCATGGTCATGGCCAAAATCCCAATTCAACTCAGTTTGTAAACTTTTCAAAATACAGCTGACAATGGAGTCCACTTCATCGAACTTACTGTACTCCGTTAGATTTTCTTTCGGCAGCAATTTTGTTCCAACCAAATGGATGATAATATAATTAATCTCTGAATCGGAAAAGAGCAGATCCGTGAAATCTTCTATGTCTTTAACAATTTCATGGGCAACAATTTTTTCAAAAGGATACTCTTCCATAAGATTTACCGACGGTTGTTCGATTAAAAATCCCTCTTCGATACGTTTACAAGCTATTATTAAGTGAATAGCGAGGTTTTCCAAGGAAATATCTGAAATCTCAATTTTGTATTTATTTACTTTGCCGATGATTATTTCTTTGATTTTCGTGTATACCTCTTTGTCAAACAAAGTAAAGTTATCGAAAGTTGGATCGGAGTTATCTTCTCTTTTGTATAAAAAATTAGACAAACATATTCGTTTCTTAAATTCATCGCCCTCTATAAACAGGCCATAATGAGGCCGATTAACTAAATTCAGGTTGTATTTTTCCAGTATCTTACGCACTTCTTTTAGATCGTTTTGGATTGTCGATTTAGATACAAACATCTCATCTTCAATAGTGGCTAACTTGATATACTTATTTTCTAATAAAAACCGACTCAACAAATAAAGAACCCTATTATCTTGTTCAGAAAAGTCTACTGTAGAAGGATTGATTTTATCATTAGTTAACTCATTTAATTTTTGGGAAAATATATCTTTATCGAAGACTCTTACAACGAAGCCCTTCCCACGAATTAACTCTATTTTTAGTCCTACTATGGCGGATATATTTTGTAACTCTTTCAAATCATTACGGATCGTTCGATCGCTAACATTCAGTTCCTTAGAAATCCATGCAGCTGTGACAGGTTGATTAGAATTAATTAAGTATAAAAGTATTTCTTTTTGCCGTTTTGAAAACAATTGTATCCCTCTTTCTTATCCAGAGTATGAATATGAGCTAATATTAACTGAAGCATACATTTACATACATTTGCTCATTTTTTTATATCGGTTACAATATCACTTCCTAAGAAAATTTGATAGTGTTCTTACAGTAACATACGAAACAGGCGTCCTCATTTAAGAAGACACCTGTTTAAATTTCAGCTTCGTTTGACGAGTCATGGCAAGAAATTTGCGGGTTAACTCAACTTCTGCTGCAGTATAATTGCTAGCTCTTCTGCTGAATCCCACACAATAGGACGAATATCCTTAAGCTGTACAAAAAGTTTATCCGCCTCAATACTGTTTACGGTCCATAGTACGGGTATGTTTAAACCAAGTGCATATCCCGCTGAAAAATACACCTCTGGGGATTGCCCCGTTAAATCTGCGATAATCAGTTTGCTTTCTGCGATTTGATCCAACTCGTATTTTTCGCCGTTTTGAGTTTTCGTATGTGTTAATAAGCGCGGCAGGAAACCACACTGTTCTATTTTGGGCAATAACTTCTCCAGCCATGTTGTAGACAAATTTTCTTCATCCGACACGAGCACGAGACAAGGTTTTAGTTTTTTACCTCCAGCGCTTTCCGCAGCTTCATTCCAGCCGGTTTCAGTAAGCTTAAAGGTCATGCCTTCCCTGATCAGAAGCTGATCACTTATCAACTTGTCTATGATGTATACCAGCTCTTGCAGATTGGGAGAATACGTCAAGTTATAGCTGCTAGAGAGGGGTTGAATGACAACCGCTTCCCCCGGGCCTTCAGAATGTCTATATAAATATTGCAGTAGACGGTTTCCTTTATCTTCAATGCTCACAGGTATTTTGGGTGAATTTACAATGGACTCTAAATCATCAGCAGATATAGTGATCTTTTCATCACAATCAGTCAGCTCACGTATGTAAGCAGATACTACATGAAGCATGTCGCGTTTCTTTTGATGCGGGAGCGAATTAATGGGTTCGTAGCTGTCTCTACGTAGACTATAAAACCCGCCTGGTGAACAAGAACAGCCTATATATCTATCGTTATCGCCTTCTGGTTCAATGGAAACAATCTCATCACAGAACAAACAGTGTTTCTTAATCATGACAACTCTTCACCTCTTATTAAGTGTTAGCCTCTACCTTACCAAGATTTTTTTGAAAAGTAGACAAGAAGATATTTCCTGTAGCAGGTTATCCCATGGCGTAAACGTAATATTTCGAGGCTCGAATGTAGATTTTATTCAATAAAAAACCGACATAATCATCAGCTAAAAAACTGAATCTTAGGTCGGTTAATATAGGCTTGGAGCCGGCATTTAGGATTGAGATAAACCTTCTATAACTTTATCAATATTCCATTTGATCATCTTAATGTATGTGTCGCCCTCTTCGCCTTTCTTAGCTAAAGAATCGGTGAAAATCTTAGAGTGTATCGGTACTCCCGTTTCATTTGCGATAGTTTCCATTGTTTTTGGATTTACGCTAGTTTCCAGAAATAATGCAGGCACTTGATTTTCATCAATGATCTTAATTATGTTTTTCATTTGTTCAGGCGTTCCTTGACTATCCGTATTGATCTCCCAGATAAAAGCTGATTCAAATCCGTAAGCTTTGGAAAAATATTTGAATGCTCCTTCGCTGGTAACAAGGATACGTTTCTCTTGTGGAATTTTTTCGACCGCTTCTTTTGCATATTGATCCAATTCATTCAGTTTCTTAACATATTCCGATTGATTATTAAGATAAAATTCTTTGTTGTCGGGATCTTTTTCGAT
The DNA here is from genome assembly GCF_038007025.1 of Paenibacillus sp. FSL H7-0918. Classification (NCBI taxonomy): domain Bacteria; kingdom Bacillati; phylum Bacillota; class Bacilli; order Caryophanales; family Paenibacillaceae; genus Paenibacillus; species Paenibacillus sp. FSL H7-0918. The sequence continues at coordinate 541,323 of NZ_JBBOWJ010000003.1, forward strand.
TACACGTTTTGTGATGATATCTACATATTTTATTGAATTCTGAATATCCAGCCAGGCATGAGGATCTACCTGTGTTTCTTTTCCTTTTTCTGTTAGGTACATTGGAGATACTTCATCTGAGACTGCAAAAGCAACATCCTTTTTATTAGTCACATCTAGAAGATCTTGAAACCACCCCTTACCTGTTTCTAGGTTCAAACCGTTATAAAACACTAAATCTGCGCTAGAAACCTTACTTGTATCCTTGGGTAATGGATCGTACATATGCGGATCTGTTCCGATGGGTACCATACTGTAAACTTCAGCTTTCTCCCCTACAATGTTTTCGGTCATATCAGCGATAATGGAGTACGTTGCAACAATCTGCAGCTTATCATGGTCTGCATCTCCTTCACTAATCTTTGAGCATGCGGTAAGAAGTACGATAAACATTGTCAAAGAGAGTATTTTTATGGTCTTCATCCTTGTTTCAACCCTTTCCTGAAAAAATTATTTTTGGGTGAGATTATAAATGAAATTCCGAACATGCTTACGCCGACCAGAACAATCGTGGCACTTGTAGGTAAATTGAATTTAAAGCTTACAATTACACCTATAATCCCTGATACAGCGCCAATTGTAGAAGCCAGGATAATCATGTGGAACAGCTTATTCGTCCAGAGATAGGATGTAGCAGCCGGAATAACCAGCATTGCAATCACAAGCACAATTCCTACTTGAGATAACGAAGATACGGTAACCACAGATAGGAGCATCATCAATAAATAATGATAGAACCCTGTTTTTAACCCATAGGCTTTGGAAACAACCGGATCAAACGAACTCATTAAAAGCTCTTTATATAGCAATGAAATGATGGCAATAACAACAATCATAATAATAAAGGATTGCATTAACTCCGACTGTGGGACGGCCAGAATATTACCAAACAGAATGTGAGTTAGATCAAGCCCGCTTTTGGCAAAAGTAATTAGGACGATACCTAGCGCAAAAAATGAGCTGAGAATAATGCCGATAGAGGTGTCACTTTTAATATTGCTGCGACTTGTAATAAATTGAATGAGAACCGCTGCTAATAGTCCAAATAGTGAAGCTCCAAGAAGAATGTTGATGCCTAAGATATAAGATAACGCCACCCCGGGTAACACCGCATGTGATAACGCATCTCCCATTAATGACATCTTTCTAAGTACAATAAAGCTTCCTAAAACCCCTGATACAATTCCAAGAATGATAGCAGATAATCCCGCGTTAAGTGCATATATCGGAATGTTTAATACTCCTGAGAAATAATCAATCATGATCTGTCGCCCCCATCCCTTTGATCACCAGATTACCTAAGGAGGCACCATAGGCGCTGAGGATATTCTCTGGCGTAAAGGTGTCTTTAACGTCACCAAAAGCAATTAATTTCTTATTGAGAATGATGACTTTGTCAAAATATTCTTCGACCTCATGCAAATCGTGATGAACGATGAGTATGGTTTTTCCTTCTTCGCGAAGTTGTTTTAGCAGCTTTACAATGATTTTCTCACTGACTAAATCTATGCCTACAAAAGGTTCATCTAAAAAAAATACATTTGCTTGTTGTGCAAGTGCCCTGGCGATAAAAACTCTTTGGAGTTGTCCCCCGGACAGATTGCTGATTTGTTTATTCGCAAGATCACTTATATCCACCATCGCCATACATTCCTCGACTCTTTGCCGCTCTGTTTTTCCGGGAGTCTGGAAGATTCGCAAATTAGGGTAAGTTCCAGTCAGCACTGTATCCCTTACCGTGATTGGAAAAGAAAGATCAATGTCATTCTTTTGCGGCACATATGCGATCTTCCGTTTGTACTCAGAAACATCTTTTCCCTCCACCATAACTGATCCTGTTCTCTTCTTTATCACCTCTAACAATGACTTGATGAATGTAGATTTCCCCGCACCATTTGGTCCGATAATTCCGATTGTATACCCAAAGGGGATATCAATATTTACATTTTCTAGTGCAGAATTACCGAAATAATCTACGTTTAGGTTTCTGATTTCAATCATAAAAAAACTCCTTATCTCTGTTAAGTTCATATGTAGCACTGTTCTGTTCATCCTGTTAATTTATTTCCCGATAGAAACAATGATTCCTTTGATCCAATTTGTTTCCCTAGGTAAACTTTTATTCTTATATACAATATATTTACCCGAGGGCAATATGTCAACAACATTCCTTAAATCAACAAAAAAAAAGAACCCAAGTGATTTGAGTTCTTTTGCATTATTTCAATATAAAAATCTCATAGTTGCAGTAGTTTTAAACATCTAGGCTGCATCAAATAACCCCCTGTAATACGCTCTGCCTGCAATTGAATCGTATATTCTCCTGCCGTGGGGAAATACAGCTCACCTACTTGAAAGCTTTGAAAATTACTAACCCCATCAGTAGAATGAACTTTAGCTTGTAAAATTTGATCCGCTGCCTTGATGAGGTAGACTCCGCCACCACCATTCTCTCCTTCTTCGCTGCGATATTCGATACTAACCTGAAATCTTACCGGACCTAATGTCCGGACATGCCAAATTGCGGTATCCTCTCTATCCTTCCAGTCCAACAGATTATCATGGTCTTTTTTTCCTGTATCGTAACGGAGGGTTGGACCAACGATCTCACTTTCAAATACCCCTAATTCTTGTAAGGTATCTTCTCCAAATTCCAATAATCGGATTGGATTACCTTCTACAGGTTCTGCACAGACAATTGCGATGACCAGCGGCATGTTGTTAGAATTTTCGGCAAAGTTCGGTAAGCTGGGGAGTTCGACTTCCAGATCCTGCTCAGATAGCTTTGTGAAAATCAGCTCCTCCCCTCCATCTAAAGCAAATACCTTTTGAACAGCGGTCTTCAGACCGGGGACGATTAGCTTATTTCTCTTCTTAAGATCGAAAACATGCAGATATAATGTGTTTCCTTTCAGAGTGCATCTGCCCCATGACGGTTTGGCTGTGGGCGATTCTCCAGCACCGTAAATGCTATCCCCATTGGTATTTAACCAATCTCCTACATCAAGCAAAATGGATTCGGATACCGGATCCCATTCCCCTGTTGCTGTTGGGCCGATATTGATTACCAGATTTCCATTTTTACTTACAACATCGATGATCTGGCGGATGATAGTTACAGGGGATTTCCAATGGTGATCGGATCTCTTATACCCCCATGAGTCGTTTAACGTAATAATATTCTCCCAGTACTTACCAAGGTTACGAGTCGTAAGTTGATTATCAGATGTATTTGAATAATCTCCAAGTGGTGCTTTCCATACTCTGCTATTGACCAAACATTCTGGCTGAATTGCATGAACCGCCGCCAAAAACGCTTCTCCTTGCTCACGGGTCAGTTTGCCTCCGCAATCAAACCACATTAAACCAACTTTGCCGTAGTCCGTCAGCAGCTCACGGACTTGAGGGATTGATTTGCTGTGCAAATATCGTTCAAAGCGGGTGCGTTTATCGGTATCATTTATCCACGTTTGAACGTCATCGTAAGCGCCGATATTCAGTGGATAATCCCAGGTATTCCCTTGAGAGTCTGGATCATGCCAATCCATCGCATGAGAGTAGTAAATTCCGAGTACCATTTTTTCCGCACGACATGCCTCCATTAGTTCCCGAAGGGGATCACGGCCCAATGAGGTGTGCTTGACGATCGAATATTCGGATACACTTGAGTCATACATCGCGAAGCCGTCGTGATGTTTAGCTGTAAAGATGATATATTTTAGGCCAGCACGCTTGGCAGTCCGTACCCACTTCATTGCATCAAAAGCTGATGGATTGAACGCTGCGGCCATTTCCTCATATTCAGCCACTGGGATCTTCGCGCGTAGCATAATATGCTCACTGTAAGAAGCTTGTATTTCTTTTCCCTTCCATTCACCCGCAGGCAGGGCATAAGGGCCCCAGTGAATAAACAAGCCGAGCCTGGCTTCCTGCCACCATTCCATACGCCGAGCCTGCTCGTTATCTATCGGAGTTTCGACCGACTGTATACTATACGGATCATCGAGAAGGTTTTCTGTTGTTTTTCCGTTCCTTACCATAACTGAAGAACGGCTCCGCGGAGTTTAGATACAGCCTCGACGAAGAAATAATCGCCATAGATCAGTGGCGTATCAATGTGCACACCCCCTGGAAGATTGGATGTTCCAGAAAGAATCAAACCCTCCTCTTCCGGAATGTCCCAAGTCCCATAATTCTCATAAAGTGAGCGAACGATTTGTTCTGCGGCTCGCAGGTAAAAAGAGGCTTCCGCCTGTGGTACGATCTTTGCCAGCTCAATCAAGCCACATGCCGCACATGCACCAGCAGAGGTATCACGCGGCTTTTCGCCTGCATCAGGTGCCCTGAAATCCCAGTGAGGTACATGATCCTCCGGAAGATTAGCTAAGAAGAAGTGCGCAGCTCTTTTAGCTCCCGTTAGAAACTTATTATCTCCGGTATAGTGAAAAGACAAAGTAAGACCGTAAATCATCCATGCGCTGCCCCGTGCCCAAGCGGATTCTTCCGCATAACCTTGGCCGGCCATAGCGCCGATTTTTTCGCCTGATTCCGGGTTGAACTCCAGAATATGATAACTTGATCCATCCGGACGTAAAAAATGCTCAACTACCGTTTCCGCATGCGCAGCGGCGATATGCCGGAAACGCGGATCCTCTGTAACTTCCGATGCCCAGTATAGTAAGGGCAGATTCATTACAGTATCAATGATGGACCATCCCGCCCGGTTTATCTTCTCCGTGTCATGCCAGGCTCTGATAAATGACCCTTTCAGGTTAAAGCGGCTGGCCAGTTGAGCAGCAGCCATCAACCCGCGCTGCTTGGAGCGTTCATTACCAGTCACTCGGTAATTGGCCAAAGCTGAGAGTGTCCATATAAAACCAGCATCATGATGTACGGTAAGGGCATAAAGAGGTTCATCCAATTTCTCTTCAATTTGCTCGGCGATTTCTTGCAGCGCCGGTTGATTACCTTCTGCGGCAATCTCCCATAAAATACCCGGCCAGAACCCTGCTGTCCACCACGATGGACGCATGTTGTCGTATACTCCGCTCACGGAAGCATGCGGAAAACTAACACCAATTCGCTTACTAGTCTTTTCCACTTTATTTACAATTTGTTGCCAAGCGCCATCCGCCCATTCCAGAGTAGACTCCGAAATTACCAGTTCGCGAGTTTGTTGAGTTGGTATTACTTCACTCATTTTAGTTCCTCCTGTAAACACTGATGATATTTATGAAATTTAATTTCTTAAAGCGTTGTCCGTAGTGGAATTACCATATTCCAAGTGTGCTTCGCATTTCGAAACCCTCCCGGTCCATCTGCTACTGCAGCGAATAAATGGGTAGGGACCCCTTCTTGAAATAATAGGAACGGACGTTCAAAGCTTCCCATCCACTGCTCTGTGCCGTCCTCCCAGAGTACCCGCCGGGAATACGATTGCGTTGAATCAGCCAGCTGCCAGTCGGTTCCATCCGTAGATGATGCAAATATCCCACCGTGCTTTTCTCCACATATCCGGCCATCCATATCCTTGGCGATCATTTGGTACCTGTCCGTGGTCCGCCAGATAAATGGATCTTCAATATGAGACCGCTCTGGTGGAAACAGCGGTGCGTTGTTAATTACTTTATATGGCCCTTCGTCCTTAGATGAACCGGCAATGCCAAGCGTCATCTGTCCATAGGAATTGCCCTCATATTTGCGAGCTTTATATACCAATAGCAAGGAGCCATCTTCGCGGATACAAGGAGCCGGATTGGATGTGAGAAAGCTGTCGAACCTGCCCGGACGTGTAGGCAGAATAGGTGCGTCCATCCTTATCCATGGTCCGAATACACTGTCGGCTATAGCTAAGCCAACACGTTTGTTGGCACGAGCGGCAATCACCCGATAGTCGTCAAGTTCCACTGTTTCATTAGGCTGCGGCTCAGCGAATGGATGAGTGGAACCCATATAATACAACAGATACTTATCACCATAACGAAGGATATGCGGATTATGGGTGCTTCGTCCGTCCCAGTATTCCGCTCCCCTTGCGGGTAGTACGGTTTCTTCGTACGTATAGGGTCCTTCCGCGTTATCGGCAGACGCGCGGACAATTTCTGAGCGGAGTAACCATCCCGGATGCATCGGCAGCCACTTCGGCCAACGGGATGCAAATAAATGAAAACGCCCATCCTCGCCACGCACAGCTGATCCACACCACACCCACCAATCCTCCATGCGGAACCCTCCGTTCAAAGGAGCAGGCAACATTCGGTCCATCAATGAAAAAGTCATTTTCTCCCTCCACGGCTTATTGCTTTACATCTGTTAGTCCATAACGTTTAGCAGCACTCCCATGTAGCCATTCCGCAGCAATATTCAGCGCCTCCTCCCGGCTGATCCAGCCTTCCGCTATTTGACTTTCCAAAAATCGCGCAAGTATTTTTTTAACGATCAGCAGCTTGCCATATGTCCATTCGATACAGCGCGCATCCGAGACAATGAGCGAACACTTGAGCGGGGCGAGTGCCTCCAACCGATACTGCATGCTCTGCAAATAGGTACTGGGTCTGAAGTTATACCACCACATCCCACCTACATGAACGTTAGGGAAATTCCATGCAGCCTGCACAATATCCAGGTTATTTAATTCTGAAGCCACCACCAGCTCAAACGGAATGGAATACCGTTCAAACAAACCATACAGTTTAACAATCCGTAGCGGATCGTTAACTGGCGCAGCCGATGTATTACACCATCTGCGTTCGACGCCGAGAAACAGCTGCAAGAACATTCCTCTTACTTGCAGTTCCGAACAGATATGATGAAGGAGCAGCATCATGATTTCATCCGGTTCAGTTACGCTGCTAAGATTGTAAACATCATGAGCATTGGCTTCAAAGGCTGGCAACGTAGTCATGATTCCCGGACAGCCCATCGTCTGATATGAGTGCAACTGCTCGCTAATAAACTTTTTCGCTTGAGTATAAGCCGCTTCCCGGCTGGGATCAGAGGCATCTGCAATATTCTTTGCCAGCTCAGGCAGCCAGGAGTCAATTCGAGGAATCAGTAGAGCATTTTCTCTCATGTGTGCAAAGTTGGCATGCTCCGGACGGTTTACAATAAACCGCTGCACATGCAGACGGTCAGCTACGTTTTGCGCCCAGCCGGGATCGTTACTTTGCTGTTTAACCGTTATATCCGCTTTGAACACCGACTCTGAATCAGTGATGGAGATACCGTACAAATCTTTCATGATTGCTGTAAAAGCACGATTCATCATCGTATTACGGGAAGCGTGGTAAGCTCTAACAAAAGAGTCAGTCCGTTTCTCTTTCGAAAGTTGGTCCGCATCCGCCGGATATCCTGCTGACTGAAGCTCTTGGTTCAACCAGAAATAATCGGCTATTTCCCAGAAGTCAGCCGCGTTTAGCTTATCGCCGACGAGATGGGTATGTGTATCGATTACAGGCATACGCATGATTTCATCACACAAAGCAGTTTGACTCATCATACTCCCTCCTAACTGGCAGGAAGCCCTTCGAATGAAGAGGCTTCCTGAGAATCTTTCTATTTCCGGCTTTGCTGATTAAGGATTCCCTCATTATTTTTGTAGCGTTCTGTTGCTTCTTTTAAGATTTCTTCGCCGCCCTTTTGCTTATATTCCTCGATGACTTTTGGGAAATCGCTAATCGGTTCTTTGCCATAAATCATTTTGACCATATGGTCTATGATCAGTTTTGGTGCCTGATCGGGACGTTTGGAGGCAAGATCAGGGAACTTGCTGAAAGACTCCAGATCAGGTACAAATCCGATGCCCCCTAAGCCTTCTTTACTCAGAGTTTCATCCAATGCTTTCAAAACATCTTTACCACCCGTAAGCAGCTCAGTTCGTTCGCGGTTGATTGTTCCGTCCCCTACCCAGCGCAGCTGTGTGCGGAATTTCTCTTCATCTTGGGCAGCCTTGTTCTCTGGCAGCTTATAATCAACTTTTCCGTCTTTTACCGTGTAATTCTCGCCTTCAATCCCAAAGCTATAGAAATTACTGGCTTCCGGGGTCTGCATCCATTCAAACATTTGGATAATCCGGGCAGCCTTTTCTTTACTGACTTTATTGTTGATATACAGTGAGGTATTGACCGAACTATACAAGCCGTATCCTTTTTGTCCATGGTCACCGGTTGGCGACGAGATAATATCCACTTTCGCTTCCGGATTGGACGCGGCGATCTGGGTCCGGAAATCCAGGAGATTCTGCGCATTAGCTGTCCAGATCCCTGCATTGCCTGCAGCAATATTTTCACCATACTGTGCCGTTTGGATTGTCGCAAAATCCTTCTGAATGAGGCCTTCGTCATACATCGTTTTGTATACGTTCAGTGCTTTTTCCATATTCGCGGAATTATAAAATTTGGGTACGATCTCTCCATTGTCCTCTGTAAACTGATAGCCAAGCGCGTCATATGCACCAAATGCGATATCTGCATACTTGAAGTTCTCACGCATCTGATAAGGAGCGCTCACACCGAGTTTCTTAAAAGCCCGCAGCACATTCAAGAAATCCTCAATCGTTACAGGTACCGGAAGGCCAGTTTTCTCCAATAAATCAGTTCGGATAAAGGTAGCACGTCGAGACGGATTGCTGAGCCAAGTCGGAATGCCATATATTTTTCCATCGTAGCTGACTTCATCCCATGCTTCCTGCGGGACAACCTTCATCAGGTTGGGCGCATTCTCCTTCAGCAGATCATCCAGCGGCATAAAAACACCAGCCTGAACCGACCCAGCCATCGATTTATCCGTAGCCCCTCCGACATTTTGAACCACATCCGGGATATCACCGCCGGCAAACATAACAGCCATTTTGGAATCAAAGTCCTTCAAAGGAATTAACTTAATGTCTAAATCGACATTCGCCCGTTTCTCTAACTCCTTGACCCACTTATCGGTGTTAATGTCTTTAGAACTTTCCGTGTAAGCGTTTCCGCTTGTGTTTAACGAAATACTAAATTTAAGCGGTTTTGATTCGCCTGCTGCATCGACGTTACCGTCCGATGTTTCATTGCTTCCGCATCCTGCGACGAGACTTGAGACAAGCGCCGTGGATAGGATCAGACTAACCCATTTTTTCATCTGGATAATCCCCCTTATTAGTATAAAAAGGTATTTGGTTTACCTGTACCCATCATAAAGCTGTATCAACAGCACTCCCATGGGGTGGATTAATGTGGGATGTGTTTTTTTGTGATCGGTTATCGTTTTAAAAAAAGGCCATCCCCAAAAGTCCGCGGCTCGGACCTCAGGACAGCCTTTTGATCCTCTTTCTCTTCGGCGATTAGCACCTATGCATTAAGTACTTGATGTTCCTTCCTTCCGGAAATCGGCATTCTCATGATCATGCGTGTTCCGCATTCTGGACTGCTTTCTACGTCAACGCCGAATTCTTCTCCGAAGACAAGCTGAATCCGGCGATGAACATTTTGCACACCGATGCCGCCTGGGCTTCCTTTCCCTTCCTCCACATCGGCGAGTCGATTTTCACTCAGTTTGAGGCGAAGTTCTTCAAGCCGCTCCGGGGTCATCCCGCTGCCATTATCCGTAATGCTGACCCAGAAGATATCGCCATCCTCTCCAGCATCAATCGTAATTGTGTGATAATCTTCAACACCATAACGAAAGGCGTGCTGGAACACATTTTCCACAAGTGGCTGTAAGGTCAAGCGGACCATTTTGCGCAGAAGCATTTCAGGCTTTATCCGCACATCGATTTCAAACGGCCTTCCGATCCGGTGATTGATAATGACCATATAATGGATGACATGCTTCAGCTCATTTGCTACGGTTATCTCTTCAAGATTGGTGCGCACCGAATAATGCAGCATGTAGGACAGGGCTCCGACAATTTCTGATATTTCATCTGAATCCTGAATTACTGCATAGCAGACCACCGTTTCGAGCGTATTGTATAAAAAATGAGGGTTGATTTGCAGCTGTAAGGATTGGAATTCGGCCTTCTGCCGCTCAGCTTCCATTTCCTTGTTCTTCAGTTCTGACTGATACACGGTGTCCACAAGCTCTGACAGGCGGGTTACCATCAGATTGTAACGAACGATAAGCCCAGTGACCTCATCCTGGCTTTTCGGAAGGGAGATTAATTCCCAATTTCCTTTTTCGGTCTGGCTCATTCCTTTCATCAGTATACGGATGGGTGTAGTAACGGACTTACCAAATCGGCTTGCCAGAAACAGCGCTATCATAAATGTCAAAATCGCGACAACAATAATATAATTCCGGATGGTAATTAGCGGCTTTTGCAGCTGAGTGTCTGGGATGGATACAACCAGATGCCAACCGGAATATTCCGCATTACGGCTGATATAAGATTTTTCCACGCCCTCTGCCGAGCTGCGGAACATCGCCTCTCCTGCTTGCTCAATTTGCTTGCCAAGACTATCGGGAATCAACGTCCCTACTTTGTTTTGATCGTTATGATATTGAATCCTGCCTTCGCCATCTACAATAAAAAAATAGCTTTCGGGACCAAGATCGATTCCTTTCCATAACGTAGAGAGCTCCTCTGCTTTGACTTCGATGCCTACAAATCCTTTCATCTCTGGTGACTGAAGACCGCGAATGCTGCGGATTAAGGTCAACATCGGCGTTTGATCCCCACGGATACTGTAATTGATTACATTCAACTGTCCACTGACATCTGTATGTTCTTTGAAATACCGGATCTGTCTAGCGGTGTCTTCCTGTGTAAAAGATGGCGCTGAACCGCCATTATAATAATAAAGCGCATTCCCGGAATACCCGATAATATATAAGGCTTCAATCTCGGGATTGCGAATCCATACAGGTTCAACAATAGCATCGCGTATATCGGTCGTGTAGCGGTAATTTTCATATTCCTCACGGTCTGCTGATAGATCAATATATCTTTTAACTCTCAAATCCGTTAGTAGCGCCACGGTCGACCGTTGATAGGATGAAATATAGAGATTGGTATGATGAACTGCATTATTTACGATCTGAATCATTTGGTTTTCAGTGCTTGACTGCAATTGCTTGGCAGAAATGCTGTAAAAGGAAATCCCCAGCGCTGACAGGGAAAGTAAGATGACAATGGTAAAATAAAATAGCAGCTTCCGGCTGAGGGTTGCTCTCATTATTCAATGCCAAACGAAGCACGGTATTCCGAAGGTGATACACCCACGAGATTTTTAAATGTCTTCGTAAGATGAGGATAATCCTCGTAACCTACATGAATCGAGATGTCACTGATTGTCATGGTGGGTACGGCAAGAAGTCTGTGCGCTTCCTCCATTCGTCTCCGGATCCGATAGTGTACGAAGGTTTCCCCCGTCATTTTTTTGAATAATGCGCTGAAGTAGGTGCGGGCAAGTCCCACCCGTTTGGCTACTTCTTCTAACGATACATCCTCAGCCAGATGTTTATCAATGAAAGCTTTTGCTTCTTCAACCGGGTCCTTATAGTTGCCTTTGCGAGTAAGCTGCAGCTCCGCAAGTATACCGTTTATTATCGCGACAAATGCTAACATCGTTTCTTTTTTCGTATTGGCGGCTTTCACATCTCCACAGCACCGGGACGGAGGCTTCCAGCCTCGGCGTTCCAAGCGATCTACGATCATTTGCAGACAATCATTCAGCACTGCATCCATGCTAAAGACGTTCAATCCTTCAAATAAACCCGATGTTTCTCTTTCATCAAGCAGACGGTTTGTCTCATCACGTTGCAGCAGCCAGATGTGTTGTTCCAGCTGTTCGGCCCAATCCACGTATTTATGAACAGGAATAATGCTGCCTGTCATGCCGGATATCAGTTCTCTCAGCATATCATGCACATCCTGCTGGAGAACCGGCTTCAGTAAATACCGTTTAACGCCATAGGCCATTGCTCGTTGTGCATATTGAAAGTCATTGTACCCGGAAATGACTGCCACCTGGACATGACTGTAATCACGGTGAATTCGTTCACATAAATCAAGGCCATCCATCCGCTTCATGCGCAAATCTGTCAGCACTAAATGCGGTTCTAGCTTTTGGATAGTTTCTAAGGCTGCTTCGCCGTCGTCGGCTGTATAAATCGCGGTGAATGAGACCGGATAACGCTGGACCATCTTCACCAATCCTTTTTGAATGACAGGCTCATCTTCTACAATCAATACTCGCACTTGTATCAAATCCCTTCCGGAATGGAATCAGAATCAGTTGTCTTGTGGTATGAAATTGATTTGAAGTTGCGATTATTGGCAACGCTTCCATTTTTGAGTTTGGATTATATCTTACCATATTTTGATAAGCAGATGGCTGTTTCTTTTAAAGGATGATGCAAGCTGATTGATTTAAGACTTAATAGATCCGATTAACATCCCTTTGATAAAATACTTTTGCAGAAACGGATACACGATAATAATCGGTATGACGGAGACGACAATAACTGCCATTTGCACACCTGCCGGAGATACTTCATTTACGTTTTCTAATAAGCTGCCCGCTTGCCCAAGGTCGTTACTCAGTACGATTTCCCGAAGCCGCAGCTGAAGTGGATAAAGCGCTCGTGTATTGATAAAATACAACGCCGATGAATAAGAATTCCAATGGGATACCGCGTAAAACAAGCCCATAGTTGCCATAACTGGTTTGGACAAAGGAAGGATGACGCTCCACATCGTGCGCAGCTCTCCCGCTCCATCCATTCGCGCGCTGTCTATCAGCTCAGTAGGCAGGGCTGAGAAAAAAGAACGCATGATGAACAGGTTATATGCACTGATGGCCGATGGGATGATTAATACCCATAAAGAGTCGATCAAGTGCAAGTTTTTGATGACCATATAGTTCGGTATGAGCGGAGCGTGAAATATCATCGTAATTAGGATTAAAATCAGAACTCCTTTGCGCATCGAATATTCGGATCTGGATAAAGGATAGGCCAGTGATGCAGTTAAAATCAGATTAATAAGCGTTCCGACAACTGTAATAAATATACTTACCATGAAAGCTCTCCAGATGGAGGTATCCCCAAGAATAACTTGATAATTCATAAGCGTCCAATCTACAGGGAATAGCTTAACCTCGCCTGCATTAATGGCATGAGTGCTGCTAAATGATTTGGCGAGCACATGCAGCAGAGGGAAGACCATCAAGCACCCGACCAGCATCAGAAATATATAGTTGAAAACGTCAAATAGGCGACCTTTATTTTTCATTTACTCTTCGACTCCTTTCTAGTAAAGTCCATCCCCTGATGCTTTTTTACTAAGCGTATTCCCGATCATGACTAGCAACAGTCCGACGACCGATTTAAAGAGGCCTATAGCTGTTGTATAGCTGTATTGCTGATCAATAAGACCCACTCGGTATATATAAGTATCGAGAATATCTCCATTGGTCTCATTAAGCGAATTGATAAATACAAACACTCGCTCAAAGCCAAAATCAAGGAAGTTACCGATATGAAGCAGGAACATAATCATGATAGTGGGCAAGATCGTCGGGATCGTTATAGATAAGGTTTGTTTCCAACGATTTGCTCCGTCAATCCGAGCCGCTTCGTACAGCTCAGGATTCACAGCAGCGAGTGCGGCTAAATAAACAATAGTTCCCCATCCACTGTCTTTCCATATGCCTGTTCCAACCAGGATGGTACGAATATACGAGTCCTCGCCCAGAAAATAAACGGAGTCGAGCCCAAAAGTATTTAAGATCTGGTTCACGATACCTGTCGTTGGGGACAAAATGCCAATCATAATCCCCCCAATAATGACCCATGAGAGAAAATGGGGCAAATAAACGACGGTCTGCAAAATCCGTTTATAGAAAGCTTTTCTCACTTCATTAAGAAGGAGGGCGAATATTATGGGAACCGGAAACGCAAAGACCATATCATATAGGCCGATCAGGATAGTATTTTCAAGAATTCTCAAAAACTCTGGATAGGTGAACATCCGCCGGAACTGATCAAGGCCAACCCACGGACTGCCTGTAAAACCTTTGAATATGTTGTAGTTTTGAAAGGCCATGATGGATCCCGCCAAGGGTAAGTATTTAAATACGATAAAAAAAATAATGCCCGGAAGTGAAATGAGATACAGCGCTTTATATTTGCGCAAATTGGTCATTCGTCTTTGGAATGGGGAAAGATCTGGCCTGCTCGCTGGCAATGCGGCTGGCACTTGTTGTGGCATAAATATCGCTCCTTTGGTTGCAGTTTGGATTTTGTTGTATGGCTAATGTTAATCCAATATCCAGGTCTTCAAAATGGAGATTTTTCGGCTTGCCTGTGTTTTATTACGATTGACTATTGTGCACGAATCTTGCGGGACTTCCCTGCAACCGAAGAAAAAGTATATTCGAAGCCCTGACCATTGCTAATAAGAAATTGTTCTGGCAGATCGAGCGGAACGGCAGACCAAATTCGATATTCAGCGGTAACCGTAGAGTGAACCGTCGCTTCATCAAGCTTTCCTTGGCTCCAAGAAAGATCAACGGTAAAACCACCTCTTGCTCTCATCCCCCTTATGCTGCCTGAAGACCACTCCTTAGGAAGGGCAGGTAATAGTCGAAGTTCTCCTCGTTGGGATTGCAGCAGCATTTCTGCTACCCCAGCTGCTCCACCAAAGTTTCCGTCTATTTGAAAGGGTGGATGGCAGTCTAAAAGATTCGAATACGTGGAGGAGGTTAACAGTTTAATTAAATGCTCATAGGCTTCCGCACCCATACCGAGACGGGCATAAAAATTGACGATCCATGCCCTGCTCCAGCCGGTATGACCTCCACCTCCGTCAAGGCGGCGTTCAAGCGTTCGCCGGGCTGCTGCGGCAAGCTCAGGGGTGTGCCTCATGTCAATCTGTTCCCCCGGATGTAATGCGAACAACTGAGAAATATGCCGGTGACCTGCGTCTTGCTCTTCGTAGTCAAACAGCCATTCCTTAATCTGTCCATGACTGCCCACACTCGGCTGTGGAATGTGTTCAAGCGTCTCATGTAGTTCAGAGAGAAACATTGTATCTTCTTCTCCGATAATTAATGCCGCTTCTGAACAGGCGGATAGCAATGTATATGCGATTTGCAAATCCATGGATGGTCCCATACAGAGGCTGCCGTTGCTTCCGTCCGAAAGTAGGAAGCGGTTTTCCGGGGAGACAGAAGGCCCAGTAATTCGTAAGCCACCTTCCTCTACCATGTAATCAAGCAGAAAAATCGCTGCTTCCTTCATCACTGGATAGGCCCTTTCCTTGAGAAAAGAAAGGTTCAGTCCAAACCGGTAGTGTTCCCACAAATGAAGGCATAACCAAGCAGCACCCATTGGCCAGACCGTGCAGGTAATTAGGATGCCTTCTGGTCGGGTTTCCGCCCATAAGTTAGTGTTATGATGAGCAACAAAACCGCGACAGCCATACATTTCTTTTGCCGTTTCTTGACCGTTCAACTGCATCCGTTCGATCAGATCAAACAGCGGTTCATGGCATTCAGCCATATTTAGGACTTCGGCAGGCCAGTAATTCATCTGGAGGTTAATATTAATTGTATATTTTGATTCCCATGGCGGGGTAAAGCTATTATTCCATATGCCTTGCAGATTAGCAGGCAACGTACCTGGTCGAGAACTGGAAAGCAGTAAGTAGCGCCCATACTGTACATATAGTGCAACTAGTCCCGGATCACCAGACTCATTGGGATTGCTTCTTTCATCTTTTGCTTGCTGTAACCGCTGTAATCGCTTATCGGTAGGAAGCTCAGCGTACAGGTCTCCACCCCTAGTTAAATCGATTGAAAATCGAGCAAACCGGGACTTGTATTCCTCCTTATGCTGCTTTATTAGAGTTGCAAAAGACTGAGCCGTAGCTTGATCCAATTGCTCTAGACAGGCTTTTTCAGGTTGATCTACGCGGAAGGTACTCTGCGCTGCCAGCATAAGGGTGACGGAGTCTGCCCCCTCAATAGAGATGAAATCCCCGATGAGCCTCTGGCGGCCTCCTTGTTGAACTGCCCTTAGTGCTGTGCAAAAGCGAACGCCATCCGCTCCGCATTCCCCATTCATTAAAACTGTGTTTGCAGGACCAGTGCTACAGCCGGTATCGAACGGACGACGCATAAGATTCGCAGCCAACGTGATCTTGCCAAGTCTGTCAGCTGTCAATCGGACTACCAATACACCGTCCGGTTCACTTATAAAATATTGCCTGTAATAGCGAACCCCGCCACAACGGTACGATACCGTAACGACCGCTTGCTCCAAGTCGAGCTCCCGCTCATAATCTTCTATAACCTCACTGGAATCCAGAAACTTTAAAATCAAATCTCCAAGTGGCTGGTACGGCTGCTCATATTTTGGTGAAGCAGTCACAGCCATTCGTGCCAAATGTTCTGCCTCCGCCTGCCTGCCGTCTTTCAGCATTTGCCGAATCTCTGTTAAATATGGCTGAGCTGCAGGATTAGCTGCACGTCCAGGGCCGCCGTACCAAATTGAATCTTCGTTAAGCTGGATTTTATCTTGGCCGATCATACCGGACACCATTGCCCCGAGGCGCCCATTTCCTATGGGAAGAGCCTCATTCCAATTTGACGCCGGGTTTGTATACCATAATCGAAGACGTTCTGATTCCTGCTTGGTTGCCGGTAATGCCACCTCTTGTTTCGCTCGTCTTCTTTCACTCAACTCTTGTTCACCTGGCCTTTCCTATTTTCAGGTCATATCATTCGTCAGTAACTCTACTTCCTATGCTACTCTTGATCCTGATGTCTCTCCATGGCATAGATTGTTAGGGGTTGTGTTTTTTTATGATCCAAACTAAAAAGGATGCGGAAAATTCCGCACCCTACTGTAAATTATTTTTTTATAATACTGAGCGCATTTCGACCTAAACGTTCCGTCAGCTGCTGTTTGTAGAGACTATTAATGACGACATGTTGACCGCAACTGCACCAATATCCATCTTCACGGGGCCGGGAATCATAATCGTTAGGAACCAGTCCGGGTACCTTGCTACCAACATGGCCAATGGCGTAATTTTGAGCAGTTGGTGGCCGCTGTAAAGTGAGCTCTCCGTGTGTATTCCAAGTCACATAATTCGCACCTGCCCAACCATGTCCGCTGCCTAACCACGCCCTATCCCGAATAGAGATGGGAGCTTTGATATTATCGAACAGGCCTCCGACTGACCAGCGATGATGAGGTTCACTGGTGTTATAATTTTTAACAGCTTCTCCATCCAGAAATACATTCGGCCCCGGTACCCAGCTATCGACGGTGAACGCATGCCGCGCCGTCTCTGTATAAATACGT
Organism: Paenibacillus sp. FSL H7-0918; assembly: GCF_038007025.1. Taxonomy (NCBI): domain Bacteria; kingdom Bacillati; phylum Bacillota; class Bacilli; order Caryophanales; family Paenibacillaceae; genus Paenibacillus; species Paenibacillus sp. FSL H7-0918. The sequence goes on from NZ_JBBOWJ010000003.1 coordinate 558,654, forward strand.
TGAGCGAGATTTAGCTGGCCCATCTGATGTATGACATAACGGCGACCCCCAGTAACCACACTGATCATATCGTACATTTGACAGTCCTGAACCGTAATCCATTTGGAACAACGCTTCATTTGAACGAGAGAATAGGACAGATGGTAACCTCTCACCTCTCGAACCCAGCCATTCTTCACACTGTTGAACACGACGAAGCGTTCAGCATGTTTTTCGTCCGCATAATAAGAATCTGTTGTATCGTTATCCATCTTAATATCTATAATACTTGGGTCAAAATCGGACTCTACCCTCATTTTCTCTACCCCCACCTGCTGAATGCGGGCATGGTCTGTATATTTATAGATCTCTCCGCCGCCCCACTGACGTTCGATAGCATTCGCTAATGGGGCATCGACCGTAATCGTATTACCTACAATAGCAGTGATGACTCGGTCAAAATCCAGATTGAACGGTGACCATTGGGTTACGGTTCCACCCGGGCGCTTATAGATGTTATCCATACCAATTTCGTGAATCCAGTTTTTATTACCTATTCTGCGGACTATGATCTGATCGCCTACACGGTAAGCACTCCCGTCTTCTACATGGAAAGAACGCGAGCCTGAGGGTACATACAAATCTGAAATCATCTGCTTCGAGTTGCTGTCCAGCATAAGATCTGCATTTTCACCAATTTCAATTAGATTTCGCAGTTTCGCTCCGGTACCATAAAGAATAGTGCCCTCTTTGTCCTGACCTTCACCGCGAAGGACGATCCCGCTTGCTTTAATGAACAACGTGCCTCCGACTTCATATCTGCCTTTTTTCAAAAGGACTGCCCCGCGGAAGCCGTTCTTATCGAGCGGGAGCATAGCCAACTGGTCAATTGCCACCTGAATACGGTCCGTCGCGTCTCCGTCCAAGGGTAGAACGGTCGACTTAACGGGAATATTCGGGATCTCAACACCACCACCCCTATAACCCGCATTAGAAAAGTCCAAGATCCGATTACCTCGATAATCACCGATATACATCATCATTCCATCGTTACCAAGGAAAGCGATTGTGCTCTGTCCCGCGGGGATGCTCTTTGGATCCAGCACGGTAAAATAATATGAGTCATACTGAGGAGCTTTTCCGTCCTGCTTGAGGGTCATTCGCAGTTCATAAGTACCCAGTAGATCAGCCGTGCCTAACGGTGTCCATTCCATTAACGAGTCTTTAACCATAGAAGTCTCAGGCAACTCAGTCACCAGTTTCGTTCTATCAAAAATCAATTCACCGGCAACCCTTCCGTTAACACACGGTGTGAAGGAAACCGTCGGGTACACCTGACTTGGATTGAGGATGGCTGGTTGGCCAATTTCAGTATTCATGTGCGTATGCTTCAATGTGGAATTAATAATAAAGAGTTCATCTCCTTTTCTATATTCACTCTCACATATCGGATACATATTACCTTGGCTTAAGAAGAATTAACATGTCATTTTTATCGATTGGAATGTGTTTTCTTATTCACCTATTTATGCAAACCCTTGCACCCGCATGGTGCTGAGCAACGATTAAGCCAAACTAAAGACAAGTTTCTAAAGGCACTAAATGGTAGATGAAAGTTTAGCTTAGGTAAAAAAAAGGCGCGATCCCCAAGGGTATCACGCTTTTTATCTAGCTTAGATTTCCTATAACTGGGTGTGGCACATAAGGCTCTTCCAGACTCGCTATTTCACTTGGCTCCAGCTTCACTGATACCGCTGCAACGGCGTCCTCCAGATGATTTGCTTTGGTTGCACCAATGATAGGCGATGTTACTTGCTCTTTTTGCAGAACCCAAGCAAGCGCTACTTGGGCACGTGGAATCCCGCGCTTTGCCGCAATTTCGGCAACTACCTCAACAACCTTGCGGTCAGCCTCAGCCATTTTTGCATAAAATGCCTTTCCGACTTCGTCTATCTCTGAACGAGCTGTTTGTTCATTCCAATCACGGGTTAGTCGACCTTTAGCAAGCGGACTCCATGGGATCACACCGATTCCTTCTTCCCGGCAAAGAGGCAACATTTCCCGTTCTTCTTCCCTGTAGAGTAGATTCAAGTAATTTTGCATAGAGACAAATTTAGTCCAACCGTTACGCTCAGCAACATGCTGTGCCTGCAAGAACTGCCAAGCATACATAGAGGACGCTCCAATATATCTAACTTTACCTGCCTTTACTACGTCATGAAGGGCCTCCATGGTCTCTTCGATAGGAGTGTCATTATCCCAACGATGGATCTGGTATAGGTCCACATAATCTGTGCCCAGCCGTTTTAGACTGTTGTCTATTTCGGTCATAATCGCTTTGCGTGAAAGTCCTGCTCCATTTGGTCCCTGATGCATCCGGAAAAACACCTTTGTAGCAATGACTACCTCATCGCGGCGAGCGAATTCTTTTAAGGCACGTCCGACAATTTCTTCGCTTGTTCCGTCAGAGTATACATTAGCCGTATCAAAGAAGTTGATGCCAAGCTCCAGTGCTCTTTTAATAAAGGGTCTGCTCTGCTCCTCATTTAGCGACCACGGAGCCATTCCACGTTCAGGTACTCCGTAACTCATACAACCAAGACAAATTCTAGATACATCCAAACCAGTACGACCAAGTTTTGTATATTCCATTAGTTTGTGTCTCCTTTAGATTTTGGGTTTGTTTACTCCTAAACTGCGGCGAATTTCCATATCTGGTGACTCGGCCAATTTAACAACTAATGCAGCCACACTTTTTCGCGACACTTCTCTCCCTTTAAAAGGTTCACCTTTCTGAGTTGTTTCGTAGTCTATCTCGTCTTTATAGGTAAACCATCCAGGTCTCAGAATTGTATAGTTAAGATTTGAAGCTTCAATAATTTCTGCAGATTTACGATATGGATCCAATATACTGCTGTACTTCTCTCCTGGAACTTCATCGTAAATGCCCATTGAGCTGATAAAAATCAAACGTTTAAGACCAGTGGTGTTCATTACTTCAACGATAGTCTTAGACATTTTCTCCAAATTACCTGCCAGATTAGCATAAACAACATCTTGCCCGATCATCGCTTCTTTTAATTGCTCACTATCCAACACATCTCCTTCAACTACTCGAGCACGGCTGGATGTTATATGGCTTAATCTGTCCGAGTTACGGAGATAAAGTGTTAAGCGGGCATCGGTTTCGTTCAAAAACAAATCAATCGCATGTCGTGCAATTCCGCCATTAGCGCCTATGATCAAAACATTGCTCAATTTCAAAACCCCTTTCTTAGTTCTAATTATGCGATAAATGAAGTGAACGCCGTTATCTCAATTATCTTAAATGATTGCCTATTCCTCTCACTATCACTAACACAAAAGATGTTTTTACTTTATAATTGAATAAGAACAAAACATTAGGAGGAGCACATGTCTAAAGAATTACTAGAGCGGAAAGAAGAACTCGCCAGATTGATTGAACATCATTCGAGCCAGGATGGAGTATATGAGACCGCTATCCCCTCATTGTTTGTGATTCGTAACTCCAATATGACCGAGCCAGTATACAGAGTATACAAACCTTCTTTATGTTTCATTGCGCAGGGAACAAAGGAGATCTTATTGGCCAAGGAGCGTTTTGAGTATGGTCCCGCAAATTATCTAATATCATCAATGAATTTACCCGTTATCGGTCAGATTATAAAAGCTTCTCCCAACGCACCCTATTTAAGCTTTAAGCTAGAATTCACGCAGAGTCAGATTTTGAAAGTACTAAATGATTCCGAATTTAAACTCGCTCCGAAAGAAAATGCTAAGCGAGCTATGTATGTCGGGCAGATAGAGTTATCACTATTGGATGCGATCCTGAGATTGGTACGTTTGCTGGATGATCCCAAGGACATTCCGTTTTTGGCTCCGATTTATACTGATGAAATTCTATACCGACTTCTGCATGGACCCTATGGAGTTACACTCGCTCAAATTGCGATGGAAGGTAGCAGCACCTACCGCATTCGGGAGGCCATCGAACAGATTATCGAGAACTGTGATAAACCTTTGCGGATTGAAGAGCTTGCTGAAACAGCCAATATGAGTATTTCTTCGTTCCATAGACACTTCAAAGAGGTAACTGCCATGAGTCCTATTCAGTTTCAAAAGCATCTGCGCTTACAGGAAGCTCGCCGCCTTTTATTATCTGAATCAGCGGATGCAGCGGATGTCGCGTTCCGTGTTGGCTATGAAAGTGCATCACAATTCAGCCGCGAATATTCTCGGATGTTTGGTTCACCCCCTAGAGCAGACATCAAGCGTTTAAAGGAAGATATGCTCATTGGATAAAAGCGAACGTGTTCTTCATTCACAATATGGAACTATCCGCTAAAGACCAACATGTATAGGTAACCTTTGCGCACACGCTGATTCTATCGGGCTGGTCCTATCAGGTTTATCCTATCAGGTTTATCCTATCTGCTGATCACTATCGGACCCAGGGGACCTTAAACGCTGTATTATCTCACATTTGGGATGCTAAAGGACCGCATAGCCGCTATTGGCTCAAAAAACACTCAATATGAATCTATTTCGAAGTAATAGCTGCACTGGGGTCCGAAACTATGCTTAAAAAGTGATAAATACGCAAATAACGTCCTCTGAGTCCTTAAGCCTAAGAGGTTGATAAATACAAGCTGAGGCAGACAACCAACGACGACAAAAAAACAACAACCAAAAAACACAAAGCAGCGATTCATCCATACTTGGAGAATCGCTGCTTTGTGTTTTTCACAAGCTAACACTGCTTTTTCTGACGATCACGTAGCCGACCGCCTTTTATTTCTTTTGATAGCTAAACCAATCATAATAAGCAGTTGTTCCATAAGGAGAGTAGTTATACATGCCGAAGAATACTCCAGTAAATCCGCCTGCGACTTCAGTAGATATCAAGTGTGTCTCGGCTTCGCCAAGCAGATGCCATATTTGATCCACACCTCGATAGTAAAATATATATTTTTCAGGTAATGCCTGGATTCTCAATTCTACCCCTGTTCCTTCGAAAGCCGAAGAATATGCCACATCACTTATGCTCCCTACCTGTCTGCGCAGCGCAATAACATTTTTACCTTCCATCTGCGTTAGTCCAATTGCGTAGTGATACTTCTGATCCATAAAAACTACAAGACCAGCTTCGTCACCCTCAAGAGGGCTAAATTCCATTTTGGTGGTAACTTCACAATTCAAATGCCGCTGTCTACAGCCAATAAAAGCAGGCGTACCCTTCTCATTTAATCTCACATCTGATCCACGTAAAGCTAGCCACCCTCCCCGTTCCTGCAATGACCAATCCACCTTATTAGCATTACGAATGAAATTCCAGCTCATTCTTAGGTCAGATTGATCAAAATCGTCGGTTTCAGGCTCTTCTTCCCACGGCATTGGTGAGGGCAGGTCAGCTTCCATTTCTAAACCAACCACTCCGTTATCACCAATCATTGGCCACCCCTCCTCCGTCCACTGAACCGGAGCCAAATATGTCTCTCTGCCAAGATGATGACGGTAAGGATAGCCTACTGGTCGAATCCCCAGAAATACCGCCCACCAGCTACCATCCTGTGCTTCAACTAAATCGGCATGCCCTGTAGCTTGAATGGGGTAATCTGAACTTCGATGTGTCAAAATGGGATTGTGAGGAGACGATTCATAAGGCCCATATGGCGATCTACTTCTTGCAATAGTCTCCATATGTCCATATTCTGTCCCACCTTCCGCACACATCAAATAGTAGTAATCGTTTATTTTGTAAAGATGTGGACCCTCAGGGAATTTCCCTCCGCTGCCAGTCCAGATCAAGCGTGTATCGCTAAGCTTTTGACCCGTTTCAATATCAATCTCACATTGGTAGATCCCCATCCCTTGCTCGGAGCCTGTGCTTGTGAAATAAACCTTTCCATCGTCAAAAAACAAGGAGGGATCAATGCCTTCTTGCTCCACATAAAGTGGATTGGACCATTCGCCTGCCGGGTCATCCGCCCAAACGTAGAAATGACCTCCGCTATCCTGATTTGTCGTAACCATATAAAAACGACCGTTATAATAACGAAGAGTCGGCGCCCAAACACCTCCGGACACCACGGATTCATCAAATTGAAGCTGATTCTCACGAGTCAAACAGTACCCAAGCTGCTTCCAATGCACCAAATCCTTGCTGTGCCAAATGGGTATTCCTGGAGAATAGGCAAATGAACTGTTTACCAGATAATAATCCTCGTCTACTCTGCAAATGCTTGGATCTGGATAAAACCCCGGGATAATCGGATTGTTATATTTCATGTAATATTCTCCTTCTCTATCTTAATCACTGAAACCTATGTCAAGGATTATACTGCTTCAACTGGATAGAAAGCCTTGATTATTCGGTCCTAAAATAGCATGATATAGACATTCATCTAGACAAGCTTTTGGAGGGTAACGAGTTGAGTGAATTTTATTTAAAATGGTTTACATCTGATCGTCAATTTCCATTTTTTATTCAATACGGCTATCACGACGAAGACACCGATCTACATAGACATGCGGACTTTTCAGAGCTCGTAATTGTAATGAGTGGCACAGCTACACATATTGTTAATACTGAGGAGTCTTTTATCAAAAAGGGAAATGTGTTTGTAATTAATGGTTCGACCCCGCATGCTTTTAAAGATCCTCAGGATTTCAAGATCTGCAATGTTATGTTTCAGCCTGAATTGCTATCGACGGCCGGAGCGGATTTGCGGACATCCAACGGCTTTCAAGCCTTATTTGTGTTGGAACCCCTGTATCGTTATAAACATTCCTACACAAGCAAACTCAGCTTGCCGATTCCTAACCTGGAGTATGTCTCTTTTCTCATTGCGGGTATGATTGAAGAATATCACAACAAGCTACAGGGTTATCAGACCATGCTGGGCTCCAAGTTTATGGAACTGGTCGTCTATTTGTCCAGACATTATGACCCACAGGAAAAAGGGATTCAGGGGAACCATCTGATGCATTTGGCGAATGCACTCTCATATATGGAAGATCGTTATCTTGAGCCGTTAACACTGGATCAGATCGCCAAACATTCGGACATATCAGTCAGACACTTAAACCGGATCTTTCGCTCCTACTATCAGACAACCCCGATCGCTTATCTTCATCGTTTACGTCTGGAACGGGCTTGCGGGTTATTAAAGCATTCTAATCTCAGTATCACCCAAATCTCACATGAATGCGGGTTTACTGATAGTAATTATTTTACTCGCCAATTCACTAAAATCTATGGGATGTCACCCAAGGTCTATAGGAACAAGCTTTGAGTGTAAAAAAAGAACACCAGGCAGCGATTCTCCTATTATTGGAAAATTACTCCCTGGTGTTTTTGAATTAATGCGCATTACCTGATCAGATTATGGGCAAGTGAATATAAACAGACTAATGGTCGCTAATCGCTTTTAACAAACCTTGAACTTGAGGCGATCGGAAGTTCCTCTCCGCATTCTTCTAGCTCTACGTCTTAATCGAATCTGGGAGATAACTGCATTCTATACACTTATTCCGTACGCAGAAAGAACCTTCATACTTTAACTGCACTTTATACAACTAAAAACATCCAAACCTACCTAATGGGTAGAAAATCAAGGAAATAGATGTACGAAGTACACTTATATCCCCGAGCTGAGTGATTTGAAGGAATATAGCTGTACAAAATACAGTTAAACGTTGGTAAACATCGCTGACTTCGGCTCTACGGGATTATCCTCCCCCATTGATTTTTTATTAATTAAAACCAACGATGGAATGTGGTACATAAGGCTCCTCTAAAAACGCAATTTCTTCAGAGGTTAAAGTAATGGATAACGCACCTACGGCATCTTCGATATGCGATGTTTTTGTAGCTCCGATGATAGGTGCTGTAACTGGTTCTTTTTGAAGCAACCAAGCAAGAGCGATATGAATCCGTTGAACACCGTGTTTTTCGGCGATTGTCGCAACTCGCTCCACGACTAATTGATCGGTATCGGCAGTTCCATCATATTTAGATTTTTGAATCTGATCAGTTTCTGAACGATGAGTTGATACCGCCCAGTCTCGCGTAAGTCTTCCTGATGCAAGGGGACTATAGGGAATAACACCAATATTCTCTTCCTTACAAAGCGGCAACATCTCTCGTTCTTCTTCACGATAGATAAGATTGAGATGATTTTGCATAGATACAAATCGGGTCCAACCGTTTTTCTCCGCTACATATAACGCTTTTTGAAACTGCCAAGCATACATTGCTGAGGCACCTATGTATCTTGCCTTACCAGCCTTCACTACATCATGAAGAGCTTCCATCGTTTCTTCGATAGGTGTGTGATAATCCCAGCGATGAATCTGATATAGATCTACATAATCTGTTCCCAACCTCTTGAGACTCTTATCAATCTCACTCATAATTGCTTTCCGGGATAATCCTGCTCCGTTCGGACCTTCATGCATACGGTTAAAGACTTTAGTTGCTAAAACAATCTCGTCTCGATTGGCATAATCCTTAAGCGCTCGTCCAACGATTTCTTCACTCGTTCCATCGGAGTATACATTCGCTGTATCAAAAAAATTAATACCCAGGTCAAGCGCTTTTTTTATGATAACACGGCTCTGCTTCTCATCAAGCACCCATTGATGGATCCAACGTTCGGCAACGCCAAAGCTCATACAACCTAAACACAGTTGGGATACGTCCAGCCCCGTTTTTCCAAGTTTTGTATACTTCATTTATCTCGAATCCACACTTTCCAATTAAATTGTAATATCCTAATGCCCTGTCTTAAAGGGGTACATATTAATTCATAAAACAGCTCCAACGCATACCGATGAAAAGGAACTGGGGAATAGTTAACACTTCCAGCAGTACATTGCACCTAATCGATGATTTAAACGGCGTTTGAATAAACTGAATTTATATTCAATCCTAGTCCATGTCAAGCCTATTAATCAAGTAATAACAGCATTTGAATCAAATCTTGTTCATCCGCCTCTTTCCGTGTAAGTCTGTGTCCGAAGATTCTTCATTTCATAAAATAGCTTAATAAGTTTTCTGCGCTTCTACTTGGGAATATGAGGTGACATGATGTTATTTTCTGCACAAGGGGTACCACCCCAAGGATATTACCAAAGCATCTGGGACTTTACTTCCCACAACGAAAACAGTACAAAGGAAGCTGGGAATGTCGTTCCTTTTGACTTCGGACGGGCGGCTGAGTTCAGAGCGCCTAAAAGCATTGAAACGAGTATTGCTCCAGCACTAACACCTTATTGTTTGAAGCCCTTTGGCGGATACGTTGCCACCATTTCCAGAGGGAAGGTATGGGGAGAATCTGGTGCTGTTCTAACACCAGAAGGGAAATTGATCTTTGATCTTTCCCAAGAATATGACGCCAAGCAATATAGGATGCTTGAAGCAGATGAGCACCCAGTGTTTCACCGGTGGAATGATCCGCAGCTTCAACATTTTGCCGGGACCGCGGCGGTGTTAACCTTTTGCGGAGCCCATAACTATTTTCATTGGATGTATGATGTGCTTCCTAGATTAGCGATGCTTCAATCGAGCGGAATCACTTACTCCACTATTATCATGAATCCAAATCCGTATGGACCCTTTGTGGAACAAACGTGGGCCATGCTTGGGATATCCGAGTCATTGGTGATCCGGACGAATTCAGAAGCATATGTTCAGGCTGACCGGCTACTCGTCCCTTCCTTAATGATGAATTCACATTATCCTCCTTGGACCACGGATACACTGCGGAGATTTTTGTTACCGCATAGAGAAACAACACTAGTCACTCCGGAACGTTTTTATATTTCACGAAAAAAAGCTAGCTCAAGACGGTTGGTTAATGAAGATGAAGTCATCTGCTGCCTTGAAAAATATAATATCGTACCGATTTGTCTAGAGGACTGGACGGTTGCCCAGCAAATCCAATTATTCGCCTCAGCAAAAGTAATCGTAGGTCCACATGGTGCTGGACTCGCTAATCTGGCTTTTTGCCAGCCTGGAACACAGGTCATTGAAATTTTCCATGCCCAGCATGTTGTTCCAACCTATTGGATGATCAGCAACCATAATAATCTCGAATATTATATGGTGTACGGGCAAGGTGTTCCCGATCCTGCGATTCGTTTTCCAGGACTGGAGGACATCTATGTGAACGTAGATCGTCTGAAACAAACGATGCATCTGGCAGGCTTGGAATGAGAAGATTACTTACTACTTTCTCGAATTCAAAAAGCGCAAAGCATATTTTGCTTTGCGCTTTTTGAAGAAACATAGATTTAATCACGCCGTGTTACATACTTCAACCATAGCCCATCATCCGCAAGTTTTTCTACACTTCTTAAGCTAAAATTTGCTGGGGGCTGTTGTTTCATAGATGCATCCATTTCAAATAAGGTCACAGAATTAGCGGCACCATCTGCGATGGGAACTATAACCAGGTTCAACTCATCAATTAAATCTTCATTCATGAAAGACCCGTTTAAAACGCCCCCAGCATCAATTCATCGATTGAGAATAATTGAGTACTTCAATAATATGATCCTCTGTTCTATTGTGACTTCCTTCTGAAATTCAAAACTCAAGATGCGCTTAAAAAGGCTGTTATTGTAAAGGTGCTGCTTATTTCCGAAATCGTTTCTTAAGCTTTCTTCTCGATGAGTTTAGACATGAAGTAACTACCACCGAAGGCATAAACGAAGGGTTACATGAAGAGGTTATTATTAGTTTTGTTGCATCGGCTTATGCAGGGGTAGTGGAATGGTGGTTCAAGAATGAAAGACCTGTGACCTATCAAGTCTTGGCTGAACAACTCGGAACGTTATTAGAGAGGAATTTATAAAAAAAAGCGGCGATTCTCCTATAATAGGTGAATCGCCGCTCTTTTTTATCGGGCATTAATTACGGCAATAGATTACACATCTTTTTAAAGACAGTAAGATTTCTCTGGTTCAGGTAGACATGCCTTCCGGGATGTACACCATAGAGCAAATGCAGAGTAATCTTTTCTTCGATGTTGGAAGTACTAGATATATCCGGGAGAAAAACGGCTCGGAGATTTATACGGACAGCAAACGAAGCCTTCAGGTGGACCAGGGTAAGAACTGGATGAGCTATAGCGACCCTGCGGCTCTTCCAGCTGGAGAAAGTACCCCTGCCAAGGATGCTTTGGAAGCTGTAGAATTTGTGAACCAGCATGGCGGATGGAATGGGACTTAACGTACTTCGGACCCAGATGACGTTATTTGGTAGTTTTCAGCTCTTGAAACAGGGCTTCGGACCTCAAGGACGTTATTCCTTAGAAAGTGACTTATATTTTGTGTTTTTCATGCCAATAGCTGCAGTGGGGTCCTTTAATCTTCTGAAAATCAGAAAATCTTGCCTTTAAGGTCAGAGGAGTCCGATAAAAGCATCTACTTACAAATGTTATCAGTTCAAGTAAAGATTCTTTTAAATCGCTCGTTTGAACTGGGTATTGTACAGCTCGTAATAAACACCTTGCAGCGCAAGAAGCTCTTTATGACTGCCTTGCTCGGCAATTCCGCCACCCTGAATAACGAGTATACGATCAGCATCCTGGATGGTACTAAGCCTATGGGCGATCACAAAGCTTGTTCGTCCCTTCATTAGCTTTTCCATCGCCTGTTGAATATGCATTTCCGTACGCGTATCCACACTGCTGGTTGCCTCATCTAGGATCAAAATAGCTGGATCAGCTAGAATGGCGCGGGCAATCGTTAAAAGCTGACGCTGGCCGTGGCTCAAATTACTGCCTTCCGCATGGAGAATAGTCTCATATCCATGCGGCAGTCTATTGATAAAGGCGTCTGCATTGGCCAATCTTGCCGCTTCCTCTACCTCTTGGTCAGTCGCATCAAGACGGCCAAAGCGAATATTTTCCCGAATCGTTCCCGAGAATACATGCGCGTCCTGCAATACCATTCCCAATTGACTACGAAGTGCATTTTTATCCAGCTCTCCAATATCGCGGCCATCAATGAATATGGAGCCGCCGCTCAAATCATAGAATCTGATCAGCAAGTTGACAATGGTCGTTTTTCCAGCACCCGTTGGGCCGACAAGCGCAATTTTCTCTCCGGGTTTTGCTTCAAACGTAACCCCACTCAGAATTGGTGAATCCGGCTTGTAAGCAAATGAAACGTCCTTGAAAACAACGTTCCCTTTTAACCTTGGCAGATCGTCACTTTGTTCATCACCGTCACCGTATTCGGATGGCATATCCATAACTTCAAACACACGCTCCGCACCAGCAATTGCCGACTGAATTAGATTGTACTGGTTAGCAAGATCGGAGATCGGTCGTCCGAACTGTTTGGAATACGTAAGGAAGCTAACGATTACGCCAACCGTAGCCATATTATGAAAAGCCATCCAGCCACCCACCCCGGCAATGATCGCAAATCCAAGGTTATTAATCATGTTCATAACCGGTCCCACTAATCCGGAAACAATTTGTGCCTTAATGCCGACTTTATTCAACTCTCCACTGATTTTGCGGAACCGTTTCACTTCTGTCTCTTCCCTGCTGTATTGTTTGACTACTTTTTGTCCGCTGATGGTTTCTTCGATAAATCCACCCAACTCACCTAGATGGCGTTGCTGATTTTTAAAATAAGTTCGACTTAAACCTATGATTTTACGGCTGGACAATAACACAAGAGGGATCGTTATCAGTGAAACTACGGTCAACGGAACGTTCATCATTAACATGATCACTAGTGAACCGCTTAGGGTGATCAAACTGTTTAATAACTGGGTCACACTCTGATTAAGTGTACTGGATACGCTCTCTATGTCGTTGGTTGCCCGGCTCATTAGTTCTCCGTTAGCTTGCGTGTCAAAAAACTTAATCGGTAGCTGTTGATATTTGCTGAACAGATCACGACGCAGCTCAAACACGGTATTCTGTGAGACGGATGTCATAACATAGGCTTGCACCCAAGCAACCACACTGCTTAGCCCATAAATACCTATTAGGAGTAGACAAAAACGAATAAGACCCTGATAATCGTGAGGAATTACCGCAGTATCAATCGCTTTACCGATTAGATAAGGCCCAATCAACGAAAGAATTGCATTTAACACAGTAAATACATACACAATGATTAACCCGAACCGCTGGCGGTTCAAATACATCCAGATGCGTTTGAGTGTTCCCGCTTGATTCTTAGCACGTACGATTGGCACAGCTCCGCCCCGTCCGGGGCCAGATCCAGGCCCAGATCCAGGTCCGAATCCGCCTGATCGATTAAAAGGAGTGGTGTTCATGCCATTATTAAGCTTTGACATAAGGCACCTCCTCTCCCTTCATCTGTGATCTCCAGATATCTCTGTATATTTCACTGCTGTTCATAAGCCCATCATGTGTACCTTGTACAGCAATTCGGCCGTTTTCTAATACCAGAATACGATCAGCATCAATTACAGAGGTGACACGCTGAGCTATCAAAATATTCGTGCTGCTGCGCAGCCGTGTTTTTAACATCTGCCGGATTCGTGATTCTGTCGCTGCATCGAGCGCGCTAGTGCTGTCATCCATAATGAGGATTGTTGGCTGAATTAAAAGTGCCCGTGCAATCGAAAGCCGCTGCTTTTGCCCACCGGACAGGTTAATGCCACGCTGGCCGAGCTCTGTATCGTAACCCTGTGGAAGTTCTAAAATGAAACTGTGAGCTTCAGCGGCTATTGCTGCTTCTTCCACTTCCTCATCTGTGGCATCCGGTCTGCCGTATCGGATATTATCGCGGATAGTACCGCTGAACAGAATAGCCTGCTGCATAACATATCCGATTCTGCTACGCAAATCTTCCAGAGCAATCATACGAGTGTCGGAGCCATCAATTGTAATGGATCCAGAGGACACTTCGTAAAACCGGGGAATGAGGCTGACCAATGATGATTTACCAGTACCGGTGGCACCAAGAATGGCCACTGTTTCTCCTGGCTCCGCAGTGAAATTAATATCGTCTAACACTAGATTTTCATCCGAAGGATCATAAGCAAAAGATACATTGTCAAATACAATCCGACCGTTGTGTATGGCATCTTTTTTAGCGTTGGCAACTTCTTTAATCTCACTAATGGTGGAAAATACTTCATTCTCCCGATCGGCAGAAACCTTGGCTCGTGAGAAGAAGGTCAACATATTGCTTAACATCAGCATTGACATCAACAATTGGGTTATATAGTTAATAAAAGCGATCAGCTGACCAACTGGCAGCCCACCGTTCCAGCTTTGCACTCCCCCAAACCATAGTACAGCAACAATACTGGCATTTAGTACAAGCATCATTAGCGGCATATTTAATGACATTAACCGTACCGCTTTTATCGCAATTTCTGTATAATCCTTGTTAGCTGTATTAAAGCGTTTCTGTTCATGGTTAGCGCGGACGAATGCTTTGACTACACGAATGCCTGATAAATTTTCCTGCAACACTGTGTTCACACCGTCTAATTTGACCTGCATTTTCTGAAACAAAGGAAAAGAAAGTCGGATTAACCCATACAATATTAAACTCAAGAGTGGCACGGCAACGGCTAGGATGAGGGTCAGCATAGGACTAATCCGAATCGCCATCACCAAGCTTCCGACTAATAGCAAGGGAGATCGAATACTCCGCAAAATCATTTGCACAAAGGTTTGCAGCTGTACCACATCATTTGTTAATCGTGTAATCAGTGAGCCCGTCTTCAATTGATCCAGGTTCTTATTAGAAAATTTCTGAATATGTTCAAACAAGCTAATCCGCAAATCATTTCCGAAGTTTTGAGAAGCAATACTCGAAAAAATAGTGCAGCCCACCCCACCAATTAGACCGATAAACGCTACACCAAGCATGATCAGTCCGGTCGAGAAAATATGAGACAAGTCTTTTGTCATGACACCCTTATCCACAATGCTCGCCATGAGCGTGGGCTGCAGTAAATCCATAGTTACTTCGACCAGCATCAGCAATGGTGCCAACACACACCACACCCAATATGGCCTCAAATAATGCTTAAGCTTCCACATTCCGCCACCTTCAATTGTTTAAGATAAATACGTGATTTTAGAACTAATCGGTGTTCTGGGTTTCGCATTCGGCACTTCCTCCGGATACCCCATTCCAAATATCCCAATAACATCGTAATTTTCTTGAACACTAAGAATCTCACGATTATGAGGCAAAGCCCCCAGCGAAGCCCAATACGTACCTACACCTGCTTCATGTGCAGCTAATAAGAAATTTTGTACGAAACAAGCAGCAGCCATAACATTCTCATCGCGTTCAAACGCAGTTGCGGCAGGCTTAGACAGAACTGCAAAAACAACAGGTGCGTTGCCAAAATCCGTCTTATGCTTTAATTTCGCTCTAGTATTGGGTCCGATGAAAAGAAGCTCCCAAGGTTCGGTCATACGATGATTAGGAGCGTAACTTGCAGCCTCCAGCCATGAATGTAACTCCTCTTCACGAATTGGAGTCTGTTTGAATTGTTTTGTACTTCTACGGGTTTTAATGAGCTCAGTTATTTTCATCTTTTTCTTTACTCTCCTCTTTATTAACATTTGATGTTGTATCTTCTGGAGCGATCTCATGAATCTGAAAGATTTGTTTAAACTCTTCAATGATCGCTTCCGTTGCTTTTAATTCACCGCTAACCACTTGTTTAATCGATTCAAGCTCAGGCTGATTTAACTGCCGCTGTAATGTAGCCCGGTTAACCATAAGCTTATCTAAAAAAGCGATGGCTCTGCCACGGCGAAAAGTTTGAGCACTTTTAGGATGTGGATCCATTGATTCCGTCATCCCATGTTTCATAAAGCCACGATCTCTGTGTTCGCCACGTCCCTCACGATCTCTGTGCTCTCCATGCTCCCTATGACCGCCACGTTTGCCGACATGTCCTTCACGCATTTTATTTCCTCCTTTTACGGTGTATACATTTGTATACACGCTCTTCATGTATACAAATGTATACGATAGAAACCATTTCTGTCAAGATCATTTTTCCATTTTGTAACATCATTATTGCTTACTTTATATCTAAAAAAACAATAAAAAACCCGCATAAAGTGCGGGCTTAAAGAGGAAAATTATCAAATTCAACGGAGAGATTTATAGGAAAAAGCTATTTTTCTTATACTCCTGAACGGATACTCCCATTACTTTTTTAAAACAGTTACTGAAGTAAAATGGATCTTTAATGCCGACCTTTTCAGCAATTTGATAAGCTTTCCAATCCGTTTCATTCAGAAGCTTCACCGCTTTTTCCATTCTGCACTTGAGAAGATAATCCGTAAAGCTAATCCCTGTGTCCTGCTTAAAGATCCGGCTAAAGTAACTGGAATTCATGTGGAATTTATTCGATACATAGGATAAAGACATCTCCGGAATGTGCATCTCCTGTTGAATAAAATCTTTAACTTCATGGATAATATTATTAGTTTTTTTGCTTCGTGCCTGGATTACTTGAGAGGTTACCTTCTCTGTGAGTTCAAGTAATGTCTGTTGCATGTCTGGCAGGCTATCGAGCTCAAAAATCCTTTTATATGGCGAAATATCGAAAGAAAGATTATTATCTAGTATAACTCCCATTTCAGCGAGTGAATTGATTAATGTGGAGACAAATTGGGCGGAAACCAGCCTAGCTCGTTCCACAGAAAAAGCCTCGGACTTCTCCAAATCCTGAAACATTTTCTCAATGGATTGCACAGCCTTGTCTAAGACACCAGCTTTTACAAAAAACAAAATTTCCTCAATTTCAATCGTCTTAACTTCCCAGGATCGGCCCCCGAAATGAATTTCATCATTAAAAAAATAGATAGCGTTACTGCCCTTTAACTTACCATATCTAACTGCCTCCAGCGCCTCTTTATAGGATTCTTTGATCCTATTGAAATCCGTACAGGTACTACCTACGCCAATGTAAGCTTTACATCCTAGCTTTTCATGGAGCGATTGGGCCAGCCACTCTCCAATCTTCGTAAGATTCTGATTATCTTTTCTATTAAGAAGGACAATCCGTTGACTGTTATCAAAAAAAACTTCGATTCCCTCATACTCTTCAAGCGCGTAATCAATAAACCTCTTACAACGCAAAGACTGTAGGATTCGTTGTTCCTCCCCTTCTTCTAAGGGAATTTGAAGTTCAATAAGCATGATTGAAAACAAGCTGTTCGCTGATTCAGGAAAAAAGTAATGGAATCGGCTATCCAACTGATCGGGGTCCCAGAGGCCTGATAGCAAATCATTTAGAAATTTTTCTTTTAGTTGAACGGCGTTTTCATTTAACTGTCGGTTCAGCTCCTGATATTCGTTCCACCGCTCTGTCTCTTCCCGGATTTTTCCATGAAGATCTACCGCAACTCTTCGTACCTCCTCGGCTTGGAGCGGCTTCAAGATAAAATTTTGCACTCCAATGTCCAGGCTTCTTTTTGCATATTCGAATTCGGGATGTGCAGTGATGATCACAATTTTGACTAGCGGATACCTTTCTTTTATCAACCGGCTTAATTCCAGTCCATCCATAAAAGGCATACTGATATCTGTAAATACTACATCCGGTTTCATGGTTTCGATCAGATCTAACGCTTCGCTTCCATTCGAGGCCTCACCTACGAATCTGTAACCAACTGCTTGCCAATCTATAATGATGGGAACAATTTTTCTCGCATTAATTTCATCATCCACAATAATGGCTCTGAGCAGTTCAAGCTCCATGACTATTCCCCTCCTCAAGCGGTAGTTCCAATTCAATCCGAGTTCCTTCTCCCGGTGCACTGACCAAACTACAATTCATGTCCGCCCCATAGTACAGCTTCAAACGCATCAAAGTACCGCGCAACCCAAAACTGGACTCATTTTGCCCATAGGGCTCAGCTTGCATTTCCCGACGTTTGTCTTCATTCATCCCCACACCATCATCTTCCACGACTAGCTTCAGTCGATTCCCCTGAATACGGGCAAGGATGCGAATCTTACCACACTCCCCTAAAGGGCGAATACCATGATAAAGCGCATTTTCTACAAGCGGCTGAAGCGTCAATTTGGGTATCCGAACATACTCAGCTTCTTCCGACACCTCAATTTCACTGATGAAAATTTCTGGATAGCGAATATTTTGTATACTCAGATAACTTTTAGTGATCTCTACTTCTTCTCTTAACGTTACTACATCACTGCCCTTACTAAGACTCTGACGATAGAAGGCTGCAAGCTCAGAAATAATCTGGTACGCCTCATTATTATTTCCTGACAAAGTTAAATAGCCAGCTGATTCTAACGTGTTATATAAAAAATGTGGTTTAATTTGCTGCTGCAAAATATCCAATTCGAGTTTCCGAATCAATTTCTGTTCTTCTTTCTCCCGCTTAAGCGCTTGCTCAATGGTCATAATCATATTGTTATACCTATCTTTCAACTGGTTCAGCTCATCCGTTCTCGCCTCGTACCGAACCAAACTGAACTCTCCAATCTCCACTTTTTTCATGGATCGCAGCATATGTAAAATAGGTGTAGTAATGAATCTAGAAATCCAGACGGAACCTAAAAATATAGAAATGAAATTAAACAACATAATCATTAACAGCATCAGATTAAATTGACGATAGGGGCTTTCCCATTCCCCCAAAGGCTGAGCGCTAGTAAACCTCCAACCACGATCCATTGAAACCAGAGAAGAGATCAGATAATTATGATCTTTGATCTTTACGATTTTGCTACTGCCGAGCGGCACATCAAGCATAGAAGAGTTTGTATAAGTCGATAATTCAGGCCGTGTAAAATCAAGGAGTGTCTCATATCCAGTTTCGATCATTAAATCAGGTTTATTATCGTTGATCGAACGTTCATAGCTTTTTTTTAGCTCCTGAACTGTAATGTTCACGACTAATACTCCTATTTTCTTAGAAGTGTTCATGTCGTTTACGATGCGAATCAGAGAAATATATTGTGGATCCTGCTGGGGTTCCTTCGTCTCAAAATTGAAGATACCTCCGGCATTTTTCCTCCAAATTACTTTTCCGTCTAAGGCGACCGCCTCGGAGTACCATTCCGCTGACTCGATCCCATCCGTTCTGATCGGTTTTGCTGACTGCAAATCAATCGCAAACTTACGTCCTGCATTATCGAATAGATAGACAGAAGAGATAGAGGGCTCTGCGAGCATAAAATCTGAAAGAGCCACCTCTAGCTTGTAAGTTAAAATTCCGATGTCGTTACCCGCCAGATCACTGCCCAAAATTTCCTGAACCGCATTGTTCGACACGATCATCTTGGAATAATTATTCGTGCTGTCAAGAAGTGATTCGATTCCGGAATTCATGGCGTTCAAGGTTTGAAGCGATACCTCACCTACCTTTTCCTCGGTGAATTTCTCATTGATTCGTTGGTACATAATACCGCTTGCAATCATGGAAACCACTAATAAGGCCAAGTAGTAAAAAACGATTTGTGATCGGATACGTGCAAACCTCATCGGTAACCTCCTGGCCGACAATTAAGCGAATACGGACTTTTATTTATAGCTTCTTCAATACGACACTAGTATAGCATTTTTCGAAGGATTCCTATCCCATTGCTTTAACCCTTAACTGCCCCGGCAATAATGCTTTTTTGGACTTGGTTACTTAGGAACAAGTAGATAATGATCATGGGTAGTGTAGCCACAACCATTCCTGCGAACATAGGTCCAAATTCTGTGGCATAGGCACTTTTAAACGAATTGATGGCGACGGTAATTGTTGCTAAGTCAGGATCATTAATGAATGTATTGGCAAACATCAGTTCGTTCCAAGCGGATAAAAAAGTAAAGATGGAAGTGGTTACGATAGCCGGCTTTACAAGCGGAAGCATAATACGGAAAAAAACCTGATAAATATTGCAGCCGTCTACAACGCTGGCTTCTTCCAACTCCCCTGGCAGCGCTCTAAAGAAACCAATCATGATATAGATTGTAGTAGGAAGTGCACTAACGGTATAAGGAATGATTAAGGCCCAAGGCGTATTCAGCAAGCTTGTCATTTTTAACATCTGAAAGACAGGTAGCAGCGTAGCATGAACGGGGATCATCAATCCCAGCATGAAGAAAGTAAGCACCACATTATTAAGCTTCCACTTCATTCTTGCGACAGCAAAAGAAACCATTGCCGATAACAGAGCAGAAATAATGACAGTTACCGTTGTATACATAAGGCTGTTCAAAAAGTTACGTGCGATATTCGCCTTAAAAAGTGCGTAGTCGTAGTTCGCCCACCGCCACTCATTAGGCAAGCCCATCACATTTGAGCCTGTAATTTCTATGTTTGTTTTAAAGGAGGAAAATACAAGCCACACGAGCGGATACAGTTGAATAACTGCGAAGATTAGAAACGCAATCTGCAAAACAACCTTTGGCCAGCGGCGGTTATGTGTTGTTGTCATTAGCTCTCCTCCTTATCATCGTAGGTTCTGATCAGTTTTTGTAAAACTAAGTAGAAAAAGAGACATTCCACAACCATAAACACGGCCATCGCGCTGCCGTACCCATACATATTGCGATTAAAAATCGACGAATACATCAATGTACTTGGAACACTAGTTTCCGGTGTAGGGTAGCCATTGGTCATAATGAAGACTAAATCGAAAAACTTCAATGATCCCAAAACAGCAAATATGACGCATACCTTCAGGATCGGTGAAATAAGTGGAATAGTGATAGAGAAGGCGGTTCTTATACTTGATGCTCCGTCAATTTTCGCAGCCTCGTACAAATCTTCAGGAATCCCTTTGATGGCAGCGTACATTAGAAGCATATGGTAGCCGATATATTGCCAAACGATTGGAATCATAACACTTATTAGTGCAGTTCCGCTTTCCGTTAACCAATCATGTGTCCAGGAGGACAAGCCTAGTTGATTGAGTATCGTATTCAGCATGCCATATTCAGGCTGATAGATTTTCAGAAACATAACCCCGATGACAGAGGAGGATACCAAGACTGGAATGAAATACAAAGTACGATACAGCTTTTCACCCCACACCCCTCTGGCAAGAACCAGAGCGAGCACCAGAGCTATCGGAAGTTGCATGAAAACAGAAAGAACTGCCAGATACAACGTATTAAGTATCGAATGATTAAAATCCATGCCGTACGTATCTGCAAAAAATAAATCCTTATAAGAAGCTAAACCAATAAATTTAGCCGGTTGTATCCCATCCCAGTCCAGCAGACTGTAATACATAGACTGAAGGATCGGGAAAAAACCAACAAGAATGTATAAAATCAAAGCAGGAACAACAAATACGGCGATAGCCTTTTTGTTTCCGAATACTTGATGCATGCTTCACTCCACCTTAAATCGATCAGGCGGCGAACAATTCTCGCCGCCTGACGCAGATTATTGTCCTTGATTAACCTTGCTCTGTAGTTCTTTCGTGTAGTCTTCAGGTGTTGTTTTTCCGGCGACGAATTTCATCAGCGAACCGAACATAGATTCAGTGTCATTACCATTCAGCATTTGATCCCACCAGTAGGAGAAACCAGTTGCTGATGAGGACAATTCACCAATTTGCAGAGCCAGTGGATTCATTTGAGAAGTGTCACCTACATCAACTTTCCATGCTGAGGAGCCTGAACCAGCCAGAAATACTTCTTTAGACATGGTCTCAATAAAGAACTTGTATACTTCCCATATTCTTTCCTTGTTTTTCAGATCGGCATTGAGCACGAATGTTTCACCCGAACCTCCGAACCACTCGTCAGCATTTCCTTTCCCCCCTGGAATGGTTGGAAATTTAATCGGTACCACTTTACCTTTGACCAGAGAGTTATCATCTTCAATCTGTCCGTTGACCCAAGCGCCCATGAACATCATAGCTGCTTTGCCTGATAGGAACATATTTGTCGCGTCATCATAAGAAGTTCCAACAAAATGTTTGCCGAAGGAGTCCGCATCAATCAATTGTTTGTATTTCGCAGCAGCTTCTGTGAATTCAGCTGTGTCGAATGATCCTGTTTTCGTTAAAGCGGCATTTACAGCATCCACGCCTGCCATCCGGATGGCTAGAATCGCGTTCCATTGCATTGCTGGCCATCTGTCTTTAGCCCCAAGTGCAATCGGCTGAATGCCTTTTGCTTTTAGTGCTTCAATCGCAGCAACAAGCTCATCCCATGTTTCCGGAATTTTCGCTCCTGCTTGCTCAAATAGTTCTTTATTGACGTACATTTGAGCAGTAGCTATATTGATCGGCAGACCGTAAAGCTTGCTATCGAAGATGAAATTGTCTGTCGTACCTGGTACAATTTGGTCCAGCGTTCCATCTTTTGCGAGATCATCAATGGACAAAATCCGGTTCCCCGCTATAAATGGCTCAGAGAATCCGCCACCCCAGGTGTAAAAAATGTCGGGCAGCTCATTGGCGGCTGAAGCCGCTTTCACTTTCGTTTTATAAGATTCGCCTCCAACACCTACATGCTCGATTTCTACATTAGGGAATTTAGCCTTGGTTGCCTCAAGTGCTTTATAAAAACCAACAAACCCGCCGTCTTTAGAATTTGGATCCGCGAATTGGGACCACATGGTAATCTTGAGCTTCTCTTCCGACACAGGTGTTTTTCCCGTATTGCCTGCGTTTGCATTAGCCTCAGAATTCACTTTATTCCCGTTGTTCCCACCACAAGCAGTGATAAGCATGGACATAGCCATCAACACTGTTAAAGTTAGGTTAATCCTTTTTTTGTTGACTTTTTTCATTCTTTTTCGCCCCCCTTTTTATATTACTTACAGGACTAATTATATAAATCAATTTATCGAGTGAACATGAAAGCGTTTTACTTAATGATGTATTCTCTTTACATTAGACATTTTTCTTTATTAGCTACACATAAAGAAGACCTCTGATTTCTTCAGAAGTCTTCTTTTTTCATTCATATCAAAACCTAGGGCATGAACACCTCTATATAGCTGAGTGGCTTAGGTTCTATCTTCTCTATTATCAGAAGTTATCTCATGAATCTGAAACATATGTATGAACTCATCGATGATCGCTTCCGTAGCTTTTAGTTCACCACTAATGACTTGTTTTGTCGTTTCAATCTCTGACTCTTTTAGCTGCTGCTGCAACGCCGAACGATTAATCATTAGCTTGTCCAAAAATGCGATAGCCCTAGCACGACGAAAGGTCTGAGCGCTTTTGTGATGATGCTCCGAACCCTCCTTGACTCCATTTATATTCATTTCTCCATGCTCTCCGTATTCTCGATGCTCGTTATAACCGTGCTTATCTATGTGCCCTTCGCACATAATTATTCCCTCCTCTAATTCCACTTACAAATCCATAACTCATTAATAAGACCGGGCAAGATGGAAGCCGTCTGACTCCTTATCCCAAGTAATGTATATACCATCTTCACCTATATATTCACAACCGGCTTTAGATCTCCATGTGATGAGTTATTAATTATAGCATTGTATAGATCCTCAGTTACAGGATAGGGTGCAAGAAGAAACGGTTTGATTTCTGCTTTCCATCTACGCTTTATCCGATCGTCTCTTAATTCTATTTCTCCCCCTAAAATTTGCAACCTAGGATAGTCCAAATAGCTCTCAATTTCGGTCGACACTCTAGTTGCCTCCTAACTATTATTTTAATCATGTATTGACGGGTATACAGAATAGAACTATAATCTATACAATTCCTAGAAACATACTATGAATTACAAAAAATAAGAAACATTAAATCATCCTTAGTTTGTCCACAAGAAGGAGTGTAAACACATGCCAAATGTTCAAACTTTCAAAGCAACTGCTCATTTGCAAGACGGCGTAAAGGTCGTTACTAATGCAAGACAATTCGAGCTGGTCATCGATGAACCGACAAGTCTAGGGGGCACGGATACAGGAATGAATCCTGTTGAAGCTTTGCTCGCTTCTTTGGGTGCCTGCCAATCCATTGTAGCTCGGGTCTACGCCTCTAAATTTGAGGTGGAGCTTGAAGATTTCAGAGTAGATGTGGAAGGTGACTTGGATCTCGACGGATTCTTCAACCGCTCTGAAGTACGTCCTGGCTATTCCGATATTCGGTATACATTCTACATAAAGACTCCATCCCCTGCTGAGAAGGTCGAACAGTTCGTACAATTTCTGGAGAGCAAATGCCCTGTAGGTGACACCATTGCTGCTCCGGTTAATCTCAAGCTAAATCGTATTGTGATTGAAAATTAACCGTTTTATAATGCTAAGAGGGAATGTAAAAAGGGCTGCAAAGTTGCTTAAAAGCGACTAAGCAGCTCTTTTTCATGTCCTGTTCTCCGACTTCATATAATGTTAAAAATGATGACTTCGGAGGAACCCAAAACATGACGGATATACTAAGTAAAGTAGATGAAGAAATCGAACGTTTGACAACGTTCTTGCTACAACAGCAGAAGGATGACGGCTCATGGCATTTTTGTTTTGAGAACGGAATTGTGATCGATGCTTATATGATAATTCTCTTTAGAGTGTTGAACCTTCAGAATGAAACGCTCATTCGGCAACTACATGATCGCATTCTTGATGCACAACAGCGAGAGGGTTGCTGGCAGCTATATAAGGACGAAGAAGCTGGGAACTTATCCACATCAGTCGAAGCTTATTATGCCCTGCTCTACTCTGGGTACAGTAAGATAACAGACGAGCCAATACTGCGGGCTAAGCGTTATATACTGTCTAAAGGTGGATTAGGCAAAGTCACAAGTATCTTAACTAGAGTCATTCTCGCTGCAACGGGTCAAAGCAAGTGGCCTCTAGCAATTTCTTCGATTCCACTGGAGGTGCTTTTGTTTCCCTCTTACTTCCCTATTAACTATTTCGAATTCTCTGGCTACTCTAGGGTACACCTCACTCCTATGCTCATTATGGCCGATCGGCGATTTTCGATCACTACAGCCCATGCTCCTGATCTGTCAGATCTTATAGAGACACGATTGGATACAGATGAATCGCCTACCCGTGGATATCAGGAAATGCAGGATGTTATTCAAATGGGTTTGAGCAGATTACTCGGGAGTCCACACTACATACATGAAGCTGCCAAAAACAAAGCGGAGCAATATATGCTCCAGCGAATCGAATCCGACGGTACCTTTTACAGCTATGCCAGCAGTACAATTCTTATGGTTTTTGCCCTGCTTGCTCTCGATTATGATCGGCAGCATCCAATAATTACACAGGCCATTCAAGGTCTCACCGCACTGCAATGCCAATCAAATCATAATACTACAATTCAAAACTCTCCATCTACAATATGGGATACAGCGTTAATCTCCTATACTTTACAAGAGGCTCAAATTCCGGTTGATCACAAAGGAATAAAACACGCTGCATCTTATCTTCTGGATAAACAGCATCATAAACCTGCTGATTGGAGCATCCATAATCCGGATACAGTTCCCGGTGGATGGGGATTCTCTGAGACTAATACAATCAATCCGGACGTAGATGATACAACGGCAGCCTTGCGAGCCATCCGAAGGTTATCAACCATTCACCCTTCATATCTGGAATCATGGAATCGCGGACTGAATTGGGTCCTATCGATGCAAAATAACGACGGCGGCTGGCCGGCATTCGAAAAAAACACCAATAAAGAAATGCTCACATGGCTCGCTATCGATGGTGCTAAATCTGCAGCCATTGATCCTTCGGAAGCAGATCTTACCGGACGAACTTTGGAGTTTCTCGGAAACTTCGCTGGTTTAAATACACAACACGAGTTCATTAAAAGGGGTACGAAATGGCTGCTTCAACATCAGGAGAAGGATGGTTCGTGGTACGGAAGATGGGGTGTTTGTTATATTTATGGCACTTGGGCATCATTAACAGGCCTGCAGGCTGTTGGGCTCCCTATAAATCATGATACATTGCAAAAAGGAGTGAAGTGGCTCCTAAGCATTCAGAACCCGGACGGTGGTTGGGGGGAGTCTTGTCACAGCGACCGGCTTCTACAATATGTTCCTTTAGGAGAAAGCACACCTTCACAAACCGCCTGGGCACTTGATGCGATTATCACCGTTCAGCCAGAGCCAACAGCTGCGGTGGAAAAAGGAATTCAAAGACTAATCACGTCTATTCATGAAGAGGATTGGAAAACTTCTTATCCCACTGGCGCTGGTCTCCCCGGTAATTTCTATTCCAATTATCATAGTTATCGGTATATCTGGCCACTACTCACACTGAGTCATTACAGAAAAAAATACGGTCAAGGATAATACTCGGTAATACTCGGTAATAACTAGCGTTGTCCTATTCCACTTCTTAACTATCTCGTAAAGACTTGAATCGCGCCATTTGCCGTCCTTTACGACAAACTCTCCTTATCAGTACTTACTTAATAGTATACATCTCCATTATATCAGCTCCCCTACCCTCTCCAATAACTTGCTCCAGTACGTATTCATCTGTTCAAACTAAACTACATGTTTTCTTTCCATAAAGACCGCCTACTATTTCTTTTAGTAAAAAACAGCAGAGCAGCGATCATCCGTTATAGGAGAATTGTTGCTTTGCTGTTATGAACCGGGGGTCGAATGCTTTTATCCGTTGCACCTACCTAAATCACCCAGTCTTAATTAAGATTAGAGCTTTCGGACTCAGAAGACGCTATTTGCTTGTTTTTAGGCTTTTGAGTTAGGTTACGGACTCCAGTGCAATTATTCCTTAAAAAGAGAGCCATTTTTGGTGTTTTTCATGGTAATAACTGCGATGGGGTCCGTTAAAATTCCAAATGTAAGCTAAATCTGCTCTTAAGCTCAGCTGTGTCCGATAGCAAATACGTGTGCGCAAAATGTTACCTAATCAATCCAATTTGCTATTTGGAGCAGCCCTATAGAAATCACTTAGATTACTTATGAGATAGACTCCATTTTTGCATTGAGTCAATTGAGCGTAGTTCACACATAGTCAATCAGGCGCAATCTCCGATAATCAAGGATCGCTGACTGATATTTAGGATCACTGGCGTTTTGCCTGAGCAAATTATGACTGTAACTTCTGATATCCCCACTCCGTATATTTGTAGCGCAAGATTTTAACGCAATCTGATGAAATAACTGCATTTTATACACTTAATCCATATTGCTAGGGAATAACTCCGACTTTAACTGCATTCTATACAATTAAAATCAAGAGACATCACCTAATAGGCTTTAACTCGTGAGAATAGTTGTAAGAAATACAGCTATTTTCAATGCACAACTATTTTGAACGATTATAGCTGCACAAAATACAGTTAAACACCTCGCTGCTCCCCATCCATTACCTTCATCCGCCTCCATACTGTTACACAGAGGGTTGCATAATCAGTCAATTTACTTTTTGGAGCACGGTACCGGAATATCCCCTCCTCTTTCAAGAAACAGGTGTAATCGTTGGTGGTTTCGGTGCCCTTTCCCACGCATGGGTTACCTGCAATGTTGCTGCATAGGTGATTAACGAAACAAGCAACGCTCCGAACAGTTGAATAATCTGCCCCAGGTCCAATCGCTCCAGAATTCCGTGAGCCGCCAACCCGCTAAGCGCCATGACAATTCCTCCTGCTCCCACCTTGAATACAATACGAAAGTCAAAATAAAACCCGATCGTTCCTGCCACAGATAAAAAATTCAACAGTGTCAGCAGCAAGAGCCCCAGTCCGAATCCCATGGCCACCCCTTCGATTCCAATATTAGAACCTAGAACAAAGATCGCAATCACTTCAAAAATATTCGTAAGAATATGATTCCACATAACGGTTGATGCTTTCCCCAAACCAAGCAAAATCGCTTGCAGTGGCGCTCCGAAATAATAAAGAAAAAATAAGGGTGCAATTAACCTTAGCAGCTCGCCCGCTTCTGGCGAATGATAGATCATAGTTGTTAAGGGTACAGCCCATAAGTACAGTATGATTGTACATGGGAAACCTACTATAAGCGCGGATCGCATAGCCATATCCATCCGATTATGCATAAGCTTGCTATTGTTGCTCACACTTGCTTCGCTGATCGCCGGAATTAATGCAGTCGACAACGATTGTGTGAAGAAGCTGGGGAGAAACAACATGGGAAGAGCATAACCCGCCAGAAGTCCGAATTGCTTGGTCGCCATCTCAACACCCACACCAAACAGTACTAGACTTTTCGTAATCAGCAGTGGTAGAAAGGCATGATAGAGAGAATGAATAAAACCGCTGCCTGTCATCGGTAAGCCGATGCGCAGCAAATCTCTCAACGTACTGTCTCCTTTAAGTGAAATTCTTGACGTAGGTGGTGGAGAGGTTTTGACCTTACCTCGATTTGCCCATTTGAAAACAGCAAACAAATAGAGCAAACCAAAACCTTCCCCAACAACGGAGGCAGCCATTGCGCCAGCAGCCGCATAGGCAATACCGTAGGGCAACAATACGTTGACAACACCGATAATGACAATGATTTGCGCCAGATTCTCAATAATATCGGAAAAGGCAAGTGGGTTCATGTTCTGTTTTCCACGAAAATAACCTTTCAGTACAGCAGACATCGCAATAATTGGAATGATCGGCGTAATAGCAACCATAGCATAATACGCCCGCTGATCGGCCAAAAAAATCGATGCGATCCATTTGGAGCCAAATAGAGCCACTAAAGTTAATATAATACTCAACGTACCCGTAATGCTTAAGGATACTGTGAGAATACGCTTTACTCGGGCTTCATCCTGCTTAACCTCAGCTTCCGATACAAGCTTTGAAATCGCAACAGGAAGCCCCAGCTCTGTTAGCGTAATAAATAAGGGAAGCAGTGGATGAGCAATCATAAGCAGCCCTACTCCCTCTGCTCCCAAAAAACGTGCCAGCAAGACTCCGTTCAAAAAACCAAGCCCTTTTGTGAAAAATGACGACACGGTTAATATGAACGTGCCACGAATAAAACTTTGTTTACGCATCCCCATTTATACGCATCTCCACCTATGGTTTGTCCTGTCCTTCTTTCTAACTTATTCGAACAAACGCAAGTACATGCAGACAAGTATTTGTAAAGTATTTAATCAGCAATAAGCCCGACACATCTAAGACGGTATACCAGGCATTTTCCTCACTTTCATTAGCTTCTGTAGCAATAACATCTTTCATAGACCAGAGATACTTCTCTGTATTGTTCATTAGTACTGTTTTTGTATAAATTTCATCCTCCGCAATAAAAGATATATTAAGAAATAAATAGATAATTTACCAATGGCATGTTATCATTTTGAATGCGATTTCAATAGCTTTGTTATTACAGTTTTTTTACTCTTCTTCGTGAATGTCTTTTTGCAAAATCTTTGATATGATAAAAAAGAGTACAAAAGTCTTTACGGAAATCATTCACATCGTTAATAACCACTTCTAAATTTTCCAAAGATAAAGGAGAACTTCATTCATGAGTCAGAAAACAAGATTAAATAATGACTGGTTATTCAGCAAACAGCCGCTTAAGTCCACTTTAGAATCGGTGATAGCAGCTGATTCGGAGTGGATCGACGTAACCTTACCCCATGACTGGCTAATTTTTGATACACATAATCTATATGAAAGCGGAGAAGGCTGGTACCGTAAAAGCATAATTATAGATGAGAAAGTGCCAAATAGTCGTGTCTCGCTTCGTTTTGAAGGCGTATACATGGACTCCACTCTCTATGTGAACGGCCATATCGCAGGCGTCTGGAAAAATGGATACTCCACTTTTGAAATAGATATCACGCCATACATTATTGAAGGTATCAACGAAATCTATGTTCAAGTGGTTCATGAGTCTCCTAATTCACGCTGGTATTCCGGTGCGGGCATCTATCGCAGTGTATGGCTGAAGACGTATCCAGGGACACATATTGTGCCTGATGGTATTTATATCTCTACTCACAAAAAAGAGGATTCCTGGAATGTTGAGGTAGATACCGAAGTCTTGTGCAATGATCTATTGCAAAGCGCAAAGCACTACATAATTCGTCACAGTATACTGGACGCTTCAGGTATCTGTATCTCTCATGCAGAAAATGAAAGTCCAGTACAAGTCGGGTCTGCTGTATCCAGCTCTGCCCTCTTATCCGTCAATAATCCAATGCTCTGGGATATTAACCAGCCTTACTGCTATTCCCTAAAAACTGAACTGCTGGAGAATGATCAGGTAATTGAAGAAGAAATCCAAACCTTCGGATTCCGTACGATGGAGTTTGACAGCCAACAAGGTTTCTTTTTGAATGGCCGAAAGGTGAAGATTCATGGCGTATGCCAACATCATGATTTGGGATGTTTGGGGGCTGCGGTGAATAAGGCAGCTCTAAAAAGACAGATTATCCTCCTGCAGGAGATGGGCGTAAACGCTATTCGTACGGCCCACAATATGCCAGCCGTTGAACTGATGGAATTAGCGGATGAGATGGGCGTGCTCATAGTTTCCGAAGCATTCGATATGTGGGAACGCAGTAAAACTCCTTTTGACTACGCCAGATTTTATCCGGATTGGTGGAAACAAGATATTGCCAGCTGGGTACGCCGGGATAGAAATCGCCCCTCCATGCTCATGTGGAGTATCGGAAATGAAATATACGACACCCATGCCGATGAACGCGGCCAAGAGTTAACCATAGAATTACGTGATCTGGTGCAGGTTCATGACCCTAAAGGAAATGCAGTGGTTACTATCGGTTCCAACTATATGCCATGGGAGAATGCACAGAAATGCGCAGATCTAGTGAAGTTCGCAGGGTATAACTATGCCGAAAAATACTATGACCAGCATCATGAGGAACATCCCGACTGGATTATTTATGGTAGTGAAACTTCGTCTACTGTACAGAGCAGAGGCATCTACCACTTCCCTTATGCTCAGTCTGTATTGTCTGACGATGATGAACAATGCTCAGCCTTAGGGAACAGTTCTACTAGCTGGGGTGCCAAAAACACAGAAGCTTGCATCATCGCAGATCGTGATGCGACCTACTCACCTGGACAATTTATTTGGACTGGATTTGACTATATTGGGGAGCCGACTCCGTACTTCACTAAAAACTCGTATTTCGGTCAACTGGATACCGCAGGATTCAAAAAGGATTCCTATTATATTTATCAAGCAGAATGGACGGATTACAAGGTCGCCCCGATGATTCATATTTTTCCGTACTGGGATTTTTCTGAAGGGCAGCTTATTGATGTGCGAGTATGCTCCAACGCACCACAAATCGAATTGTTCTTTAATGATCAATCCATGGGCACGGTTAACATTGACCATAAACATGGTAAAAAGCTGCTTGGGGAATGGCAGCTCCCCTATAGCAAAGGTACTCTCCGAGCAGTCGCTTATGATGAACACGGAGTACAGATCGCTGATGATACGGTAACTTCTTTCGGAGATTCGGCCACTGTGGTCATGAATCCTGATAAAACTCAGATGACTGCTGACGGATCGGACTTGGTATTTGTGGAGATCTCGACCCTCGATCAAGAAGGACGTCCCGTGGAGAACGCCAATAATCGTATTCAAATCTCTGTAGAAGGACCGGGGCGTCTTGTTGGT
This sequence comes from Paenibacillus sp. FSL H7-0918, assembly GCF_038007025.1. Lineage (NCBI taxonomy): Bacteria > Bacillati > Bacillota > Bacilli > Caryophanales > Paenibacillaceae > Paenibacillus > Paenibacillus sp. FSL H7-0918. The sequence goes on from NZ_JBBOWJ010000003.1 coordinate 590,203, forward strand.
TTGGATAATGGTGACAGCACTGACTACGATTCATATAAAGGAACAAGTCGCCGGATGTTCAGCGGCAAATTGCTTGCGGTCATTGCCTCTTCATTGGAGTCAGGTACAATCGTTGTACGTGCATCTTCCCATGGCTTACAGTCTGCTGAGCTTACACTGACTTCGGAAGCACGAGAGCTAGATCATTCTAAGGACGAAGAGCTTGTACTTTATCAACACTCATCACAATCACTATCGGATGTGAGCGAGTTATCCCAAAACTATTTATCAGATGAAATTCCCGTTCGCAAGCTGGAAATCATATGCCCGCAAGGAAATCAACTAACGAAGGACACCCGTTCACTTCCGGTTCGTGTGCAAATTCATCCAGAGAACGCAACCTATCAGGAAATTGAATGGCGAGTTACGAATGCTGCCGGTATTGACGCTAATATAGCCGTTCTTGAGGCAAATGGGCATGAAGCAGTAATTTCGGCTTTGGGAGACGGAGACGTCTATGTACGGTGTGCAACGAAAAACGGTGCAGATCAAGTGCGCCTGTATTCGCTTATGGAATTCCATATTCGAGATATGGGAGCTGCCTTTTTGAATCCTTATGAGTTTGTTTCCGCTGGTTATCATAGCAATACGAGCCGGAACTTAACAAATGGGAATGAACGCGGAGTGGCTACTGCAAGAGAAGGAGAAAGCTGGATCTGTTTTGACAACATCGATTTCGGTGATTATGGAGCTACTGAACTTACCCTTCCTATCTTCGCGCTAGATAACGATAAATATACGATTGATATATGGAAAGGTACACCGGATGCTCCAAACGCAGCTCTGCTGACACAGGTAACCTATCAAAAACCATCCATATGGAATGTATATCAAGAGGAGACCTACCCATTACCTGAGCGAATAAAAGGTGTCACCACCCTTTGTTTTGTTCTTCATAAAAAGATTCATCTCAAGGGCTTTCAGTTTAACAAGCCTTTAAAAGCGTACGAACAACTTAACGTTCTGGAATACAATCAGATTTATGGGGATTCCTTTACGCTGACAGATGGACAAATCAAAAATATTGGTAACAACGTCTCTCTCATCTTTAAAGATATGGACTTCGGTCATACTGGAAGCACTAAACTAACCTTATGCGGGCATTCGCCTATCGATAAAAATACTCTGCATATTCTATTTAGCGGACCAGAGGGTGAAAAGAGACAGCTTGTGGAGTTTACACAGTCAAGTGATTATTGCGAAAGAGAATTTGTATTGGAGCGCATAACCGGTCCGCAAACTGTCACCTTTATATTTCTACCGGGGAGCCAGTTTGATTTTAAGTGGTTCCAGTTCCAAGCAGAGTAAGGTATTTTCAACTTTAAACTAGATGGATAGCTTTATTACAGAACAAATCCCCTGCGCATTTGTCACGGTTCAATAAGGATGTTTTCGGCTTTTGAGATTTGCCGTAGGATTATCAAGTCCTACGGCTTTTTTCTTGTTTTAAACCTTTTATCAGACATTGCTTTTGAAATTCATCCTTAATTTGCAGACTCTTTTCTTTCGAGAGATTTCTTCCTGTTACATTTAGCTTCATACTATTTAACCCTATTACATTTTAGCGTTCATATCTCTGCCTTTAATATAAGTTTACACACCCTTTATTTTTTGTTTATACCTCGGACTGTATGTTTCTGTCAAAAGAAATATAATAGATCTAAGGAGGTGTTATGCATAGATTATATAACGACAAAGGAATCAGCGAAAAAATGGGAAATACTTGCCTTGTTCCAATTGACGCTAAAAACCCGGCTAACGGACGATATAGTTGCAGTAAAGTAAAGGACGGTGCAAATAAATGAACCAGATATTTTTGGTTGAGGACGATAAGACAATCGCTAAAAACCTTGTGCTTCTGCTCCGCTCAGAGGGATTTACAGTCTCTCATGTCCCTACGCGGAGTGAAGCCCTTACCGCGCTTGCCGGAAATAAATTTGACTTGGCGTTGATTGATATTTCTTTGCCTGATGGAAATGGCTTTGCGGTTTGCACGGAAATCAAAAAAACGCAAGATATTCCCATAATCTTTCTGACGGCTTCTGGCGATGAGTCAAGTGTTGTTACCGGGCTGAACATGGGCGCGGACGACTATATCACTAAGCCTTTTCGTCCGCGTGAATTGATTGCACGAATTGGAGCCGCCTTGCGAAAAAGTGGGCGTTCCATATCTGATTTTAAAATTCACGGGCTTCATGTCGATATGGCAAGTGGCATTGTGGAGAAAAACGGTAGCGAAGTCTTTCTTTCAGCATTAGAATACCGCTTGTTGCTGATGTTTATTAGCAATTCGAAAAGTATTATCACGAGAGGCAGGCTGCTTGACGAATTGTGGGACGCTGCAGGCGAGTTTGTCAATGACAATACACTGACCGTGTACATCAAACGTTTGCGGGAGAAGATAGAGAACGATCCAGCAAGTCCGCAAATTATTCTGACTGTTCGTGGGACGGGATATAGATTGGGGAACGAGTATGCTTCGGAATAGAGAGTTTCGACATTTTGTCATTTTGTTCTCCTTAATTGCCACCTCCGCTGTGACGCTGGGATTTGCAATCAATATGGCGGCGGGAATCCTTACCACTACCTCTACCGCCGCTTTTGGCATAGCGTTTTTCGTGTTTACCAAAGCCCGATACATAAGCATTGCACGGATTTCACATCAAATCGACCTTGTGCTTCATAATGCTGACCTTCTGTACATTGAAGAGTCGGACGAGGGCGAGCTTTCTATTCTGCACAGCGAGATAACAAAAATGCTACTGCGCATTCGGGAGCAAAACGATGCGCTGAAAAAAGAAAAAGAACATCTTGCCGATTCGCTGGCCGACATAGCCCACCAACTCCGAACCCCACTCACATCAGCCAACCTCATACTGTCTTTGTTAGAGAATAGCCCTAATGAAAACGAACGGAAAGCATTTATACGAGAAACAGAAGAATTGCTTGTGCGGATGGATTGGCTGATTACTTCTCTACTAAAATTATCTCGCTTGGACGCGGGCATTGTGGTATTCCAAAACGAGCAGATAGATGTAGATAGCTTGATACGCTCCGCCCTTCGCCCGTTCCTAATCCCAATAGAACTGCGCTATATTGATTTGCAAATAGACGTGCCGAAAGTAGTACTTATTCAAGGCGATCCAGGTTGGATTTCGCAAGCAATTCAAAACATCCTCAAAAATTGTATAGAAAGTGCAGGCGAGCACGGGAGGATTGAGATTGATTGTACGGATAACCGGTTATTTACCGAGATTGCCATCCACGACAGCGGTGCGGGTTTTCAGAAAGAAGATTTGCACTGCTTGTTTGACAGGTTTTATCGCGGGAAAAACCCAAACGCTACAGGATACGGGATTGGATTGGCTCTCTGCAAGATGATTATAACGCGGCAAGGAGGAACGATTACCGCAAAAAACCACCCGCAAGGCGGCGCAATCTTTACCATTCGTTTCTCAAAGTGACAGATCTCTCACCTGAAAGTCACAGAGATGTAAGTTGAAGGTTCTATTATATGGGTAACCCATCAGAAAGGAGACTCACATAATGGAGTTTTTAAAAATTGAAAATTTATGCAAAGTCTACGGTAAGGGAAATAATCAAGTTACTGCGCTTGACCATGTTTCACTTACAATTGAAAAGGGAGGATTCACCGCAATCATCGGTTCGTCCGGCTCGGGCAAATCTACATTGCTTCACAGCGTCGGGGGCGTAGACGTACCGACAAGCGGAAAGGTATATTTGAACGGGCAAGATGTATATAGCCAAAGCAATGAAAAACTCGCCATCTTCCGCAGACGGCAAGTTGGACTGATTTACCAATTTCACAACCTCATTCCCACTCTGAATGTAGTGGAAAATATCACTTTGCCTATCCTTATGGACAAGCGCAAGGTCAACGAGGAAAGGCTAAATGACCTGCTCGAAATGCTTGGGTTGCAAGATCGAAAAACGCATTTACCCAATCAGCTTTCAGGTGGTCAGCAACAGCGTGTTTCCATAGGACGCGCTTTGATGAATGCCCCGGCGGTCATGCTTGCCGACGAACCCACGGGCAGCTTAGATAGCCGAAATGGACATGAAATCATCAAGCTGCTCAAAGAAAGCAATAAAAAATATGGGCAGACCCTGATCCTCGTCACCCATGACGAAAATATTGCCCTGCAAGCAGACCGTATTATCGGTATAACAGACGGCAAAGTAACGCGGGATGAACAGGTGGTTCGGCCATGAATATTTTTAACAAAGTCACACTGCAAAGTATGAAAAAAAGCCGTTCCCGAACGATTGTCACGGTGATCGGAGTTGTTCTGTCCGCCGCCATGATTACGGCTGTCGCTACCTTTGGCACTTCCCTGTTAAATTATCTGGTAAACGGTTCTATTGCGAAATACGGCGGTTGGCACGTTGAGTTTTTGGATGTTGATTCCTCTTTCGTGCAAGAGAGAACCCATGACAGTAAAGTTGCAAACAGCGCAGCATTTGAAAATATCGGTTATGCAACGCTTGAAGGCGGGAAAAGCCCTGAAAAGCCCTATCTTTTCATCGCCGGATTCAGTGAGGAAGCCTTTGATACCTTACCCACAAGCCTGATTTCCGGCAGGCTTCCTGAAAATAGCAAGGAGATTCTCGTCCCGTCTCACGTTACTGCAAAGGGCGGTGTTAGATTTAAGTTGGGCGACACACTTTCACTTTCTGTTGGAAGCCGATTGAATGGAAACAAGAATCTCGGCCAACACGACCCTTATCAGACCGGGGGTGAATCGGGAGAGGACAAAGAAACCCTTGTTCCAAAATCAGAGAGAACCTACAAGGTTGTAGGTATCTGCGAAAGACCCAGTTTTGAGGAACATTCCGCACCGGGATACACCTTGATAACGAAAGCAGATCCTAAAGACCAAGCGGACAACTTCAGTATATTTGTCACACTGAAAAATCCGCACGGTGTAACGGCTTACGCAAGCAGTACAGTCGGAGCAGGAGCTTATGTCTTTAACGATGATGTACTGCGCTTCATGGGCGCTTCGGACAATAAACTGTTCAACACGCTTCTGTACTCAGTTGGCGGCATTTTGGTTGCCATAATAATGATAGGCTCGATTTTTCTGATTTATAACTCGTTCAACATCTCGCTGAACGAACGCACACGCCAGTTCGGGATTCTCGCATCAGTGGGTGCAACGGCAAGGCAACTGCGAAATTCTGTGCTATTTGAGGGACTTTGCATTGGTGCAGTCGGCATACCTATTGGCATTATGGTCGGCATAGGCAGTATCGGACTTGTAATTCCTATGGTTGCCGAGAATTTCGGGAAAACTTTCCACAGCACCGTGCCTTTAACCCTATCGTTGTCTGTCCCCGCAATTGTCGCAGCTACAGCAGTCAGTTTAGTTACCATTTTGATTTCAGCCTATATCCCGGCCAGAAAAGCTGCAAATACTCCCGTGATGGAGAATATTCGTCAGACCAACGAGGTCAAAACCGAATCGAAAGCGGTAAAAACATCAAAATTTGCACAGCGTATTTACGGTTTGGAGGGTACACTTGCGTTAAAAAACTTTAAAAGAAACAAAAAACGTTATCGCAGCATTGTGTTATCGCTCACTTTAAGCGTCGTGCTGTTTGTATCGGGAAGTGCTTTTGGAACAACTCTAAAACGACTTTCAGAACAGTTGATAATGGATATGGACTATGACATTCTTTTTACCACTCAGGTGACGGACGACAGCGAAATGATCCCGCTTTACAACAAACTTAAAACCTCTGACGGGGTTTATGAAAGCTCGTACCAAATCGTTTATATGTATACATCCGTAATTAAGGCAAGCGATTTTTCAGACCGTTACCGGGAATACGCGGGGTATACTACGCCGGACGAAACGGTTCAACTACCCATGGACATCCAGTTTATTGAGGACAGCAAATATCTGAGTTTTATCAAAGAATTGGGTTTGTCTGCAGATGAATATACCGGGCAGGACGCGAAGATGATTGCCGTTGCCAAAAAGCGGATTGATAATAATGAAAGGCCAAGCGAAGTGTTTAATATGTTTGCAAATCATTCCATGACATTTAGTGTCGCCCCCCAAACAAATGACAAGCAAATGATGGAACAGGGGCAAAGCATAAACATTACGTTTGTCGATACGTACCCGGTGGATCCGCCTCCAAGGCAATCTTTAGAGCAGCGGCCATACGTTTTTATGGTGGTAGCTCCCTATTCACTCAAAGAGAACTTTAAAAGCCCGGATACCCATGCGGAAATGGGCCTGGCCTTTCTTTCAAATAATCCCTCGCAATCGGTGGCTGAAATGGAAGCGATCATTCAGGACACGGGAATGATGTCTGCTTATACCCTTTACAATGTCCATACAATAGTTGAACAATACCGCAGTTTAATATTTGTTATTGATGTGTTCACCTATGTTTTTGTTATTATGATTTCCCTGATTGCGGTTGCAAATGTATTCAATACTATTTCCACAAATATCAGACTGCGCAGGCGGGAACTTGCCATGCTCCGCTCGTTGGGGATGTCCGACCGCGATTTCAATAAGATGATGAGTTTTGAGTGTTTCTTTTATGGGATGAGGACGTTGCTGTTCGGAATTCCAATAGCGGGAATCATCTCGTGGCTGATTTATGAAGGGTTAGTGGCCGTAGAAAGGATAGATAACTTTAATTTTGTGTTCCCGTGGGGCAGTATGGCAATTAGCGTGTTTGGCGTAATCTTTATCGTGTTTATTACAATGTTGTATGCCATTAGCAAGATAAAAAAAGAAAATATCATTGACGCGCTTCGGGATGATTTGGCTTGATTTTAATACCGATATTAAGATCAGGTTTTACTGCAAAATTGTGGACATACGGCTTTCTATGTATTCAAATTTAAACTTCACCAAAAAGTAAATCCTCCAATATAGATTATTTACAATTCAACAGTAATCGTTCGGCTGTGTGCCTAAACAATTATGTTTATCGTAAACATCCTTATTGGAGGATTTGCATTAGCGCAGGGTTTTTCCTTTAACTTATATTTAGAGCTACTTAGTCAACTTTATTAAATTCGATCCAGTCGATCTGTAAACCTGGTTTAATGAATTCCAGTTTCATTTCATAAAGACCTGCTTCGAGTTCTACTTTCACAAGCTTTTGTCTAATCCATTGACCTTCTGTCCCGTTGGTTTGAATGGTTGTCATCAATTGATCATTCAAATTAACATTGCATGCACTTTGAGCCAGCTCAGGTTCTGTTGACATGATATGCACGAGGATCCGATATTGTCCAGCTTGGCCAACTTCAAAGAAAGTCGATCCTTCAACGGCTGGCTTAACCTGTGGATTTTGAGATAAGGATTGTACTTGTTCTGCAGTAAGTGAAGGATTAGCCTTAAAGGACTCAACTGTTTCAACAATTTGCTGTTTTCTCGAGAATACTGGAGCATGTATGATGAACTCACAAATATTCATTGCAGAACGTTGCAGCTCTCCTCTAGTCAAAGATCCATTTTCCAAGGATTCAATGGTGTTGTCATTCCATCCATTAATTTCGGCGCCATAGTTAGCTACAACCATGTACAGGTCATTTTGTGCACGGACCATCCAATTTGTAAATTTCCGGTCTGCAGCTCCACCATTAACGACATCATTCATGATGGCCCACCAGTCTGTCATGACAATACCTTTGAAGCCCCATTCTCCGCGGAGAATTGTAGTGTTCAAATCGTAATTTGAAGCGGCCCAATGTCCATTAACAGGGTTATAGGAGGTCATAATTGAATTCGCTCCACCCTGCTTCACTGCAATTTCAAAACCTTTCAAATAAATCTCGCGAAGCGCACGTTCCGACACAACAGCGTCCACTTTACTGCGATGTTTCTCCTGATTATTGCAGGCAAAATGCTTCAGCGTGGCATTAGAGCCACCTTTCATAATCCCACGTGTACATGCAGCCGCAAACACCCCAGAGATCAAAGGATCTTCAGAAAAATACTCAAAGTTGCGGCCATTAAGCGGGCTGCGACGAATATTTAGACCTGGTCCAAGCAAGGTGTCTATGTTGTTTCGTACCAACTCTTGTCCTTCTAACACATACAGCTCTTCGACTAATGCGGCATTCCAAGTAGCTGCAAGAAGCGTTCCGATCGCAACCTGAGTCGCTTTTGCTCCACTATCCATACGAATTCCTGAAGGACCATCTGCCGTACATGCAACAGGGATTCCTAAGTTATATAGACTATCACTTACTCCTCCAAATGCAGAAGCTGTACCCGGTGTAACCAATGGGCTGCTCATACCTTCACCCCGTACAATGGCAGCCAAATCATCGTCACTAAGCTGGGCAATAAAAGCTTCCATACTAACTTTTTGTTCAAATACATCTCTTAATTTATGCCCTTGATTGCCTGTCTGGGAGATCGTTGTTGGTAGATTGCTCTCGATCCGTTCTGCTAACGAAATCTTGCGTGTTGGAACCTCTGCATAAACAAGTTCATATGAACCGTCTGATTTTTGAACACCAGGTTGCATTCTTGTAAAGCTTTGCGTGGGTGCAAGAGCTTCTTGTAACTGTTCCACAACTTGAAGAGTTTCCACGACATAGCCGCTATTCCCTTCAACCTTGACTTCCTCCACTTTTTTAACACTCGTTCCCACAAATATGCGGTACGTGCCTTCTTCTAGCACATAAGCGGAAGCATGCCCTGACACACCAGCATCATCATAGGAAGCCATTGAATGAACAGGGAAACTCACGGTAAGACGTTGTGCTTCGCCTGGCTGAAGGACTTCTGTTTTTGCGAAGGCTGCCAAAGCTTTAGCAGGCTGTCCCAATTTTCCTTGTGGAGCTTCATAATAGACCTGAACAACCTCTTTTCCTGCAAAGGTAGTTCCTGTATTAGTTACGGTTACGCCGACTTCAACATTAAGTTCGCCAGCTTTGTAAATAAGTTTAGCTTCTTCTGGCTCGAGCTTAAACGTGGTATACGATATTCCATAACCAAATTCATATTGAACCTTTTCTGGGCAAAATGTCTCGAAATAACGATAACCAACATAGATATCTTCCTGATAAAGGTTTGTAAATTCATTACCGTAGTTGTGTGTTGACGGGTAATCGTTGATGGAATATGCGATCGTGTCTGTTAATTTTCCGCTTGGAGTTACTTCTCCAGCCAGCACGTCCGCAATTGCATTACCACCTTCCATTCCCCCCTGCCAAGAGTAGATGACAGACGAAATCGGTTTTTTATAGCTTTCATCGTTCAGCCAGCTCATATCAATAATATTAGAGACGTTCAGTACAACAATCGTTTGCTCAAAATATGTAGTTACCTGCTTCAGCATCGCTTTTTCATCAGCTGTTAGTTGGTAGCTTCCTGAACCATCGACATTATCCTGATCTTCTCCTGCTGTACGTCCGATTACAATGATTGCTTTGTTCGATTTACTTCTAGCCTCAGCTACCAATTCGTCGGATAAAAGCATTTCCTTCTGGTTCCATGGCTCTGCAGCCCAAACGCCGCCACCATTATCAAACGGATTTTGCTCAATCCACTTCTCATATACTGCTGCCAAATCTTCGTTGACCGTAAGGTTCTTTTTACTGCGAAGACCGCCCAGCAGGTTGGTCGTATAAGTAACATGAACACTACCGCCCGAACCAGTACCACTGCGATAATAATTCACTTGAGTTCTGCCAAAAACAGCAACATTATCACTTTCAGCAAGCGGAAGCACCTGATGATCATTCTTCAACAGTACCGCACCTTCTGCTGCTACCGTCCGGCTAAATTCTGCAAAACCTTCTAATGGAATTCCCACACTCTGTGTACTCAACTTGTTTCCTCCTGTTGTTCAATTCTATAGGTTGTTTCTTTAGGCATCAATTACATATCATAAAGTTTAACTATACCATTATAGTACATTGGATAACTGTAATATATATAATAATTATCTTTATTAATATAATAATATTGGTCTGTTAGAGTTGGAAATTTTCAATCGATGTTAAAAATATCAGCTAAGTTCAATGATCTTCGTGGCAACATTATGGCAAAATTCGCGATCATGCTCCACAAAAACGAGTGTTGGTGTATATTCAAGCAATAGCTCCTCAATTTGCATACGTGAAATAACATCAATAAAATTAAGCGGTTCATCCCATATATACAAATGAGCTTTTTCACTAAGACTTTTGGCGATCAGGACTTTTTTCTTTTGGCCGCCACTGTAAGTGGATATATCCTTATCAAATTGAATTCTGGAGAAATCAAGCTTTCGCAGAATAGATTTAAAAAGACTTTCATCTATCCCATTCTCTCTAGCATAATCTGTTAAATCGCCCCGTAGATCTGAAGTGTCTTGTGATACGTAGGAAATGATAAGCTGGCTATCCTTAGTGAAGGTGCCGGTATAATCTATATCCTCACCGCAGATCAATTTGATGATACTTGATTTTCCGGAACCATTTTTACCCGAGAGTGCAATTCTCTCCCCCTGCTCAATGGTAAAGCTTACTTCTGAACACACCCTTTTCTCTCCGTAAAAAACCGAAACATTGTCCAGCTCCGCAAGATGACGTTTATGATAAGCAAGTTGCGTAATCTCTAAGTTCTCAGAATTTTCGATGTTTTTAAGAAGCTTAGACTTTTCGTTGATGGCAGATTGCTGTCTCTGCTCGATGGCTTTAGAGCGTTTCATCATTTTAGCGGCCTTGTGTCCAACATAACCTTTATCTAACTTAGATCCAGAATTTCTAGTTCCATTTTTAGTTTTTTCCACCTCATGTGACCAGTTACCTGTTCGTTTAGATGAGGCTGACAAGCGTTTGATATCTCTTCTAAGTTTTTCGTCTTCCGCTATCTCAAAGTTATCTTGTCTGACTTTATTCTCCCACCAGCTAGAAAAATTGCCCTTTTGAATCTCTATATTGGTTTTGTTAATTGACAAGATGTGGTCCACACAATTATCAAGAAAGGATCTGTCGTGAGAGACCAGAATATATCCACTTTTCGTATTGAGGTAATCACTGACAAGCTTTCTTGCCGTCATATCCAAATGATTTGTAGGTTCATCAATCAACAGGAAGCTATTTTCCTTAATGAATAATGTGGCTAACAGCACTTTCGTTTGCTCTCCGTTAGACAATGAATCAAAGGGACGATATAACACATCCTCAGAAACCTTTAGCAAAGAAAGCTCACGCATTAACTTCCAATGAATATAATCCGGAAAAATCTCGCTGATCACATCTATGGTGTTAAGCTCCTTGTTATTCACCTGAAAGGGGAAATATTCAAAGCTGACATGAGCAGAAATATTACCGCTGTATTCATGCTTTCCAAGCAATAAGCTAAGAAATGTAGTCTTTCCTCGACCATTTCTCCCTGTAAAACCTAATTTCCAATCGGTATCGATTTGAAAGTTTACGTTCTCAAATATGTTATCGTAGCTGCCTTCATAGGCAAAGGTTAGATTTGTGACATTTATTAATGACATAAAATAATCCTCCTGTATTTTAACAAAATAAAAGCCACAAGAAAGTTACTTTCTTGTGACTCAAATAAATACAGCAAATCCAGCCCCAAATGGAGTTAGATATGGATATATTTTCGAGTGAAAAGAAGTAGTAACTTTCTTGCATACAAAGAATAAAACAAACGAAATAAACCATTGTTGTTGTTTTATTCATCATGGGACGCAAGAATAATTACTACACTATACTTTTCAACTCCGATCATTAATTTGTAATTATGTTATCATGCATATTTATTATTTTCAACTTCCTACCCATAATTCGTTAAAAAAGTTCAAATTCTTCTTCTATAAGATCCATATTTACACTCATAGCTGTCCGACTCCCGTCAGCCGCGGCAAACACTAACTGAGAAGGCATAAAATAAGAAACATCTCCAGCCGAATATAATCCTGGAATCGAGGTTCTCCCCGACCCATCCGTGCTAAACCCACCAGAATCATTCCGCTCTACAGTCAAATGATCTACCATTGATGCCTTTTGGATCAAATTCGGAGAAATAAACCCTCCCGTTCTTAAGATCTCAGTACCATCTGCAAAACGAACCGCCTGAAGTTGCCCGTCATGCCCTATAAACGAGGAAATTGTTTGTTCATTGACTACAACCCCCTTGGCCTCAAGACTTTTTTTCTGTTCATCTGAAAGGAATGTCTTGCCGTTCGTGCAGATAACCAAATCTTTACTCCAATTGAGCAGCATTTTAGCCATATGAAAAACATGTGGATTTTCGCAAACAACGACAAGGGGTTGATCTCGTAATTCCCAGCCGTCACAATACGGGCAATTAAACAGACTTTTTCCGTATAATGGTCGTAAGCCCTCTATCTCAGGAAGGACCTCTTTTAACCCAGTCGCCAAAATCAATCTGCGAGCTTCAATGTGACGACCAAACGAATCATGTACCGCAAATCCAGAATCAATTTTGTTAATCGAAATAATCTCAGTCTGGATATGCTCAACAGACGGATAACGTAGTACCTCCTCATACGCAATGCGACGAAATTCGGCTGGTGTAACCCCGTCTCTTGTAATAAAACCATGTGATGCATGGGTAACAGCATTCCTTGGCTGATTATTATCAATTAAAGCTATTTTTCTTCTTGCCCTACCAAGAACAAGGGCTGCGTTCAAGCCTGCGGGTCCACCACCAACAATAATGCAATCGTAAATCATATGAATCATCTCCTATATGCAGATATTAAAGACTCTTTTTGTCTATTATTAAACCAAAAAAATATTTGCCACATCATAGACTTAATGAATCTATAATATCTCCAAATTAGCTAAAGTGTCAACCCAAACTTTCCGATCCTCCGTGAGTTTTATTTAGTGTAATACTAGAAAAAAGTAAATAAGCCCATTACCGTATGTTTGGAGGTAACTTAATACTCCAATATATCAGGTAAGAGCTATATGTTGAACTTACTTGGCAGTGCAGGTCTTCCTCACTTATCAACCTTCACCGTTTGCTAATTCTAAATCATCAGCCGAGGGTCCGTAAAGACCAGGTACCGGCACGTCAAGCAGCCGCAGATAAACTCCAAGCTGCGCCCGGTGGTGAACCATATGATTCAATCCGATGGTACGAAGCGCAGCTGCCCGTGTCTGACGACGGATGATCTGCTCCCCGTTCCGCAAGGTCCACTCCGCGCCGAGCATCTCCACATTGCTTGCAGTAATTAATTCCTCAATCTCACGAGCTTTCAGGTCGAACTCTTGTAGAACCGCGTCGGGACTCTCCAGTGCTTCTCGTCGATATGCCACAGATGCCAAATCAAACTCCGAGTAAAGTAGAATTGCAGATTGCCAGCTCAGAAGGTTAACGAGGTGTGTGGCCAGCCCACCCAGGCTCATTGACTTAGAGTGTGGTTTCCATGTCATATTCTCTTGAGGCAGCTTCTCCAGTATCCGACGTGTACCAGCCAGCTCTTGCAAAACATCCCCAATGATCAGCTCTTTAACCATTCATCTCTCTCCTCTCTTCTGTAAAGCAATTTCTTTTGATCATTCGTGTGATACTTTTGATTTCTTTTCCCAAACACTTTCTAACTCTCCGCTAGATCGGACCGAGGTGCACTTATTTCGTAGATTTATAGCATTTCACGAGGTTATCGGACCCAGATGCAGTTATTTCCCTAAATACACTCCAATTCTGTGCCATTACAAGCCAATAAGAGCTATGCAGTCCGATAAACTTGAAAAATGCAGCGAAAATCTAAAATAGCTGCAATGGAGTCCGATACGATGGACATTTGGCGAAAGTCCAATACAGAATACATCAGAAGGAAGATCTAATTGGACTATGAATAACGACTTCGACATCGCTTAAGAATCATCCTGCTGAGCATTCGTTTTTCAAGTCTTCTCTCTGCAACTTTTTAGATACTTTCTGCCAATTGCATAGTGGTAACACATGTATTATCACTCTTAAAAGTGGAAAGCTCAGATTTTGCTGCTTTTCCATCCTGCTCAATGGTTACGTTATATTTTTTGTCCCGGGGTAACCAAAGATCAATAAATCCGTTAGATAGCGATTTCATTTCTTGATCCACAATCACATTGCCTTCGCTGTCTTCGATATATACTTTAAACTCATCATCCGTTAATTCCCCTTGGCAGCCAGTCAAGCTATGTGTTGCGCAAGGATGCGTATTCTCCACATATGGAGCTATAGAAACAAAAAACTCATCTTTAGGCAAGTCGTAAGTTTTCTCTTTATTGTTACTATCGGTTACAATAAGTTGCTCAGAAGTGATAGACGCGGACAGGTTTTCCAGACTGCTTGAACTATATTCTTGCACTAATTGCTTAATGTCGGTTGTATCTTGTGCTGAAGGCGTATCCTTATCGATACCTCCCAATAACAAATACGCACCTAATGCAACAACCGCCACTCCCGATACCACCAAGATATTTCTTTTCATTTGTAATCATCTCCTTCGCTTATTCGCCAGATTATGTACTCACTCAAAGTATCTTCCATTTCTTTTAGTATAACTAGTTAAACTAAACTAACACAATTATGAACAAGGCAAAATAGTGAAAAGTTATGTATTTGATTCATCCTCTATCAACACAAAAAAAGGCCTCCTCACTGGTTTTCCAACCTCGAGGAAGCCTTTTATCTTTTATATTATTATGCTTGTAAATTACCGACCATAACACGAATGACATCCGCAAGAGGAGTAGCTGAACGTTTCAGCAGTTTCTCTAAATCGCTACTTTCAATATTAAGCCAACCTTCACGAATCCCACGTTGTATAGCTACAACTATTGGAAGCGCAGCTTCTGGGACACCCACCTCCGACATGGTCTTGGCATAAGCCTCGTCGTCAACCTGGATTACTTTGATTTCTTTACCGATTACACTGCCTATGATCTCAGTCAATTCTTCTTGTGTTAAAGGGTTGCCAGACAATTCATACACTGTGTTCTCATGTCCGTCACCTGTCAGAACATTTGCTGCAGCTTCTGCATAATCTCCGCGTGTAGCCCAGCCAACTTTACCATTCCCTGCTGAAGTCACCCATGGGGCACCTGCTAGAGCACCTTGAATGGAGCCGATCTCATTCTCCAAATACCAGTTATTACGGAGGAAGCTGTAAGGAATGCCAGTTGCGCGAATAGCTTCTTCGGTGATGCGGTGAACTTCAGCAAGAAATAGCTCACTCTTGTCTGCTTGTCCTACACTTGTGTAGGCAATGAAGCCGACGCCTGCTTTTTCCGCAGCAGCAACAGCTGCTTTATGTTGACGAATCCGGGTTTCATTATCACCATCTGCAGATACAATTAATAATCGATCCACACCGGCAAATGCTGATTCCAGCGTCTCAGGTTGATCAAAATCACCATGACGGACTTCCACTCCACGTGCCTGAAGATCACTTGCTTTTTCTGGGTTCCGCACACTAACTACAAGATCACCTGCAGGTACAGTTTTAAGTAAAGCTTCTATCACCAATGATCCGAATTGACCTGTTGCTCCTGTTATTGCTATTTTCATTTTTACTTCCTCCTCAAATTAGGATTATAAATTTATTTTAACCACTACCTGTAACTATTGTAGTTACAATAAGTTTGGATGTCAACTTATTTATGATCCCAACTCTGGCTGGATAATAAACAGGAGAATTAAAAAATTATATTCAGAACAAAAAAACCACCGTCATTTCCGTTAGGAAAAACGCTGGTTCTATGATCAGCTCCAACTCAACTTAATAATGGTCCCTTGTCCAGGGCTACTCTCAACAGCAATCCTGCCCTCCATACATTCGATTAATCCCTTGGAGATCGCCATGCCAAGGCCGGATCCGTTGGAGCTAGATACGGTGTCCGTTCCTCGATAATAACGTTCAAATAATCGGTTAAGTGTGACTTCATCCATTCCATCGCCATCATCGGAAAATTGAATAGTAAATCCACTGTCCAAATCATTCATAGTAAGCGAAACCGTTAAAATCGTATCCGAGGGGTTATGAAGTAAAGCATTCGCAGTCAAATTGTTCACAACCCGCTCTAGCCATGGAGTATACAATCGGGCTCTCACTTCTTTTGGTGCCGGCACAAATATAATTCGCTGCTTCCCGTATTCGGGATTTGCAGCAGCTTGATCAAGGGTTTGATGTAACCAAGAGTTCAATTCCACTTCCATCAGCTCTGGTGGCTTGATCCCTGTTTTTAGCCGATAGGTCATGGCAAGATCACTGATCAGCATGTCCATATGGGCTGATTTATCCAGCATCGTCCTTGTAAACTTGCGAACTTCCTCTTTCGACCAATCATACGAAGGCTCCGCCAGTAAATGAGCATAACCAGTTATAGAAGATAAAGGAGTTTTTAAATCATGTGTAACACCTGCGATCCATTCTTCCCTCAAATTCTCTGTTTGTTGCCGCAACGTCTGATCTCTCTGCAAATTAGCAGATAATTTCTCTATGGAGACCATTACATCAGAAAAAACCCGGTATCTCCGCCTCCATTTACCTACGTGTGTTCGACTACGACGATTTCCTTTACGGTCCAAAGGCTCTGTATATATGGCATTTCCAATAGAATCGAGCCATACAAGCATATGCAGCATTGGCGCTCCAAACCTATGAGCTTGCCATAAAGATAGCAATATAAATGCAAGCAATAAAGCCGCGAGCATTGCTAATGAGCCTTTAATGACAATTTTAACCTCTTCAGGTACCCATACCTTTTGTCCTGTATCTGCACCCTTTACGTTCGGTTGTCCAACGATCCATGTTTGGCCCGTTTGTTTATCAAAAGAAGATCGGACATGATAGCCGTAACGTTCACTGTAGAGAGTGCGTAGTGCTAGCTCTGGCACTGAGTACTTGGTGGGAATCATCTTTGGCCTATTATAGGAGAGCAGCTCCGTACCCGATGAATCGATGAGTTGAACAAACGCCTGTGATGATTTAATTTCTCTTTCAATCGAATCAGGCAGAACCAGATCTCCATCTACTGCATCAAATGTACCATCGCTCATTTTTTTTAACAGAGGATCTAGTATATTTGGCGCGCCATAAAGAAGCGTGAATTGTCTCCCATTTTTCTCTTGAATCCATACAGCCAGAGTATACGGAAAAGGCTGAGTCCCTGTCCAATAGGCGACTACTTCACCCGGTCCATATTGAATTGGGACATCTTTTGGAGTGTTGTAGGCACTTTCAACTTTTCCATTTTCATCGATATTTTGCAGCCAGCCCTTATTCTTCTTCACTTGCTCCAGCAAGCTCGGGGAAAATTGAATGCCCTTCTCATCGATTTTGGAGGATTCAACCAGTTGCTCTAAGCCAACATTAGCAAAATCACGCGTAATACTGATATCGAGAAAACGCAACAGCATCCAAGTAAACGTTACTGCTGCAATAGCGAGAACAACCATTCCCGTAATTGCTAGCTGTAGAACGAACCTTAACGTTAACCGACGTTTGATATTCATGGCATGGACAACTCCTGGCGGTCTACCTTCACCAGCTTATAACCAAGACCCCTAACGTTAACAATAAATTTTGGATCGGACGGGTCTGCTTCGATACGTTCTCTAATTCGATGAATATGAACCATGACCGTATTATCATCGCTCAGTGCTTCATCGCCCCATACTTTCTCATATAACTCACTTTTGCTGAAAATCTGATTAGGATGTTTGCATAAGAAGACCAGCAGTTGAAATACAAGTGCCGGACAAGCAACAGACTGACCCTCTACCAGGAGTTCTCCCGCTGTCTCATCTAGCTTAAACCTTCCGTAATCATATACATTTGCAGATTTATTGGGGACTATTTCTACACTCTTGCCAGTAGCCTGTTGGTTAGCAGAAGCAAAATATCTCCGCAGTTGTGCTCTTATACGAGCCACCACTTCAAGCGGGTTAAAGGGCTTGGTAATATAATCATCTCCGCCTATAGCAAATCCCGTTAATTTATCGAAATCAGACGTTCGAGCAGTCAGAAAAAGAATAGGGGCATCCGTCGTCTGACGGATAAAAGGGCAGATTTCGATACCACTTCGTCCGGGCAGCATTACATCCAGCACAATTAAATCATATTTTTTGGATTCACAGGCACTTACTGCTTCCTCACCTGTTTGCACTGTATCTATATTGGCGTAGCCTTCCTTACGCAGCACTGTCTCCATAATGTCTAAAAGCGATACCTCATCATCAACCAATAAAATTGAAGCCTCATTCATATAAATTTTCCCTTTCACAATAGACGTTTTTAACATCATAGCATGATTTTTTTGGCTAGCAATCTTACTAATCTTAACGGAAGCTTAATTCGTATTCATTAAATAGCTAGTAAATTATGTAAGTGTTAATATAGAATTTCAGAAGAGCTAAGGATAGACTGCTACAATCGTAATACTGGGAGGCGATATATATGAACAAAAAACCTAAAAAAATCATTCATAAAGTTATTTTGAATACAAGAACTGCATTGGCTGTAGGGTCATTGTCTTTATTAATGGCTGCCTGTGGAGGAGAGAATGCAGATGTGCCGACTACTGAAAAGGCGGAGCAGACAACAAGCCCGGCCACAGCTGCCATTCTGAGCGGATTTGCTCCAGATGAACTATCAAAGATTCTACTGGACGGGAAGTACAAGGAGTTGTATGCCCGCTTTAATCAGCCTTTAAAAGATGAAATAAGTGAAGCAGAATTAACAGATACAGGAAAAGAATTCACTAAGGGTATCCATGCATTGGAAAAGGCATCGACCATGCAGCTTAATGGATTTGATCGACGCACATGGGTTAGTGATGCTGGCAATAAGGGGCTTGTCGGGATGTTTGATCCGGATGGGACGATTACATTAATTCAAGTTCAAGAGCTTACCCCTTCTCCTGAAACCGACAATGTACTAAGCAAACATGAATACGCACTGCCGTTTGAGGGAGATTGGTATGTATTTTGGGGTGGTGAAAATGTGCTTGTGAATTATCATTATGAGTTAGAAATCCAGCGGTACGCTTACGATTTTATCCAAACCAAAGATAACTATTCCTATACAGGAGATCCACTAAAAAATGAAAGCTATTATGCCTTTGGCAAAAACATTCTCGCTCCAGCGGACGGCACCGTTGTATCGGTTGTGAATGACATTAAAGACAATGAGCCAGTTGGGGTCATGAATCCGAATCAAGCTACCGGAAATATCGTTGTCATTGATCATGGCGGGGAATATAGTCATTTGGCGCATCTCAAACATGGGTCAGTTACTTTAAAACCGGGGGATAAAGTCGAAAAAGGTGAAGTTATTGGCTTAACAGGTAATTCTGGTAATACGAGCGAGGCCCATCTACACTTCCAAATCTCAGATGGAGCTGATCTATTCACTTCCCGGGCAATCAGAGTTAAATGGGAGCAAAATTTAAAACCAATTCAAGGTGAGACTATTTCCGCTGCTAATTAGCGCTAAATTCCGGGTCGCTAAGGTTGTCTCTCATAAATAATAAATCAGATGAGACAACCTTGATCTTCCCTAAAAAACATCCTACTTTCTTGTAATACCAATACATATAATCCGGGTAATTCACAAATAATAATAGACATATAGGATATATAGTGACTAAATATGGCTCTCTTTTCAGAGGAAAGGAAGTGTCAACCCCGATGTCTTTACTCCTAGGCTCTCATGTGTCTATGACCGGAACAAAAATGCTCCTTCGAGCTAGTGAAGAGGCAGCCTCTTATGGAGCGACCACCTTCCTTTTTTATACCGGAGCCCCACAAAATACACGCCGCAAACCCATTGAAGCTTTGAATATTGAAGCAGGACATGCTCATATGAGAGATAACGGTATTTCTAATATTATTGTACACGCTCCATTTATTGTTAACTTAGGAAATACACTTTCGGCACAGGTCTTTGAGCATAGTATAGAGTTTCTTCAATCAGAAATCATAAGAACAGAAGCTTTGGGTTCAACCCAAATCGTCCTACATCCTGGCTCCCATGTTGGTGCTGGCTCTCAAGCTGGAATCTCTCGGATCGTGGAAGGCTTAAACGAAGTGCTAACAGATAAACGAAATGTTCAGGTTTCATTAGAAACTATGGCTGGAAAAGGTAGTGAATGTGGAGTCTCTTTTGAAGAACTCGCAGCTATTATTGATGGAGTGACCCATAATGAGCGTCTATCAATTTGTTTGGATACTTGCCATATCCATGATGCCGGTTATAACGTAAAAGAAGATTTTGATGGCATATTGGATAAATTTGATCGATTGATCGGAATAGAGCGCCTAAAAGTCATTCACATCAATGATTCAAAGAATATTATGGGCTCACATAAAGACAGGCACGAAAATATAGGGTACGGATATATCGGCCTTCAGGCGCTAAGATATGTGGTCCACCATCCTCAACTAACAACTATCCCCAAACTCCTAGAGACTCCCTCCATCGGTGAAAAGAAATATGTAAACGCACCCTATAAGCATGAGATTTCCTTGTTAAGGGGAGAAACAAATGAGCTGGTAAAAAAATAAAAACCGCCAATTACGCGGTTTTTCATCTGTGCAGCCATGATCGACTATCCTTTTGTGGAATCAATTGTAGTAGGTGCGGTTCCATTTACCTGGAGTTTTTTTAACGAGTTTTTCTTTGCTGTTAATTCTTTGGAAAGATCAGCTTGCAGGCGATTCATGTTCTTAATTTCATCGTTAAGCTTTTTGATTCGCGTCATTTTACTGCTCAAATCTGTGTGAGACTTGCTAAATTTCATATCCTGTTCTAATTGATTAATTTTGAATTTGGATTTTTCTTTTTTGTTCTTCACGTTTTTGAGCTTGCTCTCTACCTCTATGATTTCTTGTTCTAACCTTTGGATCATTGGTTTGGTGAAATTAATCGCCATTCTTACACCCCATATCATTTAGTGTTGCCGAGAATCAATTCTACTATAAAAGAAGAAAAAAGCACACTCATTAGAGTATGCTTTTTAAAAATAATCAGAGAAATAAGGATGTTCTGGCCTGATTAACCCTTCCAGAAATTGAACTGTAGCTTCATCTGCCTGGATCCGACCGATCCTAGCCAAATAGGTAGGTCGCTTATAGCCCATTAACATCGTGGTTAAAGTAGGAATGTCAATCAACAAGGAAGGGTTAGTCCCTCCTGCGTGCAAAACACCTGTTCCATCCTTATCCACATTAAGTGTAAATGTACCCCGGTTCCATTCCAGCATCGGATCACTCAAGGTGAAGATAAGGCAACCATCTTTATCCTGTTTTTTAAACGGATACTGTTCGATAAATAATTGAACATCCACTATCCGGGCCATAAAATAAGGAGCAATGGTTTCCTTGATGTCACCATCATCTAAAACGAAGGAAAGCGGCTCCCCTTTATAAATATCCCCTTTGACAAGAGTAATCATCGAAAAATGTGCACTTATAAAGTTCCATAATCCCACGCGAGCTTCTTCGTTAATATATACCATTTCTTTGATGTAAAAGATCTCCTCAGCAACCCAATACAACAAATACCCCGTGGGCAAATCATCATTGTTATAGTAGATGCCCACTGTCATTTCATCCAGATCCCAGCGTAAATATTCTTCCCAAGCCAACTTATTTCGAAGCATAGCTCCATGATGCTGCATGGAGAACTGATCATATATCTCCTTGATATCTGGATGTTCAATAGTTACCCGCTCCACGTTCCCAGGAACTTTTTTAGTTTTCGGCAGCTGGGTATCCGGAACTTCAAATGAGATTTTATCGGTAATGATCTCCCAGCCTTTCCGCCTATAATACGGAATAGAATACGGAAATAGATAAGAAATTGATTGCTTGCGGCCCCGCATTTTAGTTAATGCATGCAACATCAGCTTATTCATTAAACCTAAATTAGCATATTCGGGATAGGTTCCAACACCCGTCAGGCCACCCATCTCATAAATTCGCCCAAAAATATTTACTTGAAATGGGTATACTGCTAACTGTGAAATCAATTTATCACCATCAAACCAACCGACCACATCAGCATACTTTAGAACTGGCAGCTTCGCTTGGGTGATTTCACGATTTTCCCAACCAAAGATTTGTAAATCACGATTCGTCACTTGAAATACATAACGTAATAAATTATTAAATTGCTCTGCATGTTTAGTCTCGACATTTGCTAACCTGATTCTATCCTGCAACTTATTGCGACTCACTAGCAATACCCCCGCTGAATTCCCCAGATATAAATCAGAAATCACTCTTATTATTCTTTATATCCGTTCAATAAATACATTCTTTCAGAGAAGGTTAGCCTAGCGTATTCTTTTGCAGCTGCGGGATCAAAGCATACGCAAACGTGATGAATGGGCTTAACCACAGAAGGGTGGCATAAGGTATATATTCAATTACCGGCACACCTAGTGTAGCAGCGAAAAAAGCACCGCTAACTCCCCAAGGAATTAAAGGATTAACAAGGGTTCCACAATCCTCTAACGTACGGGATAGTGTCTTTGCTGGAATGCCTCGGCGATTATATTCATCTTTGAACATTTGACCAGGCAACAAAATAGAAAGATACTGTTCACCAGTCATCCCATTAACCGCAATGGATGATGCGCCGCTCATAAGCACGATACTGCTTTTACGTTTGAGGGGTTGAATGATTTTGCGAAAAAAAGCCTCTATGACACCACAATGTTGTATTAGCCCGCCTAATGATAAAGCAATCAAGATAAGTGAAACGGAACTCATCATTGATTGCATTCCACCTCGGTTAACGATAGAAGCAACGGTTTCATTGGCAATAGTACTTTCGTATCCATTCTGCATCACACTGAACCAGACACCGATTTCTGCCTGCTGCTGAATAATAGCGGTCACCAGAAGACCAGTAACAATGCCAACCATCAGTGTAGGAAGGATTGGGATTCGTTTGATTGAGCAAATAATAACGGCAAGTGGTGAGATCAACGTTAACCAGTGGATACGAAATCCATCTTGTAGAGCAAACTTAATCCCCTGAATCGACGATAAATCAATCGCATCGGCTTTTGGTGCGAACAAGAAAAAGACAGTAGTTATTATAAGCGCCGGAATCGTTGTGTACATCATATTACGAATATGTGTGAACAAGGATATACCTACCACTGCAGGTGCAAAATTTGTAGTATCAGATAAAGGTGACATTTTATCACCAAAACAAGCTCCGCAAATGATCGCTCCAGCAGCAAGTGTGGGAGAAATCCCTGTCGTCAAAGCAATACCCATCAAAGCTACGCCGATCGTGCTAACGGTGGTGAATGAGCTTCCAGTAAACATAGAGACGACAATTGTGACATATAACGCGCTTACTGCAAAGTAGTTCGGATTAATATAATCCATACCATAAAATAAAAGTGTAGGCACCGTACCACTCATCATCCATACAGCGATCAATATTCCGATCAACATGAGGATAAGAATGGGCATTATAGCTGTTTGGATGCCTTTAATGATAGCTGCCTCAATATCTTTCCATGACACGCCAAATAAACCCAATAAGACTGCTGTGCCAACTGTGGTTGCGAGAAGAGGGATATGAGGTTCTGCTTTCAATAGGAAAATAGATACAAAAAGAAGTGCAAAAATAAAAGCGATAATAATCATACTTTTTGAAAAACTAAGCTGACGGTCCATAACGATAGTGCTCCTTAACATTGTGATTGGGATAAAATTCGGAGATTGCGGTGCTTCCTTACTTTTAAGCTTTTAAGCTTTTAGGCTTTTGGGCAATGAAGCACAGAGGTAATATTAACGATAAGATAGAGAAGAGTCAATGTTAAGAACATACAATGAAGGTTTTTCCATTAAAAAAACAGAGGGCAAAATGCCTCTCTGCTATATATTCACCCTATTCACTTTACAATTGCAGCTTTAAAATATCCTGCGGAGTTTCAAATTTATATTTCGCGGGAATATGCTCATGCTGCTTGCATCCCCATAAAGCTAATCCAAAATCGACACCAGCATCTCGTGCACATTCATAATCATAAATCGTATCCCCTATGTAAATAGATGATTCAGGGTTTGCTTTTGATACTCTAATAAATTCTAGCAAGGGGTCTGGATGTGGCTTATGCTTTGCTGTATCTTCTGCGATAACGGTATATGATAAATATTTAGTTAAGCCAAATGGAACGAAATCATCATTTAGCTCAGCTCTTGTCTTGGAAGTCACAATTCCTTGAACGATCTCTTTTGACTGTAATGAACTCATTACATCTACAATTCCGTCAAAGATGTTAATAGTATCATAGAAATCTTTCATGAAAACATTCCATCTCTCATTGCCCTCATGAATATCTTCGATCCCAAGTTGTGGTAATGAAGCTGAACCGGGAATACCTAACACAAAATAGAGCTCTGACAATTCATACTCTCTGTTATGATCCACCTTTAACATCTTTTGCAGAGAACTCAGAACAGCGATTTCTGTATCAATTAAGGTTCCATCCACATCAAAGATTACAGTGTTATATTTACGCATAACTACCTCCTATAGGATTACAACAAATACAAGATTATTAATCGTTAAGCTTAATCTATTACTTAGAAAATAACTCTACGGCTTGTGTATCCATAATCGGATTGATATATTTCTCTAGCGTAATCGTTAGGGGTTGAGGATAATCTTTCGCTCCCTTTCCAAAAGTATAACGCATTTCATCCACGGCTGTACCCTCCTTTGAAGTCATGTAGCCACCGAAGTTTCCTGCCGAAGTTGTTTTGATTGCTCTTTTATGCACATTTCCTTCCGCATCAGTAAAAGTCTCAGCAAGTCTAGTATAGTATTTTAAATATTCGGCATCAGTAATTGTATGCCGTAACAAGATCTCTCCTTCATCTGCATAATTCTCTTGCGTTGGAGAAACAAGCTCAAGGCCGCTTCCCGGTGCTTCAATGATTTGCTGCTTATTGAGATCGACAACAATTTTCATTTTATTCTTTTCCACTGCCGAGATACCAAAGGTTTTTAATGAAACGGTGTCTGGCTGACGGTTTAGGCTGCTCTGGCTGTTCCTGAACACCAGCGTAAACTTGGTGTTGTCCGAATAGACTTCAGAATTGTCAGAGTTGACGATGTCGGGGTAAAATAATTTTTCGGTAGCTCCCCCATTTGTATTAATCAGAACTGGATTAATCAATTGAAAAATTTGTTTATCATTGTTCAGATCATACTCCAAATCTACATAGGTACTAAGCGGTGTATATTGCACTAGATTCACTTTAATCTTTTGCCCGTCAACTGTCAGCGTTTTATCCGTTTTTAGAATTCTTTCCTGTGCTTTGAGCATATCAGGATTAAGTTCGAAAGCAACATCCAGATTAGTCCGGTACTTATTACTACTGGATTGTAGCGCCTTATCTGAAGTTTCAGTGATAATGACATTATAGTTTACTTCCTTTGGATATTTAACCGTTGGTGAAAGACTAGTAGTGTATATAAAATCCTTAGACTGGCCTGGTTGAATTCGGTTATCGCTGGCAAGCATACTTAGTGCAGCACCTTTATGTAGATTCGACTCCTGTATGCCTTCATATTGAAGCGCAAAATTCGCATGTATAACTTCTTTGTCTGTATTGTTCTGAACACTGTATAGAATATACACCTTCCTTCCATCTGTTACTGCACCAGTTACATCTACTCGGTACCCCTTGTTTTCCGCGCTCTGACCCACCGGCATCACGAGATTCTGTTCCAGAGCACTAGCAAGCGCTGGTTCTAACCTTGAAAATGAACGATACGCTGCAAAATCATCTGTATTTTTAGGGCTGGCGGTTTGAACTGAAGGTTGAGCCACTTCCTTGGCCGGTAACCCGATTGAAGAGTATGTAAATAATAGGGCTGCGGCTGCAGCTGCGATCACTCCCAAACCTGCGGTAAAAACGCGGCGTTTCTCACGTTTTTTTCCTTCCCTAATTCCCTTTCGCATCGCGTTATAAATTTTCATTTCCTGTAAAGTTTCAGTATTCTGATTCATTTCATCAACATTTTTCTGCAAAATACGATCTTCTTTATCTGTCACTCTGTTCACCTCCCATATCACTTCAACACATTACGAAGCTGTTTAAGTCCCTCGCGTAACCAGGTTTTGATTGTACCTTCAGGTTTTTTTAGCACTTTTGCGATTTCGATTGTAGTCATGTCATTGTAATATTTAAGAAGTACCACATGCCGATATTTGGGCTTTAATCGGTTCAGAGCACGTTCCAGATCAATCCGGTCGTTACTTTTCATTTCCTGAGTTGCAACCTCTGCCAGCTTCTCCGTAGGAATCACTCGTTTTTTTCGTCGTAGTTCATCCATACAGCAATTGATCGTAATTCGAATCAACCAAGGTGTAAATGACTGTTCATCTTTAAGCTTCTTACGTTTCATCCAGGCTCGACATGAAGCCTCTTGTACAACTTCTAACGCGTCCGCTTCTGTCCGTAGATAACTATAAGCGACGGTGTACATTTTCCGATGCTCCACATACAGGCGTTTAAAGAAAACTTCCTCATCCATTCGGGCAAAATCAACCATTCTGACCTCGTCCATCGTCCTATCCACCACTCACCACACCCCCTCTTTTTTTGTCAGTGTCGGTATTAGGATAAAGTCATCGTTCTGATGTTCTTATAAGTAAGACGGAGTTGAACGTAAAAACGATTGATTTTTTTCATAAAAAAGTGCTGGCAAAGATGCCAACACTCCATTTTCATATTTATCGATTACGATTAACCATATAATTCAATAGATGTTTTAAAAAATTGATATTGCGGGGGATCTCTTTTAGCGCCTCCATGGCAAGACAATAGTGCTCCCACATCTCTTTTCTAGCGCCTTCTGAACCCAGAATGGAGACAAACGTTGCATTGTTATTCTCAACATCCTGCCCTGTGGGCTTACCCAGTAATTGTAAATCCCCTTCCAAGTCGAGTAAATCATCTTTAATCTGAAAAGCAATCCCCGCATGATAAGCGAATTTCTTCAAAGCTTCAATTTCTGTCTCCTTAACCTGTGCGAGAATCGCTGGCATAACTAGTGAAGCTTCGAACGCAATGCCCGTCTTATAGAAGCAAATCATATTTAATTGCTCTAGCGTCAATGCTTTCCCTTTAGAATTCAAATCCATCGCTTGCCCCATGCAGGTATCTTCCGCCTTTTGAGCTGAATATTGCATTAAAGCAATTACGGATTTAGCATCGAATGTAGAAAGGGATGCCTGTTCCTCAATCGACTTCTGAATTAGAAAGAGTCCTGTCAATTCCGCCGTTGCGCTATTATACACCTCATGTAGAGTTGAACGGCCTCTTCGAGTGGGGGCATTATCCTGAGAGGGCAGATCATCGAAAATTAAGGATGCAGTATGCATATATTCCAAAGACCTCAAAAGCGGCACAATTGCCGCGCTGTCTAATCCGTATTCGTTCACCCCCATAACCCAAGTCAGAATAGGTCGTATTCGCTTGCCATCACCCTCTAAACTATAATTGGCTGCATCAATTAACATTTCTTTCATAGCTGGTGTCCCAACAGGTTTATTAATCGGCAATTGATTGTTGATTTCACCACGAACCTTTTGAATCGTATTGTGAAAATCCACCTTTTCCTGCTTGTTGTTTTTTAAATTCGTAAGCATTTGATCTCTTAGTAGTTTGTCAAAAAAATCCACATCATCAGCTTTCAACACCATTTGCTGCACGAGTCGATTAAATTCGGGTTGACCCGAAGCAAAGATCTCCATAATCTCTTTATACTTTTCAGTACCCACACGTACTTTACAACGCTTCAAACCGTTAATTGCTCGATCTAGAATCACTTCACGGGTTTTGGCATCGGAGTGATATACGGAATGGATTAGATGAGAGATGACGGTCCAGTATAATTCAAAAGGGTTTATCAAATCTGAACGTTGATCACGGTATTTCAGAAAATAGGTATACGGCGTTACCGCTCCCTCTTTCATATCGTCAAACATATCTGCAAAATCATCAGCCAGTTGATTGTAAAGACCATAATAAAAAGTGCGTTGATCAAATCCATCATCTGTAGGTGCACTAATAACGGATCGGACAATTAAACGGGAAGAAGAGGATTTTAAGATAATGGGGATATAAAGCTCTTCATTGGTGTAATTAGCGTTGGAAAGTTCCTTAACACGGTCCAGCTCCTGAGATTGAAAAAACACAAAGGATTGCTCGAAAAATATGTTCTGCATTTCTGGACGTTGATAGCTTTTAATATATTCGAAAGCTTCACTAAGCTCCGAATGTACGTATCGAATGAATTCCATGTTCTCTCCGGACCATTCTCCAAGCTCAGGCACAGATCTAGTAAGGATAGCGTCGCGTATCATGAGGGAAAATTGCTCTTTTTCTTGAACCGTTAAGACACTGGAATCGAGAAGATCATCAATAAAAGGGTAAGTCAGCCCATAAGAATAACCAAGTCTAATGGCTTCACTAAGCTTCTTAGAACGTTCCAAAGGTGGGGTACTCTCCCCCATTTCCTCCATTACATGCAGAATGACCCCGATAATGATCTTAATTAACTTACGCTGTGCTTGTTCGGCATTCATTTCCTGCGGAATATGGGTTGATACGTTCTTTAGCTTGTCGATCACCCAGATGGTGGCGGTCTCGACGCCTTCTTTCTGCGCCCAGCGATATACTCCTGCCAAGCTCATAAATTCTGATTGATCTCTTATCGTTGTTGAATCGTCTGGGATCAATTGAGATCTAATGTCAGCAACCATTCGCTGAATCCTGTTTTGTGTATCAGTAGAATCCAAGGCTTTGCCCAGATCCCTCATATATAAATAGGACACGCTGCGATCTAAATAATCATCCAATTTACCGTTAAGATTCAGCCAGCCTATATACCTATGATAATCCTGCGAATCAGGTTTCCTTTTCCCTCTAGAGAAAAATGACAACCATGAGCGGCGATGAATATGATGTTTTTTCCATAATTGAATATCTTCAGTGAGAGTAGATACATAAGTTTTTTCTTTGAACTGCATGTGCAGTGAAACAAAATACTGAGCCGCCCTCTGCTCAGCTAGCGAATAGGCTGAATCGGCATGATCGGTTACATTCACATTCATAGGTGGATTACCTCAACTTCTCTTTTGGTTAATTGTCGGTCATGTTCATATCTTATACGGAGAAGTGTCTTTATGGTTACGAATTCTTCGCCATACGTTTCCCAATAAAGTCAAAGATCAGACCCGCTGTCCTTTTTATAGGACCCAATGAAACAGGATAATAATAACCCGACTCAAACCAGCCTTGTTCTTTGTAATAACGATAATCCTTGGAATGATCATCAAGCATTGTTTTTATACTTGTACGTGACATTCGAAACAGCATTAATCTGAGAAAAGAAGGAACTGGAGTCTTGGGCGACATAAGGTCCTTATAGAATCTTTCGGAGGCTTTCTTTATTTCTCTCGTCATTTTTTTCTGCGCAACTTCTGTTCTTGGCTCCAAAGTAGTCAAGACACAGCCTTTTGTAACTTGAAATCCGAAATTCTCGCCCATATTACTAAGGTATTTCACAATTTTGCTGCCTCCAAAGATCCCCTGATTGACAATAGCCGTGAAGGTTTTCCCGAAGAATCGAGGTCTATGAAATACAAAAGCAAGCCGGTCCAAGAGGTTCTTCATCGGTGCCGATACATGAAATGCATAATTAGGCGTGGCGAAAATAATTCCGTCAGAATGGATCATTTTCTCCATCAATACATCGCGATCATCCTTTAGTGGACAATATTCCTCACCTTTATTGAAACATATCTTGCAGCCCCGGCAATATTCAAGCCGATAATCTTTTAAAAAGACATACTCAAATTCAATATCACCATATGCTTTTAAATTATTGCCAAATTCACAAACCGCTTCAAAGGTCGCATGCTTTTGTTGATTCCCAATAAATGCAGTAACTTTTTTCATTTGAACCCCTCCATATATGCATATTTTGAATAACACCCATCAATATGAATGAATATTTTTTTATTCATTCATATTGTAGCACCTTGATCCCTTTTATGCGATATAATTCCATTTGAGAATGCAAAAAAAGAAGCCCGACTTGACCAGGCTTCTGTTAACTTCCCTCTATATCTTTTTAGCGTAATTATGTGTAACAAAATCAACTAGCAGATTCACACTGCTCTCCATATCGTAAATCTCTGTGTTAACTGTCAATTCGGCATGTTCAGGGGCTTCATAAATAGCATCAATACCTGTAAACTCACGAATTTCACCTTTTCTAGCTTTCTTATACAGCCCTTTAGGATCACGTTGTTCGCAGGTTTCTAATGAACATTGCACATAAATCTCTGCAAACTCGCCAGACTGAAAACGATATCTAATCGCTTCTCTAGCAGCTGAAGAAGGTGAAATCATCGGGACAAGCACTATAAAGCCTAGTTCCAAAAACATAGATGCTACTTCGGCTGCGCGACGCATGTTTTCTTTACGATCCTCTTCTGAAAAGCCTAAATCAATATTCAAACCTTTTCTTAGCTGGTCGCCGTCGATCACAGCACATCGGATGCCTTGCTTAAACAATTCTTTTTCAGCTTGTTGTGCTAGTGTACTTTTTCCTGAACCTGATAATCCTGTGAACCAAAACACGCCCGCTTTATGACCGTTCAACAGCTCCCAATCTTTTCTATTCATTCTAAAACGCCCCTTTCTATATGATTAATATTATACTAGTTTACCGCAGTCTTGAGAGAAATGGCTGATCCTAATTCCTTCTGTATATACGCTATATCAGTCATCTGCTCAATATGGCAAACTCCACCTGGGGGTGGTGAATCATATAGATGTTTTGCTACTGCCGCTGTTACTTTTGCCGTAATGATAGATTGATTCTTTCCTTGTAATAAAAAATCCGCATGAAGTATTTTACCTTCTGAATTTCTTCCATGTGCTTCAACCTTAATAGCGAACCCATCATCCCCCAAATGCAGCCGCCCCATAGCACGAACAATTGAATTCTTCAGCCAGCCTATTTGTAGTAAGCGAACGGCTCCAGTTCTTTTCGTTATTGCCAGTATTTTAGTAACTACAGCTGAATCAAGACAAAATCGTGTAGAGATAGACGATGATTTTAGTGTTCTGCTAAGTGTCTGTTGATCTGAGAATGGAAAACGGTAAGCATATCGGTTACCCATCTCATCACCAAAATGATACAACCTTCTGTCTGTAAAGCTCTCCACCTCAACCTGGCGATTATCCTGCTTCACTTCGAACTTAGCTGCTAAACTGTCAACTGTCCATTCTAGCGCCGCTTTGCCATGAGAATCACCTAATCCGAGCATAATCGCAATTTCTATCTCCTCAATCTGATTCATCTGCCGCTCTGCTTCAAGGGCCAGGAGATTAGTGATGCCGGGAGCAAGTCCTACACTTAAGACAGCACTTGACCCATTGTCTTCAGCCTCCCTCTTGTATTTCTCAATTTCATTCAAAAACAAACCGTTCGCAGATACATCCACATAATGAATACCGCTTCGAAACACAGCTCTTATAAAATCCGTATCCGTTTGATCTAAGCACATAATGATTAATTTCACTCGTTCTAACTTATCAGTAGGTAAAGGTTTATTAATATCCAACTGCATCGGCTTAATTTTCCCATCAGTTGCTTGACTGAATTGCTTTGCTTTTACAAGACTTCGCCCTGCAGCATATACTTTTCCAGGATATTTTTTCTCTAAGATTTCACAAATGGTACGCCCTACATGGCCATATCCACCGACGACTACAATATCTTCTTTTCTCTGCATTTTATCACCGCATCCTATATAATAGAAATAATTAAGAACCATTCTCAATTATACGGATATGGTTTACATTCACTATCCCATAAATGTGGGATACCTGTTTTTATACTCCATGACTAGAGGGCTGACCTATGAAAACCATAAGACAACTTAATCATATTAAACAACAAATCATACGGTTAGGTACTGTTTCTGAATCTTCACATAGCTACCGTACTTCATTACTGTCGATTTTACGCGAGGCTGTACCCTTTGATGCTGCCTGCTGTACCCATGTTGATCCACAGACACTACTCTCGACAGGTGCGGTTACAGAAGATAACGTGGAATCCATTCATCATCACTTGTTCCAGATCGAATACGGTGAAGACGATATTAATCCCTATGAGCAAATGGTTCATAGTAAAGTGCATGTAGCTACTTTATATGAAGCAACCGAAGGGCAGCCAGATTTGAGTGCCCGCTATCAAAAAGTACTGTCTCCGGCAGGATTTGAGGATGAATTACGCGCTGTACTTGTTCATGGAGATGCGTGTTGGGGGTATCTGACACTTTACAGAAAGTCGGGTCAGCCTGTATTTTCACAGGAAGATTGTGTACGGATAGCCTTAATGCTTCCTGAGATTGCCGCAAGAATGCGGGCTTTCAGTCTTGAGTTGCCTGAGAGAAATCAGACTTGGCTGGAAGAAGATTACGGTTCCGGAATTGCCGTCCTTTCTGATCAACTAGTGCTCCTCTCCTCCAATCCTACAGCAGACCGCTGGTTAGAGAAACTTCGTTCATTAGAAAAAATTGATCACCATATCCTGCCACGACCAATTCGGGCGGTGAGCACACAAGCAATCAATAGTCCCTCTGAATCTTCGGGGATGGCAAAGTCCTGTATCCGGATGTCAGACGGACCTTATCTAGTGATCCGGGCTAGCCGGCTTCATGCATACGACGGTCAGACGCAAATTGCCATTTCATTCGAGCCTGCACGTCCAGCAGATATGCTTCCTATCATTGCAGAAGCGTATGATCTGACGAAACGGGAACAGCATTTACTTGAAGGAGTAATTCGCGGATTATCTACTAAAGAATTGGCTGCTGAATTACATATTTCTGCTTACACGGTTCAGGATCATTTAAAATCCATTTTTGCTAAAGCAGGTGTCAGCAGCCGTAGAGAGCTTATCTGGCATTTACATTCTCGTTATAGCATTTCAGAGAAATAGGATCGCCGAGCTTCTTATCAAAAAAGCCCAAGCCTTTATTAACAAAGGACTTGGGCTTTAATTTTTATCTTTTATTTCCTTAATGCGATGCCGTAAATTCTTCCAGCTCAGTAGCAGGGTCAAACTTCTCCCTGCTCATCACAAATGCTGCCATTAGAGCTATAACTGATGGAATAATCGCCCAAGCAAAGGTATGAACAAGAGAAGAAGATAATCGTTCGGTGATTTTATCAAGAACCTCAGAGGGAATTTTGGCCCGTGTGTCGGGAGTCAAAATTGTACTTGGATCACTTAGATTAACACCTTCTGGTGCCGCGCCTCCCTTACTGAACACGGAAGCTAGTTTATTCGAAAAAATGTGACTTTGAATAATACCAAATACCGTAATGCCAAGTGTCATTCCCAGCTCCCGTGTGAAGCTAAGTGTCGAACTTGCAGAACCCCGTTGTCTTGCTGTAAATCCATGAATCGCTGCATTGCTTAGAACAGAAAATGATGAACCTATGCCAAGACCCACCAGAAACATAAAAATAGTGACCATAAACCGGGAGGAGTCTGGTGTTAGTGTGGTAAGTAGAGCCATACCTGCTACAAGGAGTACTAACGTAGAAATCATGATCGTGCGATAATTAAATTTAGAGAGCAAGAATCCTCCGCCAGCAGCAGTGATAACAGAACCAATCATCATCGGAAGTAGAACAAGCCCCGAATTTGTGGCAGACCCGCCAAGAACCCCTTGAATATAAATTGGAATGTACACCGAGGCTGTAATAAATGCCGCTCCGCTAAATATCGCCATAACATTACTCGTAGAATAGAGACGATTCTTGAACATGCCAAAGGTAATGATTGGCTCTTCTGCACGACGTTCGATAACAATAAAACCAATTAAAAACACAACAAAAGCCATAAACAATCCCAGAATCATTGTCGAGTCCCAAGCATATTTCTTACCCCCGAGCTCAATCGCAAACATGAGACAAAGGATTGAAGCTACAAGTGTAAAAGCCCCAAGATAATCAATTTTTTCTTTGGAATGCTCAACAGATTCTTTGTAGAAAAAAGCGATCATAAAGAATGCAATAACACCAATGGGTAAATTGATATAAAAGACCCAAGACCAATGAATATAATCCGCTATATAAGCGCCAATAAGAGGACCAAAAATACTGGAAATACCATAGGCAGCACCGAATAACCCACCGATTTTCCCCCGTTTTTCTGGGGCCACTACATCGAACATAATCGTGAATGCAATAGGAACGAGTGCCCCTCCACCAATACCCTGAATTGCCCGATAAATACTAAGCTGAACAATAGAATTTGCCGTACCACATAAAGCTGAACCAATCATAAAAACAATAATACCGAAAATAAAAAATCGCTTACGTCCATACATATCCGATAATTTACCGAAAATCGGCATACCCGCCATCTCAGCTATCATATAAGCGGACGTAACCCACATCAATTTGTCAAAGCCGCCAAGGTCACCTACAATGGTTCCCATTGCGGTTGCAAGTATAGTATTATCCATTGATGCCATAAGTGTAGCCAACAATAGAGCTACTATAATAACCCCAACTTTATTTTTCTTTTCCATGCTCCTTTTTCTCCTCCACTTTTCCCAAATGTTTAGTTCTACTCTAATTGTTAAAGGATTGTGCACAGGCTTCATTCCAAACCACGTGATGTTATACCCTTTGCAAATTAGTGAATAATTCGATAAAATCAAGACAATTAATTAGGTGTTCATCAAGCATCTTGTTTATTAATTATCTTGACTATCAAGATATAAACATTTTAAAAGGAGGGTCCTCTTTTGTCAAGAGATCGACACAATCAAGTTACAATTCAGCAGGAAGACTTAACTTTACGCATGCGGGGCCTAGGCAGCCGAACGGTTTTGTATCAGCAAAAAGTAGCAACTTCTCTAGGGTTATACAATAACGATTTTCTATCTATAGATATCCTTCATGAAAAAGGTCCTATCACCGCCGGCGAGCTATCCAAATTAACTGGACTTACTACAGGCAGCATTACCACATTAATTGATCGACTTGAAAAAAACGGCTTTGTTCGCAGAGAACATGATCCCAATGACCGTCGTAAGGTGATCATTGTTCCTTTATATGAGAATAACGAGGTTGGAAATGCCTACCTTCCTTTGCACACTAAGATGGTTAAACTGGCGTCTTCCTTTACTGAGCAGGAGCTTGAGCTTATAACAACATTTTTAGGCAAAGCAAG
Organism: Paenibacillus sp. FSL H7-0918; assembly: GCF_038007025.1. Lineage (NCBI taxonomy): Bacteria > Bacillati > Bacillota > Bacilli > Caryophanales > Paenibacillaceae > Paenibacillus > Paenibacillus sp. FSL H7-0918. The sequence goes on from NZ_JBBOWJ010000003.1 coordinate 625,528, forward strand.
TACCATCCTGGAAGAGCAGATTCACTATCTCAGCACTACAACGAGTAACTAAGACTGTATAATCGTCAAAAAGGACGATATCCCATGAAGTCAAATGACTTTGAGATATCGTCCTTTTAATATAAGTATGGCTCAAAGAGAAGCTGAAGCTTGAGCAACTAAAGAGACCAATTGTGCAGAATCAAATGTGTCTCCTTTTCGAAGCTTCAGGGTTTTCCTTTCAGGTGGTCCCTCAAATGCTCCCTCTGGAAGCGTTAGCTCGGTTGTATTAAAGATTACAAAGCTGACTGCGTCTTTTGATGTCGAGATGGCCGCAGCGTATTTTCCATTTTTCAAAAAATGAGGTTTCTTATACTGAATACGTTCCTGCACATCCGGTATAGCCTGATGAACAACCTCACGTAGTGAGGTGGACAACTCCACCTGCCATGATTCTTTTAGCGCTTCAATAAAATCGATTACTTCCTGATTCATTTTTCATCTCTCCCTTTAAGTAATTAAATGGTTTGCCTGAATAAGCGCAGTAAGTTGTTTAACAAAATCAGGAGGTCCTTTGAGATCCGACGCATCTGCTATGACGAACATAAGATGATGAAATCAACACATCCGCAAAAGAATTTCAAAAATTTAATAGTTTAAATTCCCCTTATATTAATTTCTTGTTCATGTAGTCATTATCCTTCTGGCAATTTAGAGATATCCAGCTCGTTACAAGCTAAAAAGGGAAAAGCTCCTAAGAGCTTCTCCCTTAACCTCGTACATAAAATTAATGAATCGTTAGATTAAAACCGCTCTGAATATAATTCAGATTCGGATAAGCAATGTTGGAGGTTGTCAGGTTATTAAAGGTTGCAGCACCATTGCCTGTATAGGTGTAAATAGCTGCACCTTTATGTGGACCTGAGAACCGTGAAGTTGTTATTCCATCAAGTCCTGTACCGTTAATATTGATGTTGTTGAACACGATGTTCTCGAATCCACCACCATATCCAAATTGAATCGCATCACGCTGGGTATTAATGATGTCTATGTTATTAAATGTAACGTTCTTGATAGCATCATTTGATGCTTCAAGATCAATTGCGCCACGTTCACCCCCATAAAGATCTTTACTCGTGCCACTGTTAATAATGGTTGTGTCTGAGAAAACTACACCCGTATTATTCTGGAAATGATAACCTGGAAAAACGGTATTCATACGTATGCCGGAACCACCAACTGTATCAATGATATAGTTATGATCAGCCTTATGACCACTTCCTCCAAAGAAAGCAATCGCTGCCGCACGCCAGTTATTCTCAATGGTGTTATACGAGAAGGTATTATTCACACCAGCAGGTGCACCATTTGTGTTACTGGTCCATACTGCAAGACCATCGTCACCATTATTTCGCACACTGCTATTGCGTACAATTGAATTGCTAGTTCCTTGCGAGAAGTTGATGCCGTCTGCAAGATTGTTCCGAATCCGACTGTTTTCAACTACCAGCCCGGTAGCATAAATCGCAGGTGTATGAGCGTAGTCGCCTACCCACATTCCGCATTCAAAATGCTCTACCCAGACATCATGGATAATAGAGTTGGTTCCAAAGTTATCCATAAAACCTTTGTAAATTGCATTTTGTCCATAACGTGAGCGCAAATTAGAATTCATATATACATTACTGAAATCTAGCTTACCTGAAATACGGAGTGAAATACCACCGCCCGCAGCATTAGGATTGGTGAACTGAATATTGGTGTGCCAGAGACCAGCACCAGTAATAGTGAGGTTATTGATCATATTACTAGCAGAACCAATCTCCCACATACTGCTAAGATTAAAGGTTCCTGCTGGAATATAAATAGACTTTCCGCTTGCCACGGCTGCATTTACAGTAGCTTTAAAAGCTGCCAGATCATCTTGTCCGTCGTTTGCCACAGCACCGTAATCTGTTACAGATACGGAGTTAGCTGGGCGGGCAATTGCTGTTGGAACAGATTCAATTTCAAGGAAATCCACACCATATTCCAAGCTATCTCCATTGTTCTTCTGGATTCGAATCTTGTCCCCAGGTTGGAGGGGTGTATCCATCTTCCAGTGAACTTCATCAAAACGGAATAGTGGACGTCCAGCACTAGGTGTATCGCCAGGCATATCACCTGAGAAATACTGCCAGCTGTAGTATGAGGTTAAGGAAACTGTTTTTACTTTCGCTCCATTCACATACACATCCAGTGAACCATTCAATCCCATCCCATCTGCAGAGTCAGGCATTGTAAATCTCATAGTTACACCTGCGCCGCCTTGACCCTGTCTGACCGTCCACTCTAAGTTCGAACCATTCGAAGGAAGAGCTATATAACGCTGGCCAGAAGCTTCAGAAGCGATTAATGCTTGATCAAAGGTTGGCGCCGATTTCAATATCGCGCCACCCCCGAGTGTAGCATCCTCGGTATCATATCGACTATACGGCATGCTTGCACCACGCGCAGCATAGACAACGAGATTAGAAACACTTACATTATTCGCTTGCTTGGCAGCTATCTCATTAGCATCCACTTCAACAGTAGTGGTGACTGTGTAGTTACCATTAATCGCTGTCCAAGTCCCTGGAATCGCTACATTAACTATTGCCCCCGCTGCTAAGGCACCGTTATAAGATCCATTATAGGTTTGAATAGTGGAACCCGCAGAGTTTTTAAGAACAACGCTTATACCATGTGAACCACTTGCAGAGGCAATGGTTCCTTGATTCTTAAGATTTACATTAAACGCTACATTGTTATTAGCAACAGGATTACTTGGTGTCCATGTAACAGTTCCCACTAAGTCAGAGCTGGACACTGGAGCGATAATAAGTGACGCTGGGTTCGTGTAGCTGTTATTCGCTTCATTTTGTTCGATAACTAGGTTGTCTTCATCAACTTTGGCACTAACTGAATACGTTGCGGCAGGCTTAACTCCTGCGGTAAGTGTCATCGATGCTGTTGTCGATGCTCCAGTTGCTAGTACACCTACCGGAGCTGAGCCTACAAGCTCATTATTTAAATAGAAATTAACAGTAGTAGCTGGAGAGCTGGCATTGCCGATATTCTTTACGATTGCGTTCAGCGTAATCGCATTAGACTCAACCGGATTCGTTGGTGACCAGGACATGCCAGTAATCACCAAATCCGGATTCGGAGCTGGAGTACCGTATACTTCAAATTCGGCGATCTGTCCAGCTGGAGCACCCGAGTTGGCAGTAATATTAAGCTGTAGACGTTTGACAGTTGCGGTAACAGGAATGGTTACTGTATTTCCTGAAGCTGGATTAAACGAATACGATTGTGCTGACACCAGATTCCCAAATGTCGTTGTGTTCTGATTGTGACCGAGCACTTGAATCGTTTGGGTACGTGCTCCCCATGCAGCGGCTGGATTTAACTTTAGAACGATGGAGGAAACGTTGTAGTTTGACCCCAGGTCAAGTATCAATGAACTAGGATTACTGCCACCTTCCCAGTATGTGTTGGTGTTGTTGTCATTAGCATTTGCTGCCACAAATGATTGCGTATTAGAGGATGCGGTAATCGATTTGCCAACCGCGATATTACTGCCCGCAACAGGTGTGGCTGTTGGCGTCGGTGTGGCTGTTGGCGTTGGTGTGGCTGTTGGCGTTGCAGTCGGCGTGGCTGTTGGTGTTGGTGTTGCTGTAGGCGTTGGCGTTGCTGTCGGTGTGGCTGTTGGCGTTGGTGTGACTGTTGGCGTCGGTATTGGTGTGCTAGCTCCATAAATTTCGAATTCAGATACTTGCGCTGCCGGCCAACCCGTATTGCCTGTTACATTCAGGCGTACATAACGAGTGCTGGTTGCTGAAAAATCAATCTTAACGGTGTTCCCTCCTGCTGAAGGATTGAACACATAATCAGCTGAACCAACAATGTCAGTGAATGTAGATCCATTTGTGCTGCCTTGAACGGCGAGTGTTTGTGTACGCATCTCCCAGCCCGTTGGCAGCTTCAATACGATTTGGTCAATACTTGTCTCTGTACCGAGATCTACTTGGATCCATTGCGGAAATGCATTATTGCTGCTTTCCCAATACGTCTCTTGATTGCTGTCTTTCACATTGTTTGGACTATACGTTTGTGATTGACCACTAGCCGTCACAGTTTTGCCCAGCGTCAAATTCGTGCCACCAGAGGCACTAACAATTGTGAACGGACCCGCTGCCAGGTATAAACTTGAGATCAACAGGGTTACTACAAGCGACCATACGACATACTTGTTGCGCATTATAATCCTCCTCTTAATGTAGATACTCACTAACGTGTCGCCTTATCGGAGTGCTCAAATGATAGCGTTTACAATCAAATTCATCTCAGAGCACATTAAATAACAACCGATCCTCCTTTCAATGTGAGACACTCTCATTATAGAGAAAGAGCGGATCAAGCTATAAGATGTAATTCTACGGAAAAGATATGTGATACCAATATCGCGAAACTACCCTAAATATGGAATCTATTAACATCACGTCCATCAAATAAAGGCCTGATTTCTCAGGCCTTAGTTTTTTATGAAGATTAACTTGTGGTTTTAAGTTCTTTTTCATTAGCTGAATCTGGAGAGTTTAATAAAACCACACCTCCAACTATTAATACTATGCCTGCAAGTGTAAGCATACTAAATGGATCCCCCCATATTACGATACCAACGATGGCGGTTAGAACTGTACCTACACCTGCCCAAATCGCATAAGCTAGGCTTAAAGGTAAAACTCTGAGACTTATGGACAAACTATAAAATGCGATAATAAAACCAATAATAACACCTATAGTAGGCAATATTTGTGTGAACCCTTCTGACATTTTCAGCATAGTTGTACCTATTACTTCGCTTATAATAGCTACCCCCAGTACCCAAAAACCCTTATTCTTGTTCATAACATTTCCTCCAAGCTCTAATGAGATCCACCAGAAAGTTTCATAATGACTACTCCACCAATGATAAGAATCAGGCCGAGTAGTTTTTTCAGATTGAAGTTTTCTTTATAAATGATGACTCCAATTAACGCAGTTAAAGCCGTACCTACCCCCGACCAAATAGCATAAGCCGTCCCTAGTGGAATCGTTGAAAGCGCTAAAGAAAGACAATAAAAGGCTGAACCCATGCCGAGTACGACTCCTATTGAAGGTAAAATCTTTTTAAACCCGTTAGAAACCTTAAGCATGGAGCTACCAAATACCTCGCAGATAATCGCTGTTGCCAGTAACACATATGAATTCAACAATAGCCCCTCCTTACTCCGTCATGTTTATTAATTCTTTAATTACTTTATCTCGTAAATCCTTATCTAAAGCTCCTAATCCGAACATTTCTGAATACCATAAACCGTCCGCTGCCAGCCTGACAATTGTGGAACGTACAGGATCTATTCCATCGTTCTCTATATTGTTTTGCCATACTGAGTATTGATCTTGAAATTTCTTAAGGATATCCGGATTCGTAAAAAGAGCAGCCGAAAGCGCGGTGCTAATCTCTTGCTCTTCCTTAAGATCGTCGTCAATCGCCTGAACAAACGCTCGTCCCCACTTCCCCGTTTCTCTAGATGTATTCGCTACTCTTTCTTGAACATTACTGAAAAAATCACTTGTTAACTCTTCCACCATACTTTTTATTAAAGCTTCCTTATTCGGAAAATGGTGCAGCAGTCCACCTTTACTGACCCCCGCTTCTTTGGCAACGGCTTCAAGCGTAAGCTTCTCCACCCCATTATTTTTAACTACTATAGAAGCTGCTAATAAAATACTACTTCGTTTTGAATTACTGTTCACGATAATCACCTCTGTTATTTACTATACCGTCTGGACGGTTTTATTGTCAAATAAAAAATCATTACCTTAGATCAAAAAAAGCCTGGTAATCCAGGCCTCCAACATTTTTAAAGCAATTCACATTAAATTTTTAATATACCAAACATCACAAGCGAAATGCTCCGACCCCGCAAGCGGTTCATCCAAAAGCTCAAATCCATTTTTCATATAGAAACGGTTAGCTGCGTGCATGTTTTGAAGTGTCTCCAAATAACATTGGTTGTAATGAAGCTTAGCAAAGTCCAACGCTGTATTTAAAAGTTCTTTGGCTATCCCGTTACCTCTAATCGACTGAGATAAATACATTTTTTGCAACTCACATATCTTGTCATCATTCCCGAAAGGAGCAATGCCACAACCCCCTAATACTTCCCCTCCCTCTTCGACAACCCAATAAGCCCGATTCTCACTATGATTATAATCATCTGATAAATGATGCAGGCTGTCATCCTCCCAGGCTAGACCCGAGCGATTCCCGCCAAACTCAATTAGGCAGTCCCTAATGACCTTTTCAATGGAGCTATTATCTTTCATTTGTAATAGTCTGATATTCATGAGTAACGTTCTCCTATCTTTCGATTAGCTTTCTTCAGTTATTATATTGTATCAAGCTTCAGAATGGATAATTATAATGGGATTCAAACATAATATAGAGAAATTTATTTAGGAGGGGCTTCAATGAAAATGGCAGCTAAGCAGCTCTCGATTGCAGCATTAGGCGGGGTTCATGAAATCGGTAAAAATATGTATATCCTGCAATACGCAGATGACATTGTCGTTATTGATTGCGGCTCTAAATTTCCAGATGAAAGTCTCTTAGGGATTGACCTAATTATTCCTGATGTTTCGTATTTATTAAATAATATTGATAAGGTACAAGCGTTGGTGGTGACTCACGGACATGAGGATCATATCGGCGGGATTCCTTACCTGCTTAAACAGTTGAATATCCCAATATATGCTTCCCGTTTAACCTTAGGATTAATCGAAAATAAACTTAGGGAACATGGAATTTTACGACAAACGAAACTCCATTGTATTAATTCAGAATCTACGTTAACCCTGGGAGCCATTACTACAACATTTTTTAATACAAATCATAGTATTCCAGATTGCCTTGGCGTAGTATTCGATACACCTGAAGGTACCGTAGTTCATACAGGAGACTTCAAATTTGACATGACGCCTGTCAACAAGCAGTATCCAGATATACATAAAATGGCCGATATTGGGAAAAACGGTGTAAAGATCTTGCTGTCAGAAAGCACTAATGCTGAGCGTCCTGGCTTCACCCCTTCTGAAAAGCTTGTTGGCGCTCACATAGAAGAAGCCTTTTTAAAAGCAGACCGTAGAATTTTTATTTCTACCTTCGCCTCAAATGTACATCGTCTACAGCAGATCATTGATGCTTCTCATTTAACTGAACGTAAATTGACCTTACTCGGCAGAAGTATGGTAAATGTAGTCAGAGTGGCCCAAGAACTCGGTTATTTGAACATTCCGGACGATATGCTGATCGAACCTGCAGAAGCTGCTAAGCTCCCTCCGGCACAGGTAACTGTTTTATGTACAGGCAGTCAAGGAGAGCCCATGGCCGCACTATCCCGCTTAGCGAACTCAAGCCATCGATTGATGGAGATCCAGGCTGGGGACACGGTGCTGCTCGCAGCCAATCCCATCCCGGGAAATGAACGGAATGTTTCAAGGATTGTCGATAATTTATATATGCTGGGTGCTAAAGTCATCTATGGTTCACGCAGTGAGCTTCACGTCTCCGGGCATGGCAGCCAAGAGGAGCTTAAGCTAATGCTGACTCTAATGAAACCTGAATACTTTATTCCGATTCATGGTGAATACCGTATGCTGCATCATCACAGCTTGTTAGCGGAGGCGGTAGGCGTCAAACCGGAAAATATCTTTATTCTAAAAAATGGAGACATCGTTGAGTCATCGTCTGGTGTTGTCCGCCAATCCGGTCGAGTGACTGCTGGGCAAATTCTAGTAGATGGCCTTGGGATCGGAGATATTGGAAATGTTGTGCTTCGCGATCGTCGCCAGCTGTCAGCAGACGGCATTCTGATTACAGTGATTACACTGAGCCAAACCGATGGACGTCTATTAAACGAGCCAGACACTATTTCCAGGGGATTCGTTTATGTCCGTAACTCCGATAATTTAATGGACGAGATCAACCAGCATGTAACATCGACCCTTAAAAAAATGAACGAAACGGATCTCGGCCAATGGAATATCATCAAGCAGACCATCAAAGAATCATTAAGTAAGTTCCTATACGAAAAAACGAAACGACGGCCAATGATTCTTCCAATCATCATTGAGGTTTAATGTAGGAATGCAATCGAATAGATATTGGCGAATTCTTACTCCATTATGAGTAAGAATTCGCCTTTTTTGTGTTTTATAGTTTTATACTCTCCTTTTATATCTTCTGCTGATAGTATTAGGTTCAGATGCAAATCTCTACATACTGAAGTACAACTAAGCAAGAATTATCAAAATCCCTTTAAATAGGTGAGGTATATTAATACCAGGGAGGTGATTAGGCTGTATTACAAGATGATTCACAATAGTATTGAATTTATTGAGAACCATTTGGAAGAAGAATTGAATCTGGACGGAATTGCGAAAGTGGCTGGATTCTCCAAATATCATTTCCACCGGCTCTTTCAGAAATATGTCGGCAAAAGTGTAGCTGAATACATTCGTTCCCGTAGGTTGAGTTCTGCTGCCCAACTGCTGCTCTATTCCGAAGAACGCATTCTAGATATTGCACTGCTTTATGGTTTTGATAGTCAAGAGGCTTTTACAAGAGCTTTTAAAGGACTTTATGCTCTCCCCCCAGCCCAATACAGGTCGCAGATAAAACTATTGATTCAGGAAAGAGAGGAATTTACCATGTCCGAAATTAAAGGTTGGTTCATCACCGGAACATCCCCCAGCAAATATAAGGCATCATTAGATATGCAGATTTACCATAAGGGAAGGAACTCTGTATCACTGGAATGCGCAGAAACTGAACCACCTGAAGAGAACGAATTTGGTACTCTAATGCAGCAGTTTGATGCAAAAAATTATCTTGGGAAGCGGATGCGGTTTGCCGGCTTTATCCGGACCGAAGAAGTCAGCGACTGGTGCGGCTTATGGATGCGTATTGATGACAAGCTCCAGAATATGCTGGGTTTTGACAACATGCAGTACAGAAGTATTAAAGGAACTGCTTCCTGGAATTTTTACGCTTGTGTGCTGGATATCCCGGCAGAGGCGGATTGTATCAACATTGGTATTCTCCTATCGGGATCAGGAAAGATTTGGCTAGATGACTGCACATTTGAAGAAGTAGACCTGGACGTTCCCGTCACTGATTCCCGTGCACGGACAGAAGAATTTCCGACGGAACCACAGAATCTGAAGTTTGAAGCCTAAAGTCTTCTTATCGGACGGAAAGTTTTGAGGAGTGATCTATTCTTTGTGTTAATTATGAAAATCATTAAGGCGGCCATCAATTTTTTACGGATTTGTTATCTGGGAATCTGCATTGAAAGTGGAATCACTCCACATGATGATCTTGATTTCTACTCATACGCCAATTTTAATCGCCACAATTAATGCAGATAGTGCCTCGGAATAAAAAACAGGATACCCTTCGGAGTATCGAAGTAAGGTATCCTGTTTAAGATTCGTTAATTGAACTCGTATACTTAGAATACTTTCGTTGTCCAATCTTCGCAATTCCAGATATCGGTTACGATGTCCTGATAAAAATCGGGTTCGTGAGAAATCATAAGAATGCTTCCTTTGTATGCTTTTAGAGCGCGTTTCAGTTCATCTTTGGCATCGATATCCAAGTGGTTCGTTGGCTCATCTAATACAAGAATATTAGTTTCGCTATTAATCAGCTTACATAGACGAACTTTAGCCTTTTCCCCACCACTTAGTACAGCAATCTTACTCTCAATATGCTTCGTGGTTAATCCGCATTTAGCTAGAGCAGCACGTACTTCGAATTGTGACAGAGACGGGAATGTATCCCAGATTTCCTCAATACAAGTCTTGTAATTGCCTTCCTTCATCTCTTGCTCAAAATAGCCAATCTCCTGATGGTATCCACGTTCTACCGAACCGGACAAAGCAGAGATTTCACCTAAAATGCTGCGCAGCAAAGTTGTTTTACCAATTCCGTTTGCCCCAACCAACGCGATCTTCTGTCCACGCTCCATCAACAAATTAAGCGGTCTGGACAATGGAGAGTCGTAGCCAATAACCAATTCTTTTGCTTCGAAAATCATCTTGCCGGCAGTTTTACCTTCTTTAAAGTTAAACTGTGGTTTCGGTTTCTCCTTGGCAATCTCGATGATCTCCATCTTGTCGAGCTTCTTCTGTCTGGACATCGCCATGTTACGGGTAGCCACGCTGGCTTTGTTACGAGCTACGAAATCCTTCAGCTCTGCTATTTCTTGCTTCTGGCGATTATAAGCAGATTCAAGCTGTTGTTTTCTCATTTCGTAGACTTGTTGGAATTGCTCATAATCACCCACATAACGGGTCAGCTTTTGATTTTCCATATGGTAGATCAGGTTGATAACACTATTCAAGAATGGCATATCATGTGAGATCAGAATAAAAGCATTATCATACTCTTGAAGGTAACGTCTCAGCCATTCAATATGCTGCTCATCCAAATAGTTAGTAGGCTCATCGAGGAGCAAAATATCTGGTTTTTCAAGCAATAGCTTAGCAAGCAAGATTTTTGTGCGTTGACCACCACTAAGATCGGCTACATCGCGATCCAATCCAATGTCAGTAATCCCTAGTCCACGCGCGGTTTCTTGTACTTTCGCATCGATCATGTAAAAGTCTTGATTTGTAAGTGTATCTTGGATGGTACCTACTTCTTCAAGCAGCTTTTCCAGCTCTTCAGGTGAAACGTCACCCATTCTGCCATACATATCGTTCATCTCTTGCTCAAGATCGAACAGGTACTGGAAAGCACTTCTGAGTACATCTTGAATCGTCATTCCTTTGGTTAACACTGCATGCTGATCGAGGTAGCCAACACGCACCCGCTTGGACCATTCGACTTTACCTTCATCAGGTTGCAGTTTGCCTGTAACAATATTCATAAAAGTGGATTTTCCTTCGCCGTTAGCGCCGAATAATCCGATATGCTCGCCTTTTAGGAGACGGAATGAAACATCCTTAAAGATCGCACGATCTCCAAAGCCATGACTTAATCCTTCAACATTTAATATGCTCATTTATGGACACCTTTTTCTTATTTTTCTCGCTATATTATAAGCAGGATTAGCTAAAAACTCAATGGAGAAGCAAAAAAATATCATTTTATGGGCTAATCCGCGAGCAATTTTAGTTTTGTGGACCGTCACTTGCCGAGAATGGGATTACGCTGGCGATTGCTCGTCATCTTTTATATGATAGTATGCATAGATACACATTGGAGTTGACTTGAGAACTAAGGAGAATTAGAAATGAATAAACTTGTATTTTTTCTTGGTCCAGCTGGAGCAGGCAAAACAACGTTAGCTAAAGCGATTGCTTCGCGGCGCAAAATACCTTTTTTCGATATGGATATCTTACTACGGCCTGCTGCTGACGCGATAATGACTTTACACGGACTGGATCCGGCAGATAGAGACTCAGCAGAGTACAAAAGGTTATGCCGCGATTTAGGTTATCGAATCACTATGGATGCTGCGCTGGATAATATAGGCTTGGACGTCGATGCTTTTGTAGTTGGTCCCTTTACCAAAGAGGCGGCCAATCCTGACTGGATCAGCCATGAGTTAGCTCGGATCGGGCGTTCCCTTCATGATGTTGAGGTCAAGGTTGTCTTGGTAGGGTTAGCCAACGAGGAATTGTACCTTGAACGAATTCAAGACAGACAATCACCACTAGATGAATGGAAGTTCCAGCATTGGAATGAATTCCGCACTTCTCTTGGCAACCGTACGGTAGAATGGCCGCTCCCGGCTGAAAATATTGCGTTGATCGACAATTCTAACCCGGATATTAATGCTACTGTTGCGGCAGTAGAACAATTTATATACGGCTAAACTTTCGGACCCAGATGACGTTATTTCCACTTTTATCACCTTTTGTGCAGAGTTTCGGACCCCAGTGCAGCTATTCGTTAGAAAAGTGCGCGTGGGGCGTGTTTTTCGCGCCAATAGCGACTATGCGGTCCGTTAGGATTGCAAAAGTGCGATAATGCTGCGCTTAGGGTCAGCAGAGTCCGTTAGCTGCTGCGTCACCCGTAAAATAGCGAGAGCAAACGATGTTTGAGGTTTGGACAAAGAGCCTTGGCTAAACTTTCGGACCCAGATGACGTTATTCCCACATTTATCAGCTTTTGTGCAGAGTTTCGGACCCCAGTGTAGCTATTCGTTAGAAAAGTGCGCTTGGGGGATGGTTTTCGTGCCAATAGCGACGATGCGGTCCGATAGAATTGCAAAAGTGCGATAATGCTGCGTTTAGGGTCAGCTGAGTCCGATAGCAGCAGCGTTCGCGTCAAATAATGAGAGCAAACGATGTTTGAGGCTTGGACGAAGAGTTTTGGTTAGACTATCGGACCCAGATATCGTTATTTCCACTTTTATCACCTTTTGTGCAGGGTTTCTGACTCAGATCACGTTATTCCCAAAATTCTTTTATTGAATATACTTCTGACTGACCAAATCATCAGCAAGCACCGCGGTTGGTATCACAAATTCAACGGAGCCCATATAACCCGGTGCGACATCGTATTTGTTAAACACAATCACAAGCTTACCTTCGGTGTTGATATAAAAGCTCTGATCCTTCGTAATGGAGGTAAACTGATCCGTTGGTACATCATCGCCATACTCAGGGATCCAGTAAACTTTCTCAGAGTCTGCTTTCATTTGGGCAATCATCTGTTCTTTAATATTTTCGCTGATGCGTTCAATGTATTGATCATCTTTAAATAGCATTGGCAATGTAATAAGGATCTGGTTCTCTTTGTCTATCGTATCAAAAGTAACTTCCATTGAAGATGAACCAGCGGTTTCCTCAACATATCTGCCAATGGAGAAAATGCGCTCATTATCCGTTTTCACTTCATAACCTACATCCAGCCCCAAATGGCCCCCACCTTGTTCCTTCAACGCTTCGATCTCCGCTTGGAACTTTTCGTATAGTGCTTTATTCTCACTTAAATATTTGCTGTTCAATCCAAGCTCCAGTTCTTTGTTTTCCATATCCGTAACGGCTGGAACCTTGATATTTGCATCGTAGTTCTCTTCTTCTACAACGTATTCTTTAATAGTTAGTACTTTTATTATCCGATCTACGCCTGGAATGGAAGATAATGCACTAGCTACGGTTGTACTGGTGTTTATGGCTACTAGAAAAATAACTGCGGCCGCACCAACACTGGCCACCCACTTAGTTGTCGTGTGTTTTTTTCTATTGGCTTTAAGTGACTGCTTTATAGAACGGTTTACAATCAAATCAAGTTCATCCGGAATGGGAATATCGGTATACTCTTTATGTAATTCTTGTATTCTTTCGTCCATCTTACTTTATCTCCTTTAAGGCTTCATCATTCAGCTTCACCCGCAATAACTGAAGGGCCTGATACAGCCTTGTCTTTATTGTATTGGTGTTCTCATTAAGAACTTCAGCCACTTCATTAATCTTCATATCCTCAAAATATCTAAGCACAATCACACTTCGGTATTTCGCCGGCAGCTCTTCCAGTGTTCTTTTCAAATCCATATCTGTATAGCTATCCTCAACAGCCGGACTATAGGTTTCTATTATCTCTGGCTCCATCGTCTGAACCTTCTTGTTTCTGCGCAAAAAGTCTAAGGAAGTATTCACGACAATCCTGTAAAACCAGCTTTTCACGGCATCGTGATCCTTTAGCAAATCCATTCGTGTCATCGCTTTATAAATAGAATCCTGCACAATGTCGAGGGCATCCTCTTTGTTTTTCACATAACTGTAAGCAAGCCGGTATACATTTTCTTTGTTTTCTTTGATACATCGCGTCAATATTTTCTCGGTTTTCCTATTCAACATGGTCGATTATCCTTCTCTGTTTGTGATCTGGTGTTGTAACAGGAGTAAGACGTTTGGTGAGTATAAAAAAGTTTGGAGATTCCAAATAAATTATTTATTTTCTTTTTCCAAAGCTTTAATTAGAATTGATGCATAATACTTGGCACCCTCACGTTTCAAATGAACACCATCTTTGTAGAAGTAGTCGTCTTTTCCTTCACTAGCTGAGTACCAGTCTACTATGGTCGTATTCCTGAATTCACTGGAAACTTTTGAAAGGGTGGAATTCACAGTCTGCTCCCACTTTCTCGGCACACGTGTATTGACCAAAAGAATCTGCTCCGCATCGCTTAACGAGTTTAGTAGTTTACGTAATTGCTTGGAGTTAAAAGCTCCATTCGTCCCCAGCTCTATGATCATCCGCTCCCCTAAGCGTCCTTGTGCTCTAAGCTGATCAACCACCTCCTGTGCCTGCATCATCTGTCTGCCGACCTTTCCATCGATAACAATACCAGGGAGACTTTCTACCAAAAATGGTGCTGCATCCAAAATGACAGAATCGCCAATGGCCGTAATATTCTTTCCAGTTTGATTTTTCCCGGTTACCGCTATGTTTCCTTCTGGTTCAACTTGTTTCTCTTCAGTGTCAGGTTTTTGCTTTTCAACATCAGTCGTATCTTTTTCTACGGGTGGTGCCAATGAGTTGTGATCTATTGGATCTTGCGCTATTCCCTCTTGCTGTACATTCTGCTTATCTGCAACTTCGATTGGAAGTGTGTCAGATTCAGCGTTGGATAAATATCCATTGCAGGCAATCGGAATAAGAATCAAAAAGATCATGGTCATAAGAAAGACTGGGCGGTAGCTGCGGCGTTGTTTTGCACTCCAATTGTTCCAAATGTTTCTTAATGATCCCCGCCGGAGCGGCTCCTCGACATATTTGTATGATAAGGCTGCCAGTAGAAAACTTCCTGCTAACTGAAGGATAATTCGAAGCACGCCGCTCTCATCTGGATTCCCATTAGGGCTGGTAAGAATTATTACGGGATAATGCCAAAGGTATAAGCTATATGAACGTACACCTATCCATCGCAAGGGTTTACAGCCCATTTTCCGTCCAAGAGAGCTGGCAGGATGAGCAAGCACTGCAATCACTACTGCAGTAATGATAGAGATGATCAAAAATCCACCCCGATATAGTGATTCATCAAACTCGTTAACCCGGTAAACTAGCACTATTAATACCAGCAGTCCCAGAGCACCAATGATATCAAACATATAACGAGATCTTTCTGTGACTGTATTTTTAAGTTTCTGACTAGGCCATGCAACGGCAAGCGCCGCTCCAATTAGAAGTGCAAATATGCGAGTATCTGTTCCATAATAGACCCTGCTTGGATCTGTGCCCGGTACATAGAACATAGCCATGGCTAAAGCTGAGACAGCAGCACAAGCCAGAATCCAGGCAATAAGTTTACCTCGACGAGGTATGATCTTTAGTCCTAATACGAGCAGCAGCGGCCATAGAATATAAAACTGTTCTTCAATAGAAAGTGACCATAAATGTCCGATCGGAGAAGGAGGTCCAAAACTTTCGAAGTACGAAACATCATGAAATATTAACCACCAGTTATTAACGTAAAATAGTGATGACATGAAATCTCCTGTCAGCCCATTTAATCTCGTGGGATCTATGATTAAGAGCCATATGGTGACAACGATCAGCATGACTATCGTCGCCGGCAGCAACCTCCGTGCTCTACGTATCCAAAAGTCCAGAAGGTCCAATCTTCGATGACGCTCCCATTGGTTAATGATTTGGTCTGTGATGAGATAACCCGAGATCACAAAAAAGATTCCCACTCCCAGCAGTCCACCCCCAGCCCATTTCAAATTCAAATGATAGGCTATGACAGCGAGTACGGAAAAAGCTCTTAGTCCATCAATACCAGGCATATAACGCTTGTTGTCATTCATTCTGTTTCAGTCCTTACCCTTAATTTGTTGTTCATAGGCAGGACGCAGGAGCAGCTCAAAAAGTTCTTTAAACTGGCTAATCTGTTATCAAAAGTAAAAAAAACACCCGCGCAAGAATTACCCTGCGGGATGTTTTTAATAAATCAAACTACTTTCACAAACTTCTAAATGGTTATTTCTGAACTTCAACCTGAAGAATTTCTGATACGAATTGAACAGGTACATAGGTTTTGTTATCTTGCAGAACAGGTGCGGCACCTAAAGCTTTAGGAGTCATTTTTGCGAAGAAGTATGAATCTTTGTTAAGCGTAACACTTGTCCACTGTGCTCCTTTCATCAACTCAGCGGTTTTGGTAGACTGATTCCATTTCAATTCATAGTTTAGTTGACTGGCCACATCACGAAGCGATACCATGAGCACGCCTTTCTTATTCGTGAAAGTAGCTACTTTTTTCAAATCAAGCTTAGTTGTATCCGTTGAACTATGATTTAAGCTGAACCGAAACTCTGGTGAACCTACATAACCTGGCGCAATGCTGTATTTAGGGAATACGATTACTAAGTTACCTTTATCGATATAGAACGACTGCTCAGTTGAAGTTCCTGTGTACTCTTCTAAGAAATATTTATCTGAATCCTTTTTAATCGCTGCCAGAATGTCTGCATCGAGCTTCTCTTTGTAGTTAGCGCCCAGTAGATCCGTTAGCGCAACAGGTTCTGCCTCAGCTATATTTTTCACATTATAAGTATCGATCCGCGGCATGCTTGTTCCACCTTCAGAACCTTCAGTAGTAACAGTCAAGGAGATAACGCCTGCTGGAGAACCTGTTCCATCTGATTTCAGATCATAAGTAATATAAAGAGTATAAGGATGAAATTCCATTTGATCAGCCTGTGCTTTTTTGCCCATTTCTGCGGCGTCTTTCTCCCACTGTGCCAGATCCTTTTCAGCATGAGAGAGGATAATATCGTTCAGTTCATCTTGATAATGAGTATCCAGCATTCCTGTTAGCTGTGGTACTTTTAAATCTGCAATCAGGTATTTACTTGTTGTGTTAAGTACTTTTTCTTGCACTTTTATGCCAGCAAGGACTGGTGCTTTCGACGGTAAAGCCGCAGAAACATTAGCTGTTACTTGTGTGGAAACCATAGCATGAACCGGTAAAGAAACTGCACTCACTCCCATAATGGCTACACATCCAACTGCACTCATTTTAAATAGATTTTTTGTTCTTTTGTTCATATCTCGTCATCCTCCATCTCTATTTATAAGTGCCTTCCGATGACACTCATTAGCTAGGACGCAGGAGGACCTCTAAAAAGTTTGCTGGTTTTCTAATTTAAATATAATTTCCTCAACTTCTGTACCCCGTAACTCTACGTAAAAAGGCTGCACCTCATCATTTAGACAATACTCCAGCCGCAGTCTGAGGTTTTTCCATGTGACCATTTCCAATGCTTGTTCTATCGAGAAAAACCCAACTTCTAAGCTCTCGGAACTAGTAGCAGGTTCGCCGCCGATGGCTTTCCCTAGAAATAGGTTAGTACAAATAGATCGATCAACATTTTGAAAAACTCCGCAGAACTTATTAATCTCTATATCAATGCCCGATTCTTCTTTGGCTTCCCTGATTGCTGCTTCTATAAGGGACTCCTCCTCTTCAACCTGTCCGCCTGGCATCTCCCATCCTCTACGTGGACCTTTTATTAATAAGATTTCTTCTTGATCATTGAATACAACTGTAGCTGCTGAAAGAATATGTTTGGGGGGATTCATATCCATTGTTACCTCGCTCTAAATTTATTCTAAGCCCTAATTAATTCTGAATACAGGTCCTTTGGGTGAGAAAGGCAAGTCATTTCCCTTGGGCAAGATATAAGCATGGTCTCTTTTAATGGTCAGCTTGTCACAATAACCATCTGTAATAATTAGAAGTGGTCCTTTTTTCGGAAAATCCTCAGCTTGTTGAATCAAATCAATAGCTGGTTGTAAGATCGTTCCCCCTCTTCCCTTCACTTGTACCCGATCCGCGATAGCCTCCGGGGGCATGTAACCTGCATCATAAGGACAAGCATCACAAAAGATAATCCGTGCAAAAGGAACATCACGAGCCTGCGCATAACTTGAAATGGCCCCTAATGCTTTGGCCAGAAGCTTTTTATCCATTGAGCCTGAGGTATCTAAAATAACTCCAAAAGTGCGGCCATCATCTGCAGCACCGCTATGAACCCACTGTGGTCGAGGGATATCAGGCGTAGAAGATTGACGTCTGCTAATTCGTGAATAAGATCTGGTCTTCTCAAGCGGTGAGAAATAATGATCAAACCAACGAGCAAGCTCTACATCCCATTTAATAGGTGGCTGGCCCAGCGCTCTAATCTCTTCAACTAGGCCTGATGGCAAAAGACCGCGACTATGCTCTTCATGATACATAAGTCCTTGTTGCATAGCATTTTTACAGAAATCATCTAGTGTCTGTCCTTCTCTCGCATCCCAAAAACTTGATGAACCGTTATCTAAAATGTCACCAAGTCCATTCCCTCTCAAGGTTGCCAGTTTCTTATAAGTGCGGATATCTCCGACCATACGATCATAAATCGTTTCAGCAGATAAACCTTTAAGCTCAGGATCTAATAAGAGTCCAATTCGCGGATACTCCCCTACACTCATTTCTACTAGCCATAGATTTATTACGTAGTCACAAGCCACATTCCAAAGATAATGATCCCGGCCAAGACATCGCTCGTGATGCTGAAGCCCCGCGTGCAGTAGCTCATGCGCCATCACGAAAATACACTCCTCATCGTTTAGTCCGGCTGCAGGGTTCATAAATATTTTGCGCTCAATAACGTCAATGGCAGCTATGGAAATATCAAATCGCCGACATATCGCTGGATCTTCTATAATCTCAAAGCCGGCGGCAAGCGCACCTAATAAAGGATATCTGTCCATAAACCATCGTTTTGCACGTTGTGGAGCGGTTAATGAAAGTGTAGGGTCACTAATAGTATTAGCATGGCCTCCAGCAACACTTACTGCATTCGTCACAGCATTAGATAACCCATAAGCAAAATAGGCTTCCCAATCCGGTGCTTTTCCCCAGTATCTTTTGGTGGTTTCTCTAACATTCATATCCAGTTTTGAAACACCCGCAGTCCCAAAATATCTGGAGGTGTCCGGAATTCCTTTTATCATAAACTGCTCGTAAAGCTGTTGTTCATCTTTAATTGTAAGATCAATTCGCGACTCCATATCTGCGGGTACTTTCCCAAGCTTCAAGTCATTTAAAAACTTTGCTATGTACACATCACATGCAACGTTCCACGCCACTTGATTCTCTTTAATCTTTAAATGTCCAAGACCTAAATGAAGATAACAATGTGCCAAAACGTACATCCATTCAGCAACCTCGCCACGCCGTTTAGGATGAGTGTAAATGTAACCGTTATTAGTGACAATTGCCCAGCCGTCTTCAGGATAGGGACTATTTTCATTATGAATAATCGAAGCTCGAACAGATAACGGCGCAAAAATAGGATGATCCGCGATTAACGAACATGCTTCATTAAAATTTTTCAAAGCGGGATTATCTGGAGTTGTTTTTTTAGCCATATTTACCCCCGCTCTTTTATTGCAAGACGTGGTAAATCACGTACAATTTCAACCATTAACCAATCTGGAATATTATCACTTTGCTCCTGCTTAGCAACTACTAGCTGTGCAATTTCAAAGCTAATGACGGACAGGTCTTTAATCAGCTTTTTAACAGTGTGTGCAAATTGGCGATGTCCATCTCGTACGTTATCTTTAATCGGAGGGAGTTCTTTGATAATCTGGGCACGCAAGGATTGCGCCAGGAAATACAGGAGATCCCGATCTTCTGGAGCCGTTGGAAATGAGGATTTACCATCTATAATTTGATTAAGTTCATATTTTCCAGTTAGATTTTTATAAAAAGCCCTGAATTGTGTGGCGTGAGCAGGTGTCAGTGAACCATTCGCTAAAATCCCCACGGTATCCGCATTTATATCATCGCCAAACTCATGTAGTGCATCACTAAGCATATGCCAAGAGCGTGGCGTGGAGAAAGGCTCTTCAGTCTTTGGAGGTGCACTCCACAAATGATCGGGACGCAATTCCAGATATTCAATAACCATAGGATGAATGTTATGCTCATATGCCCAAGAGATCCAATTTTGAAACGATACATTTAACTGTATATGGAACATCCGATTGATAAGCGCGGAGGACATAGGTTTAACAATTGCACTATCTTGTGCACGGTTACCAGCTCCTATTACTATAGAGCCCTCAGGTAGGTGATAATCGCCTATGCGGCGTTCGTGGATGAGACTATAAAAAGCTTTTTGCACTTCTTGAGAACAGGCATTAAGCTCGTCCAGGAACAAACAATAAGGTTCATCCCGAGCAATCATTTTTGGAGGACAGAATTGGCTCTTACCGTTAACGATTTGCGGGACTCCAATGATGTCTTCAGGTGCTAATTGAGAACCTAATAGAGACACACAAGGAAGACCCACCTGATCAGCAAAAGCTTCTACTAGCGAAGATTTCCCAATACCAGGCGCCCCCCAGATAAAAACAGGGCGAATCACAGAAACGTTTAGAAGTACTTGCATAAGTTGAATAGGTGTTACTGGCGTTGCTAGATTCAAATAAATGCTCCTTTTTTAATGTATTGATAATAACGATAACTATACACAGTATAACAAATAATTCATTAGCTCAGGAACGAACTTCAACAACAATATTATCAACCCACTCTATTTCATTCGAAAAAACAAACCTTTTCTTGACGAGATATAAAAAAGGATGATATATTGTTTCACGCTTTAATAATTAAGTAGTTAATCATTTAGTTGTTATCTAAAATTTAATGGAATTACTTATTCCGCCCTATTTCATAACTTTAGGAGGCGTGATTTGGCTAATAATGAAGATTTTCTTCAGATATCTACTATGTTCAAATCCTTTTTAAAAGGAATCTCTCAAGATTGGAACAAACAAGACTACCCCCTAAATATTACACAGTTCAAAACCCTCAGGACTTTATCTAAGAACGGTCCACAAAACGTATCACAGATTGCTGCAGCTCTTGGTATTACCTCAGCAGCAATTACAGGCGTAACAGACCAATTAATCGCTGAAGATTACGTAAATAAGGAACGCGCCAAGGATGATCGAAGAGTGGTACACATCACCATTACGCAGAAAGGAGAAGCAACGATTAAAGAGGTGCAGGAACGCCATCAAGAACTTATGGAATCTTACTTTAAGATACTGCCCGATGAAGATATTGAGCATTTAAGAAGAATTTTCGCAGTAATAATTTCTGATTTAGACAAGAGATAAAATTTAAAAAGTGGCGGGGAAACAATCGAATGGAACATTTATCCAGCAAACGAAAACTTAGTATTATGATAGCTATTATGGCTGCAATGCTGTTCGCAGCGATTAATCAGACAATTACAAGTACTGCTATGCCGCGTATAATCGCAATTCTTGATGGCATGGATTACTATACTTGGACTATTAACATTTATTTATTAACATCAACAATAGCAACCGTTCTTGTCGGTAAGTTATCTGATATGTTCGGACGTAAACCCTTTCTATTAGCAGGTATTCTATTATTTATGGTTGGGGCTTTTCTGACAGGAACATCTTCCGATGTTTATCAATTTATCATTTATCGTGGGATTCAAGGGGTAGGTGCAGGTATTATTCAATCCACCGCATTTACTGCCGTAGGTGACTTATTCCCTCCGCGTGAACGTGGTAAATGGATGGGGTTGATGATGGCCGTATTCGGTTTCTCCAGTGTGCTTGGACCAACGCTTGGAGGCTTTTTGATCGACAATATGGATTGGCATTGGCTGTTCTGGATCTTCCTACCGCTTGGTGTAGTGGCCTTCGTGATGATTCTTACCTTATTTCCTAAAGGCAAACGCGGAGAGTCAACCAGCATCGACTATTTAGGTTCCTTGTTAATGACAACTACCATCGTTCCTCTACTGCTTGCCTTCACCTGGGCAGGTACAGAATATGATTGGGGTTCTTCGCAAATTCTCGGCCTGTTGGCGGGAACAGTCGTTTCGGCACTTCTCTTTATTTTTGTCGAATCCAAAGCTAAAAATCCAATACTCCCGCTTCATCTATTTAAGAATAGTGTAGTTACCATATCTAATATTATTGGTTTTATTATGAACTTCGGTATGATGGGAGCTATGATCTATCTTTCCTTCTTCGTACAAGGTGTTCTGGGGATCTCCGCGACATATGCAGGGTATGTTACTATGCCAATGTCGATCGTTATGGTTGTAGCCAGTGCCCTTACCGGTCAAAAGATGGCGAAAAAAGGGAAGTATAAACGTTACGCATTAATTGGAATACCCATTATGATTGCCGGTATGACAATTATGGTATTTATGAATAATGTACCGATGGCTGTCCTAAGTATGATTGTGTTTGGTCTTGGGTTAGGATTGGGGATGCCAGTATTCTCACTAGCTACTCAAAATGCGGTTTCACACACAGAACTAGGTGTAGTAACGGCCTCCTCACAATTATTCCGTAATTTAGGCGGTACGATCGGTATCGCAGTCATGGGTACCGTTATGTCCAATAGTCTTACTAAAAACTTGAAGGAAGCTCTGCAATCGTCATCAGCACCGGATTTCACACAGATAGATCCAAAACTTGCTGAGCAAATACTCTCCTTCGCTAATCCACAGGCATTAATGAACAAACCATTGCTTGAACAGACTCAAGCTAGTCTGCCAGCCGATGTACAGCCTGTCTTCTTACAAATGATTGAGGGTATCCGTGATGCTTTAGGACAGACATTGTCATCCGTGTTCTTAACCGGAACCATTGTGCTTGTTGTAGCTTTCGTGCTTGTCTTCTTCCTGAAGGAGCTTCCACTTCGTACTTCTAACCAAATGCCAGTTCCTGAAGAAGCTGAACAGGACCTGTCAAACATGAAATCTTCAAAACTTGCAGTGGATAAAGCCTAACCGCAAATTATTTTGAAGCTGACTATAAAACAACAAAAACTGCAACGTACTCATGCGTAACTGAGTAAGTTGCAGTTTTTGTGTTGATCTATTATTTTACAGGTGAAAGCTCATCTTCTGTTACCCACTTATGATTTTTCACTTCATCTCCACCCGTAGTAGGTTTGTAATTAATCATATAGACAGTGGTTTTTTCTGCTGAGTTAATCTGAGCCGTTGCACCCTTCATATCCTTCATATGATCAGCTTCCATAATAACCTCTGAGCCTGGTTGATAGGATATATCATCTGCTTCTTTTATTTCTTCATGAATAATCCACTTATGATTTGTGACCGGTTGACCTCCTGTAGTAGGTCTATAGGAAACATTATATGCTGTCGTCTCATAAGCTCCCACAATTGTCGCAATGGCTCCCTTCATCCCTTCCATATGGTCAGTTTGGATCACAGCTTCACTTCCTACTTTGTAAGTAGGATTCTCCGCTACCCTCAGATCTTTTGGAACTTCACCTGAACTTGAATGTGAGTTATGTTCCATTTGTGTATCGTTAGAAGACATCTGATTGCCATAGCTATTGTCATTACTACAAGCACTTAAGCTGAAAGCAGCTGCGACGACTAGTAGAAATAATTGCTTTTTCATATAAAAGACCTCCGAAATTTTATCTGCCTATAAGTATTATTTTACCCATTTCAGAAAATCACAAACGGAACTAAGGATTTACAGTTTGTAAAACAGTAATTTATTTTCCATTAAATGAGTGTTGTCTCAATGATTAAACTATATTTATAATGTTTTCTGAAAGGAGGCTACTATAATGAAGACTAAAATATTCACTTTGTTGCTTCTTTTGGGTCTGGTGGGCATGGCTACTATGATCGGTTCTGCTAATGCAGCTCCGCTATTAACCATAGGAAGTTCTTCAGGAGATGTATGGGATCTACAATATAGATTAAAAACCCTTGATTTCTATACTGAGCCCTTAGATGGGGTATACGGATCACAAACGAAAGCAGCGGTTGCTAAATTTCAAAAGGCCTATGGCATAAGCGCTGATGGAATTTCGGGGACAAAAACTTGGAATATTTTAAAAAAACACACACTTAATATTAATGAAATGGATATTTTGGCTAAAGTTATCTACAGTGAGTCTCGCGGTGAGCCTTATGTTGGACAAGTTGCAGTGGGTGCAGTAGTCATGAATCGTATACAATCTAGTCAATTTCCTGACAATATTAAAGAAGTTGTATTCCAAAAAGGAGCTTTCACAGCCGTATCTGACGGCCAGTATTGGCTTACACCAAATCAGACAGCTTATTTAGCTGCTCTTGATGCTGTTCGAGGTTGGGACCCCACAAACCATTCAATCTATTATTTCAATCCCGATACAGCAACTAGTGCATGGATTTGGTCACGTCCGCAAAACTTAAAAATTGGTAAGCATATATTTGCAAGTTAATTACATCAAATAGCTAAGATCAACAAAAGCCGATCTAACTACGATAGTTAGATCGGCTTTTATTATTAAACCTATTCGGTTGTGTTAGCATCCATTTCAAGCACTAAAGCCACCAAATATTGCAGTGAATTGTACTTATAAGCTTTTGCTTTTAGGAATGAATTCTTAAACATAACTTCGAAATCCCCTTTTATGGATTCGATAATTCTGATTGGTTATTGAATGTAAAAATCATCTTTAATTCATCATCATATGACTTCCCGCATTCCTCTAAATAACTATCCCCAGTGTATTCTTTTAAAGTTTTCCTCCAAAAATGCTGTGCTCTCCTATTTGTATCCGTGGGATTCGTTTGTAGCTCCCAGTTACCCAAATGAAGCTTAAAGACTTCCTTAGCCGCATATTCAGCGAGCCCCTTACCACGGAAAGGCCGTAGAATAAAAAATTCATTCAAATAGAATTCACAAGCAGACGGAGTATATGGTGGTGTAGCAACTAATGCAAACCCTATTGGAATATCATTTTCTTTTATTAAATAAGGATACAAAATGCCAGCTTTCTCCCACCAAATGTCGAAGACTTTATTCTGTTCCTGCAGTGACTGTGTCTCGTCCTCCTCGAATACCCCGTATCGATTAGGAATCATCCCCCATATTTCTGATAGATCGTGTAAGTATAGTGGGTAAAGGTTGTTAATAATAAACTTCGAGGCACTGTCAGTTAAGGTGATTGTGATATTCATGTCGTTCCCTCCCTACCTTCTGTCGAATTCCTGAATATATTTATGGAGATCACTAAAATATTATGGTTACTGGAACAAGCTTAATCTCCATCATACCTCCACAAGTTCTTGTCTAATGTCACTTCTTTTTTAGTATAATTACGACCTCGCTCTAGTTATATGCCATATTCGATTAGAATTAATTTTTATATAATGTCACCATTTATATTTGATAATTAAGTTAACCGTACCTACTGTACTTCTATATACTCGTCTTAACTTTTGCGGATACAGTACAAACCTCACGCATATTATAATTGTATAAAAATGGGAGGTGCGCTCAGATATGCCGGATCCTTTTGATTCGAGATCTCTAGATGAAATAAGATTCTGGTCACGAATCATCAAAGAACACTCTTTTTTTCTTAAACCTTGGGTTTCGTTGTGAAGACACGCAACTAATTAATGAAGCAAACCATTTCTATGCCACATTCGAAGCCATAGAGAATAAATCACTCGGATTCACTGTGGATTCTGATCCAGTAGTAATATGGAAGTTTAATGAGGAAGTTCATAGTGCAGCATCACATATCTGGGCGTTTAAAAGGAAAATACTAGGTCTAATTCTACAATGTAAGCTTCCAGGCGGAACGAACTTCCCCTTATTAGTGGATCATGTCAGTAGGGAAGCCAACTATTTTCGAAATCGACTGTAAGAACTGAATCAGGGTAGGTTAGATCTTTTATCAGACGCAATTATTAATGAAAACCAAACCCCTGCTCAGTCAGCAACTTGACGAGAATAAAGTCTCAGTTAAATCTCTCCGTGACTTTAAGAAAACGGCACGTGATCTTATTGAGGAATGCCGAATAAAGAGCATCATCCATCCATTGCTTGCGGATCATGTATTCCGAGAAGCAGAACGATTCCTGTATATAATTGATGCATTTGAAGCCTCTTTGAATATGAATAAACAAATCGTATAGCATTACATGAAATCTATTTAAAAGCGATTAATGTTGCAATTAGAAGCAATGACAATGATGAAAGAAGCACTAAACAAAACAAAGGTTTCTAGTACAGCTATTAATGCCGCAAATAAAAAGATGGATGAATTATAATTAAATTCCAAAAACCACGTCAGAGTTTCCTCTAACGTGGTTTTTTTGGATGATAAGCTATTTTTTTGAATAAACAATTTTCTTAATACTATCCCTAGATAGGCAATATTCATCTGAAAGCTGGTCAACCGTTGCACCCACAGCAAACCTTAGACAGATTTCGATGTTTCTAGATCTTAAGTATTTTCTGCTCCCTGACTTTTCGCCCCATTTTACATGTGATTTTTCAGGCTTAGGGATATAAACCATACCCCCGTTGATATATTTCTGAATTTCCTCTAATAATTCTTTTGGGAAAATCGTATCTGCATTTACATATTTCATAATCGCTCTGCTCCTTAAACTTTTTATGAGTTTGAAGGTAGCAAAGTCTATTCTTTAAACAACCCATGCACACTGCACTAGCGGTAAAATCAATTTTTCGCTCTATACAAACAACCGCCGTTGTTTATAAGTCTAGACTTTGCATAGAGCTGATCGCTAATCTTCTCACGATTGTACACCCTCCTTTTTAATGTGAAATTACTTGTTCCAAAATACGCTCTGCTGTTTTTTCTCCATTCGCAATACAATCTGGAATGCCTACACCATAATAGGAGCATCCAGCAAGGATAACATTAGGATACCTGTCTGTCATCTTCTTCTCTAAGGATACTACAATTTGATGATGAAGTTTATGGTAGTTTGGCATTACATCATGCCATTTGGTCACATCGTAGGTAGCTGGCTGTCCTGTTATCCCGAGACTGGTCTGTATATCTTTCAAAGCCACCTTCAATAGTTCCTCTTCAGATAGCTTGATCAACGAAACATAATGAGGGTTTGAGCTTTTATAAAAGAGTCTGACAAGCAGACGCTGTTGTCCTGACGTATGCTCCCACTTGCGACTTGTCCACGTACACGCATTACATAGAACATCATCGCTGTTGGCAGTGATGAACCCTGTGCCATTCGCAGGCAGCTGACTGTCGGGGATATCAAATCCTAAATATACACTAATCATAGAACTATTATATAACTGATTGAAATCTTCATTTAGTTTTTCGTCTTGAAGTAGCGCTTGTGCAGTAGAATGCATCGTTCCAAGTACGACAACATCGGAGTCTATGATTCGTCCATCTGCCAAAGTTACCTGGTACTGCTCTCCACGCTTCTCAATTCTTTCGGCACGAATCCCTTTGATGATCTCCGAATTAGAAAGATGTTCTTCCATAGAGTCGATCAAGGCAGATACACCTCCCTTGAATGACATGAA
This sequence comes from Paenibacillus sp. FSL H7-0918, assembly GCF_038007025.1. NCBI lineage: Bacteria > Bacillati > Bacillota > Bacilli > Caryophanales > Paenibacillaceae > Paenibacillus > Paenibacillus sp. FSL H7-0918. The sequence goes on from NZ_JBBOWJ010000003.1 coordinate 653,003, forward strand.
CTTCTTATCACCATTCCCTTGAAATTTGGCTTTATTTGCGGATAAGCCTTGAATAATACTGCCATATTCATTCTTATAATCAATCAAATAAGGCAGCGTTGAGGCAATTGTAAGTTCGCTTAGCTTCCCGGAATATACACCTGAAAGAACCGGTGAAATTTGCTTCTCGACAAGTTCTTTTCCAAAGAATGCTTCTAGAAAATCACCCACGGAATCGTTTTTCGTAAACTTATTATTGGGAGTGTAGAAATCTTTGAGTGCTTCAACCTTTCCTTCAGCTGAGATCAGTTCTGTTGTAGCAAGCGACTCCATACTGAGCGGAATGCCAAAGACTGCATCTTTAGGAATTTGCTTCAGTTTACCTTCTGTATAAATAAAGGATATTCCTGTCGCGTTATATACAACCTCATTTTGAATACCCAACTCTTCAATCAGAGGTGCAACATTCGTTTTGCGAGTGACAATAGAATCTGCCCCAGACTCCATAATGAAGTCTTCTTGTTTTAGTGTTCTGATTTTGCCGCCCAGTCTATCGCTGGCTTCAACCAAAATGATTTTTACATCTAGCTTGTTATGCTCTATAGATTTCTGTAAATAGTAAGCGGTAGACAATCCAGTAATTCCCCCGCCAATCACGACAACTGTTCTCAATTCGTTGACACCTACCTCGTGGTTATAATCTGTTCAATTCAATTGTGTACATTATATCATAGGAATTTATAAGAATTTACATACCAACGTGTCAGATATGACACAAAAAAGCCGCGTTAAACGCGGCAATGATGGGCTAATAGTTATATATTTTCCTGTTTCAATGCATCGATAATGTTCTCTTTTTTCACTTTTGAGCTTGAATATAACATAGCTGCGCTAACGATGATAAACACTGCCAATATGACACACAAGATACTCATCCACGGAAGTGTGAATCCATAAGAGAAGCTGCTCATCATTGATCTATAGATCAAGTACATAATAACTATACTAATCGGAAGCCCATATAGTAGTGACTTTATTCCATAAAAAACACTTTCGTAATTAATCATTTTATTAAAACCATTTGGCGTCATGCCCACAGACTTCAGCATCGCAAACTCTCTTTTACGAAGAGATATGCTAGTTGATATCGTATTAAAAATATTCGCAATTGATATTAAAGTAATCAAAGCAATAAAACCATAGGTGAAAATAGACATTAACATGATCATCTGCTCACTATTTTGTCTATTTTGATACACATTTTGAACATAGATATTCCGCTCTTTCATTTCCTCTATGGCTTGTTGTGTCGCTAATGGGTTTGTGCTGTTCAAGTTAAGCCGGCTTTGAATATCTTTGCTCATCGCATCATTTGTTAGTTTATCGAAGACTTGTTTAGAGACGATGATGTTTATTCCACCAACCATTGCTGAATGTACTCCCATTGGACGTTTATCAGTTAGAGCGACAATTTTTACTGGTGATAAATTCGTCTCTTTTTTGGTATCCCAATCCGTATAAATAAGCTCAAGCTTTTGGCCGACTTCAGAGTGAAAAGCTTTGGTCTCAACAATTTTTTTAGCTTTCTCATCCTCAAAGGTAACCGTATCATTCACAATAGCAGTCATCTGATCAAGCTTCGTTAGTTGTTCATAATTTATACCGACCGTTTCTGCATAGGTTTTCAAACTCTGTTCATTTAGTGCATAGATCTGAATATAGTAAGGATATTTCCCGTTCTTTAGAACACTCTTATCCGCCTGCACAATCTCTTGCAATTCTTTTGCCATATTTTTCTCATCAATCCATGAACTCACACTGAGTTCCTTAGTCACATTATATTCCGTTATATTAGGTAATTTGGATATCGAGTTCGTCAACCGGTCCACTTTTTGAGCGTCCTCAGTCCCCATATATACTTGGATATCATAGTTCAAACCATCCTGTGAGAGTTCTACCGATCTTCTCATATTAGAAGTGAACGCTGATACAGATAAAAATAAAACAATACTAATGACAAGTGAGAACACGGTTGCTTGGTACCTGCGTTTATTTCTCTTTAAATTCTTCAAACCAATTTCTGCTTCAATACCAAACAATCTGCGCACGAACTTGGATGTTTTCACCGCTTTACCTGAGAGCTTAACATCGGTTGTTTGTCTGATCGCATCAATTGCCGAGATCTTTGAAGCCTTTCTGGCTGGAAGATAGGTGGATATAAAAATTGTCAGTATTGAAACTAAACCAGCGGTTAGTAGAGACAGAGGTGTAACAATCAACATTAATCTCTCAGTTATCCCTAATACATCTTTAATCATCGAATTGATAAACATAAAAGTGATCCCGATGCCTGCTATACCGCAAATGATCCCAATTGGAATACTAATTAAACCGATAATCATTCCTTCAAAAAACACTGAATTCTGCTTTTGCCACTTTGTAGCCCCTACACTGGAGAGCATCCCTAAATGACGTGCACGCTCCGAGACAGAGATTGCAAAAGCATTATAGATTAAAGAAACGGAACCAATGATAATCACAACCATAATAATTACTGACAATAAAAGAAGTGTGTTACGTAAGCCATCGTTATTCGTCACACCATAATAGCGGAGCAGACTATTATTATAAGAGATCGACTCGATCTTATTTTCTTTTGCCAATTCCTCTGCATGCTTATATATGGAGCTGTCCACCTTTTTTAATACAACCGTCGCTGTGGTTTTTTCAGCTGCTCCAATCATGCTTTCATCCACATAACTTATGGCAGTATAACCCGGAGACCATGTTGGTTCCCAAGTAGGACGTTTTATCACTCCCACAATCGTATAGTTCATTGATTTTTTATGAATAATCTTTTCAAGCAGGGTATCCTCTTCAGTCCGTAATCGTTCATTCTGAGATAGGGGTTGGCCACTATTTTCATCATCGCTAGTGACACGTTCACCCACATCAAGCGTTAAAGTTTCACCAATCTTGTAAGAGACTTTTGCATTCTTTGCAATCTCCTCAGAAATGACTACTTCGTGGTTTGTCTTCGGGAGTCTACCTTCCAGCAGTTCAATCGGGAATTGTTTAAAACCAGCTGCATTATATTCCTTGATATACCAATAGGGTTTATTCTCATTCTTCCCACCCTCTAAAGGGGCGTAGCCACGATCGTTGGAGATCACTAGGGCTTTTGTCGCATCATCTGTTTCTATCGCTTTGAGCTGAGCTTTAGTAACATTTCTATATTGGACATGCCATTCTCCATTTGTAGAGATACTTTGCTTCTTCATTAATTCCATAAAAGAAAAACCTAACGTCGCCACAGCCGTTACCATAGCTACTGAAATGATAACTCCAATGATAGTTACCAATGTTCTTCGCTTATTCTGTTTCAAATGTCTTATAGTTAATTTGTTTACGATATTCACGGACGAATCACCTCATCTTTAGCGATCCTTCCATCTTCAATAGTAATAACCCGATCTGCTTGCAAGGCAATACGTTCATCGTGAGTAATCACAATCAGTGTTTGATTATACGTTTTATTAAACATTTTTAATAATTCAATAATTTCACTGCTATTCTTGCTGTCAAGATTACCAGTTGGCTCATCTGCCAGCATAATTGCAGGGTTACTAATTAATGCTCTGCCTATGGATACCCGCTGCTGCTGTCCGCCTGATAGCTGATTCGGCAGATGGTTTAAACGATTTTCCAAATTTAACGCCTTCACGGTATCTGCAAATTGCTTCTTATCCACTTTATGCTGATCGAGCAGCAACGGAAGTGTGATATTCTCTTCAACCGTCAGCACCGGTATGAGATTATAGAACTGATAAATAAGACCAATTTGTCTGCGTCTAAAGATCGCCAGCTGTGTTTCATTCAAATCATAAATATCCGTGTTATCTACAAATACTTTACCACTTGTCGGTCTATCCACCCCACCTAATAAATGCAGAATCGTTGATTTTCCTGAGCCGGATGGTCCAATAATCGCTACGAATTCACCTTTTTTAATTGAAAAAGATACATCATCCAGAGCCTTTACTGCGGTCTCGCCTTTACCATATGTTTTAGACAGATGTTCAATCTTTAAAATATCCATTGTTAGACCCCCATTTGTTGATGAGATCAGTATATCTGTCTACAATGACTCTTCAGTGACTCTTAAGTGACATTCTAGTCACTAAGCCATAAGTGTTAAATCACTTGCTTGTAAAATTTGATCCGAAATTGTGTCCCCTTTCCTACTTCACTCACCACATCAATCGTGCCGTTTTGTTCAGTGATAATACTTTGCGCCAAGGCAAGTCCGATTCCAACGCTGTCTTCGTTTGCATTTGTACCCTTGTAGAATCGTTTGAAAATATAGGGGATCTCTGCCTTAGGAATTCCTTTGCCATTATCAGTAATGACAATTTCCGTGAACAGCGTGTTTTCTGCAAAAGAAATCGTAATCTCTCCCCCAGCAGGTGTATGCTCTACACAGTTTTTCAGAATATTAATCATCGCCTCAGTTGTCCAATTGTAATCGCCTATGAATGAGGTAGCGTCTTCACCTTCGATTAGGATCCGTTGCTCCTTTATATCCATTGGAATCAGTATGGGCTCCATAGATTTCTGAACAAGCTTCTTTACTTTTATTGAATCTTTTTTAAATTGAATGGTTCCGGCATCGATCTTTGAGAACTTTAATAATGAAGAAACCAGCCAGCCAATCCGATCGAGCTGAAGGCTGATTTTCCGCGTAAATTCTATTCTTTTCTCAACGTCCAGATCAGGATCGCTTAATAAATCTGCCATCACGGTCATGGAGGTAAGTGGTGTTTTGAGCTGATGGGAGATGTCGGAGATCGCATTGGTAAGCTTTATTTTATCCTCTTGCAAAAGCAAACGCTGCTCCGATAACATCAACGTCACCTTATAAATATCATTTTTCAGGATACTAAGCTCGCCTTCCTGATTATCACGAACATCGAGCGAATAATTACCGCTGCTAATTTGACGTAGATACCCTGAAAGCTTCTCAATTTCGCGGTATCTCCAGCGGGTAAATAATAAACAACAACCTATAAGCAGAACTGAAGTTACCGCCGTGATCCCCATCGCTGCTGATGAAATAAATGCCGTTCCTATAATCGCCAGAAGGCTGATCGTAGTCATCGTTAGTAATAACCATCTAAATTCTCTGTTTCGTAACATCTAATCACCAACCTTATACCCTAAACCGCGTACTGTTTTGATCAGTGTGGGTTCTTGCGGGTTATCCTCTAACTTTTCCCTTAAGCGTTTAATATACACAGACAATGTATTATCATTTACAAATTCTCCGGCGACATCCCAAATCCGCTCTAACAGCTGATTTCTGGAAAGGACTTGTCCCACATGATTAGCAAATATCAGAAGCAGACGATATTCTAATGCTGTTAGCAGAACTTCATCGCCGTTCTTATAAACTTTTCCTTCAAGCGTATTAATCCGTATATTCTCTAGTTCAAAATTAGATGGAGTTTGAGCCTGCTTGTTATATCTCCTTAACACCGATTTAATGCGTGATAACAGCTCGCGAATCCGAAATGGCTTAGTTATGTAATCGTCTGCTCCCATATCAAGTCCCATCACTACATTAACTTCGTCATCAATCGCAGTTAAAAAGATGACCGGAATATCGCTCCGCTCCTTCACGATCTTACACAGATCATATCCGCTGCCATCCGGTAGAGAGAGATCAAAAATGCAAAGTGTTACTTCAGATAACCGCTCCGCCAACACCCTCCTAGCAGAGGTTGCATCATAACATAAAATAGTTTCAAAATGATCCTGCTGCAAGGAATATTCAAGTCCTGAAGCAATCGTTCTATCGTCCTCTACGAGCAATATTCTCATCAATGTTCATCCTAACCTAATAATTTGCGAAACCGTCATATTGAAAAAGCACTACACTTATATTGATGAATTTGCTGAAATCCTAAACGGAGCGCTAGCTTTCGGGAAGCTTCATTATCTAATGAACAGTCCCAGTAAGGTGTAAAACCATTTGTAAGTATATCCTCCGCTACTAAGGCCGCTAAATGAGTCCCCACTCCTCTATTCTGATACTTGGAGAGAGTTTCAATTCCGATAGCATGAGTATCCTCCGTAACGAAACTAGAATAACACACACCCATAATCTCAGTTCCATCAACAGCAGCATATCCATAGCCTTTTGCCCTAAAGTCTTCTTTCGATGACCAGAATAAATCAATATTGTCATGTACAAATTCTATATTCTTTAGATCTAAGTCCTCCCATTCCAGCATTTTAAGATTTATAATTCTAATCGCATTATTAAGGGACTCAACGGGCTTGTGGAATAACTTGAACACCATTTGTTCAAAAGGATATAGCTTCCTAGAAGGAAACATCAATGCCAGATTCCATTCATTGTGTTGACCTGAGACTTCAAAATACTCCAGCCCAAGCTTTTTCATCCTCGGTACAATCTGACTGGATACATAACTATCTAAGCTTTTAATAAATAACTCATTGGTGTGATCGCCTATAATATAAAATCCTTGCATCCCCTTACTCCATACCAACGCGCTTTTTGGTGTTACAAGTTGATCTACAAAAATCCAACCCGGATTATTTCCCTCGATAATGGAGAGAATTTCAGGATGAAAAGGAGCACCTGTAAGTAACGGTTTCACTTCATTAAAATCCTGTTGAGATAATTCATGCATATGAACACTCCTCGCCAACAATTTATCTAAATCACTGATCAATACTTAAAAAGATTAAATCCCCTTTGTATATTCTATAAGATAATTCAGCAGATTGCTTATTATAAAATCCGATCCGGGTATCCTAAATAAAAAAGAATTGGACCCAATGCTTGACGCACAGGCCCAATCCTTTATTTGAAGTATCCTTAATGATCGAAATCAGCTTGCATTATTGACCTATCATACCACCATCGACTGTATATAGAGAACCCGTTACGAATGAAGCCTCATCCGACAGAAGGAAGTTCATCACAGCGGCAACCTCTTGCGGTTCTCCGTAGCGTCCCATAGGTGTTGCAGCTTCGTTAGCTGCCTTGTATTCTTCTGCGCTTCCAAAATTATTTTCAATTTTACGCATCATTTGTGTATTGATCGTTCCTGGGAGTACCGCATTTACACGAATACCAAGTGGTGCAAGCTCATTTGCAGCTACGCGAGTCAGACCAATTACAGCATGCTTAGACATAATGTAAGGGGCCATACCTGGTGCACCCATGAGTCCTGCCAGAGAAGAAGTGTTCAGAATAGCACCTGATTTTTGTTTTTTCATCACAGGAATTACATAATGTAGTCCAAGAAATACACCACGTACATTGACGTTATATACAAGATCAAGTGCTTTAACGTTAAGCTCTTCGATTTGACCTGCTGGACCTTCAATTCCGGCATTGTTTGCAAAATAATCAATGGTTCCAAATTTTTCTACCGCTTTATTAACATAATTCTGAACGTCTTCTTCATTAGAGACATCCGCAGCTACAGCTAAAGAGTTAGTTTCATTTAAGCCTAAATCTTGGATGACATTTTTTATCGCTTCTTCATTCAGATCGACAAGTACAAGATTCAGTTTACGATCAGACAATCGACGGGCAAGCTCTTTACCGATTCCACCTGCAGCTCCAGTAATTACAGCAGTTTTTACATATGATTCACTCATTGTATGTTCGCATCCTTTGTTATGAATTGGCTATATATTATAGTCTTAGGAGATGGGATAACCTATCTCTATTACTAGAGTACACCCCATTAGTTAACCTGTTCAATAATCAGAATTTTAAGTAATGTCGCCTAACCAACATACTTGCTCTACGTGTTTACTTATGTCTAAATCTTGAACATTAGCTGATCTTTTGTTACTTTTAAAGTAAGAACTATAAATGAACGATAAAAAGATCATAGCTGGAGGTAGTTTTTTTGATACAGGAAGAACATGAAGACAGAAGAACCAGAAGAACACGCCAAGCTCTGAAATCTGCATTCGTTGAGCTAATATTGGAAAATAGCTATGATTCAGTTACGATATTGGACGTGACTAATCGAGCGGATTACAATCGAGGGACTTTTTATAAACATTTTGAGAGTAAAGAGGCTTTGCTTAAGGAAATACATGATGAATTTCTACAGGGTATAGGAGAGGCGCTATTAGACCCTTATGAGGGATTGGAACGTATTGAGGCAACGGAGGTCTTCCCTTCCATTCTGCAGCTGTTCGAATATATTGAGGGGCATAAAGCGGAGTTTTTAGCCTTATCCGCAGTGGAACGAGGGAAAATGACTGTTGAACTGTTCGACCGTTTACGGGAATCCATGCGTGAGGATATGCGAATTGAGATAGAAGCTGATGCTGCTCCTGTGGATTATGAAATTATGTTGAGTTACCAAATGTCTGCTACAGTAGGTGTCATTATGCACTGGGCTGAAGTCAATTTCAAATATTCGGCGAGCTATATGGCAGAACAGTTAATTACACTGGTGAACAGCAAAATAGACCATATAGCTTTTATGAAAAAATCTAATGGGTAAGAAATGAATTGCAAGTGCCATATATAGGAACGAAATTTAAAAAACCAGCGCATTGAGAGATGATCTCAAATGCTCTGGTTTTTAGTAGCAGTGCTCTACTCAGCGAATATCTTTTACTCGAATATTGCTTCCTAACAGGCCCGAATCACTACTTAATCTGAATGACGGGTAATTCTCATCTGCTTCAAGTCGCATCTGTTCATCAAATAAAGATTCCTGTTGACGGTCCACAAAAAAAGTAAAGGGCTCTTTCTGAACTTCAATATCTGTAGCATGGGGTTCACTAATAATCTGAATTACGATCACGCCATTACAACCACAGCCCTCTGTATCGAAGAACAATTTAAAATAACCTGGTCGTTCACCAAGGTTTTCATTTAACTTTTCTGTAGTTAGAGAGTTCAATTGTATGAACATTGGATGATCTGCTCCTTATTTATAATTGAGTTACTACTTTCCCAAAGTATAGATTGATTTGCTTTCACTCTCGTGTGACTGCCATCACTTCTATTTTGACAAACATGAGTCTGAGGATAAATTAAGCCGACTTTTGAGTCTCCCGGGCACCCCCTAGCTTAAACACTAGAATACCGCCAACAATCACGAGTACTCCGACCAACTGCTTCCAGGTGAATGGAACCTTTTCAAGCCCTAACCAGCCGAGGGAATCCCACAATAAAGCAAACCCAAGCTGAGAGATTAATACGATCGAGATCGCATAGGTTGGCCCAAGACGTTTGGTGCCTTGCACGAGACAGATTACTACACCCACCCCGATCAATCCGCTGATCCAGTACCAAGGCTCCATATTTCGCAAAGTAAATATTCGGCCGCCTTCAAAGATAAGACTCATGATAAAGGAAGCCAGAAAACCCAACCCTAATACTAACGTCGTTGTGGCCCAAGATCCAACCTTTTGATTAACCTTCGTATTAAAAATATTTTGTAAACTAACGAATGAACCCGCGACAAGCGCTAATATTAACCCTAAAATCATAACGTAACTCCTCCAGTTGTTGATTGTATTCTCAGAATTTCAAAATCACTACTCCCGCAATCATCAACCCTATTCCAATAAACTGTGGGAGTCTCATTTGTCGTTTTTCCATCCCAAACCAGCCTTTAATATCAATTAAGAAGGTCAAGCATAGCTGTGCAATGAGCAATGTCGATATAGTAAAAGTAACGCCAATCTGTTGAATGGCAGTGACTTCACTGAAAATAACGACTGCGGCAAAAGATCCGCCAATTAGATATAATGGTTTTACTTCTTTTAATCCTTGCCATTTCCCATCTCTAACAAATAAAAGGATTAGTAACGACATGATAAATCCTGTTAACTGTGTAATTGTCGCAGCTTGCCAAGTCCCAATATCTTGACTAATTCGAGCATTAGATACTCCTTGCAGAGTGATACAAGCCCCCGCTAAAAACGCAAATATAATTCCTCTCATTTCTCTCTCTCCTCAACTTCGATCTCTTACATATTAAAAAGCAATTCAGGCCTTTAAAAAAGGACATCTGTCCCAAAGCAAAATAAACGATGTTGTTGCCCCTATAAGCCTTTCGTATATTTTCAAAAAAAAGACCGCCTCAAGCCATCTCTTAGGCTTAAAACGGGCTTTCAGAACTTTAAATTGTGGATTAGGAAAGTAATTTATGCTCATGCAATTGATCGAAAATGATCTGTGTAACGACTGAAACACGATTTCGATCCTTATAAGATAACCAGGATAACTCTTCAATTTCCGACGCAGGACTAAGTGTACCTTCAAAATCCGCGATATAACATGTCATTTTAACTATGACGCCTTCAGCTTTACCGTGAGCTTCCGCTTCAAAGGTTCCAAAATAGGAGATGGTTTCTGGTTTAATACGAACAGAGATCTCTTCCTCGATTTCGCGCACGAGCGTCTCCTCGTCTGTTTCTCCAGCTTCTCTTTTTCCTCCAGGCAAATAATAGGTATCTTTCCCTTTGGAACGCACACACAAAACTTGTCCATTCTGAATATGAATCCATGCAATTTTATCAATGATTGTAGTCATACAGTTCTCCCCATATTTTTTTCTAATAATTATATCATACAGCCAAGACCATCTATTTATACAACGTCTATATTTGATTTTTGTATGTGCAGCTTAGGTCAACCACATATTTCGTTATGAACAGCTCTGCAAATAGAATTGGTGGGCTCAGCAGGTTAGTGATAAAATATAAAAGTGAGTTTCTTTTGTCTTTTACATAGAGTAGCTTTACAACGTAGAGAAAGTCAGGCAGATAGCATCTCTCCTTAAGTGTATATTTTTCACTGAAAACTCTTTCCTTTTCAAACGTGGAATCTGATTATAACGTTAATTGTTTATAATTGGAAGAAGTACTTTCAAGCTCACCAAATTATAGGAGTGTGAATTCATGAAACTTCAATTCAACTTATTCCCAGGCGGATTATCAAAGGCGCTCACTATGAGCTATGATGACGGCCAGAAACACGATATCCGCTTGGCTGGTATTTTTGATCAATATGGAATCAAAGGAACCTTCCATTTAAATAGTGCAATGATCAATGCACCTGGGTTCTTATCGCCCGCTGATGTTAAGCATTCGCTCAGGAATCATGAAGTGTCCGCCCATTCCGTTACTCACCCACATCTAGAGCGTCTTCCTTTACCGATGGTAATTGAAGAGCTGTTCGAAGACCGTAAACGATTGGAAAAGCTGGTGGATTATCCAGTGCGAGGCATGTCCTACCCCTACGGTACATACTCTCAGGAGATAATTGCACCACTTCAGTCCGTTGGAATTGAATACAGCCGCACTGTTCACTCTACCAAACAGTTTGATATGCCTCTTAATTTCATGGAATGGCATCCAACCTGCCACCATATTGAAGATCTGCATCAGGTTTGGGAGCGATTCACAATGGAAGGACCCTCCCAGAAACTAAGACTCTGTTATGTTTGGGGCCATAGCTATGAGTTCGCACAGCAGAACAATTGGGAGTTAATCGAAACTTTTTGCCAACAAGCAGGTGGACATTCAGATATTTGGTACGCTACTAATATTGAGATTTATGATTATGTCACTGCCCTGTATTCACTGAAATTAAGTGCCGACAAAACGATTATCCGCAACAATTCTGCCATAGATGTTTGGGTATCTATAAATGATCAACCCGTTCAGATTAAGGGTGGAAGTATGATGACAACGAAATAATCATAAATACATAAAAAAGAGCGATGTTCAACATCGCTCCTTTTTTCTACTAATTATATTGATGTGATTCCGAATTATTTCGCTTGAAGTGTATATGTCACTGTTTTTGCTTTTTCTTCAAGGATTGGCGTATAGGTGAATGTCAGTACATTCCCCTTACGGCTTTTCATCCCTAACATTCTGCTCAGAATGTATTGATCTCTGCCATCATTTACTTTATCCCATTCTTTACGATCCTCACTAGTAATCAGTTGTTCACTGAGATTGACGATTTCTCCTGTACTGCTGTAGACAATATATAATTGAGTTGTATCTAATAAGCGAACGAGTGCCACATCCTCCGCGGCGTACTCCACTATGAAATCACCGGTTGCCCCGGTTAATTTCTCCATCTCAAACAACTTGCCCAAACCGCCATCCTTAGTAATATACTGAACGTTCTTCCCATCGGTCATATACACCTGAGTGGAAGGCACTTGAGGCGCGTGTGGATAAGCCGGAATCATATATTGATAATCCATTTGCTTAATTATTGTACCTGCTTGAACTAGTACCTGATAGCTGCTGTTGAAATCATAAAACATTGCATAATGATTGTCCGTTAATTGAAGTAAGTCCGTGCCATTTCCAAGTTTTTTAATCTCAAATCCATGATTGTAAGCTGACTCCTTAAGGGGTAGTTGGCCAATAATTACTGGTTTCCCAGCTGCCGTAGCCCGGTAATATAAATTTGCGTTTTTTTGAGATATCCAATAGGATCTACCTTCTACAGAAGCAGCAACAAATCTAGGTTCATCTACGATTTGGATAACCCCATCCGTTTTATTAAACGCGGTTTTACCCCCAAGTACACTGACTGCAGAGACCAAGGGCATGTACAACGAACCTTTTATGATACGCGGAGATTTTGTTAATGCCATCGCTGCCCCGTTCACTTTTGACGTTGCAGCACCCGCGGTGAAGATGACTTCACGCTCTGGACGTACCAGCTTGGCCATTTTGGACTTTTGATCCCACGATAACGTATAACCCATAGCATCTGCAAGTGATTTCAAGGGTACAAAAGTTGTATTCTCCGCGATCACTTGTTTACTGCTGATTCCAATTTCTTTATAGTTGAATTGAATTTGCTTGTCTGCTTGCGCAGATACCGCTCCATACCCAGTACTTAAAATCAAAACTGCAAAGATCCCTAGTGTTACCTTCCATTTATTCATTTCTATCCGTCTCCTTCGACCTTATAATCATATGTAATTAGACGGAAGATAATGGAAAAAGTTTCTTCTCACCCTCTAGCAAACTCATAAAATGCCAAAGCATCCTCCCAAGTTGGGAATCCTGCTTGCGCCAGTTTATCGCTGCCCCCGCCTTTACCATTATAGCTGCCTAGATGAGCTTTGAAAAAAGCTCCACAGGAAATCTCCGTGCTCCCGTTCTGCGCAAACACAACCTTATTCTCCGCAGAAGTAGCTAATAATACAGGAAGATCACATTTCGAAGTCAGCTTATTAGCTAAGCTCTGTAGATCTTTTAGCGATTTATCTTCAAATACTTGTGCGATCATCTTTCCCGCTTGCTCATTTAAAAGCTCTTGCACAACATAGTCGTCATTTTTTTCTTTAAGCAGGTAAATTTCAGCTTGCAGCAGCTTTTGTTCATTTTCCCATTTTTCAATTCGATCAATAATCTCATCTTTGCCTGTGTTGAATTTGGAAGACAGTGTTCCAAGGATTTGCTGACTAGTATTAAATTCCTCTAAAGCACGATATCCACATTTAAAATAAATCCGCGTGTTCGCTTTTATTTTCTCAGCTTTTAAAAGCTTAATCATTCCAATTTCACCCGTTGAGGACACATGTGTCCCCCCACAAGCGTTGTATTCAACATCTTTGATCTCAACAATCCGGATGTTCTCTGTCACTTTTGGCTGTTTAACCAATTTAAGCTGTGCAGCCTCTTCCCCTGTTACGAAATAACTGAGAATATTGTGATTTAAGTAAATCTGCCGATTAACTTCTCTCTCTATGGAGTACAGTTGATCAGCAGACAGTTCTGAAACTTCTATATCAATAGTGCAATAGTCCTCACCTAAATGAAAGCTTAAGGTCATAAAGTTATGTTTTTCTAGACAAACCGCTGAGAGCAAATGCTGGCCACTATGCTGCTGCATATGGTCAAATCTTCTATTCCAATCAATCTGACAAGTTACCGATTCCTCATTAGGTAAACGTTCCAGCTTATGCAGTACAAGCTCTTCCTCACTGATTACATCAAGCACAGGAATTCCCTGAATAGATCCAAGATCACAGGGTTGTCCACCACCATGCGGATAAAAAGCCGTCTCCTCCAAAAGAACATAAAGCCCATCTTCTCGTTCTATGGTTTCAGTCACACGGGTTGGCCAATCAGTCTGGTATGTAGAATTGTAGTATAGTTTGTTGGTCATAAATGGTTTCCTCTCTTTTTTACGTTATCGACATATTAAGTTTATAGTATCATAACGGATAGTTTGAATCTTATTATTTCAAAATAACCAGCTCCACGCAAAAACTGCGTAGAACTGGTATTAGGGTAATTAACAAGAACAAGTAGCATCTTTTAAATTTCTAATGGCAATTGCATTTAGTCGAAGCGCTTCTACTATTGAGTCTCTTACTGCTAACAATTCAAATCTTTCACGACTGCCAATAGGCAACCTGCAAAGAATGGCTTCAATTCTTTTAAGACTTTCTTTCAGAACCACTCTTTGCTTACGCAATGCGTTCAAAGCTCTTTGAATTTTTCTCTTCTCTGCAGCAGTCATAAACTACCACCTCTTTTCGATTGTGATAGTATATGAGATGCTTATTCCCCCTTATTTGCTTGTACAATCCGGAAACCAAATAACTATATTTACTCTTTTTTGCTAGCTTCCATGATAGGAACGGACCAGTCTACATTAGCATACATTCGATTGTTTATCGTGCGCACTAATTGAAGCTGCTCGGGAATTTGTGTAAGGCCATCGGCACGGAATTGGAAATATTTCTTTTGATTATTTGACTGAGACTCGATAAATTCAATATAACCATCTTTCCATCCTACCCCTTTAGTAGTAAAAGCTCCTTGTTCAGTGAGTTTGTACTCCTTGCCATCTAGTGTCTTAAATATCCATTCACTATTTAAAAACTCATTTCTCAATCTTCCTCTAAAATGTAATACACCTTCCTTCGCTGATACATTGTTATCGGGAGATGACTCCACTGTAAAATCATTTAACATCAGTTCATCCCCGTCAAATGCAAAGGGAATCGGCTGTTCTTTCAACTTGGCAGGCTCAAATTGCACACTAGAACCATCCTTCTCTGGGATGAAATATCCATCCAATACGAAAGTATAAGGCGTATCCTGAGGTAAATATTTAAACGTATAGCTCCAGTGCATAAGTCCCTTTGTTGCCCCGGGAAGGTTAGAGTAGGACATCACGCTATTCTTATTAGGAAACTTTCTAGCATTAACACTGTGAATCTCTTCGCCTGCTGTATCCTCAAAATGGAATTTCAAGCCCTGTTGCTTCCATAGTTCGCCAGGAGAACGGGTCAATGCCTCTTCACTCAATTGCGTATCAAACTCAAAACGAACACCTTGCACCATATGAGTTAATTTTTTCAAGGTCACAGTTAAACCGTCCGGGGAGGTGTAGCTACCCGTTAGTGGCATGGAGGTTGTTTGTTTATTCGCTTCTGTCATATCCATAGAAAAATTGAAATTCCAATCGCCTTTAAGAGTAGGGATGTTCTTGCGTTCACTTCCCAATTCAGTAATATGACCTTCGACCGTAATTCGATCAGTTTGCAGAGGTTCAGTGAAATTAGCGATCAAATAGTAAAAGTCACTGGTAAATCCTATATCGTATAACTCCCCAACAACCTTCCCTTGATCATCCTTAATCGCAATACTGTTCCCATCATTAAGGGCCAACCGCTTTTTATCATGCTTTCCATCTGGTCCAAACAACTGTAACGCAACAATTACCCGTGTAGGATCTGCCACTGCTTCATCTATTTTGATTGTGTAGCCCTTATCCTTCACCTTAATATTAGGATGCTCTACCAACCCAAATTCTTGTGCTCGTAGAAGGCCAATGTCCATGTTGTTTTTTACAAAAAGAGAACGTAAAGTCTCTGCCAGTGTAGGAACGGAATATAAGATCACGGCACTTAGCACAACCAGTAACAACGCCGCACCCATAAATAATCTCAGCAACTTATTGCGCTTCGGATGCTTGCGATTCCTTTGTGTTGGAGTAAATTCCTCAAGCTCTACTTGTTCCAAAGAAGCCATTACTTGAGCAGTAAATGAATCTGGTAAGCGCTCTTCATACATAGCCTGCGACCATTCAGCTTGTTCCTCAAGCTCTGCTTCGTAGATCATATTACAATGCGTACAAGTTGCCATATGTTCAGCTACGGCTTGATCTCGTAAGATAGATTTGCTTAAAATATATTCTTCGATCTCATAGGAATTTAAGCACCTCATCGGTCTTCACCTCCTGGAGTGTAATTAGCTGCTTCAAACGCTGTTTAGCCCGGTATAAATCATTTTGAATCTTGCTTAATGGAACATCTAGAACCATACACATTTCTTCATAGCTTAAATCATTGGTATAACGAAGCAGTAAAGCCGTACGATAATTAGACGGGAGCTTCTGCATCAGGTGAAGCAGCTCTGTGCGATGCTCCGATCGCATTAATTCTTCTTCTGGATTATCCGAAAGAGAATGTTCGGCATTGTCGTCCGGCAAACTCGCTGTCGGTCGGTCTTTTTTCCACAAATCCTTCAGTAAATTAGTCGCGATAGCATATAGCCACGCCGCAAAATTCTTATCCAAATCATGTGAGGCCAGCTTACGGTAAGCTTTAATAAACGTCTCCTGCGTTATGTCTTGTGCATCTTGATGATTGGCTCCCATTCCTCGCAAAAGCCCATAAATTTTATTCTTATATCGATTTACAAGATACGAATAGTCTTCTTTATGTCCATCGAGAACATTTTGGATCCATAGCCTCTCATCCTCTTTTTCAACTTTCGGTACATGTCCCTTCACCTTGAAGCCTCCTTGAAGCACGATACTATATAGACGATCCCTATTAAAAAAACTCTCACTTTATACAAAAAAAAGTAGATCTTCAAATAAAACGAAGACCTACTGTGTAATCTACCGATTACGTTTTAGAACAAAATACAACAATTGATCCATTTCTAAAGCCATAGAATCACTGAAGCGCTAAAGAAACCACTTTACTCCAATAAATTAACTCTTCATCCCTGCCATATGCCCCGATACATTGAAATCCTAATGGCATGTTATTTATAGAGGCAGCTGGAATACTCACCGCAGGCGCTCCAGCATATGACCAAATGGCCGTCATTCCGGTCCATCCGGTTCGTGAACCCCACAGCGGAGCTGTTCCTGCCTGAGCCGGCGAAACCCACAAATCAATCCCCTGTGACTTCTGCACATCTAATAGATCATTTCTGAGCTTGATTTGTCCGCTACGATATCCTTCCAGTTCTTCCTCAGTGATGGTTCGTCCAGATAAAATAGCCTGCCGTACGGTATCCTCATAAAGATCTTTATAAATATCAAATAGTGAATGATGGACTTGCGCCATTTCTCCGTGAACAAACCGCACCATGGCATCTCCGTAGATAAAGCTATCTTCCCACGGCATCGCAACTGTTTTTATGCTGAACCCTGCTTCCTCAAGCTTCTTAAGCTGCTTCTGAAAGGTTATCTTGGTGTCATCCTCCAATAATGTCATGTATACACCTTCGGGTATCCCTAGCACAGGTTTACGAGCTTCATTAAATGGTTTCCATTCTGTTACTAGCTCCGCGGCGAGAAAGTCCATACCCTCCATATCCTGAGTGAAAAATCCAAACGTATCAAAAGATGGCGACATCAATTGGACACCATCTATAGGGATACGCGCATAACTAGGTTTAAAGCCGACCACTCCGCAAAATGAAGCAGGTGCCATAACAGAACGCAAGGTTTGTGTACCTATCGCAAATGGACAGATACCCGCGGCAACCGCAGCAGCAGAGCCTGCACTAGAGCCGCCAGGCGTATGATCCAGCTGATGAGGATTGCGGGTTGTGATAGGTCCGGCATAAGCAAATTCCTCCGTCACTGTTTTGCCGGTGAACCAAACCCCTTTTTGCCGAAGCTTTTGAATAAAACTGCCCTCAGACTTCGTCAAAGCTTGTGGGGGAAGGTTCGACCCTGCACGGGTAGGCAACCCGTCTAAGTGAATTAAGTCTTTGATTCCAACAGGTATTCCATATAGCGATGGGTTAGGAAATTCCGAATACTTCTCTCTTACCCTAGCCACTTCATTTTTTATTCTATCTGCTCGGTTCTCCTCTGGCACAAAAGCACGCACGTGTGGTTCTACTTTATT
Organism: Paenibacillus sp. FSL H7-0918; assembly: GCF_038007025.1. Classification (NCBI taxonomy): domain Bacteria; kingdom Bacillati; phylum Bacillota; class Bacilli; order Caryophanales; family Paenibacillaceae; genus Paenibacillus; species Paenibacillus sp. FSL H7-0918. The sequence goes on from NZ_JBBOWJ010000003.1 coordinate 671,203, forward strand.
GTAAAGATTTAAATACTGCGTAAGATATCTATCCATGGTCACATCTGAGGTCTTATTGCCCTGAGCAAACTGAGCTAACGAAGATTTATTAATGTACATGTCTGATTGGAGCCCTCCTTAATATTCACTTAAACCAGGAAGCCATTTGAAGACGATTGTATTAATTTGGAACAGCTTCATGTTACTAGGTAACCTTATCTATGGCTATACTTTAGTTCTCTATTTCTATTTTCATCCACAATATTGATTACACGATCCACCCACCCTTGATAAAATTGCTCCTCATGAGAAACTAGAATCACTGTACCTTTAAATTGGATTAAAGCATTCTGTAAAGCATCTTTTGTTTCGGCATCTAAGTGATTAGTGGGCTCATCTAAGATTAAGAAATTACATGCTGTAAGTAATAAAAGACATAGCTTAACTTTGGATTGTTCGCCACCGCTGAGTGTACGGATAGGCTGTGTAACGTGACTATCTTTTACAACACATAATGATAAATGACGACGTATTTCCTTAATAGTCAATTTTGGATAAAACGATGCGACGATTTCAATGGGTGTCATGCTATCGTTTTCCCAAATTAAATCTTGCTCGTAGTAACCAATAGAGACTTGTTCGGCAAAGCGGAATGCTCCGGCAACACAGGGGATCTGACCAACTAATGTTTTCAGCAATGTTGATTTTCCGATGCCGTTAAAGCCTGCTATGACTATCTTTTGTCCTCCTCGAATGGAAAATGTAAATTTTGGCAGCAGCGGCTTATCGTAACCAACCACAAGATGGTCTACTCTAAGCGCAACTTGTGCAGTAACAGGAAGCTCTTGAAAACGGATAGATGCTTTAGTGACAAACGTCGGTGCAGCGATTCTCTCCATACGATCCAGCTGCTTCTGACGGCCACGGGCAATTCTAGAATTAACACCAGCACCATTTTTCCGGATATATTGCTCAGTGGCTTCAATTTTTTTCTGCTGTGCATGGTACTGCCGGATATGGCTTTCGCGAATATGCTCCTTCTGTCTCAAAAAATCAGCATATTTGCCATGATATTTTTTAATCTTTTCCCCTTCAATATCGCAAATGCTTGTTGATATTTTATCGAGAAAAGTGTACTTATGAGAGACCACAATGAAGGCTTGATCGAACGCTATCAGATATTCAGCAAGCCAGTTGATATGCTTGGTGTCGAGATAATTGGTGGGCTCGTCGAGCAATAACACATCAGGTTGTTCAAGCAACAGCTTTGCCAATATAACTTTGGTTCGCTGCCCCCCACTAAGCTGATCAATAGGACGGTCCATCCCCATTGCATTTAATCCTAGCCCCGTAACCACTTTACTAATATTGCTCTCGATAGAATAATAGTCGAGCGCCTCAAGTCGTTCCTGAAGGTCTGCTGCCTTCTGCAAAAGCACTTCATTGCCAGAAACAGCACATTCCGCATAAAGTGCATTCATCTTTTCTTCCATTTCGTATAATTCAGTGAACGCTCTCCTTAAATAACTTTGAACGGTACTTGACCCATCAATAACCGCGTATTGATCAAGATGACCTATTTTGATATTGGGCTGCCATTTAATCGTTCCACCATCAGGAATCACCTCGCCCGTCAGTATACCAATCAATGTGCTTTTCCCTGTTCCATTCTGACCCACTACACCTACATGCTCCCCTTTGTAGACTTCCAAAAAAACCTGTTTATACAGCACTTTATCTCCAAAAGCATGTGATACATTAGAAATCTCAAGTAAACTCATTTACTTTCCTCTTTTCTATAATTGTTTTTAAGCACAAAAAAAGCAGAAGACACCGCGCCCTTGGGCGCAAGCCTTCTGCTTATTAGTGCACGAATAGACGGCACAAATAGATAATTGTCAGTTTGGAAACTGAACATTATAAACACAAAAGGCTGTAGACGAAAATTGTCTACAGCCCCTTAATCATTAACATCGGAAGATGGCGTAATCAAATAAGCATGAATAATCACACTAAAATGACCTAGCTATCTTTCGATGATATAAAAAGCGATTCGCTTTTTGATTAAGCTCCGGACAACGTTTCATCGTTTGTATCCGATTGTTCGGAGCAGCTTCTGGTATATAATTTTTCAGTTTCCACATGAATCATGTTGAACCATCCCTTCGTTTGGCTACATTTTAAATCGTGTATCCGCACTTGTCAACCACCATCCGAGAGGTGCTGTTATTTTTTGCGGGCGCGTTTGACCGTACCGATCCTAGTCCCTTGAGGAATAGTAATGAACTGGCTCTTCGATACACCAATAAGCTGTGAAGTATAAATACTACTATGTCCGGAGAATAAATAACTCACCACACAAGCGATAAACATGTATATGGCTCCTTCCGAACCAAACAGCTCGATCCCCATTAAGAAGCAAGCGATAGGCGTGCTAGTAGCTCCACAGAAGACAGCAATAAAACCGAGGGCAGCTAAAAAGGGTCCATACACATGTAATATTCCAGCCAAGACATTTCCTAGTGTGGCACCAATCGTAAATAACGGAGTAACCTCACCACCCTGAAATCCTGTTCCTAAGGTAAAGGCGGTAAAGATCAGCTTCCATAAAAAAGCGAACGGCGAGACATCTCCCTCAAAAGAATCCTTGATTAATGGAATTCCGAGGCCTAAGTAATCACGAGACCCTACAAGGAATACTAAGGCAATGATAATTAATCCACCTACCGCACCTTTTATCATTGGATTGCTTATCCTGGCGGTGAAGATTCTTTTTAGAAAATGAGTCAGTTCACTGAAAAGCATACTCACGAGACCAAAAATTACAGAGGCCAATACCACTTTTAGAATAATCATTAAACTTAAAGCTGGAAATTCATTCACTACATAGTGTGTATGATGAACACCCCACAATCGAGTGGTGACCAGATCACCAACAAAGCTAGCCACAAAACATGGAAGTAATGCCTGTTGGCTAATAAGTCCAATGGTTACTACCTCTAGACCAAATAAGGTTCCAGCCAGCGGTGTTCCGAAAATAGAACCAAAGCCTGCACTGATCCCGCACATTAACAGTATCTTACGATCCAGAGGACTGATTTTAATCAGCTTTCCGAACCATTCCGCAAGGCCTCCGCCCATTTGAACAGCTGTCCCTTCACGCCCAGCGGATCCACCGAATAAGTGGGTTACTAATGTTCCGAACAACACCAATGGAGCCATTCGCAAAGGTATGGTTTCTTGTCCGTCCTGAATTTGTTCTAGAATGAGGTTATTGCCTTTAGAACTGTTCTTGCCATATCGCATATATAAGAAACTAACAAGTACTCCCCCAAGAGGCAACAAATAAAGTAGCCACGGATGCTCTAAACGTACATCTGTAACGTAATCCAAGCTTTTCAGAAAAAAAGCAGAGGCGGTGCCGGATAAAATGCCAACCACACTACCAAGCACAATCCATTTGATAAATGTACTCCAAAGTGCAAAATAACTTCGCTTCTTAGTGATTTCAAACCATCGGGTAGACCATGGATTCATCTCGACAGCTCCTAAGGACAAAATAAATTAGTCTCAACAATAAAACAGACTCCTACCAGGGAAGCTCACACTGGTAGGAGTCATTAGTCTCAGAGAGACAGTTACGGCGAACTCCATCGCCCTTTATAAAACTTAAATTATTCTTCTTCTGAATCTACGTTATGATACACTTGTTGAACATCTTCCAGGTCTTCCAAAGCATCAATCAATTTCTCGAATTGAGCTTGAGCATCTTCTGGGAGTGCCACATAGTTTTGTGGAAGCATGTTTAACTCAGCAACAGTAAATTCAGTGATGCCTGCATTCTTGAATACTTCTTGTACTGCATTGAACTGATCAGGTTCTGCATAAACAATAACTGCATCATCCTCTTCCAGCACATCGCGTACATCAAGTTCTGCATCAAACATCATTTCAATTACTTCATCAGCAGTTTTACCTTCCACACCTATAACGGCCGTAGAGTCAAACATGTAAGCTACTGATCCGCTGACACCCATATTTCCGCCATTCTTACTGAAGGTTGAACGGATCAATGGAGCTGTCCGATTAACGTTATTTGTGAGCGCATCAACGATGATCATTGAACCGCTAGGTCCAAATCCTTCATAACGAAGCTCTTCATAATTTTCTTCAGCGCTACCTTTAGCCTTATCAAGCGCACGGTCAATGATCGCTTTTGGTACATTGTAAGTTTTTGCACGTTCTAATACAACTTTCAGGGCCCGGTTCGCTTCTGGATCGGGTTCACCCTTCTTTGCTGCTACATAAATTTCAACACCAAACTTTGCATAAACACGACTTGTGTTTGCGTCTTTGGAAGCTTTCTTTTCTTTAATATTATTCCACTTACGACCCATATTGTTCCCGCTCTCTTTCAACATGAATTAAAAACAATTGTTACTTATTATACCCTTCTTCGATAGCTCTAGTAAAGTGCAGTAGTAGGTTAATCCTCTAAGCTGTCACAATACAGATAGAAAAAGCCCCTGATTCAATCAGGAGCCTGCTAATTTTTTATAGATTACTGCCAAATTTCATCTGCAATCTCTTTAATAAACTGCAGTTTATCCCATTGCTGTTGATCTGTCAGATGGTTTCCTTCTTCCGTAGAGGCAAAACCACATTGTGGGCTCAGGCACAACTGATTGATATCCACATATTGCGAAGCTTCTTTAATCCGTCCAATAATTTCTTCTTTATTCTCAAGCTCACCTGACTTCGAACTGAACAAACCTAAAACTACTTGTTGATCTTTAATAAATCTAAGGGGTGCAAAGTCTCCGGCCCGATCCGTATCGAACTCCAGATAGAAACCATCTACATCCACCGTTCCAAATAACACTTCTGCGATAGGCTCGTATCCGCCGGATGCTGCCCAAGTGGACGCGTAGTTCCCACGGCATACATGCATCGTGATAACCATATCTGCTGGGTGATCTTTAATCGCTTCGTTATTTACAAATGCGTATAACTTAGCGATTTCGTTAACATCTACACCCTCTTTTTGACGTGCTTCCCAATATCCTTTATCACAGAGCATACCCCATGTGCAGTCGTCCAATTGCAGATTACGGCAACCTGCCTCATAGAAATCACGAATAACTTCACGATAAGCTGCAGCAATATCAGCCACAAGTTCATCCTGCTTGTCGTAAACAGCTACAGTAGTCTTTTGATTGCGCTGAAGTTCAGCAAGGAACTGAGCTGGCGAAGGAATCGTTTGGCGCGCTACTACATCATTTCCCGCTACGCTAACCAATTGTCTGTAGTCAGCGATCATTGGATGGTTAGTCCCACGGATTTTACCGGATAATTCTGCAGTTTCCGCTCTGGTCTCTACACCATTAAACAGGTAGCCCACTGGGCTGACTTTCTTTGTTACCCCTTCAAGGCCCCACATAAAATCTAAATGCCACCAGGAGCGGCGGAACTCTCCATCCGTTACACCTTTTAATCCAACCGCTTTTTGTTTTTTCACAACTCTGGCAATCTCTGTATCTTCTACCTTGCGCAATTCATCAGCGGAGATTTCATTATTTTGATATTGGACACGAGCTCTCTTAATCGTTTCCGGACGTAAGAAGCTGCCAACGATATCTACTCTGAATGGCACTTCAGTTCTTTGTTTTCCTTTTTGGATGGTACTCATAGGGGTTCGGCCTCCTTCATTGTCTGTGCTTTTCTGTTGAATTCACTATAGCACTGTACAATCAGGACAGGGTAACTCCTAAAAACTATGGCCTACCATAAGCTTACGCTATAGCAGGCCACCAAATTAGCTTATTTAATTATAACCAGACCTCTCGGGCGGTTTCGATCACAAGGCGTATTTTATCCCACTGCTCTTCTTCAGTTAGAATATTTCCTTCCTCCGTAGAAGCAAATCCACACTGAGGGCTGAGGCACAGCTTTTCAATATCTACATATTGTGCGGCTTCTTCGATTCTTGCCTTAAGCTGCTCTTTACTCTCCAGACCCCCATGTTTGGTCGTTACTAATCCCAACACTACAAATTGGTCTTTAATAAATCGTAAGGGCTCGAAATCGCCAGCTCGTTCATTATCATATTCCAAGAAAAAGGCATCAACTTTGGTATTGGAAAAAAGCACCTCGGCAACAGGCTCATAACCGCCAGCAGCGAACCAAGTGGAGCGAAAATTACCTCGGCAAACGTGCAGCGCGATGGTCATATCATGCGGACGATTCGCAATACTCTCATTGATCAGCCTAACGTAATCCTTTGCTAACTGATCGGGATCTGTACCTCTACTGCGTAAATGGGCGCGATGTCGGCCACTGCTCAGCGTTCCCCAAGTTGTGTCGTCTAACTGAAGATAACGGCAGCCTGCATCGTAAAAGGCTTGAATCGCAGTTTGGTAAACCGCGATGATATCTTGAAATAGAGTTTCCTTATCAGGGTAAACTTCATTTCCATTAAACTCCTCCACAAAGTGAAATAGGGCAGGTGATGGAATCGTCATTTTGGGTATCCGGTCTCCCGCCATTTCCTTCAGCTTTATAAATTGCTGTAGCATGGGATGATCTTCAAAGGAAATCCGGTCAACAATTCGGAATGATTCTGCACGCTGAACCGTTTCCGCTCTTCCATTCCCTTGATTTAAGTTAATCTTTTCAGTTCCTTTAATTCCGACAAAGAAATCAAGATGCCACCAGGAACGGCGAAACTCACCATCTGTTACTGCTAATAATCCTACTTCCTTTTCTAATTCCAGTAGTTTAGCAATCTCAATATTCTCTATTTCATAAAGCTCACTACCTGTAATTTCACCATTCTCATATTGGAGGCGGGCTGCTTTAATCTCTTCCGTACGCAAGAAGCTGCCGACGATATCATAGCGAAAGGGTGGAGCATTTCTCTGGGTGCCAGTTACGGGTCTAATCATACCGATCCTCCTACAGCTATAGTAAAAAATGATTTAGATCAAAATAACTTCCGGAAACCAAGTCATTTAAGATTTCTATATACTTGGATGCCATCACACTAGGTCTACGATCTTTATGCGCAATCCAACCAACCGTGAATACTTCATTACTCTCAAATGGAATCGTCTTCAGTCCATTACCGTTCAGATCGGATGCCATGATTCCTGTACCCACTGTATAACCGTCCGTGCCCATTAATAAATTGGTCAAGGTTGCCCGGTCATTCACTTTAATATTCTTCTCAATCTGAGAAAAACTTAACATTTCCTCCGAGAAGTGAAGTGAATTGTTCTCACCCTGTTCAAAAGTAATATACGGAAAAGGTAAAATATCGTCCTGCGAGATCCTTTCCTTCTGGGCAAGCGGATGTCCAGTTCTAACATAAAGATGTGGGTCAGTATTAAAGAGTGGCGTGAATTTCAGATTACCGTCACTGAACAGCTTATTCATATGCTTATAGTTGCTCTCGTTAATATAAAGAATCCCCAAATCGCTACGGAGAGTACGCACATCTTCGATGATGTCGTAGGTTTGCGTCTCTCTCAAGCTGAAGTTGTACTCTGAGACATCACTTTGCTTCATGAGACTCACAAAAGCATCTACCACAAAAGCATAATGCTGAGTCGAAATGGAAAAATAGATTGGGCTACGCTTTTTCCCAGTATAACGATTCTCCATAAGCTCTGTTTGTTCAATGATTTGACGGGCATATCCGAGAAATTCCATTCCTTCTACAGAAATGCTGATTCCACGGTTCGTCCTTTCAAAGATGGTAATCCCAAGTTCATTTTCAAGCTCTTTAATAGCGTTGGACAGGCTCGGTTGAGAAACAAAGAGTTTCTTTGCCGCCTCATTCATGGAGCCACTATTTGCAATTTCGATAGCGTAGCGGAGCTGCTGCAACGTCACTCCTATTCCCCCTGTTCCAGACCTATTCGTACTACATTCTGTTTCATACTAGCTGATATCGTAGCATAAATACACATCTCATTCCAAGATAATCCTTATTATGTGCCCAATAACGCGTACTTATTGTGTTCTCTTTTTCCCAGCATCAATCTTGGCAGGATCTAGTCCTTTCCAGATATTTGGCATATCAACCTGTTCTGGATGCTCAAAAACTAAAAAAGCTGTAGGCAAATACCGCTCACCATATTGGGATGAGGGTTTATTCATAATCTCATTATCTTTTACTAGTACCGTAGAAGATCCACCATCCAGATTAGCCGCTATCACAGCTCCATGCTTAAGCAAAATTTGCTGCACATCATAGAGATTCGCTCCAATACTATAAGTAGGCTGTCGTCCGTCAATTACCACAAAAATAATAGCGCCATCTGCCCGCTGACCCATTGCTGTTCTAGGTGCAATCCCCCAACCTTCTGCTGCATTCTTAATCAATCCTTTGCCATTGACGATTAGCCGCGGGCTAAAAGTAACTGCCTCCTGAACCCCCATTTTACTAATCTCATCTAGCGTATAATTCCCTGCAACCATTTTCCCTTGTTTATCAAGACCAACAATCTGTGTAGATTTTTTACCGCCAAGACCGTTGTAATATAACTTACCTTGTGAGACTACAATTCCTATGGGTTTAAACCCGTTACCTTTCCAGTTCGGATCAGCGAACCCACCACCGTTAACTCCAGCGATAGCGCCTGTACGCTTCACCATACTGGTTACTTTTTCACCTGAACCAATCTTATTAGGTATTCCTAGTCGGACTTTGGTTGGATCATTAACAATCATTACATATCCGGTATAGCCACTGCCTGAGACATTCTCAATCTCGACAAGCGGCTTCTCTACCACCTCAGGTTCGGGAGCGATCGTATGTGTATCTATTTCGTCCCCCATCTCTTCAAAACGGGCGGTATATTCGGTTACCCGTTCCTTTAGTTGATCTTCACCTATAATATATTTAGCCATATAGCGATGTTGTGTTGTAATTAGCGTATCTGCGATTGTATAACGTAAGTTCTGAGCCGAGGGTGCAAAATAAAGCCATCCACCAGCAGCGATCATTAAGAATAAGCAGAATAAAAAAACTTTGGATAAGGTGCGAAAAAAACTTCGTTTCTTCCGCTTTTTTATTGGTTTCTTTACAGGTTTCTTATTGCGTGCATTGGAACGTTGAGGTAATGATGAAGTGCTCACTTCTGAGTATTCCTCCCTAAATATTACTAATTTGATAATATGTACAACTCGTCCTTATCATAGACGATGATTTTCGTTAAAAGTTTCTATTTGAGTAATAGTCATCATTTCAAAAACAAAAAAGAGCAGGTTTCCAATATCTTGGCTACCTGCTCATCTAAAGCTAAACAAAATCTAATGTCTTCCTACTCCACCGCCGCTGCTAGCGCTACCGCCGCCGCCTGATGAGCCACCACCGCCGGAATAACCGCCACCACCTGATGAGCCTCTATCATCATCATCTGAGTAGCTGCGGCTGGATGAGCTTGAAGAATGTCTTCCTGCTCCTCCACCACTGCTGGAACCTCCACCACCATGGTTCTCGTTGCTTGAGGAATACCTTCCTGCACCGCCACCGTTAGTAGAGCCTCCGCCACCACTGTTTCCCCAGAAACTTGATTGCGAATTGTTTGTATTCCTATGGTGGTGATGATAATAACGTCTGTGCCAGCGTCTGCCATAACCGTAATCCGCTTGACCATGCCAAGGACCATAACGGCGTATATTCCTTTGGCTATATGGATTAAATGGCAAACCATACATTTCTATATATCTATTGCGTCGTGAAGCAGTAAATCCAAATAAGATAAGCGAACCAAAAATCGCTGAGAAAATTAGAAAAGCCTTGCTTTTACTAACCGCCTCACCTCCACTTGTAGCTGTAGTAGAGGAAGAACCAGAGTTCGTTGTAGTTCCAGGATTAACATTGTTTCCGTTGTTTCCAGTGACTCCTTGCGGATGATCCGCTCTAGCTAACAAGAAACTGTAGAACGAATTAACTGTCGTTGTAGCTCCCGTACCGTAATCTTTTTTCACAAATTGGGGTTCAAGCACGGTATTTAAAATATTACTAATAGCCTCATTGGTTAAAACCTTGTCGATATCCTTGCCTTGTAGAACATGATAGTTGTCTCCGCCTATGTCCAATACCAGCATAACATCCTTAGGACCCGCACCTACCGAAGCAAACTTCATATAGGTATAGTCCTGCAATGTTTTATCTCCAGCATTTTTTACGGTGACCACATAAATTCCACTTCCGGTTGTTGTTTTATATCTGTTGCTGGAATCGTTCAGATAGTCTTTAGTTACTTTTTTGAGCACACCCGCATTATCGGATACGTAATTTTTGGTGCCAACATTTTCTGCCCAAGTGCCGCCCATAGCTTGAATAAAAGCTCCATACGTCTTCCTAGCACCATTACTGTATGTTTTAGCTGCGAAATCCGGCTCAAGATATTGTGAAAGAATCTCTTTAATCTTACTGTTAGGCAATGATTCCTCTATACCTTTACCTTGTACCGCCCAATAATCATCATCTTTTATAGAAAGGAGCAGCAGCAGACCGTTATTTTTATCCGCAGCCCCCACACCCCAGCTATTGAAAAGCGATTTTGCATACTCTTCCATCGAAACCCCTTCAGTAGAATCGACAGTTACAAGCACAACTTGAGCTCCAGTAGCCTGATGTAATCGAATACCGTAGTTCACCATGTAATTCTCTGCTTTCTCGTCAATCACATTCGCAAAATCATTCACATAAAATGACCCTGTATGCTTAGGTACAGCAGTTTTGGCTAAACTTACGGCCGGCAAAAGCAATACACTTAACAATAAGGCAGCAAGTGTGGTATGTAGCAGTATTTTTAGAGTTCTCGTGTTCATATGTACCTCCTGATCTATCATTATCTCTCTTATTTATCGGTTACGCGCGGTTAGCGGAATAGTTCCATTTTATTCTAAACTGGAAATTACACAACAGGAAAAAACGGTTAGAGTTTATGAGGCGGGTGATTTGAGGCGTGCGAGTCACTTCAGGGGCAATCATCGTGTTGTGTTGATGGATCAAACTCAAGAGCATTGGAGAAATGGAATCCCCTACTGGATAACATACTTTTCACTGATGCATCGGACTCAGGAGACGTTATTCTGTTTATTTGAGCGTTTGTGGCAGGCTATCGGACTCAGTTGCAGCTATTTACTCAAAACCACACTGTTTATCCACAAATGTTGGCCAATAAGTGCTATACAGTCCGATAACGCAGCAAAATGAGATTAAATGGCGAAATAGCTGCAATACGGTCCGTAACACACTGAACTTCCTTAGATACTTGAGATAATGGGAGTTTTGGATCCTTCTTAAACTTCTTAGTTACTTGAGGTACATTGGAGTTTTGGAATCCCCTGCTTGATAACACACTTTTCGCCGATTCATCGGACTCAGGAGACGTTATTCTGTTGATTCGAGCGTTTGCGGCAGGCTATCGGACTCAGTTGCAGCTATTTACTCAAAACCACACTGTTTATCCACAAATGTTGGCCAATAAGTGCTATACAGTCCGATACCTCGGCAAAATGAGCTGAAATGCTGAAATAGCTGCAATACGGTCCGTAACACACTGAACTTCCTTAGATACTTGAGATAATGGGAGTTTTGGATCCCTCCTACTGAGATAACATACTTTTCGCCGATGGATCGGACTCAGGAGACGTTATTCTGTTGATTCGAGCGTTTGCGGCAGGCTATCGGACTCAGTTGCAGCTATTTGCTCAAAACCACACCACTTATCCGCAAATGTTGGCCAATAAGTGCTATTCAGTCCGATAACGCAGCAAAATGAGCTGAAAAGGCGAAATAGCTGCAATACGGTCCGTAACACACTGAACTTCCTTGGCTACTATACAAAATGGGAGGTTTGGAATCCCCCTTGAACTTCTTAGCTACGTGTAATAATAGGAGATTTGAATCCCCCTTAAACTTCTTAGTTACTTGAGATACCCGTTATCTGGAGATATACAGCCAATACTCCAACAACAAAAAGGCTCAGCCTATAGCTGAACCTTTTACTTGCTTTTTAAAGCCGATTAGTTGGATCTAGCGCTCATGTTCCGTTAAAAATCAAACAGCGTAGTGGTTAAGTAACGTTCACCGGTATCCGGCAGAATCACCACGATGGTCTTGTCCTTATTCTCAGGACGCTTAGCGATTTGTGTAGCTGCGTAAACAGCTGCTCCGGAGGAGATACCCACCAGCAATCCTTCTGTTCGCGCAAGAGCACGTGATACGCTATAGGCATCATCATTTTTCACCTGAAAAATCTCATCCACCACTTCATTATCGTAGTTCTCCGGAATAAAGTTTGCTCCAATCCCCTGAATCCCATGTCCCTTAGGACGGCCTCCTGATAAAACAGGAGAGTCAAACGGCTCGATGGCGACAATTTGGACTGCGGGGTTCTTTTCTTTCAACGCTTTCCCAACACCCGAGATAGTGCCTCCAGAACCAACACCCGCTATGAAAATATCAACATCTCCATCGGTATCCCGCCAAATCTCCTCTGCTGTAGTCGTTCTGTGTATTTCCGGGTTCGCAGGATTGCTGAATTGTTGGGGAATAAATGAATTTGGAATTTCCGCAGCTAATTGTTCTGCCTTTCTTACAGCTCCGCTCATTCCTTCAGTTCCCGGTGTTAACACAAGCTCAGCACCTAATGCCAGCATTAATTTACGGCGTTCAATACTAAATGTATCTGGTAGGACGATGATCAGTGAATACCCTAAGCTAGCAGCTGCAAAAGCAAGTCCTATCCCAGTGTTTCCACTAGTAGGCTCAATAATGACAGAATCTTTATTAATGAGACCTCTCTCTTCCGCATCTTTGATCATTGCATATCCAATACGATCTTTAACACTACCTGCAGGATTAAAAGATTCCAGCTTGGCAAGAACCCTTGCTTCTACGTTTTGGGTTTTACTATACTTTGAAATCTCTAATAACGGTGTATTTCCAATCAGATCGGTTAAGCTCTTATAAATATTAGCCATAATGATCCGCACCTCATTTCTTAATTTCCAATCAAATTACTCTGTATTAAGTCTAGCAGGATTTAAAGGATTTACAACCTATTCATTCTTAGTAGTCGCAAACTTGAGGCCTTTAATTCGTACTACGTCTAACCGAAACACTTGACTCTCGCACGATTAATCGCGGATCAAGCTGCACCCTTTGATACTCCCCGGTAATATTATCCTGAATACGTTGCAAAAGAAGCTGTGTGGCTAATCGTGCCACTTCATTCCCCATGATCGAGACCGAACTAATCTGCGGACTTGTAATGGTTGTCCATGAGTTATTATCTACCCCAACCACCGCCACATCTTCTGGAACACGAACGCCTAATTCTTTAAAACGATTCACAATACCTATGGCCACCATGTCATTCACTGCATAAATAGCATCTGGCATATGCGTCAGGCTGTAGAAATAGTCAGCGGCTTGTAGTCCAGTTTGCAAGGAAAAGTCTTCGCCAAAATATACAAGCGAAATATCCACTTGATTTAAAGCTTGCTGATAAGCAAGATAACGATCTTCAATAAGATCTTTTTGTGCCCCTGCATATGCAATCCTAGTACGACCGATATTGATTAAATGCTCCATCACTAATTGTCCTTCAAAACGTGACAAACTAACGATGTCAGCTTTCACATTTTCTGTGATTCTTTTCCCGTAGTTAATGATAGAGACCGGAACACTCGATTTATTAATTAACTCTACCATGGTCTTTGGATAAGCAAGAGGCATGATAATGAGTCCATCTACATGTAATTTTTTGACCTCACGGATTGTTTCGAGCTCAGTCCGCGGGTTGCCAGAAGTATTAATCTGGATTACCCGATAGCTATGTTGTTTGGCGGCTTGCTCTACGGACCAGGCGATATCCGGAATAATTGCGTTGCGAATGTCAGGAACGGCCAGAGCAATTTGCTTCGTTTGGCGGATTTTGAGGCTTTGCGCAGAGGTATTTGGAGTGAAACCCATCTCCTCAATCACTTGCAGTACCAGCGCCTTGGTCTTGGAACTAATTCCCTCTGAATTATTAATGGCTCTTGAGACAGTAGCAATACCTACCCCCGCCCGTTTCGCTACATCCTCTATGGTTACTTTGTTTTTATTAGCCACTCTGATAGTCCCCTTATTTCCGGAATCGTTTTCGTATTTATCTCTATTCCACTCATCTAAAATCAAAATTCCAATGTATAGATTATAACATAATAGTACATAGAAGAATACTTATCTCAACGACTAATGTGAGCCTAAAGGCTTGATATAACTCTGTTTTAGTGAAATATTTCACTAATTTTCAATATTAATATTTTCATTATTTAAATTTGACAATATGAAAATTATGTGACATATTTGTTCTCGGAAACGTTTCCTCTTTTCCAGAAATAAAACACTATTTATTATCAATTATTAATCTAGGAGATGAATGATATGCAAGCATTAAGATGGCATAACGTCAAAGATCTACGGTTAGAAACGATTGAAGAACCAGCAGCCCTTGAAGGAAAAGTGAAAATCAAAATCGAATGGTGCGGAATTTGTGGCAGCGATCTTCACGAATATGTAGCCGGCCCTATTTTCATTCCCCAAGGAACAGATCATCCCCTTACTGGTGAAAAAGCTCCAGTCGTAATGGGACATGAATTCTCTGGACAAATCGTAGAAGTAGGTCAAGGCGTTAGCAAGTTTAATGTTGGTGATCGCGTCGTCGTCGAGCCTGTTCTCGCATGTGGTGAATGTGTGGCTTGTCGACAAGGTAAATATAATCTTTGTGAAAAAATGGGCTTCCTAGGTTTGGCTGGTGGTGGCGGTGGATTCTCAGAATACGTCGCAGCAGACCAACATATGGTGCACAAAATTCCAGACAGCTTATCCTATGAACAAGGTGCTCTCGTGGAACCTTCTGCCGTTGCTCTACACGCTGTTCGTTCCAGTCAACTGAAGGTTGGAGATAAAGCTGTAGTATTCGGTGCTGGCCCAATCGGTTTGCTGGTCATTGAAGCTTTGAAAGCATCCGGCGCAGCTGAAATCTATGTGGTAGAACTTTCCGAGGAACGTAAGAGTAAAGCTGAGGAACTTGGTGGTATTGTAATCGATCCTAAACAATATGATGTGGTCGAAGAAATTCAAAAACGTACCGATGGTGGCGTAGATGTTGCGTTTGAAGTGACAGGTGTACCTCCCGTTCTAACCCAAGCCATTAATTCCACTAAATTGAGTGGACAAATCATGATCGTTAGTATTTTCGAAAAAGATGCTACGATTACTCCAAACAATATCGTACTTAAAGAACGCAACTTAACTGGTATCATTGGTTACCGTGATGTTTTCCCCGCTGTAATTAGCTTGATGGAACAAGGGTACTTCCCTGCTGAAAAACTTGTTACTAAGAGAATTAAACTGAATGAAGTGATTGATCACGGGTTTGAGGCTCTTTTGAAAGAAAAAAATCAAGTAAAAATCCTTGTAAGTCCTAAACAATAACCATAAGCAGCCTATTGGCTGAATCATAAAAGAAGGCGCTGCTCCAAGCAGCTCTTTCTAGAATTTGTAGCGGTCTCTGTTAAAAAACAACCAGGCAGCGATTCTCCGGGAATTGGAGTATCACTGCCTGGTGTTTTTGATCTGTGGGGGGTTTAAGCAAATTCATGGGCAAATCCTTATACGCTCTGGCTTAACTCGCTTAATCATCCGCTGATCCACCAAAGTATATTCATCCTCACTAAGCAGGAGTTGCAAGTCTGATGCCTTGAAGAAATCCTTTCCGACAGAACGTAGCTTCCGGTGCATTCCCTCTTGTTATACTTCTAGCACCTAATTTAAAGGATTCGAATGAGATAATGGAGAGTGATATAGGGTAAATGTGAAATAACTGCATTCTGTACACTTATTCCGTATGCAAAAGTAACTATTCTTGTTTTAATTGTATTCTGTACAATTAAAACCCTGAAAATCCACCTATAAGAAATTAAATGAGGAATATAGATGTACTAAATACAGTTATATCTATACCCCGACCAATTAAGGAATTATAGTTGTACAAAATACAATTAAACGCTCACTCTGCTTTAACAAATTGCTTCTGTCACCACTCTGATTCATCAATTATAGATGAAGTGTAGCTCCCTATGGAACGGCCCCTAGCCCGTTTGTTTGCTTCATCTATACTTATGCGTATTTATCATTTATCAGATAATGCAGATTCTCTTTTACAGCAGGCCATTCGGTATCCAATATGCTAAAGACCACATTATCATGAATCGATCCGTCAGACTTGATTCTATGCTTACGCAGAACCCCTTCTTTAACCGCCCCTATTCGTTCTACTGCTCTTTGTGACCTCAAGTTGTTCGCGACCACTGTAAATTCTACGCGGATCAGCTTTAGTTCTTCAAAACAATAGTGTAGCAGCAGCGACTTGCCTTCTGTGTTCACACTAGTTCTCCAATAGTCTGGTGAGATCCAGGTACATCCAATTTCAGCGTTACGATGAACCAAATCCGGATGCATAATACGAGTGGTTCCGATAATTCGCTCCGTTGCTTTATCAATGATAGTAAAGGTAATTTGTGAACCGTTCTTTTGATTCGCTAAAGCTGTTGAGATTAATCCTTGCACCTGCTCGTCCGACGTTATTTTTCGCCAGGTAAATTCCCAGATGTCTGGATTTCTTAACACTCTCGCCAATCCTTCTGCATGACTTTCATCTATTGGAACCAGCTTAATCGATTTCCCGTCAAGTATTTCAGTATTCATAACACTCATTTGGTGCACCGTTCTCTCAATGAAATATGCTGAATGATATCTGCAATTTCTTCCACACGAAAGGCGATATGGTCTGCTCCGGCTTGTTCAAGCTCTTCCTTGGGACCATAACCAAAAGTCACTCCAATAGATTCGACACCACAGCCAATAGCACCGATGATATCATGCTTACGATCTCCTATCATTACCGCTTCCTCTGGATGTATGTCATTCTCATCAAGCACGTACTGAATAACCTCTTGCTTCTTAGAACGGGTACCGTCCAGATTACTTCCTCCGATATGTTTGAAATAATGATCGAGCTTATAATGCTCAAGAATCTGTGCTGCAAAAACAGTCGGTTTGGAGGTTGCTACATACAATGAGTATCCATTCGTCTTAAGTCCCTCCAGCAATTGGGGTATACCTTCAATCACCATATTCTCAAATAATCCCGTGGCACTGTAACGCTCCCGGTAAAAAGCAACCGCTTGAAGCGCTTGTTCCTCAGTGAAATGGTGCAGCTCGATAAATGAATCATATAACGGAGGACCTATGTAAGGAAGAAGCTCATCCAAATGCTCGATCTGTATATCAAATTTGTTCAAAGCGTATTCTACGCTTTTGGTGATGCCTTCTTTGGGGTCTGTTAAAGTACCATCTAAATCAAATAAAATGTTTTGTAATCCTCTTCCCACGGTTGTCTTGCTCCCCTCGACTGTTATTATTGCATATATTTATCATACCTTCGTTTCCACATACTTTCCACATACTTCTCGAATACGATAAGTAACTGAAGCTATTACATATTATCGGAGGAGTATCTTATGAACATGACGCATTACATGTCTTTGCTAGCGGACAACCAGCCTTGGAATTTGATTATATTCATGGCCATCCCCGTGATTTTTGCTGAGACGATTACCATTACAGAGTTTATTATTTTGTTCACCAAGAATCTAACAGGCCCACTACGATCCTTCAACAAAGTCTGCAGCATACTCGCAGGGATATATTTCACAGGTGTATTCCTCTACTTGTTCCCAACTGCGTTTATTCCTTTGTCTGTGAATGGGGAATGGCACACATGGGTTGATATCGTAGCCGTGGGCTTCTATTTAAGCGGAGTACTCTTCTTATTGCCACTGGCTTTGTTAGATCTTGGTCTGATTGCCCGTAAACGATCGGAAGAGCACAAGATGAAGCTGCATTTTCTGCTTATTAGTGGATTCTTGGTCGTGGCGCATATCGCGATGATATTCGGGATGATTAATCCGGAAATTGTAGGGAGTATGGGTGGAATGGGCGATATGATGCATTAAAGTTTATTAACAAAACGTAATCTAAGACAAAAAGCAGATCAAGGATAAAACCTTGATCTGCTTTTTGTATCGTACCGGTTATCCTGCGTTTTGTACAGTTACCACAGTACGCTTCTTGCGTAATAAAAACATCAGTGGAAATCCAAACAACACAATAATGGAACCTACCACAAAAACATCATTCACACCCATCGTGAACGATAGCAAACGTATCGAATCTGTATTACTTGCACCGGAGCTGATCAACTCTTTAGAGTGGAGTAAGGATCTACTCGACAGCAGGGAGGTGAATACTGCAATCCCAAGTGAGCTTAACACATTGCGAACCCAGTTGTTGATCGACGTAGCATGCCCAGACCATTCGACAGGAATTTCCTCCATTGAGGCTGTACTGCTTGGAACATTGGCTAGTCCAATGCCGAGATTACGAACGACCATCGCCCACATAATAAAGCTATAAGATATGTTCGTTTGCAGCCGACTAAGCATGAATAAACCGATGAATATAAATAAAATTCCCGCAGAAATCAACTTCACAGGTCCGAACTTTGGATACAGCTTACCTACGATTGGACTCAGTAAGGCAAGGAGGATCGAGGACGGCAATAAAATCAGCCCTGTTTTAAGCGTTGTAGCCCCTTCTACCGTTTGTAAGAACAAAGGGGTTAAATAGGTTCCGGCATACATCGCAATCGTAACTAAACTATAGATACTAAGCATGGCGGTAAAACGGCGATTACGGAATACACGCAAATTCAGCAGAGGTACCTCCGCCTTCAGCTCGCGCAAAACAAACAAAACTAACAATACAACTCCCAAAAGGATTAACGATAAGGTTTTCCACGAAGTCCATCCCCAGCTATTGCCTTGGCTAAATGCAGTTAATAATGATAAACTACCGAGGACAACGGTAAGGAAACCAGGAATATCAAATGACTTCGGAATATTCATTCGATAATATGGAATTAACGTTAGGGTTAGAATAACAGCTATGATTCCAATAGGGATGTTAATTAAGAATAACCAATGCCAGCTGGCATATTGGAGCAGCCACCCGCTAAACGTTGGTCCTATGGCTGGCGCGACCATCGCGGATAACGACCAGAGGCTTACTGCAAAAGGTCTGCGTTCTCCCGGTATTACTTGAAATATGATGGTCATTGTACAAGCCATGATGAGACCGCTACACGAACCCTGTAGCATCCGAAATACAATTAATGATGTTGGATCCCATGCTAAAGCACAAAGCAAAGAGAACATGGTGAATCCCATCAAGGCGAAAAGATAAAGCCTTTTGTAGCTGAATCTTCCTCCGAGATAGCCGGCGAGTGGTGCGGTTACTCCTGTCGCCAGCATAAAACCGGTGACCATCCATTGCATGGTGTTCAGACTCGTATTGAAATGATCCATTAAAAGAGGAACAGCAATGTTGATCGTCGTTGTACTTAAGACAGAGACGAAATTTCCGAAGAATATGGCAATCATGATCGGCCAAAAATGTATTTTGCTTGCTTGATTTTCTTCCATGCTTCCCCTCCTCATTATTTTTTTATATGTCTACTTTTACATATATAAGGTGACTTGAATAATGTTATAATCGTATGATCAATATGTCAATGATGACATATCCCCGAAAAATTCAATGAAAACGGATTTATAATAACTGGAGGGCTTTATAGTAATGAATACACTGTCTTATGGACTTCTAGCTTTACTTAGCGCTAACTCATTGTCTGGATATGAATTAACTCAGAATATCAAGCCGCTCTGGCGTGCTGGACATAGTCAAATCTACCCTCTATTAATGAGCATGGAGCAGCAAGGTTATATCACCTTTAAGCTCATTGAACAGACCGATAAACCGGATAAAAAAGAATACTCCATTACGAAAGCAGGACTGGAGCAATTGCGGCAATGGGTGGAAACTACTGCAGAGCCTCCGGTGCTACGGGATGAGCTGCATTTTAAGCTGTATAGCTTATGGCTATCCAACCCGGAAGAAGCCAAGGACCTATTGCTAAAACGTGCAGAGTTTTGTAAAAGTGAGCTGGAGCGATACAAGGTTTTGCTCAAAGCAAACGAAGTCTTACGTGATGAACGCGGTGAGACGCGTGAGTTAAAAGCCACCACTTTTGGACGTTATTTACTGATCCACAAACGTGTGCTTGATATGGAGAGCTCTATACAATTTTGCGAATGGGCACTTGAAGAGCTTGAGTCGAATAAATAACATTATAAACATGCAAAAAAGAGACCTCATTTTGTATCTGAAGTCTCTTTTTACTTACATTTATTCGGATTTAGATAGATTAAATAGTTGCACCTCGCAACGAGTACCCGCTCCAGGCTGACTCATCATTCGAATCTTGCCTCCATGCAATTCCACCAGCTTTTTAACAATGGAAAGCCCCAGACCTGAACCACCGTATTGTCTTGAACGTGATTTCTCTACCCGGTAGAAACGTTCGAAGATATAGGGAAGCTCTTTCTCAGGAATACCTATTCCTGTATCTTCAACTATTAGAGTTGCAGCATCCGCTGCAAATTCCACATGAACAATAATCTCGCCTTCATCCGTATAACGAATTGCATTTTCCAGAAGGTTCATTATAATCTGTTCCATACGTTTTTGATCTCCACGGATCATATACGCATCTCCGCTAAGCTGAAGCTTCAGGTGTAATCCCTTCTCTTTTGCTTTCAGTTCAACTCTGCGCACGGCTTGTTCCGCTAGCTTACTGAGATCGATCCACTCTTGGGTAAGTGTAACCTTTCCTTCCTCCATCTTTGCCAGTTCAAATAAATCATCCACCAGATGCTGGAGCCGATGTGCTTCCTGATGAATGATGTCCAGGTATAGATCTCTTTCCCCTTCGGTCTCGTAAAGTCCATCTTTTATAACCTTGGTGTACCCCTCCAAATATGTAATGGGCGTTCTCAGCTCATGTGAGATATTTGCCAGAAATTCCTGCCTTGTATCCCTGTATCGTTGCAGATCGACAGCCAGATCATTTATGGCCTCTGCCAAAAAACCAATCTCATCGTTACTACGTATAGACAGTCTCGTTTCCAGCTCGCCTGTCGCGATTTTCCGGGTTGCCTTTTGCATCTTGATCAGAGGTCTGGACAAAATCATGGCGATCACACCAGTGATCCCTAAAGCCAATATAAAAGCCCCTATTCCTGCAATCAGCAGCAGGTTCCGGATGGAAGCCAAAGATTGCTTCATACTCTCTGTAGAGGACATTACATAAAGTGCAGACTGAGTTGTATCCCCCTCCATTATTGGTTTTCCAATGATAAAATAAGAATGTCCAGCAGGATCTTTATACTCAAAATCAATACTTTTCCCAGCAAAAATCCTACTAACATCCGAAGCATGGATGAATGAACGATCCAAACGATCATGTACACCCGAGTGGAGTATCACATTGCCATCCTTTGAGATATTAAAGATACTGACATCCGAAAATTCTGCAAAGGTACTCATCATCTGCTCGTTTGAACTATCCTGCGATTCCGCCATTCCAATAAAATGTGAGGTGAGTTCCTCCGTCTCTTTTTGCATCTCGTTGTAATAGAAGCTTGTAAACATCCGGTCTATAGTAATTCCAAGAACAAGCAAAACAACCACAAAAACAGACATAATAACAAAACCAAGCTTAAGTCCGATGATGTTATTTTTCATACCTGATTACCGGGAGCATGAAATTTATAACCTAATCCCCACACCGTCTGAACCGGATTATAGGCTAGGCCTGCTTTATGTAGTTTCTCGCGGATATTCTTAATATGAGTGTCAATAACACGATTCTCCCCCTCATAATTATTCCCCCATAATCGCTCCACCAGTTCTTCTCTCGTAAAAACCCGGGTAGTGTTTTGCGCCAAAGTGGCCAGTAGATCAAACTCCTTGAGCGTGAATTCAATGGATGTATCCTGAATATGTACCTCCCTAGCTTCTGGGTATATTTTAAAATTAGGGTATGTGAGCACCTTTTCCTGAGGTTGTTGAACAAAAGTAAGTGTTGAACGCCGCAGCAGAGAATAAATCCTAGCCACTAATTCTTCCGGCTCAAATGGTTTAGTAAGATAATCATCTGCACCTATACCGAGACCACGTACCTTATCCTTGGTTTCAGAACGTGCGGTTAGCATTAGAATTGGGATAGAGCTTGACTCCCTCACCAGCTTGCAGACCTGCCAGCCATCCATATCCGGCATCATCACATCCAGCAAGATTAGGTCAAAGCTGTGTTGTTTCAACAGTTGGAGTGCCTCATGACCCGTTGACGCCTCTTTTGTAGACATCCCTTCTTTACTTAAATAAATCCGCAATAAATTCCGCATGTTCCACTCATCATCTGCGATCAGTATCTGTAGCTTATTCAAGCCGTTCACCCTCTTTATGACCTAGTTCTTCTCATTATACAAAAAAAACACAGAACAAGCCGACATCATCCCTAAATGATGCCAGCCTGTGATGATGGTTAGTGGCCGGAATGCGGATTGCCTCCTGCAGCAGGTGAGATTTCTAGCATGTCATCGATTTCACTTTGTGCTCGCTCATTTATTGTAAGGTTATCCCCACTTATCCAAGCATGATTGTAAGGACCTTCTGCTGGTGAATCTTGAAATTTAGGTTGAAGCTCCATCATATACTCCATTACTGAATCTGGCAGCCCGTCTTTTTCCGTAAAAATAAGCGGCGCATGTTTCCCCAAATGAGAAAAAGGCGCAGCGGCGATAGCGAGCATCGTTGAATCCGTGGTTAACAAAGACAGGTTATGACCGGGTGTATTGATTCCCCAGCCGAATCCGTTATTGGCATCCTTAAAACTTGCAAAAGCTATAGCGTTCTTAAAAACATCTTCTCCAGCTATACGGAGAACTGTTCCGTATTCTTTTAATTGCTTTTCTACATCTGCTGAGACAATGTCTTCTGGTCCTAGGATGTAAATGGTTGCGCTACCTCCACGTTCTTTTAAAGCCTCGACCGTTGAGTTAGGAATTTCGTCTTTGGTTACAAAGAGAAGAGGTTCAGGCATATGTGCGATCCAATTCACTGCTGGCAACGTGTACTCAGGGCTATCCATAGAACCAATAATGACCGACTTTGGAAGTTCACCCGCTGCTTTGGCGTAATAAGTATCTATAGCCTGAGCTACTGCCGCTGGCTCATCCCCTTCTATCCGGTCTACTTTTAAATCAATGGCCTTTAATTGTTGTTCGACATTGGATGCCATAGGCCCAACAAGCACTACCTGAACCCCTTTATTGCCTTCAGCACCTATTGGATTCAGTCGCTTAAGTTCAGCGAGAGTAACCTCAGGAACCCCTTCTTTTGTAGTATACAGTACAGGCCCATTACTGGGATGATGAATCAAATCTGCACTAACTGCGGCGATCTGCCAATTACTCACATCCGTCAAAACTACACTTGAAGGTCTATTATTCTTTGTTTGCGCAGTCCATAAAGTCTGAGAAACTAACACTGCGGCTTGAATCGGATCTGAAGTGTTAATACGAGTAGTATTCTTCGTAGCTATCCATGGTTGCTCCACCGTTGCAGAACTAGCTTGCGAATTAACCTTAGATGGAACATTATTGCCTGATTGGCAGCTTGTTAACACTGTACTCAAAAGCAAACTAACGGCAACAAATGGTATGATTTTTTTCATCCTAAACCCTCCTGTGTGATGTTCTCGCTTGATTTAGAGTAGTTTAGTCTACAAATGTGTGGAAAGTATGTAGAATTTAAAATAAATAAAATTTGTATATAATGCAAAAAGAGCATCCCGTAAGCCATGAATGACTCAGGATGCTCTTGGTTTAAAGTTTTTTCAACACTTACCAGTGTTTAGCGATAAAAGTATCCCGACCGGATTGCTCCCGATCTTCTTTGTAGTGCTTGGGATTCTTATGATGATAATCCTGATGATACTCTTCTGCACGATAAAAAGTTGGCGCCGGAAGAATTTCCGTAACGACTGGACCGGAGAATCTGCCACTGACCGCAACCTGTTCCTTCGAGGCAAGAGCTGCTAAACGCTGTTCTTCATTATAATAGAAGATCGCTGTCCGGTACTGAGTTCCTCGATCCTGGAATTGCCCACCATCATCGGTAGGGTCAATCTGAGGCCAATATAATTCAAGCAGCTTCTCGTATGAAAAAAGCGCTGGATCAAACGTAATCTGCACAACCTCGTAATGCCCCGTTGTTCCGGTTTTGACTTCTTCGTAGGTTGGATTCTCAGTTAACCCTCCCGCATATCCCGATACAATTCCATGAATACCTGGTAATTCCTCAAACGGTGTCACCATGCACCAAAAACATCCGCCTGCAAACATCGCTTGTTCCATATGATCCAATCTCTCCCTATCTATCTTCATCTAATTAAGAATATATGCTATGACGATAAAGCCAAAAGATCATAAAGTCAATGGAAGTCCGAAGCACCATTAGAATTCAATTCTCCAAAACGTTATAATATAACAACAACAGAAGTAGAAAGGAATGCGCTATGAGAAAAAATCGTTTAGGACAATCCGATTTGTATGTAAGTGAAATAGGACTTGGCTGTATGTCTTTGGGTACGGATGAGGCGAAAGCCATTTCCATTGTTCATGAAGCACTCGATCAAGGAATCAATTTTGTTGATACAGCAGATCTTTATGATGAGGGCCGTAATGAACAGATTATTGGCAAAGCCATTCGTCAACGTCGACAGGATGTAATCCTGACCACAAAAGTTGGCAACCGCAGAATTCCCGGCCAAGAAGGCTGGAGCTGGGATCCTTCAAAAGCCTATATTAAAAATGCAATCAAAGATAGTCTCAAACGGCTGCAAACCGATTACATCGATCTATACCAGCTGCATGGCGGCACTATTGAAGATCCAATTGACGAAACGATTGAAGCTTTTGAAGAACTTAAGCAAGAGGGTCTTATCCGCTATTATGGGATCTCTTCTATTCGTCCTAATGTAATTAGAGAATATGTGAAAAAATCAAATATCGTAAGTGTTATGAGCCAATATAGCATTTTAGATCGACGTCCTGAGGAAGAAATCCTTCCTCTGCTAGCTAAGCATGGAATTAGCATGATCGCACGCGGACCTTTAGCAGGGGGCATACTGTCAGAGCGTGGTCGCAGCAAGGCGGAGAAGAATTACTTAGATTACAGTAGTGAGGAACTTCTGAATTTACATGATCAGCTTTCGCAGGAAACTAGTGACTCGCGCAATCTTGCACAAACAGCGCTTCATTATCCACTAGCCAATCCATCTGTAGCCGTTATTATTCCTGGGGCGAGCAGTCTGGAGCAATTAAAAAGCAATGTAATGGCTGCTGATGTAGCTCCACTCACTTCGGAGGAACTTGCAGACATTCAGCGGATAAGCAAAGCAAATCGTTACAAGCTTCATGTATAGATTAGTCACTTTCGTTAAAAACAATGGGGTGTCCATAGCCATACAATGGCTGTTGGGCACCCCCTACTTTTTGGAGCTACCTGATCGCTGAACTAATCCTTAAACTTGGTTTAATTAAGTACTAATCACACTTATGAATCGCACTATAGGACATAGTTGACCTTATACGCTACTTTTTCCTATATTAAGGGTGCTCGCGGACTCCATAGCCGCTATGAGCATGATAATCACCATATATCACCCTCTATTTAAGGAATAGCAGCACTGGAGTCCGAAATCATGCTCCAACGCCTAAATATATACAAATAACGTCATCTGGGTCCGAAAGTATTCAAGTCACTCCGCGTGACACATCCAGCCTGCCATAATTCCAGTAGAATAAAATCGAGTGATTCTTGTGAAGCCTGATTCTTTCAATAACTCTTCAATTTGTTTTTCGGGAAGGAAAGAAATTTTTGTAATATTGCTACTTACATTATCAAACGCATCGGGAGATTCATACCCTGCAACCCAAAAGCTTTTCCATACGTTTATTCTGTCGTGGAGTTCAGGATCATCCAAATCTCCATATGCACTTACGAGAACAAATGGAGCACCCGGTTTCAGATTATCCTTTATGGAGCGTAGCAATTTCAATTTTTCTTGAACATCATGGATGAAATGAAGGACCAAAATACAACTTGCCACATCGAACTTTGAGTCCTGCTGAGGAAGATCATCGATTGTCCCAGAAATCAGACTGACACGGCTCTCTAAGCCCAGTTCATCTATCTTTAATTTCGCGATCTTAAGCATATCTTCCGAAGGATCCACTCCAGTAAATGTCCAGTTTGGGTTAGATGGCCCCCATGCCGAAAATTCATTTCCTCCGCCCGCACCGACCACGAGCATAGATACAGGGATGTCACCTAACTCGAAGCGAAAATAAGATTGGATCATCGAAAATAATGAATCATAAGAGGGAATCGAAATATGAGTGGTTTTTTCATAGGTCGCCCTCTTGGCATTTAATTTTTGCTCTTCAGTCATTGTAATCATCCTCCATTGTTTTAAACTTCATATTTTAGTATCAAAACCCACATTAAAGTCATTACGGATTTATATTGTCTCTAATAACCCCGAAAAAAGAACGGATCTTTACTCCGCCTTCATCGTTTTTGCCAAATCTGCAATTTTCGTGTTCTCTAAGTACTGCTCCATCTGTCGCTCAGCGTCAATCACAACCTGTTGAATCAGACATTCACTTCCGTGATCTAGACTGCATTCAAAAAAGGAAGCCGTTCCTTCGATTGCATGGATAATATCCAAAAAAGAGATTTCTTCCGACTTGCGTCTGAGACGATAACCACCATTAGCACCAGGTGCAGATTGAATCAATCCAGCCTTCACTAGCTTAGTCATCATTTTGGACAGATAGGTTTGGGAAACACCTAACTTCTCAGCAAGCAATTGAACACCCACCGGCTTATCAGACGCCACCGTCACCATATAGAGCATTGCATGAAGTGCATAATCTGTCGCTTGGGAATATTTCATTCAGCACCTCCATTAACGACTTTAGAAATCTATGATAACTCTAACATTGCTAAAAGGCAAGTTTGTTCGCTTTTTAAAAGAGAAGAAGCTCAAGAATCTTTGTCCCAAGCTGGCTCATTTTTTGCTTCAAAAGTAACGATAAAAACCGGAGTTTTATATAGATGTTTTTGCTGTTGCAGCGTATTTTTTTCCAGAGCTTGTTCTGAAAATAATTCAAAATTAGGGTTAGACATTAATAAATACTCAGCCATAATATTCTTAACTGTGATCATCCGAATGAACTCCCCTCAACTAAATTGGAGTATACTCACCACTAAACTCAAATTCATAGTCATTAGCGATACGGATATAGCCATATACGCAATGCCAGCGATCTCTGTAGAAAACACTGGAATAATTCTGATTATCCCTATTTCCTTCAGCAACTAAGATCTCCTTGTCATCGCATGCTAAAACAATACCTGTATGATCGTGAGGGTCATTAGTTAGCAATTTTTCATAAATCACAATATCACCACGCTGAGGAGTAAACCCCTCTTGCCCGTCAAAATAAAAAAATGCGGTCTCAGGTAGTTGCGCCCACTCTAACCATGCCCCTACGCCAGCTAATCGAAAATCAGCATTCGGATATCGAATCGGCAGCAGAAATCCAGCTTGCATACAGCAGTAATATACAAATGCTGCGCACCAATTGTTTTGTAATACTTTATAAATCGCTTGGTCAGGCCAATATTTACAGATTTCTCGATATCGTTCGTTTCCTGGTATTCCAACAATGTTTTCTTTTCCAAATGCTTCAGCAATAGTAGCTAACTTACCTCGTTTATCCGTAGGCTGGAGAACTTCAGCCCCGCTGCTGTAATCTATCTCTTCCAAAAAATCCTCTGGAATCGTCATTTCACGAAGTACATTCCGAAGCCTATTCGTGTCCTGTTGTGTTACATTACATCCCCTATTCTGCAAGTGTAATTGTAGAACTTGAGCATCCTTTAGAATCTCTTCATAGGGACCCTGAACTTTATTCCTGTCCCCTTGATGGAAGATTGCCTTTAGAATTTGAGTCAGCTCTTCTTTGGTAAACATATTCAAGTCTCTTAATAAAGGCCTTATGGTATCTGCACTGTTGGGACCTGGAAATTCCTTGACTCCGGTTTTGAAGAAATAATAATTATGAAGCAGTCCTATAATGGCTGCCAATTCCTGATTTTGTTCTCTTTTCACGGCAAGCAATGAAGCGAAACTAGACACTCCGTACAGGTGAACACACGCTTCCTGTTTCCGTTGTTCGCTACCTATAGACATGATCATTTCTTGAACAAGCACACGCACACTATCGAGGCGCTGGTTTACTTTTGTTATCAGGCGTTGAGTCACTGGAAACCTTCCCTTCCGTTACTACTCAGCTGTAATAATATTAAAACTAATACTGACATGAATCTTTTTATTAATTCAGTCCCTAATGACTTCCTTTTTATGTCCATCCTTGACGAACTCCACACCAAAATAATCGGTATTACCGTTCGCCCCGAATTCAGCAATCCGAGCGTCAGGCTTACTCTCAAAGTGAATGTTATGTTTAATATTAGATCTTGGAAACAAGGTAATCTCTTGCGGCTGAACCTCTGCGAATGACCAGATCCCTTGAGGATTACCGTACTCTCGAAAGATTGGACGGATCATAACGGTTTCATTTTGCCCGCCATAGTTGATTAGCCTGATTGTACATTGAACCTGCACAATATCCTCTTGAGTACCGTACATACAGTGCGAATCTTTTTCCAGAAAATCCACAACTTCAATTCCTTCATTGTTCATATTCACAAGATAATACAATCGTTCTGTTAGAAATGGATATAATATAATGAAAATGATGATAGCAAGCAAAACGGTTCTGCCTACATATTTTTTATAACACTGTCTAAAGTGCTTTATAGTTAAATTCCCACTGAAAATTAACAAAATGATCCCGAATATTGCTGAATAATGTAAACCATGGTTTGTCGCAGGTTCGCTCCAAGGTGGAATTCCAATAGTTCTGAAGAGGTAATCCCCAAACATAGTCCCCTGATGTGTGATTCCCACAAAAACTAAAGAAAACAGCAAAAATAAAACAGCTATCCAACCTTTACCCTTGGTCATTTCATCCCTCCCAACCAATAACAGTTATGTCTTCTCTATCCTCTAAGGAAAGATTCCTATGCATATGCAGTTCAATTTTTTTACCGCTAAAACTCAAAGTGTAATCAACTACGTAAGGGGTTTCAATGTAATATACCGTGAGGATTAATTTGGAATCATCATATTGCCAGCTTGCAGATGTACAAACTTCCTGCTCACTAAGGGATAAGTCTTTAATAAATAAACTTTTTGCATGGGTAGGCCTTGAAAAATCGAACGGAAATTCATCTAAATGATCGTCGTAAAGTAAAGAAAAACTAAGGTGCTCTTCTTCAATCTTCAGTGTTAATTCTTTGATTTTATGCTTATTATCTTCAAAGATATAAATTCCACTGTACGATCTATAATCTACTTTAACAATCCTGTTTACTAAGGAGGTAAATGTAGGAGGTTTAATAATGTTAGATGCAACCGTTGGCCAATCAAAGTTCAGTAATTTTGCATATATGATATCTAAAAAATCCTGTAACTTCTTCATCTCGGTAAAACTTGAAGTTGCAGCAATCACAATCTCTTGACTCGGATCAATGAAACACAATTGACCAAAAGCTCCATTCCCCATCTTACATCCATTCCTGCACATAAAGAACTGATAACCATATCCGTTTGACCAGTCAGCCTTATTTTGTCCCCAACGATTATCGCTTTGTTCATTTAGCGCCAGCTTTAAATAATCTTTCGAAACAATTCTACGACTATTGTAAACCCCTTGATTGAGGAGCATCTGGCCAAATTTCGCAATTGCATCTGTTGGTATGCTTAGTCCCATTCCACCAGCAACAATTCCTAACGGGCAAGTCTCCCAATCCGGTCTTTCTATGTCCAATGGCGTAAATAATCTTGGCATTAGAAAATCAACAAGATTTTCTCCAGTCGTCTTTTCGATAATAGCCGAAACCATATAAGTGGCGTGTGTATTGTAATTGTAATAACTTCCCGGTTCATCTTCTACGTCCAAAGCTAAAAAGGCACGAACCCAATCATTTTGCTTGGCTATCGCACCATATATATTATTGTTATGTCCTGTATTCATGGAAAGAAGATGATGTATCGTCATCTTCTCTAAATTAGGTGAAATTGAGCTAGGAAGCTGATCCGGGAAAAAAGAAACCACTTTATCCGTTAATTCAAAATAACCCTTATCCCATGCTATGCCTGCTGCAATAGATGTAAAGCTCTTACTTAGAGAAAATAAAACCTGGGGAACGTTTTTGCGGTACGGTTGACGATAAAACTCGGTAATAACTTCTCCCTTACGCAATAGCATAAAAGTATTAACCGGTAAATCAGATCGTTCAAGTTCTTCATAAAACTTAGACAGCGCTTGGGTCAAATTCTCTGGATTATCCATTTAAACCTCGCTTGTCGTTATATTTTTGAGTTTTCTAATAATCTCAGGTGGAGTGCTAAGTCTCGTGTCAGGTCTCCTCCATTTGTTCATTTAGACGGCAACCTTCTCATACTTAACCTAAAGACTTGTTATACCAAAAATAATCTTCAACGATTTACGACTCTTCTTACATATTTTCAAGCCTTGTTTTAAGTCTAGAATGATTACAGTTTTGCCAATCCAAATCCTTAAATATAATGAGCGGAACTTTACCGGTTTCACTATGCCTTTTTCTTCATATTCCGTTCCATCCTCTAACTCCGTTTCAGTTCTAATAAGCCATGTATTGCCGAGACCAAATTCGATATACTTCAGAATCTATCTCCCCCCGTACATGAGCTGCTTTTATTGCTCAATAGTTTTTATAAGATAAAGGCAGAGATCATCGTCCACACAAACATGTGCCCCAGGCTCAACAGGCTTATTATCGTACATGATTCCCCGCCCATCAGGGATAAAACCACGCTTTATATACATCCGTTGTGCGGTTCCATAGTCAGCGTATAATCCAAATCCAATACCAATAGTATTAGATATAGTAAAAGCATCTTTTTCAAGAGCTTCAATTAATACACTTCCTACCCCACGTTTCCTAAATGGCGGGATGACGTCAAAGTTTTGAATTTCAGGTATATTATTCTCTGCAAAATAAGGATATTCCGACCTGAATACCACATGTCCCCATCCAACAAACTCATTTTCACAAAAAGCTAAAAGTGTAACTCGCTTTTCATTTTGATTTTCTTGCCAACAACGTTGGACATAATCAAGAGGTTGGCTTACGTCATGCTCAGATAACCCCGTATGTATAATATCAATATCGTTTTGTGTCATTCGACGGATTTGTAAAGGTAAGGCCATAATATAATTTCCTCCTAACTTATTAAATGAGTCCATTCCTATATTAACATACTAATTAGGATTAATCTGGTAAAAAACAATTATTGTTAAACGAACCTGTCAGATAAAAGAACAGGCTGCCGAATATACCGGCAGCCTGTTCTGATTTTGTTATTTTTTTATTTCTTTAAGGTAAAAGTCATATAATTGATCAATAGATGAACTGGAAAAGATAGAAGTGGCTTGTTCAATTTTCTCACGTTTCCAATCGAACCAGCGCATTTCCTTTAACTTTTCGATTTCTTGATCTGTAAACCGTTGCTTGATCACTTTAGCAGGATTGCCGCCTACTATCGTATACGGTGGGACATCCTTTACAACAACTGATCCTGCCGCAACAATAGCACCTTCGCCTATTTTCACACCGGGCATAATCATTGCATTCATCCCAATCCAGGCATCACTAGCAATGATTGTATCCCCTTTGGATTCGTAAGAGTTTGCAATCTGGTCTACAAAAGGATACACGGTAATCCATTCAGGATGATGATTGTGATTCCCACCCATGAGAATAATTACACCACTAGCAATACAAACATAATTTCCTATAATCAATTTATCTAAATCCCAGCCATAATCTTCACTGGGATTAAACAACTTTCTTGATTGTTCATCACCCCAAAGGTATCTGACACACCCATCTTCAAAATCAAGATTATCGTAATAACCAGAGTAGTAAGAGTACTCTCCTACCTCAATCATTGGGTTGGTGACAATATCCTTTAAATACTTAATTTCAGACCAGTGGCTGAACTGATGTTGTTTCATTTTCTTTCCCTCGCTTCTAAGTAATGTAATTCATTTATACTTAGAAGCTTGATGCAGTAGCGACATTCTTAAACCTTTTCAAACGACGAACCATCGTCCTCATCCTTTTCCTAATTGATGCCGTCATTGTAACAAACGAATGATTTATTCGTCAAATCAACCGTATTGTCCCAACTCAGCTCAATTATGAATTTATCGGATTACGGCTAGCCTTAACATGTTTAAGCTGGGCAACTATAATGACGCTAATGATCACTAGAAGGAACCACGAACTGATCTTACTGAAACTAACCAGTTGCCACGTTTGATATTGATCAGGATATTTCCATGCATTAAAAAATGTAGCGATATTTTCAGCTAACCAGATAAAAAATCCTACAATAAAAAAGGCCAGTGTCAAGGGCATTCGATAGGTAACCGTCCGTACCCTATAAATGATCCATGTTTTCCAGAAGACAACAACCACAAGCGCTGTCAGCCACCAACGAAAATCAGGAATGAAATGATGTGTGAAAAAATTTAAATAGATGGCTCCTCCCAACAATCCCGCTGAAGCAAGCCCCGGCCAACCGGTCATATCCATTTTCAATCTTCGCCATATCTGGCACATAAAGCTTGCGACACTTGCATACATAAATCCACTATAGAGGGGTACACCAATCACCTTCGTAAACCCTGGCTCAGGGTATGCCCATGAACCCATCTTTACCTTATAGATTTCCAGCAATAAACCAATAACGTGGAACACACAGATTACTTTTATTTCATCCAGCGTCTCTAATCCAGTACGGTACATGAGGTACTGCACTGTAAGCAGTATTAGAAGAATGGCATCATAACGGTAAAGAAAAGGCATTTCTATTATGTTAGAAAGAGCTAAAGTCCCAAAAATCGCAACTGGAAATATGCAACTCATCGCCTGATGATATCCGAAATGCAGCAATTGTGTTATTGACTTCATTCTTATGTTTCCTCATCATTTTTGTATTCTAATAGATCTCCAGGCTGACATTCCAAAGCCTTACAAATTGCCTCTAACGTTGATAATCGCACCGCTTTTGCTTTTCCATTTTTCAATATAGAAAGATTAGCCATTGTTATTCCAACTCTCTCCGAAAGCTCAGTAACACTCATTTTTCTTTTGGCCAGCATCACGTCGATATTAATTATAATCGCCATTGTTTTCACCTCAGACAGTTAAGTCATTTTCTGATTTTATATCAATAGCTTCTTTTAAAAGCTTTTGTAGAACTGCAGCAAAAACGGCAATCACCATGGAGGCAAAAATGATAATCAAGCCGATGACTATAATCCCTGGGGCATCATCTTTCTCCGCCATGAGGTAAAAGAGTGGCATACCAACTACATACAAGCAACTGATGATGATTGCACAATATTTTATTTTCTTTAAAACCTGTACAGACATTTCCGAGAAAGCATTGTTCTTGTCAATATAGCCTAACAGTTTAAAAGCTTGATACAGTGCAAAGTAAAAAGGTATCGCCGAGGCATACAAATCAATGGCAATGAGATATTTCAATAAACTATAATCCGGATACAGTTCTGCTGCGAAACTCGCTATTTCCGGCACCACAAATATGCACAAGGCAAGCACCGGGATACCAATAAGAATAACCACTGCCCTTAAAAAAAGTGTTGATCCTCTTTCCATAATAAACACACCTCACAGATTTATTGTGAATTGAATTTATCATATTATTTATCGTTTTACAATATATTTTAATCGATATACAGTTATTATTGGTTGTTTTATAACTTTCGACTAAAAAGCCGAGCTAATTGACTTTTGAAGTCACTAGCTCGGCTTATTTCACCTTTTCATATCTCTTTATCTCTATTTTTCTATTCTA
This sequence comes from Paenibacillus sp. FSL H7-0918, assembly GCF_038007025.1. Taxonomy (NCBI): domain Bacteria; kingdom Bacillati; phylum Bacillota; class Bacilli; order Caryophanales; family Paenibacillaceae; genus Paenibacillus; species Paenibacillus sp. FSL H7-0918. The sequence goes on from NZ_JBBOWJ010000003.1 coordinate 705,348, forward strand.
CAAGTAATTCTAATACTGACCAAGATCGATAAAATTCAAATCCATGTTAGCTTCATCTTCAGCCTGATTTGCAGCCTCTGTAGATACTGCTTTTCCTTCGTATTCAAGGTTACCGCTTGTCAAATTGAATACATATAGACGATTACCTTTGAAGTACTTATTATCCATATTCTTATAACCCACAATATAGAGATAGTCTTGTTTAAAATCATAGGTAATGTTTTCACTTAAATCTATATTTGTATTCTTCAGAGTAGTCTCATATTCTTTACTCACGAGATCGTAAGAAATAACAGTAAATCCTATATTCTCCTTACCCGATACAGCTTTTTGCAGGAAATAAATTTTCTGTCCATACGCATTCATAATATTATTCAATAACATTTCATGCCCTTGGAAAGCGAGCGGCGAGATTTGTCCGGTTGCAACATCTACTTGATATGCCTTTTTATGATTATCTTTACTAACCGTTAAAATCCATTGATCCGAGTGATCCAGATTTTGATTGGCTAACCTAACGAATTGATTATCCCCATTTGCTGCTTCAGATTTAGCTCCTGGTAATACGAGCGGCTCATTCGTAATCTCCTTTGTTGTTAGATTAACACGGATAATCTGCGGTTCAGTTACATAACCTTTGGCGCCGTGATTCAAAAACACCATTGCAACAAGCTCTTGATCAACAAGCTGTACATTTTGTACATAGATATCTGAAATATCATGATCCACATTGATATCGGATCTGATTTCCTGCGTATTATCCTTTTGCTTATTAAGCACAGAAATACTGAGTCTAGCATTTTTCTTCGCTGATGGATCATTTGATTGCTGCTTATCTACGGTCCAATTCACGTAAGCAAGCATATCCTGATTTTCATAGAACCCAGCTAAGTTCTTCTTCCCACGCATGAACTGACGATGCTGATCCCTCCATTTATCCAATTGTGTGTTCACTGGTCTTCGGTTTAAGCTTTGGCTGATCGTTAACTTTTCATCTGGATAATCTGTACCATTTGTAGTGATATTAGCTCGTTTGATGCCAAAAACACTATCCTTAGTCAGATAATTTCCGTATAAGGCTATACCTTCAACGAGGGAAGCATCCCCTTGAACCATCGTCAGCTTATAATTAGGTAGTGTCTCTTGTGAGGCCTGTACATAATACGTCCCGATTGTAACAACCGAGAACACTACAAGAACGGCGGTAACCATATATTTTCTCATTCCTTAACCTCCATACCCCTTCAATTATACCGATATTTTCTTACGCAATAGATATAAGCTGTACCAAAGCGAACCTCCAGCAATAATCACTATTAATCCGAGACAAGCACCTATGATCTCTCCGGGATAGAAGTAGCTATCATATCTGCTATAACCCATAAGATAGGGTATTGAGGCTAATCCAGCCAGAACCGCTAAGTATAATATGATAAAGCCGATCCCTTTCAGTCTGTAGCTCCGCTCCATTAGAATCGCTGTGAACAAGACGATCAAGCCCGTAATGCCCAGTCCATAATATAGAACAAACTCAGAAAAGTAGGGCGGAACCAGAACTTTAAGCACAGTAGGATACTTCAAATAATCAAATACCGAGATGTTCCGATATAGTTCAGCAGGAAGAATCGACTGTGCTATCAAACGCTCCAGTGGCACAAGCACAATTTGCAGGGCAACAAGTCCAAATGCGAATAGCAAGATCGTAACCAGCTTGGCAAAATACAAATTCGCCCGATTGGATGGCAAGGTGAGCAGGCGATATACTATCGTATTTTTACCTCTCCAGTCACGGTACCAGATGAAGCAGCTATATATTAGCAACACTGTTATGCTCAAAAATATGGGTCCGAAATATAGAAGTCCATTATAGCGAGCATACATCATACTGTTTAGCTGAATATATCCAGTCACATTGTGATATTGCTCAAGCGTCCATTGATTCACTCTCATTGCCTCATTCGCAGAATCCAGCCAATGATTAGCACCGATGGTGACTGCTGCAAGCTGCAAGGCAACTGTCAGCACCATGAGTCCAATATATATTTTGGCAAATCGGTTCATTTCAAAATTCAATAGCTTCACAAAAGCTCTCATTTCATGTACACCTCTCTCATTACGTCCGTAATGGACTTACCTTCCTGCTCGCGAACTTCTTCACAGTAGAATTCACGTTCTACCTTCCCATGCTGTAGCAAGACCGCTTTATCAATTAAATGCTCAATATCGTTAATTTCATGAGTTGTAATAATCACACCACGATCCTCGATCAATTCACTCGTGAACACATCAGTAATTTGCTCGCGGCTGAACATATCAATTCCCGAGAACGGCTCGTCCATTAGGATGTAATCACAATCCAAGGCAAGTCCCAGCAACAAATTCACCTTCGCAGCCATCCCTTTCGACAATGAGGATACGCGATCTGAAGAGCTCAGTCGGAAGAACTTAAGCATTTCCTTTGCACGTTCAGCGTTCCAATTCCGATAAAAGTCAGCCATAAAGCTCAAGCAATCAGCAATTCGCATATTAGAGGGCATCGTTAACGAATCTGGAATGAAAGTGATTTTCTCATACATCGCAGGCGTTAGTGATGCGTTATCGATTAAGACTTCCCCTTTGAATGGTGTCAGTCCCATGATGGACTTCAGCACTGTTGACTTCCCGGCACCATTGATTCCGATCAGGCAGGTAATCTCTCCCTTGGCAGCAGTGAAGCTAACGCCATTTAGTACCTTCTTGAATCCATAATTCTTTACCATCTGATTCACTTGGATCATCTTGTGTCACCACCCTCTGGAGATAACTTGCGCTCGGATGTATATTTTGTCTTTATGATCTCTACCAGTTCTTCAACTGGAATTTGAATATTCTGAATGGAGCTGATGAATATATCCACTGCACTTTCGATTAATTCAGCTCGAATCGAGTTTAGGATTTGCTGATCCTGTGTAATTCGGCTCGGGGAATTCCCTTCTGTTACGATCAAACCCTGTTCCTCCATTTCCTTATATGCCTTCTGCGCCGTGTTCGCATTAATCTTCATTACTGATGCCAGTTCACGCCGTGAAGGAATTTTGTCTCCCGCTCCGATTTGCCCTGTGGCGATCTGTTCCTTGAAATGACGCACAACTTGAATATATACCGGCTCACGAATATTAAAGCTGACGCCTGATTTCTGTTCTTCTGTCATACAACCAACTCCATATACTAAGTGTGTGTACTAAGTGGTTCATACATCTCATTTATGTACTATACGTGTAATACACTTTTGTGTCAATAGTTCAGATTTGAGCAAAAAAAAACTGCCTCTCGGCAGCTCTTTTATTACTAAAACACCTTTTGATTAAAAACATGTTCTTTTCCACCTAAACCCAGTGTATCTGCTGTTGTAGTGTGAATTTTCTGCAGAAGCACGGGATTATCCATTAGCGACAAGCCATAAGAAGGAATCATTTCTTTAATTTTGGGTTCCCATTCTTTTATATATTGAGGGAAACATTTGTTAAGCACTTCAAGCATCACGTGAACAGCCGTAGAAGCTCCAGGGGAAGCCCCTAACAATGCTGCGACCGAACCATCAGCGGCACTAATAACCTCCGTACCAAATTGAAGTGTGCCTTTGCCAGCTTCTGTATCTTTGATAACTTGCACACGCTGACCAGCTACAACAAGATCCCAATCTTCAATTTTGGCATTGGGGATAAACTCTTTCAGTTCTTCCAGACGTTTTTCTTTCGATAACAGCACTTGTTCGATCAGGTATTTTGTTAATGACATATTTTTAGCACCTGCCGACAGCATTGTTATGAGGTTATCCGGTTTCACAGAAGTTATTAAATCAAACATTGAGCCCGTTTTTAAGAATTTAGGTGAGAATCCGGCAAATGGTCCAAATAGCAGTGATTTTTTATTGTCGATAAATCTTGTGTCTAAGTGCGGTACGGACATTGGAGGGGCTCCAACTTTAGCTTTGCCGTATACTTTGGCATGATGCTGCGCAATAACTTCCGGATTATTACACACCATAAAAATACCGCTTACTGGGAATCCACCGATATGTTTTCCTTCAGGAATACCGGATTTCTGCAGTAAGTGCAGGCTTCCTCCCCCGCCACCAATAAACACAAATTTCGCTGTATGTTGTTCAATGTTACCGCTGGCATTTCTGATTTTTAGATCCCATAAGCCAGCACTGTTGCGCTTCATACTATTGACACTATGTTTGTAGTGGAGATCGACGTTTTTACTCTTTAAATGCTCAAATAAGATACGCGTTAAAGCACCAAAGTTAACATCCGTTCCAGAGTCAATTTTTGTAGCCGCAATGGATTCGTTCGCAGGACGATTTTGTATAATAAGCGGAATCCATTCCATCAGTTTTTTAGAGTCAGCGGAAAATTCCATCCCTTGGAATAAAGGATTTTTTGAGAGCGCTTCAAATCTTTTCTTTAAAAAAGCTATATCCTTCTCCCCTTGCACCAAACTCATATGAGGTAACGGCATAATAAAGTCCTGGGGAGTATGTATCAGCTTGCGATTTACAAGATAAGACCAAAACTGCATCGAAAGCTGAAACTGTTCATTAATCTGAATAGCTTTGCTAATATCTATAGATCCGTCTGGCTTTTCAACAGTATAATTAAGCTCACAGAGCGCCGCATGCCCGGTTCCTGCATTATTCCATTCATTAGAGCTTTCTTCCCCTGCTTTTTCAAGCTTTTCAAATACTTTAATTTTCCATTCCGGTACTAATTCCTTCAAAAGTGTTCCTAAAGTCGCACTCATGATTCCGGCACCAATTAAAATGACGTCTGTATCAGTTGCACTTTTGCCCATTATTACCATCCTTATCCCCTGAATTTTGCAGAAAGGATGTGGGCGCTCCTTCTTAGGCGTCACACCTTTTCTGTATCAATTATAACCTTATCATGGTGTATTACAATTATTTATAAATTTAATATCTACTATTATATGAAAAAAATAAAATATTTAAAAGCTTGTAAAAAAGATAGAAATAAGTCCTCAAGATTTATGGAACAAAAAAAGGCTGCATCATGCCCTGTTCTCATTGTAGACAATTCCGTTTTGATAGCCCATCCCCACTATTGTTTTTTGAATTTCCTGATCTACTTTTCTTTTAAAAGTTGCAAACTCTAATGTGGTTAAGCCGATTGGAAGCTCTTGTTCTATAAATGAATCAAAATCGATCGCCGTTTTGAAAATACGAAGCTTGTGCAGAAAAGGTAATTGCTCCATTCCCGTCAAATGAGCCAATGTTTTGCAATTCATAATCGTTAGCTCTTCCAGTGCCTTCATCTGCTGATCAAAGTTAATCTCACGTAGCTGGATTTGATCTTCAATCACAAGCTTTTTTAACGCACGAAAAACCGAAATATTACTCAGGTCATGAAAGCCACGGACTCTACAAATTTCCAGGCTCTCGATTTCATTTTCTTCGATGTCCTGAATATGTTCTCTGCCTCCAAGTAAAATACGTAGGTCTTTCAATTTCTTTAGCCGATTAATAAAATGTAAGGGTTTGTTGCTGATGGAGTGCAGCGCGAGATAGGTAAGATCCTCCAGATCTCCAATAGCATCAAGGTTTTTAACCTTACCTATAACATGCAACTGTTCTAAACGGGAGAATTCTTTTAGGTATTCCAGATTAAGCATCTTTTTCTCCGAGCTAATATTTAAAATACTTAGAGACCGTAACGTATCTATACTCAGAATTTCCGGATTTTCAAGCTCATATATCCCCACGCTCAGACTATACAGGTTATTCAGCTTAGCCAATACGTTCGTGTTATGTGCCTGGTGAAGACAATTCAGCAGCAGCATTTTAACATTTGGAATCTGCAGGAGTGTCTCACAATCAAAGGATACAGAATAGTGGCCATAAAAACGCACTCCAAAATTTTCATCAAAACGCGCGCAAAGCTCATTTACTTCATCCAGAATCGAACCATAGGTCGATGGATCAGAGAACTGGACAATAACTTGGTTGCCGCTGTACAAGTCTTGCTGAATCTGAACTGGATCTAGTGAAATGGGATCATTGATCAGAATCCTTCTTTTCCATGTAACACTCATTCCTAATCCCTCCTACTTGCCGTTAATCATCAGTGTATATTTATTGTAAATCTACGAATTACTTACCCAAGAACATAATTACATAAATCAACCCCATGGACAAGCTACCAAGGAAGGTTACAGGTTATTTAGAGTTTCGTTGATTTAGGAGGATTGAGTACAAGTGTTTTACATTAAAATACAATAAGCTGTATCATTCGTAGATTACTCTACTTTTGATACAGCTTAATTATCATTTATTCAGCCTTCTGCGATGAACTATAAATCCCCGCCACCAACTCCAGCGCTTTTATCCCTTCAGCACCATCCAACCAAAACTTTTGGCCCCTGGCTACATGCTCATAGAAGTCCTCAATCAGTCTCTTATGCCCGGTGCCCCAATAGGATTTACCTTCCGTGGCACTGAAACTAGGCTCGCACAGCAAGGTTTCCTTTCCATCCTTCCAAAGATACAAATGATCTCTGCGGAGGTTGATAGTACCCTTTTCAAAAACTAGCTCCAGCTCCACTGGAGAATTCTCCAGATAGGTATTTGTACCATAAAAAAGCCCTCTGACATTACTAGTGAAATCGATGCAGGCATGGGCGGTATCTTCTACCTCTATGACCCCATTTAGCACATCCGTGGTAATACTCCCTTTCACCGATGCCACCTCTCCACCAAACCACTGAAGTAAATCCAGTGTATGAATGGTTTGGTTAATTAGCAGACCTCCACCTTCCGTAGACCAGCGTCCTCTCCAGTTACTATCGCTATAATAACTTTCGCTACGGTGCCAGGTCACGATTCCTTTCATACAGAGCAGCTTCCCATATATTCCTGAGTCAATCACCTGCTTAATATACATCGAGGCATCATTATAACGGTTCTGAAACACCACACCAAGCTGACCTGTGCTTTGCTGTGCGGCTTCAAGTATTCGTCTGGCTGAAGGAAGATCTGCCGCCATAGGCTTTTCGGTAAGGACATGTTTTCCTGCTTGTAACAACTCCGTAGCCATCTCTGCATGTAAATAATGAGGCGTACAGAGATGTACAACATGAATACGGTCATCCTTTAAAATTTCTCTATAATCATTAGTGGCTTGGCAGTCATATTCATTAGACGTCTGCAATGCTTTATCAGCATCAATATCTGCAACCGCAAGTAGTCTCACACCATCGATGCCTGTTAATGTTTTTGCATGAAGAGGGAAAATGGCTCCGCATCCAATAATGGCTGCTCCAAGTTCTTTCATTTATATTACCCTCCGTTCATCATTCCATCGTTATCTGAGTATTGCTGGGGTTAGATTGATCGCTTGCTCTTGAGCCTTCAGACATAGCTCGGCAGCTTTGAACACATGGGTCTGTGTCATCGCCAGCTCTGTCCGATTCAGACAGTCAAGGATTAGCTCACCAAAGAAAGGAAAACCAACCTTTCCTGCTACATGCTCATAATGTTCCCCTTCCCCATTGACCCAGTACACATGATCCGGTGTATTTGAACGACTTATATCAGTATATTTACGCAGTTCAATGTATCCTTCAGTCCCCATAATCATCGTGCGCCCGTCTCCCCAAGTGCCCAGCCCATCAGGGGTAAACCAATCCACGCGAAAATATTGTGTTGCCCCATTGTCCCCTACAAGAGTAGCATCACCAAAATCCTCTAATTCGGGATAAGTCGGATGATTGTAATTGGCCACTTTACTATGAATAACCGAAGCATCCTGACAATCTGCATAATACAAAAATTGTTCTATTTGATGACTGCCTATGTCACATAGAATCCCACCATATTTCTCCCTTTGGAAAAACCATTCCGGCCGGTTAGGAGCATTTAGACGATGTGGCCCTAATCCAATGACTTGCAGGACACGGCCAATAGCGCCTTGTTGAATCAGCTGCCCCGCATAGATAGCGCTTTCAACGTGAAGGCGTTCACTATAGTAGACCATATATTTCTTATTGGTTGCAGCTGCCATTGCTCTAGCGGTTTCAAGCTGTTCCAGGGTCGTAAAGGGGGCTTTATCCGTAAAATAGTCCTTACCGTGAGCCATTACTCTATTGCCTAAAGGTCCTCGTTCAGATGGAATTGCGGCCGCTGCAATTAATTGTACTTCGGGATCTTCCAGAACTTCTTCCATTGATCCGGCAGCTTTGACACCGGGATATTTACTAATAAAATTTCTGACCTTTTCCTCGTCCGGATCATATACCCATTTCAGCTCTGCCCCTGCCTCAACCAGTCCGTTACACATCCCGTAAATATGACCGTGATCTAGGGCAATAGCGGCAATGATGAATTCCCCCGCCTTCACTACGGGTTTGGATTCATACGTTGGTGCATAGGTCATCCCATTTTTTCGATTCATAGAAACCCTCCTTCTATTAGTATTACTCCATTCTATAAGGTATTAAGAAGATACCGCAGACTGATCTCCAAGCTTTCAAAAGGATCACGGCGGCAAACATCCTGCTCCACTACGAACCATTCAACACCCGTTTCGCGACAGACATTGATAATTTCTTTATAGTCCATATTCCCTTCACCGATTTCAGCAAAGATCTGTTTTCTATTAACAATCGCCATATCTTTTAAATGCACTACCTGCATTCGACCTGCAACTTTGCGTATCCATTCGGCTGGACTCCCTCCGCCCGCTTGAACCCAATATAAATCCAGCTCAAAACCAACGGCAGGATCAGACTCAGTGAGCAGAATTTCCATGCCAGTCAATCCATCAAACCGTTCAAATTCAAAATCGTGATTATGATAAACAAATTGCAGATCATGTTGTTCTTTTAGTGTAACTGCAATGCCCGACATCAGCTTGGCGAATTCACGGTAACCTTCTTGCCCCGTACGGAATTTTTCCGGTAAACTTCCTAGTCCAATATTTTTGCAGTTCCACAGCTTATGTTCAGCGGCTAAAGCATCTAAATCGTTCACTAGCCGATCCCAAGACACATGGGTTGCACATATTGCCAGTCCTGCTTCATCTGCATACTCTTTTACGAGCTTCGGATCGATTGGCCCGATGCCTGAAATCTGAATAGCTTCATAACCCATAGCAGAGACCTTTTGAAAAGTGGATTTTAAATCCTCCGCAGTTTTAGTAAAATCACGTAATGTGTACATTTGAGCAGCAATGGTTGAACGATTCATAGGATCTTTCCTCTCTGATTAAAATTTAATGAGTTCCCTTAACATCAAAGGTTTGGGCGGCTGTGGTTTCTTTGTTGAAGTTAGAATTCTCCACCTTTTCCATGAGCTTCTCATAAAATAAATCTTCATCAATCGGTAACTCCACCCAATCGTCGGTCCAAGCCGATAAATACATCCCATTAGATAGCGTTAGACCGTGAATGCCTTCCTCACCCGGAGCTAACAATTTCTCATCGTGTAGAATGGCATTCGTAAAGTTCCGCAAAATTCCTTTATGCTGTTCCCCGCCACCCTCTTCTACAGGAATCTCACATTTCCAACATTCTGGACTGCCGAATCCTCCCGTAAACTCTGCATTGAATTGCGGCTCCGGCGTGCGTAGACGCCAAAAGGTTAATTTCCCGTCTTCCACTACGATTTTTCCATGATCACCAGTAATTTCGAAACGGTTAGTTCCCGGTGCTTCACCTGTTGTGGTGATAAAAAGCCCTGTCGCACCATTTTCATATTCCACATAAGCGGTTACATCGTCTTCAACCTCAATATTGCGGTATTTACCAAAATGACAAAACGCTCTGATCCGCTTAGGCATCATACCTGTCGTCCACTGCCATAAATCTAGTTGATGAGGATCTTGATTCAGCAGCACCCCACCACCTTCGCCTGCCCATGTAGCCCGCCAACCACCGGAGTTATAGTAACTTTGTGATCTGTACCAGTTGGTGATAATCCAATTTGTGCGGCGGATTTCGCCTAGTTCACCAGACTGAATGAGATCCCTAAGCTTTTGATACAAAGGATTCGTCCGCTGGTTATACATGATTCCGAATTTGCGATCAGACTTTGCTGCAGCTTCGTTCATCTGCTTAACAGCTTTGGTATAGACCCCAGCCGGTTTCTCAACCAATACATGATAGCCATATTGAAAAGCCTCGATAGCTAAAGTTGGATGATCATAATGTGGAGTACAGATTAATACTGCATCTATGAGATGAGACTCATATAACTCTTGGGGTGTTGCAAATTTCTGTACACTTTCCGGTAAATGCTCTTCTGCCCATTTCAAACGTTCTTCCCTTACATCACATACAGCTGCAAGCTCAGCATCTTTAATATGATTCAACAGACTTTGTGCATGTGCACTCCCCATATTCCCAATTCCAATAATGCCATACCGTACTTTATTCAATCAGATCACTTCCCTATTTGAGGTTATGTTATGAGAATATACTTAATTAATAGACATGAACATGAGCGAAACTAAGCATTATTTGCACAATAATAAGATGATTTAGTTAAATTAATTCGTTATAATAAGGATAATCAAGTCATAGAGGAGCTAGATGATGAATAATCCAGGTAACCTTACCGGCAGATTCCTCCAGAATCTTACCGTAAAAGTGACCCATGCCCAACTTAGAAGCGGATATAGCGGGTGGAATCGTACGTTGGAAACTCCAACCTTTAATCGGCTGTATTTTATTGACCGCGGTGAGGGAAAAGTTATCATTAACGGTGTTACTTATTATCCGAGAGCAGGTCAGCTAATGATCATGCCCGCAGGAAGCACTCAAACTACAGAGACGTCAATGAATGATCCCTATACACGCTATTTCTGCCATTTTGATGCTGATATTGGGGAGTGGCCCTTATTCCATTCGGCAAACAAACTGTTTATCTGTGATGCGCCCAACCCAGATTCCGTACGGGTTATTTTCACAGAAATGATCGAACAGTTTCAAAAAGATGATGTATTGTCCATTCTGCGTACTCAGGCGAACGTCCTCAATCTAATTGCTACTTGTCTTGAATCGAACGAGAATATCAAAACAGACTTTATGCAAGAATTTATACATACGGGGGATCAAGGAAAGCTCGCCTATGTGCTTCAATATATTGATGAGCGGCTGGATAAACCCATAGAAATAGAAGAGTTAGCAGAAATTGTCCACTTACATCCGAACTATTTCATCCCCTACTTCAAGAAATTTATAGGGGTTCCCCCCATGCATTATGTACAATTGAAAAGAATGGAGCATGCTAAAAGACAGCTTTCTTATAGCAATTTCAGCATTTCAGATATCGCGGAGCAAGTCAGTATGGAATTAGCCCATTTCTCTAAATATTTCAAAAAGACAATAGGAATCTCCCCTTCTGCCTATCGTAACAGCACTAAGTAAATTTATTAGGGAATGTCCTAATCTATGTGTTGAACTATAATAAAAAGGCTCTAACCTACAATTTTGAGGTGGTGAACGATATTCTTATCAGAACAGCATCTATAAGCGACATTCAAGAGATAGCAAGACTCTCAAGCCAGCTTGGATATCCTTTGAATATCGAACAATTAGGAGAAAGACTACAAGAAATCGGAACACACAAAGATCATACTGTATATGTAGCTGAATCAGATCACCAATTGGTAGGATGGATACATGCGACCGTTCGAATCTTACTTGAATCTCCTTCATTTATTGAAATCGGAGGTCTTGTTGTTGATCAGACTTGCCGCGGAGAAGGAATTGGCAGACAGCTTGTAGAAACCTGTGAACGATGGGCAATCCAAACAGGGTTTAGCAAAATTAGAGTACGTACCAATCAAACCAGAGAAGATGCTGTACAGTTCTATAATCATATAGGATTTTCGCCAAAAAAATCACAGCATGTACTTGATAAGGAACTTTAATCACACTCAGGACTTTTAGGGAGGCTCAATGGTTATGATAGAATTAACTTTGCATCCAGCATTAGAAGGGAAAATCGCTGTGATTACCGGAGGAGCCGGTGTATTATGCCGGGTTATGGCGCTAGAGTTAGGTCGGCAAGGAGCTAAAGTCGCGATTCTAAATCGCACCGCAGCTAAAGGAGATTTGGTTGCCGCTGAAATTACAGCCGCAGGCGGTCAAGCGATTTCACTCTCCTGTGATGTTACAGATCAACAGAGTGTTATGAGAGCCGCAGAAGCCGTTAAGAATCACTGGGGGCCTTGCGATCTATTAATTAACGGAGCTGGCGGAAATGATTCCTCAGCAAATACGACCCAAGAGATTTTCAAAAATGATGACCTGGAGAACCCGGACATATTTACTTTTTTTGACCTTAGTGTAGATGGATTTCGCAATGTGATGGACCTTAATCTGATTGGAACATTGATCCCAACCCAAGTTTTTGCCAAGCAGATGCTCGGCAGAACGGGCACATCTGTTATTAATATTTCATCCATGAGTGCACCTTCTCCAATGACCAAAGTACCTGCCTACAGCGCTGCCAAAGCAGGAATTAATAATCTCACCCAGTGGCTCTCCGTTCATTTCGCTGAGTCTGGTATACGTGTGAATGCCATTGCCCCTGGCTTTTTCCTTACTAAACAAAATGAGAAGCTGTTGGTTCGTGAAGATGGCGAACTTACAGACCGTTCCCAAAAAATCATCTCTCATACTCCAATGCGCCGCTTTGGAAAGCCGGAGGATCTGCTTGGCACACTACTCTGGTTAGCAGATGAAGCAATGTCCAGCTTTGTGACCGGAGTTACCGTCCCCGTTGACGGTGGATTCTTGGCTTATTCGGGAGTATAGACTAATCTAATGAGGGATTACAATGATTGTAGATCCATTACGCGTATTCGTTACTGTAGCTGAACTGAGTCATTTTTCCAAAGCAGGAGAAGCGCTGAATTTATCTCAACCCGGTGTCAGTCTGCATATCCGGAATCTTGAGAATGAGCTCGGTGCTAAACTCCTGCATCGTTCTTCTAAACAGGTTAGATTAACAGAAGCCGGCAGTATTCTTTATAAACACGCCAAACAAATATTGGCTCATTTCGATGAAGCAAGCCAGGAAATCCATATGCTTCAGGACGAAGTCACTGGGAGTATACATATCGGCGCTAGTTTTACTATAGGTGAATATATTTTGCCGGCAAGACTTGCTGATTTTGCCAATCAATATCCGCAGGTCAAGCTGCAAGTGACGATAGGCAATACTGAGGAGATTATTGGAGGCGTTAAATCCAACGAACTGGACATAGGGTTTATTGAAGGTGAGGTCCATGAGAATGATCTGAATGTCACTCCTTATATGAAAGACGAGATGATTATGGTCGCTCCTGCTACCCACCCTCTGTCAAAAGCGATTTCTGTGGAGCAGAGTATGTTGCAGGATCAGGTTTGGGTGCTTCGCGAACACGGCTCGGGTACACGAGCTTTCAGTGATCATTTCCTACAGGAGGAAGATATATCTGTTAAAAGATCCTATGTCTTCAACAGCTCTCAAGGTGTTAAAGAAGCTGTAGCCTCTGGCCTCGGAATCGCCATGCTCTCCAGATGGATTGTACGGAAGGAACTAGAAAGCGGTGAGATCAAAGAGCTGCCAATCAGACAACATCATCTGGAAAGGCAATTCTCAATCATCCGACATCAAGAATGTTCTTCTTCCTTAGCTACCGATGTCTTTATAAAAAAGCTACTTGTCTTTAGAAAAGACAAGTAGCTTTTTTTCTTCCACACTATGAAATTATACTTGATGTTCAACCAAATGCCCGTCTTCCAGATGCAGAACGCGGTCACACCATTCGAGCATCCGTTCATCATGAGTGACCATTACCGCTGCTTTACCTTCACTCTTCACCTCATCAGCGATCATGCGTACAACTTCTCTTCCGCGTTTGAAGTCCAGACTGGCTGTCGGTTCATCTGCAAAAAGAATCGCTGGTTTATTCATCCATGCTCTAGCGATAGCTACACGCTGCTTCTCCCCACCGGAGAGCTGTTCCGGATAATGATTACGCCGTTTCCAGATATCCAGCCGCTTCATCAAATCAGCAGCCCGTTCCTTCGCTTCCTTAGCACTCATTTTCGCCTGCTTGGCTACAAAAAGGAGTTGCTCCTCCACCTTCAAATAAGGCAACAACTGAGCGCTTTGGAACATAAAACCTATCTTCTCTAAACGGAGCTCCGTCAGCTCACTTTTACTTTTATCTGTAAGTGATTCCCCATCTATAAAAATTTCACCACTAGTAGGTGTTAGAAGTGCACCAGCCGCTGAAAGGAATGTACTTTTCCCTGTTCCCGAAGGTCCAAGGACAGCAACGAATTCCCCTTCATTAACGATCAGATTCAAATTGTTCAGCACAGACACCGTTGTATCGCCATCACCGTAGTTTTTGGTTACTTGCTTCATGATTAGTTTTGCACTCATGCTCCAGCCCTCCCAATAGCTTCTAATGCATCTACTTTTGCCACTTTAGCGACAGAAATTAGTGATCCTAAAAGAGACATCCCAACGAATAAACAGCTGGTTAAAAGAATGGTGGAAGGCTCCAGTTGGAATGGCATCGAATCAGGCAGGACCTTATTCATCCCAAAGGTAAGCAGTAAGCTAATGCAAAGACTTGATATAGCTAAAATCATGACCTGCCCTACCACGCTCCAAGCCAAGTAAGACATTTTAGTACCCATCGCCTTCAGAATACCAAACTGACTTGTTTTCTGAATCGTAATGACATAGAAGAATACCGCCAGAACAAACGCTGCGATCACAAACAGGAAAACAATCATCATTAGCAGTGAACCCTGCTCTGCCGAGTAGCCCGGAACATTGGATATAGCTACTTTTTGAGTAATGACCTCTACATCTTTTACATTCGTTGAAATCTTATTTACTTGATCAGCATTCGCATTAAGGGCAATCACATTAAACGGTACCGACGAAGAGGTTTCTTCTCCTTGGTTAACCCCCTGCTTCATAGCTTGCCAATCCTGATTGTTGATATAAACTACTGGGGTATGGCTGTAAGAGCTATCCTCAACAAAACCTGCGACAGTAAATTCCATCCCGGTCGCCTGATCACGAATGATACTGCCAAGTTTAATTCCTGACTGTTCCAGGTCACGATCAACAAGGACTTTACCGTTTGTCTCATTCGTAATCTTGTCACCTTCAACTACTTTAGGAGCTAATAACCCATTCATATCTACTGCAAAAAAAGTAATATCTGCTTTTACGTCTGCCTCGTTAGCAGTGACAGTGCTCATCTGCATTGCAAGTGAAGATGCATTATTGTCTCCAACTACTGCACGTACATTCTGGAGCTCCGCATCTGTTAACTGAGAACGTCTAAAGGTCTGATCCGCATCCCCTTGCACTACAAAATAATTCGCCGGCATGTTCTCTACTGCAGAGATATTTGCATAAGCTAATCCTCTGGCTAGTCCCGTGACGAAAAGTACAAGAAAGGAAACCAATAACATGATAACCATAATTAATAGGTATCTGGCTTTAGAATGTCGCATTTCCCTTAAGGCTAAAAACATATTACCACTCCTTCTAATCTGTATAGTCACAGTTTAGAAGATGAAAATGAACGGAGTATGAATAATGAATTACAAAAGCGGAAGTGTAACTGTAAAGGTAGTCCCTTCACCCAAAGTACTGGTTACTTCAATGGTTCCGTTATGCGCTTCTACGATTTTTTGAGAAATCGCAAGTCCAAGTCCGCTGCTATGGGTTTCATGTGTTCGTGCTCGATCTACTTTATAGAAACGATCAAAGATTAACGGTAACTCCTCGGCTGAAATGCCTTCACCCGTATCAGACACAGAAACAATACAGTTCTGTTCCATAAGCTTCGCGGAAATCATAATGGAACCCTCAGCAGGTGTGTATTTTATGGCGTTAGAGAGCAGGTTCATCCATACCTGGAACAATAGATTTGGATCACCTAGAACGCTGATATCTGCAAGATTCAAACGCACGGCCAGTTGTTTCTCTGTTAATCTCCATTCCATGATTTGTACGACCTGTCTTAGTTGTGCACGTAAGTCTGTCGACTTTTTCTGTATGGAATTAGGATCATAATCAAGCGAAGACAAGGTAAGCAGCTGTTTGCTTAGCAATGAAAGACGATGGCTTTCTTGGTCAATGATATTGAGATACTGTAACCGTTCATCCTCAGGTAAGGTTGAATCTTGTAACGCTTGGGCAAATCCCTGAATTGATGTTAATGGCGACTCAATTTCATGTGATACATTAGCGACAAATTCCTGACGTGCCCGATTTGTTCGTTCCAGCTCCCGGCTCATAATCATAAAATGGGAAGCTAACTGACCAATCTCATCACGCCGCCACGTATTCAATTTGATATCGTATCTGCCTTTTGAGATCCGTTTAGTGGCCGTCGTCAAACGTGTAATAGGTCTAACTACATGCAGTACGCTAATCATTACAAAGCCTAAGCTAAACAACACGGTGAACCCAATGATCACAGCAAAAAAGACGCGTAGCTCACCGAATTGTACTTCAGCATCCGGACGCATAAACAAAGCATACGTCTCATTGTTTACTTTTACAGGAACACCAATTGAATTACGCAGTTGATTATCAAAAAATCCGGTAATAAATGCACTGTCCGGGAAATCCGCAACCCCATGATAAATTTGCCCATTCAGAACCTTCTCTAGTTGCTGCTCATCCAAATCTTCTTTTCTAAAGGGCTTACCGTAGAATCTTGATTCCCCTTCAGCATCTGTTAAATAGATTTTATAACCCAGCTTGGCTATACTCCGCAAATAATCCTCCATTGTCTCCGGATGTGATTCTGCGAATTGTTGAACCTCGATAGCCATTCCGGTAAGTTTGGCATCGTTCTGAGATTTAATCTGGGCTTGATAGTAAATATTAGACACCAAAAATCCAAGAAGGCTACTCACCACAATTACTGAACAGAAGACAATACACATCCGGACATACAAGGATCTCATACGTTAACCATCTCCAATTTATAGCCAATGCCTCGAACGGTTCGGATCACAAAATCTTCCTGATAATCTACGAAGCGCTGACGCAAACGTTTGATATGTACATCGACTGTTCGCTCATCCCCTTCATAATCCATGCCCCATACCAGTTCAATTAACTCACTACGTGTATATAACCTGCCTGGATATTGTGCCAATTGAGCCAGAAGCTCAAACTCTTTTACCGGTAGCAGCAAAACCTCATCACCATCGGTTATTTCATAATTTTTGCGGTCAATAACTAGAGAATTTAATCGAATCCGATCATCTGAAGCAATGGAATAGCGGCGAAATAACGCTTTGATCCGAAATAGCAACTCTTCAGGCTCAAAAGGTTTCGTTAGATAATCATCCGTCCCCCGCAAATAACCTTGCTCTTTATCACTCAGCTGCTGACGTGCTGTCAATAAAATGATCGGAATATCATACGTTTCTCTAATATGCTGACATAGCTCTAACCCATCTACATGTGGCATCATTACATCTACGACCGCTAAATCCGCAATACTGTCCTGCAATTTATGTATCGCATCTCGGCCATCACTGGCCTCCATCACCTGATATCCTTCCCTTGTTAGTACATGTTTTAATAATGTTCGAATATTCACATCGTCATCTGCTACTAAAATCTTCTTCATCATTTACACTCCCTGAATAATGGATGAACTCATAGTAACAACTTTATAACGATAGAACAACTAAAGTCAGATCAAACAAAAGGCTTGATACTCTCTCTAAGTGTGGTAACCGGCCGCTCCATCAGTCTCTCCAGATCTTTTGATGTAGAAGCAGTATCTATCTTCGCTAGAAACGAATAAATCCAATGCTGAATACTTGAATCCTGGCGAAACGTAATTTTTTTCCCTGATAACTCTGATAATACATCAACTAATTCGTTGAAGTCCCAAACGTTGGGTGCAGCTAGTTCGTAGACTTGGTTCATATGTCCATTCGTTGTAAGAACCTTTGCCGTAGCTAAAGCGAGGTCCTCACGAGTGACTGAATTAAACTGCCAGTTCCCTGGATAAGTGAGTAGCTCGCCGCTTTCCATCGCTTCCTTCAACCCAAGCACACCCACAAAATCTATGTACAAAGCGTTACGTAGAAACGTATAATCTATCCCTGATTCAAGAATCATCTGCTCAGTAAGTAAATGGACATGATAAGAAGGAATCGGACCTTTGGGTGGAAAGGCAAATCCAGTATAAAGCAGATGCTTCACATTGGCCTTTTTTGCTGCATGAATGACCTGAGCATGCTGATGTAATCTGATCTTATCATCGGTATGAGAGCTGGAGATTAAAAGTAACGTTGTGACCCCAGTAAAAGCTTCAATCAGCGTATCTAACTGGTCATAATCGCCAAAACGGACTTCGAACCCTTTTTCTAAAAAATTAACAGCTTTATCTGGCTGACGAACACAAGCAATAACTTGACTAGCCGGAACGTACTTCTCAAGCTTCTCCATAATTAAGCTGCCTAATTGACCTGTGGCTCCTGTAACCATAATCGACATACATAACACCCTTTCTGTTATTCGAATGTACTCAGTTTTTGTAATAAAAAGATAAGTTGATGAAGCTCCTGATCATTCAGATTCTTCATTCTCTCTGCGACAGCCTGACGATTCTCTGGAAGATGCTCCAGAAGTAATTGCTGGCCTTCAGTCGTAATCGAAATGACGCTTTTTCTGCCATCCTTGGTATCATTCGAACGGGTTATTAATCCATCTCGCTCCAATGGTGTTAACAGCATGCTTATATTAGCTTTGGTAACTCCAATAATGTGAGCCAATGTAGAAGGCAGAATCGCACCTCCCTGTTTAGAGATCTCCACCAAGATACGAATTCTTGCTCCGTTCAATCCTTTCGACTGCCAATATTTCTCAGAAACAGAAACTAAATTTGCAGTAGCTTCAACTAATGTAAAAAATGCTTTGGTATGCAATGGCTGATTCAGCACAAACTGTTGTAAATGATCCATATTCTATAATTCAGCTCCAATATAGTTAAGTCCTTAACTAATTTTAAACATACTACACTCCTCATGAGTTGTCAAAAAAAGAAGCTGCCTCACCTGGCAGATAAATCTGCTGATGAAACAGCCTCTATATAAACTCACTTTAGATTAACACCGTTTTTGTGGAAACAGGCTCTTCACTGTATTTTTTAGAACCCTCCAGCATAACCTCCAGCTTAATGATCTCCGACCGGCTTGCTAAACGAATTGGGGGTCCCCATGTTCCATAACCTGACGACACGACTACATGCAAATTCTCCTTACGAAGATATCCCCAGTCCAGCTCGAACAAACGTTTAGTGATCCAGTGATTAGGAGCAATCTGTCCTCGGTGTGTATGACCCGAGAGTAGAACGTCTACCCCAGCTTGAGCGGCTACGTCGAAGCCTGTAGGCTGATGATCCATCATAATCACAGGACGTGTAAGATCAAGTCCTTCGAGCAAGGTGCTTACACTTTGTCTGCCACCAGCTTCCATCGTCTCGGCTGTCTTGTCTTTTCGGCCTACAATATACGTTCCTGCGACTTCTTCAACCTCATCTTGCAGGACCTTGATCCCAATACTACTCATCAAATCGGTATATTCCTTAATTGATCCACCATAATATTCGTGATTGCCCAGTACTGCGTAGACACCATAACGAGCTTTTAACTGTTTAATCTGTTCACTCATACTATTGCGGATAAAAGGTTCAATGCTGTCATCCAAGACATCTCCAGCCAGCAAAATCACATCGGGTTGCATCGCGTTCATTTGTGCCACCATTTTTTTGAGATGACGATTGCCCACGATATTCCCTAAGTGCAGGTCTGAAGCAACCGCGATCGTTAATGGCGTGCTGGTGCCAATAGATTTATCAATAGGTATGGAATGTGTGCGGATCACGGTACTCCAGGCGTTGATTGAACCCCAGACCAGAAAGACTGCCAGTAATATCAGAATTGTCCCGCCCGCTTCTGCAATGTAATAGGTACGATTGATTCCTGACCATCCCAGTATCACATATAATAGGTCTGCCAAAGGTAACATAATGATTGCAAATTCCATACACGCTAAATAATACGATCCAATCACTTTAAAGAATCTGGCGATCGGTTTAACCGATTTTGGCCATGGGATCATTCCAATGACATACGCAAAAGCGATCAGCATAAATAATGTCCAGAATACTGCTGACGAAACACCTGAAAACCATTCATGAATAAGTAACCAGCCGTGATAGCCAATGTAGAAATTAACAAGACCCAGAATGAGCAGCATAGCAAATCCTGAAGCTAACATTCGTAATGTTTTCATCGTTTCTCTCCCCTTTACCTAACTACTTCTCTACTTCTTATCTCAAATCATAACACAAACCGTTAACCCAGTATAAACTGCAATGCGGTGTTCGGAAAACATCGGAACTAAAAAAAGAAAATGCCCATCGGCATCTTCTTTGGAGGTTTATCTTATATCGCTTTATCACGTGTGGCCATACATTGACCAATCAGCTTATCGCATTTATTGATGTGATTTATCAGCCAGTCTGTTAACGTTCGATTAAGCTTGATGGTTGAGAGTACGGATACTCCCTTTGTTTTGACCGTTTCTTCCAATTCGAGAACTGCCTTCACGAAATCAGCATGCGTCTGACGATGTTCAGCTAGTTCAGGGAAGTTGATCTCCTCCATCAGCTGCTCTTCATTACTGAAATGTTCAATCGTGTATTCTTTTAAGAATTTCAGTGTTTCCTCAATCTTTTCTTTCCCTTGCTGATTACTGCATGCTTCAAAGAATTCGTTCAATTTCGCTAACAACTGTCTGTGCTGGCAGTCAATTTTTTCTACACCGATATCATATGAATCTTTCCAAGCGATCATGAAATCACCATTCCGTTTCTTGAAAATTACATTTTAATTTTATTTTCCACCTTTCTCCACAAAAGAACTATTAACAACATCACAGGTGCTTATATTCAACCATTAGCTGTACATATGGCACCTACTGATAAATATCTACTTCATCACGGGTTCGATATGTACAAGTACATTGGAAACTTGGTGCCGGTCTTTTAACTGTTCTTCAATTTCTTCCGTAATATCATGACTCTGCACTACACTTAGCTGAGAATCCACTAGCACAGTTGTGTCTACTAATACGTTATTCCCATGGATACGGGCTTTGATATCTTTTATGGATTGTACACCATCAATTTCTGCCACAGTTTCTTTCATATGTTCAAGCTCTTCCGCATCAAATCCGTCCGTCAGATCATGCGTAGCTTTGCTAAAGATATCCCATGCCGTCTTACAGATGATTAGTCCGACAATGATGGCTGTAAGCGGGTCAAGCCAAGGAACGCCCAAGGAGGAAGCCACAATTCCGATAAAAGCGCCCACGCTAACTATAGCATCTGATCGATTATCCAGTGCTACTGCCCGCATTGCGTTACTGTTAATGGCACGGGCCAGCCTAATATTATACATATAGACAGCCATCATAACTACAGCACAGCCCACTGCCGTCCACGCCGCTATGAGATCAGGACTTTCCAGTGCTGGTTGAATAAATTTGTTCACAGCTTGGTACAAAACTTGAAGCCCTACCGCAATCATAATGAATGAAGCAATTAATGAAGCCACGGTCTCCGCTCTAAAATGCCCGTAGCTGTGGTTCGAATCCGGCGGTCTTCTGGAAATCTTCAGGCCAATTAGTACCGCGATAGAAGCAATAATATCTGTACTGTTATTCAATCCATCTGCAAGCAACGCTTGAGATCCTGAGACCGTACCTATGAACAGCTTAATAGCTGATAAAAAGATATAAGCAACGATGCTTAGCCAAGCTCCTTTTTCGCCTTGTTTAATGTCGTTATAAGTTTCCAAAAAAAGAACCCCCAAAGAATAGTATTGTTCTATACTACACTTTGAGAATCGGGTGGGTCTAGAGAAACAGTGTTGCTACGGGGCGCAATAGTTCCCTCTGTCAAATAGAGTTGCAAGGTCGTAACTGTTTTGCAGGACGCAACATAGTTTGCCCCCGTTCAACTTTGCTTCCATTCTTCTGGAATAGTAACTTTTTGCTATTTTTATTGTCTAATTATAGTAATGACTAATTCAAAGGAGCGTGGAGTGATGATTCAGTCTTTGCCGAAGAAAATTGTTACATGTTTAGCTATAGGGAGTATTTTAATTCCAATAACAAACAGTGGATCAATGTCAGTCATTTCTGCAGAAAAAGCAATTGTAAGCCTAAGTAACACTTATTACAGTGAAGTCACAGCCCCGATCCTAAAACCTGTTTGGTCAGCACAACTCGCCATTTTAAAAAAAGACAGAATCACCGGACAGGACATTACAGCACTCGCGGAAAACGGGAAGATCTTTGCGTTGCAGCGCAATGAAAAATTAACCGCAATGAATGCGGCAACAGGCAAAAAAATATGGGAGTTCGGAAGTGGATTAGCGCCGCTATTCACGTACAGCAATGGATTTATCTACGGTCTAACCCAAAGCGGCTCCCTATATGCCGTTAATGAGGCAGGTAAAAAAGCATGGTCGGCTTCCATAACACTCCCCAAAGCTACAAATATACAGCGTTTAGGATCTACTATTTATGTTACTCAAGAGGAACAATTAGCAGCAGTTGACGCCGTAACCGGAAAGATCAAATGGAAGGCTGTAGAGAAAAGCAATAACTTTACAGGCTTATCAGAGGTCATGGAATCAGATGGGGTCGTTATTCGCAGCTATCTGTCTCAAGGGGCCTTAACAACTGCTGGACTCGCCGCTTATGACAGTCTGACAGGAAAAAAACTATGGGACCAGACCCGGCAGTGGATGCCGTTAGCAGTGAAGGATGGGCTCCTCTACTCTATCACGAATACATTTATGATGGATGATGACCCGGTAAATCGAAAAGTCAAAGTATCCGTGTTCAACATAAAGACAGGTGAATTAAAAGGAGAACGTTTATATAAATGGACAGATACCGAGAATAAAGATGGTGTGTACAGTTATAATGGGATGAATGGAAACGCGTTTTTGGATGGAAAGGACTTTTATATCTTTCAGGGCAGTAAGTTTGTGAAATATGATTTCTGGAATTATTCTGCAGAGGGTAAACCGGTGCAAACCTGGACCTCGATGGTTAAAGAAAAAGACTCTCCATTGAACCAAGTTTATCAACAAAGAATGTTATTTCAAAATCAAGATAAAGGTACTTTATCCGCACTTAAGCTAGGAACCGGCCAGCTTGTCGACCTCAATATTGGAGAGAATCCAGTGGTACAGACGGATCTGTTCGGAAACGTGGTTTATAGTGGACAATCTGATGGCCTATTTCACGCTTATGACATGTTAACTCTAAAGCCTATTTTCACTGTGAACACAGGCTCTCGTAACTTTGCCCCTTCCCTTAAAACTGGAGGGATGCTGATGATTCGGACGGATAATAAGCTGCTCGCGATTAAACTTCCTACATCTATAAAATAAAAAAGCCTGATTTCTCAGGCTTTTAGGCTTCAATAACTTATTCAGCCGGAGCTGTAAAAGTACGTGCAGCAAACTCGGCATCCAGCATGTAGAAGGCGTTGCTATCTTTTTCAATTCGTTTCAGTTTACTGATGATGTTGCTAAAAAGTGCTTCTTCTTCTACTTGCTCGTCTATAAACCATTTCAAGAAATAAATCGTCGCATGTTCACGCTCATCCAGAGCAAGGTCAGCCAAATGATAGAATCGTTTAGTGTTCTGCTGTTCATGCGCGAAGGCATGTTCAAAAGCATCTAACATCGAGTTATATTCGTTCTTCGGCTCTGGCAGTGCTTCTAGCGTAGCACGGTTATCCCGGTCGTTAAGGAATTTATAAATCTTCATGGCATGGAACCGTTCTTCTTCGGCTTGAATTAGAAAAAAGTTTGCAAATCCATCCAGACTTTCGCCGGAACAATAAGCAGCCATCGCTAGATAAACATGAGCGGAATAAAACTCGAAATTCATCTGTTCATTAAGTGCTTGTACTAATCCATCTTTCATTGGACCGTCACCTCATTATTCAAATTTAATATGTAAATATTTAAGTTTATCTTATCACCGTGCTTCTAAGTCAGCAAGGATTCCTCTCCCAATATCTAATTTAGCTAACGAAAGGACGACTATTCAGATGATTAGATTCACCCGTCACAGCCTAAAGCCTAAGATTTCCGGTACACTCTTCATTATTGCAGCTATGGTGTCACTGTTCCTCATTGCTGGCTGTTCTAATAGCAGCAGTAATTCACAGTCCGAAGCTACCGATTCACCGACCTCCCAATCCACACCTGCACCAACCACCAGCTTGGCTCCCACCCCCTCAGCAGTCAGCGATCCAATTGCTCTTCAGGTTGCTGAGATGACTTTGGAAGAAAAAATCGGACAAATGCTCCTAGTTGGAATTGATGGAACTGTCCTTGATGAGCAAGCTAAAAAGATGATTACCGAAGACAAAATAGGTGGAATCATCCTCTATAAGGACAATATTAAAAGCCTGAAAGGGATGATCAGTCTTATCAATTCTATGAAAAAGAGTAACACTGGTAACCCTGCCCCACTATTCATGAGTGTTGATCAGGAGGGTGGAAAAGTCAGCCGGATGCCTAAAGAATATGCTACATTCCCTTCTAACGGAACAGTGGGTGCAAGTAATGACGCTGCTGCTGCCGAGAAAATGGGAAAGCTGCTCGCAAGAGAAGTACGTTCAGCCGGATTTAATATGAACTTTGCTCCCGTTCTCGATATCAATAGCAATCCAGACAATCCAGTCATCGGAGACCGGTCGTTCGGCAATGCTGCTGGCCAAGTCATTCAACTAGGGATTGCCGAAATGAAGGGAATTGAGAGCGAAGGCGTCGTTCCTGTTGTCAAGCATTTCCCAGGACACGGAGATACTTCTGTCGACTCCCATCTGGATCTGCCGATTGTGAACAAAACAGCCGGTCAGCTAGCCGACTTAGAATGGCTCCCCTTCCAAGCAGCCATTAAAGAGGGGACGGACGCCGTAATGGTCGCTCATATTTTGTTTCCAAAATTAGATCCAGACAAACCCGCATCCTTATCGCGTACCATTATTGGTGAACAGCTTCGAGATGAAATGGGCTACCAAGGAATCGTAATTACAGACGATCTAACCATGGGAGCCATTATGAAGAACTACGATCTGACTACAGCAGCAGTAGATACTGTGAATGCAGGTAGTGATATTCTCCTTGTCGCTCACGGCTATGATAATGAAAAACGGGTCATGGACTCCCTCCTGCAAAACGTAAAAAACGGTAAGATTCAAGAAACACGGATTGATGAAAGCGTCTATCGGATCTTAGCCTTAAAAGCCAAATATAACCTTTCCGATGAGCAAATCCCGGTTCCTGATCTTACCGATCTTAATAAAGATATTAACGTTTGGCGTCAAACGATTGAGAAGTAAATCTAAGCGTTAGTCATTGTTACTGAAGAACAACAACATCTCCAACCTTCAACCCAGAGAGAACCTCTGTTTTGTCCGTAGTTTCCAGACCCACTTCGATGTCTTTTCGTTCATATTGCCCGTCCCCTTTATCCAGCATAACGTAGGAGAGGTCTCCTTCATGCATTACAGCTATGCTGGATACAACGGTGGCATTTTCTTTGCGAACTGTTTCAATTTCTCCGTTTAAGCTTAAGCCACCGATCAAATGCTCGTCAGGCTGCAGCGTGATAACCACTTCGAATTGAGGAACCGAACTGGCAGTAGCATTCTGACCTGAAGCTGTCTTTGCAAATTTCGCCACCTTCGTAACTTCTCCAGATAACTTCAAATCTTTTATAGCTGTCATTTTTACGTCAACCTTCATACCTGTCTTTATACGGAAGACGTCTTGTTCACCTACAAGAGCAATGAATTCTAGCTTGTTCATATCTACTATTTTTCCAATATATTGATTATCTGTCACTGTTTGCGGAATTTCGCTTGCACTGTCAAATAAGAAAATGCCGGTTGCCGGAGCATAATAAAGTGCTGTTTTGAGTTTGGCTTTTTTCTCTGTTAATTCGCGTGCTTGTATTTCGGCATTGACCTGATTAAGCTCGTCCCCTAGCCGTGTTGCTTCTTGGGCTGTGAGTGCTTTAATGCGTTCTGCTTCAGTCGCACCAAGGGCTGCATTCTCCTCGTCTTGCTGGCTCACAAATGCATTCAGCTCTGCTTCCAGCTTTGCTTTACGGATGGTCGCCTCTTGTGTAGCAATCTCATTCTTCAAGGCTTCCTGATCGAGAGTAAACAGTAAATCACCTTTTTTGACCTGTCCACCGTTCTCAACCTTCCACTTTGTCACCTTTGAAGCATATGGAGCATAAACAAGCGTTTCTTTCTCATAATTAGAATTACCTTTAACCTGTATGGAATTGGTAATGGTCTCCTGTGTGACCTCAAAAGTTATGGCTTGTGGGGGTTCAACAGGCTCTAACTGCGCTTCAGGCTTATACATCTTACTATATAGAAAATAACCTGCTGCAATTATAATCAGTACCAATACAATCCACTTGATTCTCCTCTTCATCACTTTGGCTTCCTTTCAACTTAAAAATAGCTAATCCCGTTTAATCGCCGTGAGTGCATTCGTTCTGGATGCACTGATCGCCGGATAAATACCCGATAATACCCCTGTCATTACCGCAAATGCGATCCCAACCGGAAGAGTCATCAGAGGAATATAAATCACCAAAGGCTCGCCTCCACCCATTCCTGAAGAGTTACCGATGAGCTTATTAATTCCTAATACAATCAAGTATGAAAAGGCTATGCCGAGCAATCCGCCCAACATCCCGAGCAATGCCGCTTCTGTAATGAACATATTGCGGATCTGGCCCATATTGGCGCCTAACACTTTCATAATACCGATCTGCCGTCGTCGTTGATGAGTGGACATAGTCATCGCAACGATAATGGAGATCGAAGCAATAATCAGAATAAATACACCTATACCGAGAGCTGCTTTCTTGACCATGCTGAAGGTATCAGCGAGTGCCTCTTTTTGATACAAATTTGTGCTTGTTGTTAAGGTAAGTTTCTGAATAAGCTTCTCTAGTTCCACGATATTCTCAGTGCTGTCTACCTTTACAATCGCTGAGTTATAGACACCCTTTTGCCCAGCGGTTCCACTCGATAGCTTCATTTGTTCTACAAGCCGCTCGCCAGTCTCTAGTGACACATAGATCTTCTTGTCGTACATAGCCATATCCTCGCTCGTTCCACTCGGGTTGTCGAGGATTCCCACCACTTGAATCGGTGAGCTAACTAACATCCCTCCGGTTTGAGAGGCGGGATCAAAAGACTGTAATTGAACCTGTTGCTTGTACATATCTGTTGGAAGCATGCTTAAGCTGTTGTACTGTTCCATCAACTTATTGTTATATGGATCTGTACTCAGTTGTTCAAAAAGACGCTGCCGAGTTTCGTTATCAATCAGTCCAACGGTTGCACCATAGTTCAGTACAGCCATTCCTACCAAATCAGAAGCTCCGCCTTGTTTGAATTTCTTATCATATTTCGTTAACAAGCGTAGATCCGTTCCAATAAGCTGTACATCTGTTATTTTATTATCGATAGTCAACATCTGTATGTACCCTAGCTCTTGAAAGGGAGCTGCTGCAGTTACATGCCGCAAGCCTTTAATAATCTCCAGCTTTTGTGCTGTCAGCCTGCCGGGATCAAGCTTTTCATTGGCCGCAGACGATCCGCTGCCACCGCTGCCTCCTCCTTGGGAGGGTATACCTCCGTTGGGAGACACCGTAATTTCATCCATTTTGAAATTGCGGTTGATTTCCCGCTCCGTGTAGCTCTGTGCGGAGTCTCCTATACTTAATGCAACTATGATTGCAGCACATCCAATGGATATGCCAGCCATACAAAGACCTGTGACAACTTTCCGCCGTTTGACCTGTTCCCAAGCCAAGCGGGAAATATCACTAATCCTCAATGAGTATACCCCCTTCGAGTTCAGTATTCGAAGAAGTTTGGTTTTCAGTAATCATATATCCGTCCCGAAGCGTGAATATCCGCTGCATTTGCTCCGCGACTTTTAGCTCGTGAGTTACAACTATGAAGGTAGTCTTCATCTTCTTGTTCAGGTTAAGCAGGATATTGATAATTTCTTCTTCTGTCTTCGAATCTAGGTTTCCGGTTGGTTCATCTGCAAAGATAACAGATGGTTCCGTAATCAAGGAGCGTGCAATACTAACACGCTGCTGCTGTCCGCCAGACAGCTGGGAAGGGAACAAGTCGGCTTTATCAGGAATGCCGACTCCTTCCAACAATTCTAAAGCTTTTTGTTTACGTATAGAGGGTGCAACGGATTGAAAAACCAGCGGCAGCTCTACATTTTCACGGACTGTCATGCTAGTAATCAGCTCATAAGCTTGAAAGATAAACCCGATATTTTTTCTGCGAAATTCCGATAGCTTATTCTCACTCATCTTCACGATATCTTGATCGGCAATATAAATATGGCCTTCCGTAGGTTTCATTAGTCCTGCCATCAGATTGAGCATCGTTGACTTACCGGAACCCGAGCTCCCCAGCAGTGCTACCATCTCCCCCTCTTTCACAGAAAAGTCAATTTGATGAAGCACTGCTGTAGTTTCATTACCGTTTTTATAAGAATGCGTTACATTTTCCACTCGCAACATTGGAGCTGCTCCTCTTCGTACAATAATAGATATGAAATGCTATTTCTCAGTTACAACTGCTCTATCAATCTTGATGTTATAAGCTTGACTAGCCAGCTCGATCCGTTCGCCTTGGAATTCATCGTACAGCGTGATCCGGTAGGTTCCTCCTGACAAATTCTTATACATATTATTGCTAAAGCTTGCTGTATACGAGTTGTTGGTCCCTTCAAGAATATCGGTGCCAATGTTCAAGCTTCGTTCCTGAGATAGACCATATGGATCCGTCATTTTGAGGACCAGCTTATGCGTGAAGGTTCCCATATCATAGCTGCTGTCACGAAGAAGATTGTAATTCATAACTATATTTATAGAGTCACTGCCTTGTAGTGAGCGCCCTTCCGAACTTAGAACGGACATGGTATACGGATAAATAGCCACCTTCGTCAAGTTCTTCTCTGGTGGTGTGATGACCGGATTTAATGACAGTGAAGCCATATTAATAAATCCAGTGGATTCCTGACCGGGTTCCGTCAGCTTATTCCCAGTAATCCCTGGCCCAAGGAACAGGCTTACATCAGAAGCATTAACAGCCTTCGGAACCTTAGCCCAAAAGGTTATTAATTGCTTACCGCCTGGAGTAGCAGACGTATCCGGCTGATTGGCTGTAGCTTCGAATAGCTGACCATCTCCCGTTTTGTAATAAGCTTGGAGGCGAGCCATTTTGCTTTGTCTTTTCTCTTCACTGCTCAGAAGCAGCTCTGTGTATACGAGATTGGAGTTAAGTCCTTCATAAATAATGGTTTTGTTCTCTTGCACTTTTGCGTTCTTGCCTTTACCAGAGATAACATAACTTCCTCCAGTTTCAATAGAAGCTACAGCGTTCATCATGCTGTTCGTAGTAACTGACAGGAACGAGCTTTTCTCTTCTTTTACCATAGAATAAAGATTTAATTTTAATTTATCGAACTCTTGTGTATAAGGAATTTTGGCAAACACATAGATTTCAGCGTTTTTACCGGGCCCAATCGTTGAAGTTTCCTTATCCATAAACAATTCCGTTGAAGATGACATGTCCTCATTGTCTACCTGAACAGCTCCCTTTAATTCCGGCAGAGACAAGGCAACCGATTGGGTATTCGTAATATTTAATCTGGCAACAACGATATCATCGTCTTTCCATGGAAAACGCTGCAAGGAAACTAAACTATAAGTAAACGTCCCATATTCATTTGTTGCTCTATATTCCATACCTTTCTGTATCTCAGGACGCAAGGTATAGGAGATCGTAAAGTAAGCAACCGGAACCGTTAGTTTAGCTGTGTTGCTCGTAGCGACATTGGTTCCACCAGTGCTTCCAGTTGCTACACCTTCTCCAGTAGTTCCCGTTTCACTATTATCTGGAGCAGAAACAGCCTCAATCATCTGCAATTGCAGTGAATTCTGTTCTACCTCAAGGGGTACCTGTGCGGTAAGCGGGATGATTTTTTCCTCCAGCGGTTTTATGGTTAATCCGCTCAAGCCCTTAGAATTGATCGGAAAGGTTGTCCCCGTTGAGGATTTGACAGCAAGTTCATAAGAAGGTAACGTAACGGCTGTCTTTCCTGTATTCTTCACTCGCAGCTGAAAAGTCCAGAATCCCTTATTGTTCTCTGCGTATACGGTTGCGTTATTTAATTGGGTTTCAACCGTATTGTTATTGATGGTAATTTTCTTGATTACACCTTTGCCAACTACCAGATTTGGTGTAGTAGCCGCAGGCAGCTTGTACGAGGATTTGGCAATCTCCAGCTTCAGCGCCTCATCCTTTTGGGTGAATTGCAGTTTCATATTCTCCGTCTTCATATACGAAGGAATTTCTGTAAGATAATAAATGGTTTTTTTCTCTTGGGGCTGAATTTTATAACTAAGCTGAGAACGGTCAAGGGCTAATTCATACGAGCTTCCCCCTGCCGAGACCAAATATGCTGCGTAACCAGGATCACTTAATACTTTGCTGCCTTTATTGGTCAAGCTTATGCCCACCTTGGCATAAACCTTTCCGCTGTATTTGTAGAGCTCCAAGGATTCACTTTTAGCAATAACCGGAATGTCATTCATTGTAGTGCTTACATTTTTTCCGTTTACAGCGGTTGGCGAATAGTTGGCGGGTATATTAAAAGTTCCTACTTGCTTGAGATACCCCTTGGTTTTGGAATCCCAAACGTACATTGGAATCTTGATACCTTTTAACGAATTTACCTGGCCAACATTAACATAATATGTAACGCGCAAGCTTTCGTTAGAACCCACTTTTTTCTTAGTAGCGTCCGCACTTAGTGGATTCCCTGGAATAACAGAGCCGCCAGAGGTCATAACTCTCGAAAAATAATACAGTAGGCTAGCACTTTTGTTGCTGCCATTCGAATAGTTAATTGTATAAGTTAAAATATTGCCTCCAGGCTGTGACCAAATATTCACATCTTCCAGTGTAGCTTTGATATTAGCTCCTAAAGAAACGGAACCCAGATTACTAGGAGCTGTTACAGTTGCAGCAGCTACCGCCGATTTTGGCTGAACAGAACTAACTGCAGCAGCCGAAGCGGTATGCCCTGTCAACTGGCTTATGACAAAGGTGCTTAAGAGTAAAACAACATATGTACTGCTATGCTTTCTCATTGACTTCCCTCCACGAGTATTTTACTAGAATTATTATAGTGGTTAGCACAGATCCAATTGTATCCATGTTGTAACTCTTACAGATCTTTTGTAACCTATTTGTTCCAATTTGCATATATTCTGAAAATGATTCTATAATTTCAGTTGATTTTTCAAAGCTGCAATATCAGAAGCGGCAGGCTCATCTTCTCCGTATCTAACTTTTTCATATATTTCAATCAATTGATCTGCTGCTAAAGAATCATCATCACCCTTACGTTTATGCTTGCTACGATCTCCCCATAGCAAAACATCCCTTTTTGTTTCCTGCGGCGTAAGATAACTTTTCATTTCATAACCGTTATCGCGCTTTATATTAAGCCACCGCCGATAAAGCCAACGGACACGTTCCTGCTCGCCATTCATCTGATCCCAGCGATCCTTACGATGTTTTGAAGGAAGACGAGAGCTCCAGAAATCCTTTAACCCTCGAACGGTTTGTTCCCAAGTAAAGACGCTTTTCTCCTCGTCAAGATATGCTGTATTATTCTTAGGGGTATGTTCCCTACGTAACATCGATAACAATGCATCTATGACTTTCCGCCACTTTTCTCCAGCATTTCTGTACAACCAGCGAAGTGCATAATAGGCTGCAAACCCCAATAATACCGCCGCCAAAATATAAAACCCGTATTCTAGTATAATAGCTAGCCAGCCACGCTTTTGCTCGCCAACAGGTGGTAACATCGGAGTTGCTGGCGGCAATTCTGCTGGCGGAGGCTCTGGTTCTTTTGTGCCAGAAAATAACTGATTAATAAAATTGAAAAATGAGCGTAAGAGTCTCCATACCAATGATCCTATAGCTTTACCGACACCTGCCGCTAGTACAGCTGCAATAACTCCAATCACAATGACATATATACGATTATTCCGTTGTATCCCTTTGGGCAGCGTTTCATTCTCTTCAGTAAGTGCGCTGTATCGTATATAGCTGCTATTAGAAATAAGTAAAGTCAGTATTAAATACAGACTGCCACACCAGGTCAATAACGGCACACTTGGCTCCAATTCAGGAACTCTATGAAACGCTATAGTTGCCACAAAATAGATTATTATACCTATCCAAAACATTCTGAATCTATTATTTCTAGAGTCTACCGTCATCCCTAAGAATGTACATATAATTCCAGCCACACCTAAGGGAAGGCTTTCGATGGATAAACTCCCTGAAGCCACACCTAATAATGCCCCGAGGATTAAGGCGGCAAGTAATTGCTTCCATCTTACATTGCAAAAATTGCGCAAAAGAATGCCTGCTAAAGCTAGTATAGGCAGCGCAATCAACCATATTTGTTCATCTTGTTGGGGCAACAAATATATCTGAAATAGAACCCAAACCGGTAGAAATAGCAACAATTCAATAATAGACCACAACCAGAGTTTCACTGTTTCCCTTACATAGCCAGACAACGTAAGCTTCATGCGCTCTCTCTCCCTTGTTCCGGAATATCCAGCCATTCCACACCATTGCCTTGCTGCATTAGGAGATCCGTCGCCTTTTGCAATTCTGCTCCCCTATGGCAGCTTATGATTAGAAAATCTGTGTCACTAATTCCACTCTCAACCTGCAATTCCAATAGTCGACTCATAGGAAGTGTTCTATCCAGCTTCAGCCTTGCCAGGAGCTCTAACATATCTTCGAGCTGAGCCATCGGCTCTGCTTCAATTGGATCTCTTTCGCCAGCATCGTCCAATCTGCCATTACAGATTAATCCGGTCTCAATTCCATGCTGCATTGCGTATTCAGCTATAGTCGCTGCATATCTTATTCCTTGCTCGATTCGTTCCACATCAGTCACCGTTCTCCACATGGAATCACTGTCCTCTATATTCAGACAGATGACGAGCCGGGAATCAGCCGTGTAATCTTTTTTATGAACCTGCATAACACCAGTACGTGCTGTAGCCTTCCAGTTTACCAATCCCATAGAATCTCCTGAGCTATATTCACGAATGCCAGCAGTCAGAAAAGGGTCTTCAACGATCCATCTTTTCACAGGAAGCTCACCCAGCCAGCTATGAATGGGCAATGGAAGCTCGTCTAGATTCAGCAGAACGGGATAGATCAACAACTCTAACTCGAGTGGATATGTTTTGTTTTTTCGAGTCAAACCAAATGGATCTCCCGTTGTCATAGTCACGGATTCCAAACGATATAAACCACGGCGCTCACATGTCACTTGATGCCGTCTTTTAATATGACGATAAGATTTTAAATAGAATAAACTAATATGATTCTGAGAGATTTCTCCTGTACTAATCCCAAGATTATCCTGACTTCCAAATTCCAGACCTCTCGCAATACTAGACTCCAATCGGAGCCACGGCAAAGGAAGAAGCTTCGCATTAATGATCTCCTCGATCATCTCAATACGTTCTCCTTCATAAGCAGTCTTACTTGAAAAATAACGAGAATAACTAAGCGCTTTCAGACCATTCCGTTTATAAATGTCAGCAAGAAGTAACACCAACGCCACTGTAATGAAAATGAACCAAGGCAAAGCCATAGGTCATTCCACCTTTCCGCCTCTTAAGGACGTCACGGGTTCAGCAGGCACCTCAACTTCACGAAGCACTTGCAATACAATATCCGCGGCTTGTCCCTCTCTTGAGCCTAATCCCCGATGAAGCAGCAGACGATGTGCAAGCACGGAAACAGCCACGGCTTTGATATCATCCGGTGTTACATAGGATCTGCCTTGAATAAGTGCATATCCCTGAGCTGATCTAAGCAACGCGCCACTGGCACGTGGACTCGCACCCAGTTTTACTGCCGTAGATTTGCGGGTAGCTTCCGTTATCCGTACGATATAACCTAATAAATCATCACTGATACTTACCGATGCGGCTAAACGCTGTGCGGCTTGAATATCTTGTGCCGTTGCTACAGGAAAAGACTCTTCGAGCGGATTATTCTCACGAAAACGCTGCAAAATATGTATCCCTTCATCAAAGGTAGGATAACCCGTAGTAATCCGCATCAAAAATCGATCTAATTGAGCCTCAGGCAGTGGGAAGGTCCCTTGGTTGTCTATCGGATTCTGAGTAGCAATGACAAGAAACGGTGCTTCTAATCCGTGCGTTACCCCATCGATAGTAATTTGCCGTTCCTCCATACACTCCAGTAGGCTGGATTGGGTTCTAGGTGTTGCACGATTAATTTCGTCAGCCAGCAGTATATTAGCAAATACCGGACCCGGTCTGAACTGAAACTCTCCCGTCTTCTGATTGTAATAGTTGATCCCGCTTAAATCGGAAGGCAATAAATCCGGCGTAAATTGTATGCGCTTAAATGAACAATCCAATGATTTGGCAAGCACCTTTGCCAGCAAGGTTTTACCCGTACCAGGTACATCTTCCAGCAAGACATGTCCATTCGCAAGTAATGCGGTCAGCAGCAGGTCTACTCCCTCCTCTTTTCCTACAATGACTTTGGCAAGATTGCCCCTAATAGATTTGATAAGTTCAGCTACTTCTTGAAGATTCATGTGAATACACCATCCAATCTGAGGATAATTATGTAATAAGTGCTTTAATCATAACAGAAAGCGTACCCGATTTATAATTCACAAAAAAAGGCACTGCCCATAATTAGACAGCACCCGTCTTCCATTCGATTTTCATTTCGCAGTCTTATGCCGATATCGAAAGAAGGCTACAATCCCATAATAGATGGGTATGCTTTCAACGATTAGCCAAATGATCACAATGGCAAAGCTATTGTAGTGTTCGTAATATCTGCCGACGTCGCGTGAATATAAGTATGCTATTGTCACTGAAACCAGTGTTAAAAGGGGAACGTAAATTTTTTTACTATTAGTATTAAATAAACTTGCTACACATTTTGAAGCTATATAGATAAGGAAAGCGCTGTGAATAAACATCGAAGACGACCATATTCCAATCAAAAGCGGGTCTGTATTACCTAATAAATTATCTTCTTTCGAACTACGCACCATCTCGAGAAAAGGATATTGGAGTTGCTGGCCTAAATGTGGACCAAAACTCATCATTGTCAATAACCATCCTATTAAGACCGTAATTGAAACATAGAACTGCGCAAATACTAATCTTTTCATCATTTTCGCTTCAATTTTTAAATCAGGTGCAATGAACAAAAGGACAATCCATTCTCCAAACCATGACATGACCACAATAGAATCTTTCAGGGCGATTCCAGGATCATGATAATGAAAGAAAGCAGGTACCATATTAAAGTCCGCGTTTGGAAGGAATAAATTAAATAAAATGATCACGGTAATAAAGAAAATAATAAATAATCCATCGGCCATATATGTAATTGTTGCAAATCCTAGACTTGCCGTGTACATGATTACGAGACCAACGACACACTGGATAAATAGAGGTGGAGTTCCTCTTAAATAATTCGAGCCGAAAAATAGTACGAAATTCTCTATATCGAAAGAAACATAATAAACACACCAGCATAGTAGGAGCAGAATCATAAATTTATGTGGCCATTTGCCAATGATCTCTTTTCCAAAGTGAACCCAAGCTTGATTAGGTCGCAGCTTACCAACATAGATTGTAAACCACAATAATATCAATCCTAATAAGGAGCCAACGATTAATGCAATCCAGCCTTGATAAGAGGAAGTAGCAATAATAGCTGGTATCAAAAAAATGGTGGTTTGTGAGCTAAAAAAAATGGTGATAAACCGGAACAGCTGCCACTTTGTTGTACGCATAACTTCTCCTTCCTCAGTTCTTTATTTTGCTGTTCCAAAATCCACAATCCGAAAGTCCGTCTTCACCTTAATATCTGCCTCATGAGCGTAGTAATTATCCCAACGTTCTCTTAATTGCTTCCAAATTTTCGGATCATTCCATTCCAGCAACATGCCCAGCTGTAGAACATCCGCACCTGCTTTTTGGGATAAATGTATAGCTTCGGTCAGATTAGCAGTTACTTTATCGCTTAGTTTCTCTGTAATGATATTACTGATCTCTTCTAGATTTCTTTTCTTAGGATCCCTTAAATAAATCACACTAGCTTTTCCCTTTAATTTCACTGTAAAAACTGGACCCTTATCCGTTATTTTTACTTTTTTCACTTGCTGCACTTTCTCCACCATCCCAGGTAACAGAATAAACCGACAGCTTAAGCTTGCCTGCGGCCCATGCCAATGCCCTCCCCTCTTTAAGCTTTAGTATTCCCTTCATTTTCTCATTCTGAAACAACATAGCTCCTTGAATGCCTGCCCAATATTGTGGTTTACCTTCTTTTGTAGTTTCTTCTTTTTTACCAAATGAAAGATTATTTATAGCAAATCCAACGCCCGAAGCCTCAGCGAATATGCAGTCCTTAATTGTAGTCGAAAACATGTATTTTTCTGTTCCAAAGCTCCTCAGTACATCAGAAGGCAATTGTTCATAGATAGGTGTTAATGTATTCATCTCTTTTGCACTGCCGGGACTAGCCATGACATAGGTTCCAAGGGGGAGACTTGGCTCTCTTCTAATCCATAATAGGAGTTCACCAATCCCTTGTTCTGCATAAGCTTTCCCTAAGACAATTATTTTCAATTGGGAAAGACTAAGTTGACGTGTCAGATCTTTCTGAACTAGTAACATGGCGTCTGCGATCGTATCTGCGGTCTTAGAAACTGTAGAATAACTATTCCCATCACCGCCACCACTTGAAGGCTGGCTTCCCGAGTTTAGACGATTGGGCAAAGGAGAGTTAATCGTAATTTCAACGGTGCCTGCTTCTTTGCCTACATCTATAAATAAGCCGTACACAAAGGTTAATTCGTCCAGTTCCACCTTTGAAGACCAACAGCCTGTTAAATTTAGGAGTAGAAGTATAACAACTCCTATCTTTAGAGTTCTCATTTTTGATTCTGTCTCCTTAGATTCCTGTTGCTATAAAGTTTGCTGCGTTTCTTCATATAGTTAGAGGGAAAGCGAGATAATGTGTCCTTCCAATCTTCTAACACCAAAGGGGCAACGGGTTGTAAATATGGTGATCCTAACGGTCTAAGATTAGCTAAATGCCCGTAAATCAAAAAAGCTGTAATATATACCCCGAGCAAACCCATTGTTCCCCCCATAATCAATAAAGGGAAACGAAGTAAGCGAAAAGTCAGACCGAGCTCATAATGGGGAATAATGTAGGTGGCAATACCGGTAATGGAAACAACAATAACCATAGGAGCGGATACAATTCCCGCTTGCACCGCAGCCTGACCGATGACTATACCGCCAATAATTGAAACGGTCTGGCCTACAGGCTTTGGTATTCGGGTTCCAGCTTCTCTAAGGGCTTCGAAGGTAAGCTCCATAATCAAAGCCTCAGTCAATGCTGAGAAAGGAATGTTCTCTCTGGCAGATGCTATCGTAATTAACAGGTTTGAGGGAATGATCTGAGGATGAAAGGTTGTAATCGCAACATAAAGCGATGGAAGAATCATCGATATGATGGAGAACACAAATCGAACGATTCGAATCCAGCTTGCGGCATAGAAGCTTTGATAATAATCCTCAGAGGATTGTAGCATTGTAAAAAAAGAGGTAGGTGCAATCATTGCAGTGGGTGTGCCATCCTGTAATATTCCGATCCGGCCTTCCATTAAAGAAGCTGCCACCGAGTCGGGGCGTTCTGTATATTGAAATACCGGAAATGGTGTCAAGTTCCCCTTCCGTAATTGTTCCGATATATAACTAATGCCCAATATGCCATCAATATCTATTTCATTTAGTTGCTTTTCAATTTCAGCAAGAACTTCTTTTTTATAAAGTCCTTCAATATATACAACATACACATCAGTTTTGGTATATTTACCAATCGTATAATGAATAGTCTTTAGATCCGGATGTTTAATTTTGTGTCGGAGCAGGGACAGATTTGTTTCAATATCTTCAATAAATGCTTCCTGTGGTCCAATCACCACAAGTTCATTTTGTGATTCCGTAACCGATCTTTTCTGATATTGCGTGATCTCAAAATAATAAACATAAGGAAGCTCTTCAAAATAAAGCACTACTTTTCCAGCGACAATCAAATCCACAGCCTTGTTTATGTCAAACTCCTTAAGATACGGGATGGGAAAAACAGCTCCTCGATCCAATCGTTCTAAAAAATCCGGCCATTTGTGCTCTGAATTTGCTTCATTTTTTAGCGGCAATGCAATATCTTTATGAAGACTCAGGGAATTTACGATGAATGGGATATAGATCAAGTCACAGGAATGCCCATGAAGGCGAATGTTTTGAAAAACTGCATCACTAGATCCTTCCAGTTGTTCTTTTATTGTTTCAATAATTCCAGACATCTGCAGACTACCCCCAAAATTGTGACTTGTTAATCTGGCTTAGTTTGCCAACGTGATGGAAGGTTTATACTTAAAACAAACCAAATAGGCACAAATCCGGTATAGTACCGGACTCATGCCCATCAAAATATCGAATAAAATGACCTATCTAATCCTACAGAGTCAATTAAATAAGGAGCTCAAACCCCTAGCTTTCAAATCACGGAAAAGTTGCACCAATATTAGTTCCGCTAGGTGTTCCAGATCCGGTTAGATCGCTACCCCCAGTTAATTTGAGGAAACTGCCCAGACTAAAAGAACCATCTGCATTTCGCACCACTGAAGGTGTAAGACTTACAAAATCAGCGGCACTGGCCACCAAACCCTTGGCATTGGTACTTGCATTACTTTTCCACCACACATTAGTACTTAGAATATCGGTTCCACTTGTTTTGTCACTCGATCCTCCAGCAAAAGACAAGTTGTTCGTAAATTGGTGAGTACCGGCATCAAAAGCAAAGTTACTCTGTCCGTTACTCCAAGAAGTATTATTTGTTAGTTGAATGGAGCCTGGATTACTATTGTAAGTGAATCCGTGTTTTTTATTTTGAAATGCTATGCTATTCAGCACAATATGGTTTACTGCAATTTTTTCACCACCTAGTTTGAATCCATTCCCATCACTGTTTGCCGTTGAATTTCCATCTGAGGTCTGTCCGTTCTTATAGGAGATACTATTCTTGATCGTCACCACTCCGATGGGGCCTGTTTCTGATTTACTGTAAAGATCCCAGCCGTCATCTGTATTCCATGCAGCTATACATTTATCGAATACGTTACCAGGACCTATGGTCAGCTTAGCAGCAAAACCATCAGCGTCTTCCCCGTTATCCGGATCATAATTATCATGAGAATACACTCCAATGATCTGATTATAGCTCGGCCATTGACTCATGCTGGTCAGTGATGAAGCATACCGGCTGATTTGCAGTCCCGAATCCCGATTATGGTGGGTTTCAACATTCTCAATAATGTTATAGTTCCCGCCAATAAAGATCCCATTGTCTCCTGAGCCTCTTATCTCTAATCCTTTTACCTTCCAGTAGTTACCGTATATCTGCAAACCACGTTGAGCTGGGTCAAATGGCTGGGCGTAAAAATCCAATATAGGCTTCTCAGTCCCATATGCAGCGATGTTCTTTCGTAAGTTAGAGCTTCCGCTATTATCTTGTCCAACAATTATTGTTGAAGAATACGTGTAAACCCCTCCACGCATATAGATGGTTTCCCCGGGGGCTACCTTCGTAATCGCTGAGGCCAGTGTGGTTGGACTACCAATTGTTCCTGCGTTGCTGTCCAGACCATTTGGAGCTACATAAATAGAGCCTGCAACTGGTGTTGGTGTTGCTGTTGGTGTTGCTGTTGGTGTGACGGTTGGAGCTACTGTCGCAGTGGGAGTTGCACTTGCTGTTGGAGTAGCCGTAGGAGCTACCGTTGGTGCAATTGTTGGAGCTATAGTAGGCGTTGGTGTCGGAGTGCCCGTTGTGATATCGGAGACATTGATATTGTCGAACTTCGCTGCTGTCTTATAAGCTACAAGTCCTATACCTCCTGCTGTCAAAATGTTATCGTGTGCATTTATCTGTAAAACATCATTAACATACATTTTAAGCGAATCTCCACTAAGCTCTAGCCTAACTGTATAGGCAGTCCCTGTAGTTATAGGAAAATCAGTTTTACTAGCCAGTGTTGAACTTGAACCATTCACTTTTTTTCGTATTTCAAGCGTCCCACCATTACTGTTAGACAGAGATGCAGCATAATAGTTATTTCCGTCAACATAGCGCCCGCACACATAAGTTCGATTAGTCCCATTGAAATCATCAATCTTCACATCAACCTGAACGCTGTAATCTGTCCACGTGTTGCTACCGGAGAACGAACGTCCTTCGTTTTGACTGGATTGGTAATACACATGATTGCCACCTTCTTCAACTACAGACCAAGTTCCTGTTGTACTCGTCCAATTGTCGGCATTTCCATTCTCAAAATCATTACTGAAGATATTTGCTGCCTGAGCGGTAGGGTTACTCCATGCCAAATTACCTAGAACCAGCGAAGTTGTAAGCGCAACCATAATTCCGAATGAAAATCTTCTTTTTAGTTTCACGTGAACATCTTCCTCCTTGTTTTCTGATGTAAATAAAAAGCGAAGGCATTCCTCCAATCTTGTGTCATCTATAACTCCAGCCTAATCTCAACTATAATTAATATTTCGAAGTTGTACAGCTACTTTATGCCCATATTATTACATTAATTTAAATTAATATAAAAAACACCCTCGATCTTACTCGAGAGTGCCTTTATCTTTATTCTTAGCTTTGAATTAACGGTTTCAAAACCTTCAGTGAAGCTTGCAATTGCTCCGAACATTGCTCATACATTTTTTTAGCTTTT
The DNA here is from genome assembly GCF_038007025.1 of Paenibacillus sp. FSL H7-0918. NCBI lineage: Bacteria > Bacillati > Bacillota > Bacilli > Caryophanales > Paenibacillaceae > Paenibacillus > Paenibacillus sp. FSL H7-0918. The sequence continues at coordinate 746,487 of NZ_JBBOWJ010000003.1, forward strand.
TCATTATCTGTTGATAAACTGAACATTTCTAAATCAGCTTCACATTTTTTCAGCAAAGCATATAATTGAGGCTTATCCTGCGGCTGTGGGACTTTAAAGTTATCGGCATACAAATCGACAGTCAGCTCACCATAAGAATCAACTTGTCCAAGAAAAACATTCTCAACCGTAAAACCCATTTTCTCAAGGGCTCCATCCAGCCAGCTTCGCGTCAGGTTTAGGGTGTCTAATGGTTTGTCGAGCACTTTACCATCCATAATGACAACTTGCGACTCTTTCTCCGGGGCAACCTTTATACCCAATTGCTTAGGGGTTACCGGCTGATATTCACTCTTGAGTAAAACATTTATGGCTCCATCAGATTCCATAATCGCAAATTCCACTTCCGATATATTGAAAACGTCTTTTTTGCGTAATTCCTCCAGCAGTTCATCTGTGGTTAAACGTTCTTTTTTCATATGATCTTCGAGTATTTTTCCGTCCTTAATTAGTACGGTGGACTTGAAATCAATAAAGTCTCTTGCTTTTTTACTCTTCATCTGAAGGTATTCGATCCCTAAAGAACAAGCCACCCATACAATCAGTGCAATGAGCCCTAAATGCCATAACTTATCCGTATCCAAAGAGATGTAAGCGGCTAAGCTGCCGACGGTTATCCCCGTAATATACTCGAAGAACGAGAGCTGCGATACTTGTCTCTTTCCCAGTAATTTTGTTAAAAAGAAAAGTACAACCACAGCAAAGAGCGTTCGAACTACAACCTCCAACCACTCCGGCATTACAAATACCCTCCTTTTTGAATCAAAGCTTGTTTACTAACACTCATTATTTGTCAATAAAGCCGCATTCAATCCGGAATTTCACTACTTATTTATGGAAAATCATCTATTACTACAAGTATGAATTTTTTTCCTGCATAACGCTAGAAGCATTTGAGGACAATAGCATTCGTCATGCTAATAATCCAACACAGAGGAGAGAAACTCAATGACAGTAGCCTCACAAGTTAAAACATGTTTATCTTCTTTAAAAGGTGCTCAAGCCAGTCTTGAACAATTTGCACTAGAAACACAAAACGAGAGTGCAAAAACCTTGTTCACGAACGCAGCCGAGCAAACACAACAAATCGTAACTCAAGTAGAGAACAGGGTAACCGAATTGGAGTCCGAAGAGCCTCAATATAAAGGATTCTAATTAAAGTTAAAGGGGTCTTAGGCTAGAAAAACTAGCTTTAAGACCCCTTTTCATCATGTACAACATTCGAACGAATGCCACGCTTGCCCTTATTAGCAGGAATGAGTATCTGAACAGAAGTGCCAATTCCAACACGGCTAAAAATGGTTACGCCGTACTCAGATCCATATTGTAGTTTAATTCGCTGATCCACATTACGGACCCCATAACCTGTATTCGTGTGACCCTTTGGATCAAAAATTTGATCAATACGTTCCTGTCTCATGCCGATTCCATCATCAATGATACGGAATAGAATATCATTGCCCTCTTTACGCCCAACAATGCGTAAATGAATGTGATCACCACACCAGGCGTGCTTCAGCACGTTCTCGATAAAGGGTTGTAGAATGAGCTTTATGGTCTCATAAGGCCAGATTTCTGTATCAAAATCAAACATAACTTCCAGACGTTCACCGTATTTAATTTTCTGAATTTCTAAATAAGCGTTTGCCTGCTCAATTTCAGTCGGGACCGGAATCATGGTACGTCCTTCATTAAGCGTCAGGCGATAAAACTTCGCTAATTCCAGCACCATCTGCTGCAGCTTCTCATTTTGACCAAACTTGGCTAATTGAATAATAGATGACAACGTATTATATAGAAAATGAGGATTGATTTGTGATTGCAGAATTTCAAGCTCTGCTTCCTTCTTCTGGAGCTGCGTCAAATATACCTCTTTAATCAACATATCGATATTTTCGCCCATATCATTTAATGCGGTAGCAATCTGAGAGAATTCATCCTTGCCTCGATAGGAAATGCGCTTGTGAAGATCACCTTCCCGATAGGCATTCAGCACATATACGAACTTATTAATCCGAATTGAAAAATATCGGGATATAAATATGCCGACGAAACTAAAGACAACACAACAAATAAGACACATCAAAATAATAAACAGTCGTACCTTCACTGCATCCTGTTCAAGAATCGTAATTGGAACTAGCGCGTTTAATTGCCAAGCTTGGTTAGAAACTGTAACTGTTTCACTAATCGTCAGGTAATCCTTATTAAGTTCGGCTTCGTTGGAATAGTGCTCTGGTAGTTCTCCCGATTGGTACATCGTTCTTCCGAACTCGTTTTTTAAAATTAGAATACTTCCTTTTCCTATCTTCGTATAATTCACACTATTGAACAGATCTGGAATGCCTACATTAATCCGCAGGAAGCCAATCTCCTTAGGTACGAGAGGGTCATATGTATCTATTAATCTACGTAGCAACGAGATACGATTATTTTCTACATCGCGCTCAATCTGCCACCATTTCATAGTCTCCGCATATTTCTCGGTTGGAAAATCATAATACCAGGATTTCCCTTCAATCCGGTTCATATGGTAAAGATGATAGAAGCTACTATTATCCAGATAGCCCTCTAGTGAATTCGAATAGATCTCAGGAATGGATTCATTCTTTAAAAATAGCGACATCCCAATCCTCATACCCGTTGATTGAATAGCTACGTCCAGCTTTGGAAGTACCTTCATAGACATCCGGTCATAATTCTCCCAGCCTTCTTCATAGCTTCGCAGATTCCGATAGAAATCATAATCACTATATAATTGCGTTGATATCCGGGTAACTTCCCCCATTTTATAATCAATATTATCGCGAATTTGCAACAACGTACCTTTAATATTCGAACTTGTATGCTCGCGTAATGAATCATTGTACATAGAGTGAGAGACAAAACCTATCACAGATACTGGGATAATAATGAAAAAAATATACGTCAGCATTAATTTATACCCTATCGGCACATACTTATGTTTACTTCTTGGTTGTTTCATGCAACATCATCCCCCATCACTTCTCCCGCTTACGATATTCCATAGGTGTCATACCATAGGCTTCTTTGAATTGTCTGCTGAAGTAAGGAAGATAACGGTAACCTACCTGGCTCGCGATTTCATAGATTTTACACTTCGGATCTTTCAAAAGCTTGCCGGCTTGTTCCATTCGCAGCTGAATGAGTACTTCGCTGAACGTTTTCCCAGTCTCCTCCTTAAATAGATATCCCAAATAGTTGGGTGAGAAAGAGAACTGCTGTGCAATATCCTTTAACGTAAAATTCTCGCTCATCTTATCCTTCATCATTTGCATAATTTCTCTAATCAGTTTATTGTTCACTGACTCTGTTTTGCTGCGTAGGTACTCGGATATCTCAAACGTTTTGAGTACAAGCCAAGAGCGTATATCACTGATCGTATCGAATTGAAGCAAAATATCTAAACTATGTAACTCCATACCTAAGATTTCAAATAAATCCTCACTAACCTCTTTCAACTGCTGATCCAGCTTCCATATAATATACATGGCTAGATTATGAATCGTGAATTTAGATCTTAAACTACTCACGGATCTGAACAGCTTATCGATCTCGTCATAAATAAGGACTAACTCATATTCTTTCATCGCTTTAAAAAGTGTATCCATACGGGCATCCAACGTACGGGCATCAATCATTCCAGGTTCGCTGCTAACCGTTTCATACATAATTAGTTTGCCCTTGCCGAGAAACATCTTTCCGTCAACGGCTTCCATAGCTTGCCGATAGGAGGTGTGGACCTGGTCCATAGCAAATGTAGGCTTCCCTACACCTACGGTCATAGTGACAGGAAATTTTGTGCGAATTGACTCATAAATTTCTTCAATAAACTTCTCCATCTCCTGTTCGTTAATCAACAACGCGATTCGATAAGACGATACCTTATAGCAATGTGGCATACCGTGCTTCTGAGCAATTGTATTCACTTCATACAGAAAGTCCTTGGACATTAGATGTTTAGTTAGATTATCCTGTTCTTGAAACCAATTGAAATAATCCAGCTCCAAAACCGCCACACGTATAGGCCACTCCAGCTTATCCAGACCGTAAGACTTCATAAGCTTCAACATTCCAGCTTGAGTGTCCCCCTCCCATTCCCCTTCAAATAAGCGAATCAACAAATCATTTTTGGCCATAGGAATCATATGCTGATAAGCTTCTTCCACGTCACGCCGTTTACTTTCATCATCTAAATCCTGCTTTACTTTCTGTAGTGCAGCAATAAGTTCCTTGTCATCCATTGGCTTAAGGACATAGCTATATGCTTTTAGTGAAAGCGCCTGTTTCACATAGCTGAAATCCTGGTAACCGCTTACAAAAATCACACGTATATCGTTTTTTTTCTCTATGGCAATCCGAGCCAGCTCTAGACCCGACATATTCGGCATATTCACATCACTAACAATAATATCAATAACATGCTGTTCTAAAATATCGCATGCCGTAAACGCGTTATTCGCTGCCTCCACGACCTGCATACCCAGTTCATTCCAAGGAATGAATTGTCTCATGCCTTCAAGATCAAGCATCTCATCGTCTACTAATAATACGTTGTACATCAACACAATCCCCCTTTGAATGTTTTAATCCAACCAGCTGAATTCTACTAACCAATCTTTTTCAGTATACCATTCATTCTCTTCCCTAACAGCTGATAAAACAATGAGTACAAGAAATGGGACGTAAAAACGAAGGCTTGCTAAATAGCAAACCTTCGTATTACAAATTATTATTTACCTAAAGCTTTCTTATTTTCTGTCCATACTTTTGTTACATAATCAAGGAATTTCTCATAGCCAACCTTGATAGAATCTTCATGTGCTTTATCAAGAATTGCTAATGCTTCTGCATCAGTCTTCGCATACATCGATTTTGCTCTTGCTGTTAACCAGATATCTCTGACACTTTGTCTGATAATCCCTTCTTCACTGTCTGGAGCCGGATCCCAATTCAGGAACTCCGTAAAGTCACCTTGCGAAGCCCAAGTTACTTCCATCTGCCAACGGTTACTAAAGTCAATCTTGTCAGCTGGAAGGGTTTGCAACATCATTTTCTTTGTATTATCCAAGAAAACAGTATTACCTACCCATACCAAGTCACCGGCTTTTCCGTTAATTTCGGACAGAGCTTCTGGCTCATTCAGATATTTATCTTTATTAAATTTAGGAGTAAGTCCATCTGCTTCAAATCCATCCCAATACCCTTCTGGTCCTGGAGGTCCCCAGTTAAGAACCATAGAACCTTCTGGTCCTGTCATCCAGTCAAGCATAGCGAATACAGCCTCTGGATTTTTAGCGTTTTTAGTGATTGTAGCAACGTTCCAACCTAACTGATTATACGTTCCTGGAGTAATCTTACTTTGATCCAAACCAGCTTTGTAAATCGGTTTAATAAACATATATCCAGCTTCCGGATCCGTCTTCTTCATCTCTTCATCAGCAGTGGCGAGCAATTTCATTGGATCAAAAGTCGCAATAACAGCAAACTTGCCATTCATCGCTTTCTCTCTAATTTGATCTTCTGTTTGAGTATTCGCATCCTGCGTCATTAGCTTCTCACGCATTAATTTAGCAGCAAATACAACTGACTCACGGAATCCTTCATCCTTGTATATCGAACCCATTTTGTCGCCATCAGGTACGGCGTATATTCTAGTATACGACAGATTACTCTCTTTAAAAGAGGAGAATAACTGGTCAATTCCGTTACCATCTCTCGCTAAACCCGTCTCGAACGGAATAACGTCAGGGAACTTCGCCTTAACAGCATTTAAATAAGCATACAAATCATCTGTCGTTTCTAGCTTAGGAGAACCAAGCTCTTTGTAAATCTTTTTATTAATAGCATAACCGGCATTTCCGTTTGGCTGAGTTGTATAATAATTCGGCAGCTGATAGATCTTCCCATCAGGGGAACGAAGCAATTCCAAATGTCCAGCTGTTAAGTATTTCTTAAAGTTTGGATATTTATCAATATATTCATCCAAAGGAACTAGCATATCCGCTTGGCGAAGACGTTCTACGTCAGCACCTTTCTCGGTCCACACAATATCCGGCAGCTCGTTACCAACGATCATCGTTTGCAGCTTTTGAGCGTTATTACCACCAGAGCTAATTCCTGTGACATTGATCTTCAGATTATCTAAAATCCATTTAGAAGCAGCATCTTTGCCCCATTTCGGCATTTGATACCAGCCGTAATTTCCGTAGAATGAGACTTCAAGCGGTTCTTTCCCTAATTCATACAAATCAGCCGCAGGTGCTTCAGTTGCTGTGTTGACCGCTGTTCCTCCTTCTTTCTCTGGTTCAGCAGTTGCCGCCGGAGCGCTTGAATTGTTGCCACCACAACCCGCCACCAAAGTCGTTAATAGCAAGGTAGACATCATACCGAGAAGCATCTTTCTCTTAGTCTTCAATGTATTTTCCCCTTTCAATTTGTAATCTATGTTCAAAGCAATACGCTCTAAACCCATTCTCATTCTATCATCCTACTCTTTCAATGATCCGACCAAGACCCCTTTAACGAAGAATCTTTGTAGGAATGGATACACACATACAATCGGAATGGTTGCAACCATGATCGTAGCCATCGTTAATGACTTCGAGGTTATTTTCTTTGCCGAGTTAATATGAGCAATGGAGCTTGCATCTACATTAGACAGCTGTTCTGAAGCAATATTAGAGAACAATATCTGTCTTAAGATGGTCTGAATCGGCATTAACTCCTCTTTCGTAATGTAAATACTCGCTACGAACCACTCATTCCAGTGATTTACTGCTGTGAACAAAGATAATGTTGCTATAACTGGTCCCGACAAAGGAAGTACGATGCGGACAAAAGTCCCCCAATATCCGCAACCGTCAATCTTTGCTGACTCCTCTAAACCTTGTGGAAGGCCTTGAAAGAAGGTCCGGAATATGATCATATTCCATACGCTGACCAGTGCAGGAATTATAAACACCCAAAATGAGTTGAAGAGACCTAAACTTCTGATAAGCATGTAAGACGGAATGAGTCCCCCACCGAAATACATAGTAATGATACACATAATCATGTAGTATTTGCGACCCATCAGTTCACGCTTCGACATTCCATAAGCGAATATCGAAGTGGCCAGTATCGCTGTTACTGTACCGATTACTGTCCGCAATGTAGCAATGACGAATCCACCCATTAGACGAGAATCTTCAAAAACGATCTTATAATTCTCAAGCGTGAACTCACGGACCCAGAAAGTAACTCCACCTTTCGAAGTATCCATCCCCTCATTAAAGGAAATAACAAGTGAGTTCCAAAATGGATAAAAAGCGGAAAATGCCAGTAAGGTCAAAAATACATATATGAATCCTATAAATATTCGATCTCCTATATTAATACGTTTCATAGTTTGGTCCCCCTATATTGAGTAATTCATTACCACAAGCTGTTCCCTGCTCTTCTGGCAATGAAGTTGGCAAAGGTAAGTAATGTCACGCTGATCACGGCCTTGAACAATCCGATAGCAGTCGCATAGGAGTACCTGAAATTGTCTATACCGACACGTACAACATATACATCAACTGAATCTGACACTTCTCGCAGAGCTGGATTGGAAGCTAGGATCAAAATATCTTCGAATCCTGCATTCACCAGATTACCGATTGCCAAAATCATAAAGATGATTACAACTGGCATAATTGAAGGCAACGTTATCAAATATATCTGTTTAAACCGACTTGCACCATCCATCGAAGCCGCTTCGTATAAATGCGGGTCAATACCAGCAATGGCAGCTAAGTACACGATTGAAGCAAATCCAATTTCTTTCCATACATTGGTTGTAACTAAAATGCCCCAGAAATATTCTGTCATGGAAAGGAAGTTGATCGGTTCATCAATGAATTTCAATTTCTCAAGCAGCATATTTATACTGCCGTTATCTACGGATAACATCGAGGTAACCATTGAGCCGATAACTACCCAAGATAAGAAGTGAGGCAAGTAAGTAACGGTCTGAATCACCCGTTTAAAGAACATCTTACGGACTTCGTTCAGCATTAACGCCAAAATAATCGGTGCAGGAAACCCAAAACAAAACTTCAGTAAGCTGATAATGATTGTATTTTTCATAACCACTTCAAATTCAGGAGCATTAAAGAAGTAAATAAAGTGCTTTAAGCCAACCCAGTCACTGCTAATAAAGCTATTCCCTAACTTGTAATCCTGGAATGCAATTAGAATCCCGTACATGGGGATATAGGCAAAAATAAAAACTAGAACAAGTGCTGGCAATACCATAAGCTGTAGATCTATTTGCTTAAAAAAGCGTCTGATCCCGCTAGTTCGTTGCTTGTTGAGATTCGGTCCGGATCTCTTGTCTGGTGCGACGCTTGCGTTCGCCATAAGTGAATCCTCCTTGTGATGATTTTGAAGATATGTACAGATAATTGATGTCCTTTCTCCCTCCGCTATAGTTGCAACATTTATAAAATAATCATAAGGTTTAAGCGCTTTCAAAAATATATGACAAAACAACTATTATTGATACTTTGACACTTTCTTGCATTAGCTCGTCTCATATTCCTTAAGCTTGATTAAAAAAAGACACATGCAGAGATAACATCTGCATGTGTCTTTGACTTTCTCCTTAATTAGCAAGAGTCCTCAGTATTTCTTCATTTATCTTTTCAGAAATTACTTTTTGGACCTTCCCATTATCCAGATAAACAATAGAAGGAAATGAATCTATCCCTAGCTTGGCAGCAAGTCCGGGTGACTTATATACATCTACCTTTGTGACCCTGACATCCGAATGGGATTGCTCAAATCCCTCAATTAAAGGCAATAACTCCCGACAGGATGGATCTGTGGCATTCCATAAATAAACAACAGATGCTTTGCCTTGATTCAGAATTTGATGCTCATACACCTCACATTCAGAGATATACTTCTCTGCACCATACCCTGCAATGGCACCATCGCCAACAGCGGTAGCAACTTGTTTTAGAAATTTATCGCACACATCTCCTGCTGCAAAGACCCCAGGTATATTCGTTTCCATTTTCTCATTAATAAGTACATATCCATTACGATTTAAGTCTACTACCCCTGATAAAACTTCTGTGTTCGGGGTGTATCCAATAAATAAGAAACATGAATCGACCTTAACGCTTTGCAGTTCATTAGATTTTAAATTTTTCAGGACGACGGAATTCAAACGTTCCTCACCTTCGAAAGAACTTACCACCGTATTCCACATGAATTCCATTTTAGGGTTTTCTAGTGCCTGCGTTTTGGCAATTTCATTACAATCCATTTTCCCATGATCATGCATGACAGATACGATCACTTTATCTGCAAACTTAGTCAGAAACATCCCTTCCTCAATAGCTGCATCACCACTGCCAACGACCATAACTGTTTTCCCCGTATTTGCCGCAGCGTCACAGGTTGCACAAAAGGAAATCCCTTTATCATATAAGAACATATCTTCATTAGCTGCACCTGTAATTCTTGGTTTTCCTCCACTGGCTATGATAATGACTTTACATTCATATCGAACCCGAAAGGTTTCCACTACTTTAATCTCTTCCGCTACCGAGACAGATTTGACATCTGTCATTTTGAAATCAACACCAAATTTTTTGGCTTGTTTATGAAATAATCCCATAAGATCTGTTCCGGTCGTTCCTTCAGGAAAACCAGGATAATTTTCTATTTCATTAGTATAAGTCGCAAGACCGCCTACCAGCGATTTTTCCAAAAGAAGTGTCTTCAATTTTGCTCGTCCACAATAGATCCCTGCTGTTAATCCAGCAGCCCCGCCACCAATAATGACGACATCATACTGTTCTGTCTTCTTTTCCATTTCAATTGACCCTCCTGTGTAGACTATGATTTCAATAAAATAGGCTGACTCTCGTCAGCACTATAAGCTCAGTCTATTTCACTTTTACATAAAGAATTTGGCCAATAATTTACTGCCTATAAATGCACCAACCAGCAGGAACAATCCAAAAATCCAGCCTGAAAGCGATAAAGAAGCTATAGCCGTAAATAATGCACCTATATTACATCCATTAGCCAATCTAGCTCCGTACCCCATGAGCAACCCACCAAGTACAGCCGCCACTACCTGCTTTTTGGACTTAATTTTCTTAAGCTTGAACTCGGAAGCAAACAATGTCGCTGCTAATGCACCTAAGATAATCCCTACATTTCGAATAGACCCACCATCATTCAAAAATCCGGAAGATAATGTTTTTTGAGCTTTCTCCGTACTAAAGTAAGCCCAGTTATCTACATTTCCTCCTACCAGTCGATACGCCCAAGCTCCCCAGTCCGCGAAGGCGCTGGTTACTCCCCATCCTTTTGAGAAAACAGCCAGATGTGCTGTAGCGAACACAGCGAGAAGTACAGCTCCAGTTACATAAGTAAACGGTTCTTTGAGCAATTGCTTGTAAAAGCGGTTAGACGATATCTTCAACCAGAATTCGTTCACCGTTTCATTCACCGTCCTTTCCTACTTAGCGATCCTATTTTACCTTCTCAATAACAACTTCCCACTCGCCATCATCGACCTCTTCGATTTCCACATTATGTCCCTGTTTTCTCGCCCATTCTGGTACGTTTTTCATTGCGCAGCTATGATCAATAGCAACAACTAGAACGTCTCCAACATTTAGTTCAGTCATTTTCTTTTCTGTTCTCATTAACGGTACCGGACAAGCTTCTCCCAGGCAATCAAGTGTAAATTCAGCCATCTTAAAAACCACCTTTTATATTTTTTAAAATTCCTAATAGTGAAAATATTCACGTAATAACTTAAACTAATCTGCGCTTCCCATCTTTTTCTCTTGCCATTTAACTGCAGCGATGTACAACAGAAGAATGATCAGGAACTGAACAACTAGTGCTCCAAGCCAACCAAAGACGTCTGGTAAAAATACAGTGGGTGCATCCTTTATAACGTTAGCTCTCCACCAACCCATATCATGTGATCCCCAAAGTGACCCAATGACAAAAAACACAAGTGACAACATCTGCATCGTGAATCCTTCACCTACACGCATCAATGTACCCGAAGCGCAACCCCCTGCAATAACCATGCCAATTCCGAATAATACTGCGCCAATTATCAAAGCAAAACTGATTTGACCCACATTATCCATCCCAGGAATCGGTTTACCTTCCAGGAATGCTGGATACTTTATGGCTGTAAATCCGATCGTAGCGAGAGAAAATGCTATCAGTACAGCTCTTGTTACCGATGTGCTGCCTGTAATACATGGATCTCTAAGTGATGCAGTAAAACAGAAACGTGATCTTTGCAAAATAACGCCAAACGAAATACCGAAAAGCAGGTAGACAACCATTTTATCGTGGGAATGGTCTAGGAAAAAACCAAACCCAATAATGAGAACTGTGACCAGCAACGCGATGGGCAACTGACTCTTTTTAGGTTTTCTAGGAGCTCTGGTTCGGATTGATTTCGTTTCGGGACTTACGGTTTGCCCCATAGTCTAACACCTCCATCGTTTTATGTAATTGACTATGTGAAAATAGTAACATACTTATTTGCGCTGTGGTTATCTGCTTTCTTTATGCTGTATAAGTGTTACTAATGGCACAGATGGAGCGAAATCAAGTATGCTATAGTTTGCACTAACAGCGGGCAACAGGAGGAATAAGTATGAATATGGAAACGCTTAAATTATTTTTAGATATTGCTTCGTTAAAAAGTATATCTAAAGCCGCTCAGAAATCTCATATCACCCAATCCGCACTGAGTCAGCAGTTGAAATCCTGGGAGAATACCTTGGGTTCTGAGCTTTTTGTGAGAAGTAATAAAGGGGCCAGCCTAACAGAAGCAGGGATTATAGCAGAGAAGTATGCGGAGCAAATCTGTAAATTGTATGATGATATGGTCACAGAGATCAATCATTTACAGCCAACACAACATGAGCTGTCTATTTATGCGATTCCAGAAGTCTGTAATTATGCCCTGCCATGCACCTTATATGAGGTAAAAAAGCATTTTCCAAATTGCCATATCACTCTAAACGAAGGGGCATCGTCACTAGTAGAAGAACGTTTGCTTCTTGAAGAAGGTGATGTTGGCTTTATTTCCGGACCTTCCCCGAAATCTGAATTAAGCTCCAATATGGTGTTTTCTGATCAAGTTATGCTAGTGGCAAGCAGTACGACCGTTTGTCCTGATAAAATCACACTGAATGAGCTCCCTAAATATCCGTTAATCTGGTCCTCACAGCTTCATTGTGTGCAAAGGGCTTTAAATAACATATCTGCGAGTGAGCTTAAATTAAACATACTGTTTAATCTGGACTCCCTTGAGGCGGTAAAGCTTGCTGCAATTAGAGGACATGGTGTTGCCTTTCTGCCTTATATGTGCATAAAAAAAGAGTTGTATAGTAAACAACTCAAGATTATTCATATTGATCAGTTCCAAGTAAATAACGATGTCTACATGGTAAAAAAACATAATCAGCGTTGTGACAATGATACGAAACAATTAATTCGTTATATAGAAAAGACATTGATTGATACATTGTGTTGAACTTATATCTCAATCGTAATCTCCCATACCCCATTAATAACTTCTTGGATGGTACATTTCAAATTTGAACCACGACAGTAATCCGTGATGGAAACTTTTGCGCAGCTATGATCAGTAACCAGCATCACCTGTTCGCCATTTTGAATGGCTTTTTGATGTTTTTTTAACATCATTACTGGTACTGGACAGATTTCTCCCAGACAATCAATTTCAATCATGAAGTTACCATACTGAATTGAATGGGTAGCACCCCCACGTTTGTTTCGATCTTTATCGAGCCAGCCTCACCAAGGATCCCCTTTGTTTTTAAAGCAAATAAAGATGCCATTGTAGCATGTCCACAAAGATTGATCTCATGGGCTGGCGTAAAATACTTAAGCCTTAAATCAGCTACATCTGATGAGACTACAAAAACTGTTTCGTTAAAACCGACCTTATGAGCTATCGCTTGCATGTCACTTTCGCTCAAATGAGCCGCATCTAATACTACACCAGCTGGATTTCCTTTGTTGGGATAAGGAGAAAAAGCATCATAATGAAGTACTTTTATGTTGTTCATTGGTTAGTCTCCTTTCAATTTATTTCAATAAAGCTTGATAACTTCACGAAGTGAGAAACTCAGCAGTAAAAATTTCTATTTCTCTTAAAACTTCTTGGCGGTTAGATATCGCATTACATATATAAAAACGGTCTTTATTGTGCTCATAAAACTGTTTAATTACATTAGGCTGCTGATTTAAGAATTCTTTATGAAGAGCTTCACAATCAATTTCAAGATGAGTATCATGAAGTTCCTTGAGTTCAAATACAAGGACATCTTTTTTGTGCTGGATTATTTCACAGACCACATCTTTTGCGTATATACCGTGAGTTAATAAGATTCTTAATGCCGATAGGTCATTGGCTTTTTCCTGTGAAATCTTAATTAATTCTGCTTGTATCTGTTGGACTTGTTTCGTGTTCCAATGATCAATTAATTTTTCGAAAATCCAATACACCCATTCTTGATCATCGCTGTGTTGATTTAGTACATCTTTAACATATGGAATCATCGGATCCCCTATTTCAAGTAAAAAATCAGCTATTTCCCCCGCACCTGGCCAATTTAAATCTTGTATCCATTCAAGCAAACCCGGCAATATGCTTTTCACACGTGGATATCCTAAACGTATGACTGTTTCAGCCGCTCCATCCCAATAGTCTTTTGATATAGGTTGTACTAATAAATGCAAAGCTTCATCCTTTATATATTGAAGCTTATTAATTGCATCTTCCTTTTCCTCTTCGCGTGTGTGCCATGATAATTTTTTGATTAGACTAGATGCTTCTTCCACTAGATTCACCCTTTGAACTTGAATTTTCCACCACGCCGTTCTAGCTACAACACTGCTTTCTTCCGCTTCATTATCCAAATTATTAATAAGACGATAACCGATGTCCCCAATAAGAAATACATCCAAATCGTTTTTTTAACCAATTCATCATTGGGATAATGGCCTTTATTATAAGCTTTTACAAAGATATCCTCTTGGGTCTTAATAGCAATGTAATCTTTTGGATCCGTATTGATAATTGAGTAGTAGGGCGTACCTTTAGGATAAATATTCGAGAAATTTCCCCTGTACGTGCCTTCCTCATCGGAATATTTAGTTACATGCCCTATCTTCTTATCGATTTCTTCGGAGGGGATGAGTTCATCGTCTGATATTTCGTAGATGTCACCTGAATAAACAACAAACGAACCGGCCCAATCCGCGGAGACCGCATGTAATGGCAATAAAGCAATTATGGCTAGAATTACAATAATGAATTTCTTCATCTCAACCTCCTAGCTTTGGGATTCGATTGATTTATAGATTGTTTTGAAATCTTTTCCATTATTTAATCCATCAATAAGCTCCACTAAACCTGACAAAGATTCCAAACCATCTATTAATTTCTGAATGGGCGATCACATCCGCGTTAAATCCGTCTGGATCAATATCGTTCAAAAGTATCGTTGTTGTGACCTCTGAAAAATCTGGTTCTACATAAAAGGTTGAGGATTTATCATATAGACAACAATCAGCATCAGAAGCAAAAATGAAAGAAATGCGGTGATGATTATGAGTTTCTTTCTTTTTTTGATCATAGGGATTAACTCCTTACGGTTTAGATACAAAGTGATTTCCGATAAATGTATTTATGATCCTCATCCATATCCGTTGATTTCATATACCCCACACTGCGCCAAAACCTTTCATTTGCATCATTAGTCGGGGTTAACTCGATATACTTTGCACCGTCTGCATAAACATGTTTTTCGACCATTGAATAGGCAAATTCACCATACCCTAAATTCCGATACGTAGGTTCAATATAATACTCCATTAAAAAACACTTTCCACCCTCATCAAAATAAGTAACATACATTAAAAATCCAAGCACAGAACCGTCCTTATGTATAAGAAACAAATTTAAAGGATTTATATCTCTTGTTCTTAGCTCTTCAATGATCTCTCTATACTCGTCTGAATAAAAGTAATCCAGGTCAAAATCATCGCCCATAGATACGTGGAGAGATAATTCATTAATGTAACTATTAAAAAGTCCCCAAAATATATCTACATCCGATTGATCTTTTGCTGCAAAAACCTCTAAATGGATCGTATTCATTTCAACCTCCTTAATCATAGTTTTTAATGAAAATCTTAAACGAACTCTCAATTGCGTCAAAATCAGTCGAGCCAATAATTTGATCCATGACCTTGCCATCAGAGTTTATAAAAAACAACGCAGGAAAAGCTTGTTCACCAAATTGTTTATGGAGATCACCTGTCTCATCTAGGAGAACGGGATACTTAATGTTGTAATCCGCCACGTATTGTTTTACATCAGAAAGATCATCTTGATAAAGCAAATTGATTCCGTATATGTTCACTCTATTTTTATATTTCTCATACAATGAGACAATCTTAGGAGCGTCGTCATTACAATATGGACACCATGAGGTGAAAAACACGAATATAGTGGGTTTCTCCGAGAAGTCCACTTGTATTTTGTTTCCATTCGCCAACTCTTTTAGTTCAATGTTATCAGGACTCTTAATAGGTTTAGAAGAGTTGTTTACTACGACAAATATAATCGAGCTTAATGCAATCAAAAATATAAATGTACTTACAATAATAGATATTTTCTTCAAAAATCATCCGTCCTTTTATACTTCCTTAGTTACATTAAGCTTTTTCCATTTGCGAATCTTAGAACGAAAAGTCTTAAACGGTGCTACTGAATTAATATGAATCCATTTGACCATTGGCCATCTTGGATTGTTTCCTGTCCATTTCCGCACGCCTTGCGTAAAAAGTTCTTCATCACTTAAAGAATCAATCCAGTTCTGCCACTGATGTTCTGTCTCTTGAAATAAAGATCTTAACTCATCTAATGAGTAGGCAGCATATGTATGATAAAACGATTGATATAATCCGCCAAGTTGATTCCATTTATAATCTGGTGAAGGTGTAATAACGGTTAACCCTGCTTTTTCATCCTTATCCCATTTCATAATAAGATTCAACCAGCCCAATTGATAAGCAATGATTTCTGCTGGGGTACGATCAACCCCTTCCATACGATTGTCTCTTTGGGAGTGCTCAATGCCATCAAATTCATGATCAAGAGACTGATAGGCAATATGAATCGCATCTTTCAATTCTTCTTTTGATAGATAATCTTGTGTAGACATCATACCCCTCCTTTAAAACACTTTTTTAAATTACTTTACAAACGTATTATGTACTCGCTCTGATTTCAATAAATATGCTCCATTTCCAAGTTCTCTGGCAAGAGGAATTTGATAAAGAATTTTACAAAGTGATTTTATCACCCACAACAATACACTTACTGTTACTGCCATGCCCAAGCTCGGCTGTCTTTATAATAGGAATGGAGGCGGAATGGCTAATTTCCTTCACATACTCTTCTACTATCGGGAATTCATTAAAGTTCTCAAGTTCTGAAAACGAGCCTAGAATCAATCCAGCACAAGCATCAAAATATTTCAATTGTTGTAGCTGAGCAAAAAAGGAGACTATTTTGTTAGCTCTGCCACTTAAACTCTCCAACAATAATATTTTGTCACAAGGATCCGGAAAATAGCTTGTCCCTGCCAGCTTCAAAAAACAGCGAATATTTCCCCCGATTACTATCCCGCTCATCTGGTTACCACGAACCCAATGATACCGGAAATCGTAAAGATCGTTTTGACCCTCGAAGAATGTTCGATAAAAAGCCCTTTGCTGCTCCGCCCCATCAGAAGACACTAAATTCATCAACTGATAATGATACGATTTCGAATTATTTTGCGTAAATAAAGCGTTCAAAATAACTGACAAATCACTCATTCCAAAAAAGGGTTTGGGGGTCATTCGGATACTTTCATAGTCTATGTACTCTAAGATCTGATTGGCAGAATCCCCACCTGAAATATCGAATATCGCGCTAATTTCAGTATTTTTAAATAGTTGATTCAGCTCCACTGCTCTTTCCATGGGATTGCCGCTGAAATAACCCTCTTTTCTAAACAAAGTATTAGCCACCACTACATGGAGTCCAAATGAATGCAAAACTCTTTTTAATTCCTCTACTTTTGCTAGGTTTTCTACTCTCACACCATCTGAACAAGCAATCAGTCCTACTTTATTCCCGTGAGTAAATTTTAAGGTTGTGTTCATTTTAATAATCCTTTCGATTCTACTTTTTAGTTTAATCTCCTCAAATTTACGATCATATTTACACCATACCATATTTAGGGATTTGAATCATTTTCTTCTTGAAATTATGAAACCACAACATGGTAATATAAGTATAATAATGCAAGATCAAATACATTGGGGGTGTACTAATGCGTAAATCACCGTTGATATTAAGCATGATATTATTATCCCTGGCGTTAATTATGGGATGTAGTTCAGAAGTAGATGATGCTACTAAAGCCGCAGAGAAATATAAAAATATAGAATATACCGTCAAGGCTTCTGAGGATTTAATGTCTGATGAATCCATTCTTGCGCGAAATGAAGAGATGAAACCGTATTTTACAGAATACTTTTCCGAAAAGGCTATAGCGAACCGAATTACAACTATCCCATTTAAAATCGCTGATACACAAAAGCTTTCTTTAAAACCGGAAAACCTAAAATTCAACCTTTCCGAACAAAAAAAGGATATTGTCGAGTTAAAATATACGGTGGATCTTGTTTTATTGGATAAGGATGACAAAGAAAGTAAACGTGTACCTTTGGAAGGTATATTGACTCTCTTTGATGTGGACGGTAAATGGTTAGTGCAAGGGGATCGATTTGATACTGTAGCATTAATGAACTTGATTGATGGGTGAATTTGAATATCCTTCTTATCATAAAAAGCAGACTGCTCTAATGAGCAACCTGCTTTTTTTGAATTACATTATTTTTTTGTTCATCCTATAATTGACCAACAAAACACCTTTTCGTTCTATACTTTGTTTCGCAATAACCTGGTACCCCAATCGTTCAAAAAAAGGTTTAGCAGTGATGCTTGCTTCGGTATCCATTTCATAAAGACCCTGTTCTTTTGCTTTCAATTCAAACTTATTCACCAATGCAGAGGCTACACCTTGCCCTTGGTAATCTTTGTGAACATATAATCGATCCAAATGTCCTTCTGCTGTCATATCAGAAAAGCCCACAATAATATTATCAATTTCGGCTACATAAGTGATATTTTGACGTAAAGAAGCTCTCCAAGTATTAAGCTTAAGTGCCTCTTCCTCTTTAGGTGCCCAAGCATCCAGCTGTTCCTGTGAGTAGTCTTGTTTGTTTACGGAATGAACTGTTTCGTAGAACAATGAGACAATTTGACTAAGATCCGATTCTCGGTAAGCTCTAATATTCATTTTGATCTCCTTGCTGGCGATTGTAGTAACAGAAGTCAATCTCAAAACTCCACTAGATCGATTTTCCGGCCAGATTCAGCACTTTCCAGCGCTCCGAACACCATTGCCATACTATACCGATTATCTCTACAATTCGTCTCTGCAGGACGTTGCTCTGCTAATGACAAGAACATCTCATCCAAACACCCTTGATGGAATGTTTTACTCATCTCAACGTTTTCACCATTTACACGCTTTACGTCACGAATGAACTTATCACTCTGATCTCCTGCAGTAACTACCTCAGCATATGGCAGCTCATGACCATCCCAGATTGCGGTTCCTTTCTCCCCGTTAACCCGCCAAGAAGCTTCCCATGACGTGGATGCACCTTCTGCACACCAAGATCCCTGATAGGTAAATATTGAACCGTCGGACATCTCGAAAATGCACACTGCCGAAGCATTCCCCTCATACCATGAACCGGGAGGATTAAACTCCTGACAGTATACGGACACAGGGTTCGCGCCACTAATAAACCGGGCCTGGTCGAAGGTATGAATCGCCATATCCAGCAGCAACGGACTTTTCATAACATCACGGAATCCCCCGAAATGAGCCCCAAGGAAAAAGCTTGCACCGATAAATCCTGTTCTACCAATCGTTCCTGATTCTATGATTTTTCTTAAAGAACGAATACGAGGATCATAACGGCGGTTCTGCATCACCGCATGAGCGTTTCCAGTCCGTTCCGAGATCTCAACAATCTTATTACATTCCTCCATAGTCTCAGCTAAAGGTTTCTCACTAAACACATTACATCCAAGTTCCAATGCAGTGCTAGAAATATTGAAATGACTTCCGGGAACAGTAACGTCAAAGACGAGATTTGCTGCGGTCTCCTGTATCGCCTGCTTAATATCCGTAAACGTCAGACATGAAATCCCATGCTTCGCGGCCATCGCCTCAGCTGACTCCAACCTTATATCTACTAGAGCAACGATCTTAGTATCTGGACGCAATAAAGCGTATTCAATCCATGCATTAGCCATTCCTCCGCAACCTGCAACTACTACCCGATACTGTGCTGTCATATTTCTCCCCCTGACTTATTAAAGCGGATTAGGCACAAAGCTGCCCCCGCGGCATTGTTTTAAATGATTCAAGGCATGTACTTGACCCATCATTTCCAGTTCATCCCGATAGACAGGATCATGCCAACCTTCAATATCAATGGTGCCTTTATAACCAGCCTGACGCAAAATGGAGATCACATCTGTCCAGTTCGTATCACCAAAACCCGGAGTACGGTGCCATACATAAGGTTTCGGGCCGTGGATTCCATATTCTTTTACAATATCCCAAGCGATGGTGGCATCCTTGCCGTGTACATGGAAAATCTTATCTGTCCATTTGCGCAGCTGTGGAATCGGGTCAATCAACTGCACCATCTGATGGCAAGGCTCCCATTCGAGTCCCATATTGTCGGCAGGGACAGCGTTAAACATCTTTTCCCAGGCTATTGGATGATGAGCGATATTCCAGTCCCCTGAAGTCCAATTGCCATCCATGGAACAGTTCTCAAAAGCAATTCTTACTCCGCGATCTGCTGCTCTTTTTGTCAGCTCACCAAATACCTCGGCAAACTTCGGAATCGATTCATCAATGGACACTCCTGGTAGTCGTCCCGTGAATCCTGATACCATATCAGTACCAAATACATGAGCATGATCAATAAGCCGTTCCCAGCTCGCTAATGCATCGGAATTGTCACCCGTATTCGTCAAAGGATTGCCAAAGATGCCAACCGATGAAATCACAAAATCATGTTTTGCCGCAAGTTCTTGCACACGCTTACCAGTTTCCACAAGATCTGTTTCACCTGTAGTCTGCCAGAAGGTTAAGCTAAAAGATTCGAAGCCATGACCTACGATTTGCGGAATCACTCTAACAGCATCTCCGCCACCAACTAATGTACCTATACGCATTGTATCCTTCATCTTGTGTACCACTCCAATATTGGTTTATAGTAAGTTCTATAACCCGAGTATATACTGCATTTGAGCTTAAAACTCTTATTATATTGTGTTTATATAGTCGTATATTGTGGGAGTTGAATAAATATTGAGCTATCCTAATGATCTTAAAGAATACCCTCAATTAGAAGGAAACACCTATCCGTTTCGATTGTTTTTTAATGAATGCAGACATGCGAAAATCGGCCAGAACATCCTTTTTCTACACTGGCATGAGCATTTCGAAATCATTATCATGCAAGCAGGCAGCGCCATTTTCCACATCGACAGCAAGCCCTACGAACTGCATCCCGGAGAGGTTTTGTTTGTTCCTTCTGGAGGTTTGCATGTTGGATATAGTCTGCGGGATGATCATGTCCGATTTATATCCGTCGTATTTCATAGTTCTTTATTTAAAGATTGGAAGCAAGATCCTCAACATGAACAATTCGTAGCTCCCTATTTGGAGAATCGATATCAGCTACCAGTTAAACCAGCAGCACTAGTTTCAACCTGTTCTACTTATTACTCTCTTCTGAACACTATCGTGGATGAAGTGCATCAGAAAGGTCCTGCATTTCAGCTGATCATCAAAAATCAACTTCATCTGCTTTTTGTATTGCTCTCCCGTACCTTTTTGCCTGAACAAGTGTCTGGCAGAACAAATGAACGTCAATCCTTCAATCGTGAGCGTTTTAAGCCACTGCTGGAGTACATGGAGAACCATTTTGATGAGAAAATGACCATTGAAAGCGCCGCGAGATCCGTTAATCTAAATCCATACCATTTCTGCAAAACCTTTAAGAAGCTCACCGGCCGAACCTTCATCGATTATGTTAATCTTTGCCGCGTAAATGAAGCAGAACGACTGTTGCTGGAGACAGATTTTACTGTAACGGAGATTGCTGGACGAGTGGGCTGCGACAATCCTAATTATTTTACCAAGCTGTTTAAGCAATATAAAGGAACTACACCATCCGGTATTAGAAAATAATTCACACTGGAAAATAGGAGATTATAAAATGAATTTAAAAGAAACGTTGATATGCATAAAAGAAAATGATTACCAAGCACCTCCCGATACCTTCCAGTTGGTACAAGAAATGATAAATAACATTGGTTCTTTAGATGCCCAACTACGGGATGAGCTAATTTATACAACCTTATCACATTGGATCCCAGGTAATTCTCTAACTACAAACGAACTGGAACAACTTATACCCGTTATCTTGGATAAAAACCATTTGCATTTTAAGCTTGGTGAAACCAATACAGACTCTGTCTTTACTAGATCCTTCTCTATGCTAGTCATCCCACTCCTCTTCATGAGGCATAAAGAATCACCATTTCTCTCAAGAGAGCAAATTCATCAGATAAAAGAGAAGGTATTTTGCAGTGTGCAAAATGAGCGGGATTACCGGGGGTATGACGAAGAAAAAGGCTGGGCTCATGCTATAGCCCATGCAGCAGATACTTTAGATGAATTGGCTCAATGCTCCGAACTGGATGAAAATGACCTCTTCACTATCCTCGATTTGGTTTACGAAAAGATGACCATAACAGACCGAATATACTCCGATGGGGAAGATGAGCGAATGGTAAGGTCCATAATGAGTGTTTTAGATAGAAAAATGCTTAGTCAGACTTATGTAGAGCAATGGATTCAAAGTTTTGGTGATGTGGAGAAAAATCCAGAATTTCTTCCTGCCTTTAAACAAAAAAATAATATAAAGAACTTTTTGAAAAGTTTATATTTTCGAGTTAAATATTACAAAGTACATGCCAATCTCTGTCCAACAATCGAGCATACATTATATAAAGTAGAAAAAGTATACTATTCCTAATTAAAAAAAGTGAGGGTTAGAGCACCCTCACTTTCCATCTACAGTTCAAATACGTGGAGCACTTGCTACCTGTTGACGGGTCTATTAGATTATTCAGTAATTGCTAGCTCCATCCTCCGCACACTCGCAAGCGCGGGAAAAGATTCCAGCACCATCCCTGTATTCCATAACTTAACCTGCTGTCCAACCTGTAAATCCTTAAAGCTGATGGTCTCTCCTGCTTCATTAAACATTTCAGATTTCGCATTGAATGTGAACCAGTAAGATGGATCTTCGTTACCAGGTTCAAGGATTAGAATCCGCTTCGCCTGTTTAGTATCGATATCAACGATTGTACCTACTACATGCGGATCACCTATTTCTGAAATATCATAGGTCAACATCTTCGGATCGATCCACTTTTCAATTTCAAGCTTAGCTGCTTCCGCATCATCAGACGGAATGGTAATAGTTACTTTATTACCAATCGTATCTACACCAGAGCCGTAGAGATTCAGCTTCTGGTATAGATCTTGTTCATGCAACAATTCTTGAGCAGCTAATAACTCTTGCATCGTATATTTCACATCATGAAGCTCATAAGTACCTGCAGTGAAAGTCTGAGCAAGGCTTTGCTCAATCTCCGAGTTCAAACCTACAATATTAATATGAACCTTGTTATCTTGCAGATAAATATCTCCGTTAGGAATCTTCTGAGCTGATAAGAAAGTCTTAACCGCGCCTGGATCATCCATTGCGGGGTTCGTAGAAGCTAAAATTTGTGGTTCTGAACTAATTACAGGAGTTGGAACTGGCTCCTTATGCGCTTGTTGAGCCTCTGAACAGCCACTGATTAACAAAATAACAACGGGAATCCATATCCAACCAATAATTATCTTACGCATCCTATTAACACCTCCACTCTTCATCTTCTCAAACGAAGACCGGAAGTGATAGGTTGCAGTTTCAGGAAGAATTCTCTAATCCAAAGTGTAAGGAGTAAGACCGATTGGAAGTGCCGCAGGACGAGTGCAGGTGCTTTCCATTTCGTAGAATGAATGAGCATCAGAAGAATCATGGAAAGCCCACATTGCTTCTAATACGTGATAAGCCAGTTCTCCACTGGCACGATGCCCTCTACCCGTACGAATGGCGTAAGCCATATCTGCTGGTCCAATCCCGCGGGTATTCTGATCATACCCTGACAACAACGGCTGTTCCGTCCACTCATTCTCACCCATAAGCCTGAGTTTCACGGGACCCCCAAAGTTATTCGGGTCTGGAACTTGAATCGTTCCTAGCGTTCCGTAGATTTCTATATGTGGCAGGTTGCTCCCGCCAAAGATATCAAAGCTTGTAATCAACGTTGCAATGGCACCATTTTCAAATCGTAAGGTTCCGGCTACGTGAGTTGGAATTTGAACAGGAATTTTATTCCCAAATTTCTTCTCGCTTGTAATCGTACGTTCTTCCAGCGCTTTCCCAGTCATTCCGCTAACCGTATGAATAGGACCCAGCAGCTGCACCAAAGCCGTCAAATAGTAAGGACCCATATCGAACATTGGACCTCCACCAGCGGCATAATAAAATTCCGGATCTGGATGCCAATGCTCATGTCCACGGCCCAGCATAAACGAAGTAGCTGCAACAGGTTCGCCAATTACTCCTTCATCTATCAGCTTCAAAACCGTTTGAATTCCCGCTCCGAAGAATGTCTCCGGTGCACTGCCCACAAGTACTCCCTTTTCCCGCGCAGCTGACAGAACTTTGCGGCCTTCTTCTCTCGTCACAGCTAGAGGTTTCTCAACGTATACATGTTTACCCGCTTCAATAGCTTTCAGGCATACTTCCGCATGAACAGCTGGGATCGTTAAGTTGATTACGATTTCTATCTCTGGATCATTCAGTAATTGTTCTGTGGTATAGACGTTTGGAATATTGTATTTATCCGCTTGTTCTTGTGCTCTCACCAAATCTAAATCCGCACATGCAACTAGATCAAGGATCTCGAACTTTTGACAGTTCTCCATATAGATACTACTGATTTTACCGCATCCAATAATACCAACTTTGACTTTATCCATTCGCTGATCGCTCCCAGAATTTATTGACTGTCTGCCATTCCACTATAACTATTATTAACCCCCGAAACATTGGATAATGCTTGCGCTTTACCTTCAGCTGCCCATATTAACCCTCTACGCATCATTTCACGCACTTGCGGCTGATCTACAATGTCCGCATGATGCCCCAGTGAATTATAATAAACTCTGCCCAAGCCCCAACGTTTTGTCCAAGCTACTGGCATATCAACAGCCTTATTATACGAATGAGGTCCTTCAACTACTGGAAAACGAGTCGTAGCAAGCACTTCAACAGCTGGATCTACATGCAGATAATATTGCTCTGAGCAAACGCTGAAATCTTCTAATCCTTCTACCAGAGGACTTGAGCTTTGACAAATCTCTACGGTATAGTTAACGCCGTCATTCCCAGGATGAGCTACCCATTGTCCACCCGTCATAAACTGCCAATCTACATTATTACGAAAAGAATCACACATCCCGCCATGGCAACCGGCAAGACCTGTTCCATGCTGTACAGCTGCGGAGACATGATTCACAAAATCCTGCTCGATTGTGCCCATTGTCCATACCGGCACGATCAAATCTAGTCCAAGAAGCTTATCTGCATCAGCAAAAGCCTCCAGTGTATTCGATACTTCAACTTCAAACTGTTCCTCTTGCAACATTTTAGCGAATATATCAGCGACCTGCTCAGGCTCATGACCCTCCCAACCGCCCCATACAATCAATGCTTTTCTCATCTTCAGCACTCCTTCTAAGGTTAGATTACATCTCAGATAAATCGACCCACCGGCGTTCATCAATAGAGCGTTCTACTGCCTCTAACACCGCTTGGCATTTCACTCCATCATTGAAATTTGGTTCTGGCTGACGACCTTCTTCAATTGCGTTAGAAAGCTCCAGCATTTCGTGAATAAACGTATGTTCAAAACCAATCGTATGACCAGGCGGCCACCAAGCCTCTGCATACTCATGAGCAGGATCGGTCGCCAGCACACGGCGAAAACCTTGCACATCCTCGGCATCCGAGGTCAAATAAACTTCCAATTCATTCATACGTTCAAAGTCGAATTTCACACTGCCAAGACTTCCATTGATCTCAAAAGAATTGGTAGAGCGATGACCCGCTGCGAATCTTGTAGCTTCAAAGCTGCCCAGAGCACCATTATCAAAACGGGCTAAAAACAAGGTGGCATCGTCAACGGTAACCTTACCCTTGGGTGCATCCTTATCTCCTTTAGCGCTTAAACCAGTCATTTCAGCGGCGAGCGGACGCTCTTTTATGAAGGTCTCGCTCATGCCGATTACTTCCTTCATATCACCTACTAAGAAATGAGCCAAATCTATGAGATGCGCCCCCAGATCTCCATGCGAACCCGAACCGGCGATATCCTTCTGCAGTCTCCATACTAAAGGGAAATCCGGATCTATTATCCAATCTTGTAGAAACCAAGCCCGAAAATGATAAATCTTTCCCAGCCGCCCACTCTCTATGAGCTTCTTAGCCAGTCGAACTGCCGGAGAAAAGCGATAATTAAAACCAACCATATGTGTAACTCCCGCGTCTTCAGCAGCTTGCAGCATTTCACGGGAATCCGCCAAGGTCAGCGCAAGTGGTTTTTCACAAAAAATATGTTTACCTGCTTTGGCTGCTGCCAAAGCTATCTCCTTATGCGCGTTGCTGGGAGCATTAATATCTATAAGATCAATATCCTCTCGAGCGATCAGATCCTTCCAGTCCGTAACACAATCCGCCCAGCCTAACTGCGATGCAGCTTCTCCAAGCGCTTCACTATTACGTCCACAGATTACAGACATTTCCGGTTTAAGCGCTTTCGGGAAAAACATAGGCAAACTGCGATAAGCATTACTGTGGGCTTTACCCATAAATTTATAACCGATCATTCCAATGCGAAGCTGTTTCATCTTATTCCTCCTAAGTGTTGATAGATTTAGATGAAGCTCGTATAACTAGTTCTGTCGGTAATTTGATCTGTACGGCTGGTGCGGGTACTTCTGCCAGATTGTTTCCCAGCAATTCAATGATTTGGGCTGCGGCAAGTTCACCTAGTTCGTAAAAGGGAACCCGCACACTGCTTAATGCAGGTGTGGTAAGCTCCGCAGCTTCCGAATCATCATAACCCACAATAGCTGGCAGGCGATCCCTTGGTATTCCTAACTCCTGTAGTCCTTGCTGCAAACCTATGGCCATCCGATCATTGGCGGCCATAATCGCATCAATCTCATTCAGCAAAGGCAACATTTCTTTGGCAGCTATAATTCCGCTTTTCCGGCTGAAGTTACCTTCGAACAAAAGTGAAGAGTCTACAGAAAGATTCACCTCTGCCAAAGCGCGGGTATACCCCGTTAAACGATCTCGGCTGTTGGAATAAGATTCTGGCCCATTTAGAAAAGCAATCCTCTTAAACCCTTGTTCCAGTAAGTGTTTAGCCGCTTGCCAGCTTCCTTCGACATGATCGGCATCCACCTCGTGAAAAGCTTCCCCAGCAAAATGCTGATTAATCAGACAAAAAGGATGGTCTTCTTCCTTCAAACGGCGGAGTGAGGCTAGCTCACCTGGCTCTTCTTTAGCGCCAAGCACAATGCAAGCATCGATCTTCCGCATCTTAAACAACTCGTTATAATCCATTGGCGCTTCGGCATTCCGAAACAGCATTAACAGATCATAACCCTCTTCTCGCGCCTTGCTCCCTATTCCACTTAATATTTCCGAAAAATAATAAGTGGAGAACAAGCGGGCTTTCGGCAAATAAGGCATCACTACACCCAGGTTCCCGCTCCGTCTACGAGCAAAGCTCTGAGCAAGTGAACTAGGGGTATAGCCTAGCTTCAGTGCAGCTGCCAACACACGTTCCTTCGTTTCTTCCTTAATCGGACCAACATTGTTTAACACGCGAGATACTGTGGCTTCTGAGACACCTGCAAGCTCGGCAACCTCTTTACGGCTGGCGATATAAATTCCTCCTTCTCATAGGTTATGAACAGTGACATTTAGCCTCGTTCAATTCGCTATTCGAAAACGCATTCATTTAATGTACGCGCGTACATTTTCTCATGAACAAGGCTCTTCGTCAACCCTAAGATTGGATAAATTTAAAAGACGTTCATATACAGTAAGGGGGAAGAACGTCTTTCTTTTTCTTTTCAACTATCCGCGAGGCACTAGCATTAGGACACCAAGTAAAATGATAATCAGAAATAAGTAACTCTCAAATTTTTTAGCAGGAATACGTTTATTCACATATACCCCAAGGACCGTAGCTAAGAGAATTGCTGGAATAGAATATCCATAAAGAACAAGAGCATCCACCGTCCACAATCCCCCGATAGCATGACCCGTTACAACGAGTACACCAGAAATAAGAAAATGAGCTTGCAACGTACCCCGAAAACGATCCGGATTCCATTGTCGTAAAGTACCATAGAGCACGACAGGGACACCATTAAAGTTATAAGCACCGCCAAGTACACCCGAAGCGAATCCGAAAGGATACACCCAGCCTTTTGCCTTAAGCAAGGGATGATCGATCGTCTTAAATATTCTCTTCTTAATCACCGAATAAACTCCATAAACAATCAAAAATATACCAAGTCCAGTCATAATTACACTTGCCGGTGCTAAATAAAGCATGACAAGTCCTACAGGAATTCCTATCACTGTTGAGAGTGCTAATCGAATCAAAATAGATCGTTCTATATGCCGCCACCCACTCACAACTGTAAGTGAGGCAACCGTGAGGCCTGCCAATCCAATCAAAGAAACTGAGGTATGTAGAGGAATCGGGAGCAGTGCAAGCAGTGGCATGCTCACAATCGCTTCACCAAAACCAAACACGGTTCTCATTAAGGCACCTATAAATACTGCTACTACGACAAGTGTAATTATTGTAACGCTCAATCGCTTAATCCTCCTCCTAATCTTATCCATCCGTAATTGTGCATAAAGTCCTCACATTTCCAGAACATCTGAATACATTCCTTATTTCCACTCTTCTAATTATAACATATTAATTATTGTAAAACAGATATTAATAGAGGATAAACATGCAATTTAACGTCTCTCAAATCCTCTATAATGCCGTAAAAACTATAAGATAATGGAGATATACATATATTTAATGAAAATCCTTTAAAATCAATTACAGCGGCCTGTGTGTAGTTCCTGTTTTCTGAAAAACTAGCTGAAGTACTAAACAAAAAAACTGATCTCCCTTAACTTTGATGAGGTATCAGTTTCTTATTTTTTGACGTATTTATTTAGGTGTTATCTTTCAGCCACACCTGCACATGCTTTAGGAATTTTTTGGTGACGGGAGAAGCATATTTCATAGAGTGGACAGCAATTCCTAACGATCTGAAACTACGTTCCTCCAATTCTAGCATGGCCACATTATAATTTTGCCGGGTCAAGACAAGCTCTGGCAAAATACTAATGCCAAGGCCTTTCTCCACCATCGACATAATGGCATAGTCATCACCTGCTGAGAATTTAACATGAGGTTTAATACCCGCCTTATCCAGCACACGTCTAACATCATAATCCGAGCCTGCTTTCGGGATAATGAAATCCTCCTTAGCAATTTGCGATAAGGAAAGAAAGGGTTCTGCACTAAGTGGATTCTCTTTAGATACAATCCCTAACATCCGGTCTTTTTTTAAAGGAATTACGTCAAACTTCTCACGTGTAGGCAGTGAAATAAAACCGCAGTCGATCACTCCAGCCTCTATCCACTGCTCAACCTCCAAATAACCGCCTTCCATCAGCTTGATTTCTATATATGGGTATTCACTGCGAAATTGCTTAATCATCCCTGGCAGCCAATGCACAGACACACTGGTGAACGTACCGATGGTGATCGTGCCAATCTCTAGCCCGTGGATGTCCGCTACCTCCTGCTTCAATTTCTCGTTCCATTTCAAGATTTCACGGATAGGCTGCAGAACTTGTTCCCCGTTTACCGTTAATTTCACACCGGATCTATTTCTAATTAATAACGCGAACCCAAACTCCATCTCCAAGCTGCTAATGGTGTGACTAATTCCGGATTGCGTAAAACCCAACATTTCTGCTGCTTTTGTTAAGCTGCCTAGCTCTACAACTTTCAGAAAAATCTCATATTTATTAATGCTCAACCTCTGTTCCCACCCTTATAAATTACATAAGTTTTACTCATGTATCCTATGATAAACATTCAGTTACCTTATGTATAGAGCCGTATTATACTATATTGAGTTGAAAATGAAGAAGGATGGATGAAGAGATGAAACCGCTCAAAGCTGAGCTGCTGCTGTTAGTTGTAACATTATTTTGGGGCTCCTCCTACATATTTATGAAAATGGGGTTAGGTACGTTAGGCGAATTCAATCTGATTGCACTCCGCTTCGGACTTGCTTTTATATTAGCCGCTATGATATTCCACAAACGATTAAGACGAGTAGACATGAGAACATTAAAATATGGTGCTCTCCTCGGATTCCTCCTGCTAGGCGTATTCACATGTATAACCTTCGGACTTCAAACAACCACCACCTCAAATGCAGGATTTTTAGTTGCATTGACGGTTATTTTTGTACCGATCTTGGATCGAGTTATTTTCAAAAAAAGAGTTGCACCTCCGCAAGTGTTCGGCTCCATCCTCGCCATAGCCGGGATTGGACTTCTTACCTTAAATGCAACCTTAACTATTCAACCGGGTGACTTTCTGTGTATTCTTTCGGCAGTGTTCTATGCGGTACAGATCTTATTTACAGGCAAGGCGGTAAAAGAATGTGATTCCCTGAATATTGGAATCTTGCAGTTAGGATTTGCCGGAGGGTTGGCCTTAGTGTTGTCCGCAATCTTCGAGACACCTTCGCTCCCCTCTACTTTGCCAGGTTGGGCAGCAATTCTAGCGCTTGGTATCCTATGCAGTGCCTGTGGCTTCATCCTGCAACCTATTGCTCAAAAATATACTTCACCAACCCGCACCGGACTAATCTTCTCCCTTGAGCCGGTCTTCGCTGCGATGTTTGGTTATTGGTTCGCTGCTGAGAAGTTATCGATGCAAGGCTATGCTGGCGCAGCGCTTGTTCTGTTGGGAATCGTGGCTTCTGAGCTGCTTGGTAAAGCAAGTCTCCCCGCATCGTGGGCTCAGAAGAAACCAGAGCATTTATAACAATAAAGGCGTCGTTCAACTATACAAGCTGAACGACGCCTTTTCTATATTATCTAAGTTTATGGATTCCATTAATGCCCCATCATCATCGCCGCATCTGCCTTCTGTCCCTCTCCAGAGGTAGGATCGCCAGCAGAAAGCTTAGGCTTGCGCAAAATAATACTCATCAATACACCTACCACTCCTATGCAGCCAGACAGGAAGAACACATCATCAAAACCACTAACTGCGGCTGTCAAAGGATTACTTCCCGCTTTCAGTGCTCCCATATGAACAGCGATCTGACTAGTCAGGTAACCTGTCATTCCAGCTATAGCAAATGAAACAACGACTTGTTGAGCAGCAGCAGTAAGTGAAGTTACACTTCCCACCCATTCACGTGGAGCAGCATTCAAGACATGAGTATTCAAAGGCATCATCGTTAGACCCATCCCAAAGCCTAAGAAACCCAGGTATGTCATAATTAACGATAAATTTGTTGTAACACTAATTCCGGATAACAGGAACAAGGTGACCGTAATGATACTAAGTCCAACAAACGCCAGCGGACGAGCCCCGATCTTATCAAACAACCTGCCGCCAATCGGCATTCCGATTGCTGAAGCTAAAGCCTGCGGAAGTAGAATCAAACCGGTCTCCAGCGGGGTATAGCTTCGAATCTGCTGCAGGTAAAGGGGCACAAATAACATGGACCCAAACAAAGCAGCTTGCATAACCCAAGTTAAAATAATACCCCGAGTGAAATCCGACGAACGGAAAACTCGCAGTTGTAAAAGCGGATTTTTGTGAAGCAGCTCCACAATGACAAGAAGGATCAATGCAACCCCTCCAACAGATAAGCCAACAATAGCGGGAGTAGACGACCAGCTTGTTCCACCGCCTTCATTCACCCCATAAGCCAACATAGAGAAGGCAATTGGGGCAAGGATAATGCCTAGGATATCGAGTTTGCCTTTGCTCTTTTGTTCAGACTTCGGCAAATATTTAACACCAAGAATAATGCCAACAATTCCAATAGGTACATTAATCAGAAAGATCCAGTGCCAGCTTACGTACTCCACCAGCCAACCGGATAAGACTGGACCGAGTGCCGGTGCTAAGAGCATTGGAATACCAAGCATCCCCATAATAGAACCTCGACGTTCTACTGGAGCTAATTTAAAAACCATCGCCATCCCAATGGGAGCAACCATCCCCCCGCCAAGACCTTGAATGACTCGAAAAATAATGAGCTGAGATGAGCTTTGTGCAACCGAACATAACATAGAGCCAAGAATAAACATCGTAAGAGTTGCCAGAAAAACTTGTTTCGATCCAAAACGATCGGTCATCCAGCCCGCGAGTGGGATTACTGCCGCTAAAGCTAAAGTATAACCCGTAATCGCCCACTGAATCGTTTTGAGATCGGAAGCAAAATAATCAACCAGCTTGGGAACGGCCACATTCACAACAGTACCATCCAGAATAACCATAATCATACCGACAATAATAGCAAGAAGCGGGGGGATGATTGCTTTTAACGAAAAGGGTTGCTCTTCTGCAGAACTCATTCCGGTCAATGTTTTTGTCATCCAGTACTCCACTCATTTCTCTAATTTAATTAAATGCTTTATTTATTATTTCAAATTTTAATTTACATTCGATGAATCTGGAAGTCAACAAATAAAACCATTTTTTACATTAAAAACACATCGGGTTTACGATACCCTTCAGAAATTATCTGGGAAAGTATATTAGAACAGCAAAAAGACTATGCATAATCCCCTAAAATCTTCTCGCTTGGGAAATGTGCATAGTCATCATGGAATCATTTTCCGATTAGAGTGTCTCTCTTAATTCTATAATTTTGCCCGATGTGTTCAAAATAATTTCAAGTGGAATCTCTGTCTCTGCAAAATCCAATACACAGCGGATAGAAAATTGATCCTCGTTATAGCTACTTTTTGTAGATTTAATCCCATGATAATTCCCGGCTTTTATCGTAATTTGCTTCCAGTCTTCCAGTAATCCATTTGAGCTTGGCTTATTTACGACCACATCATAATGATATCGCTCCGATAATTCATTATATTTACCGCCGACCAGTAACCCCGCTATAACACTCGCTGTCACTTCAGGGGTATACACTTCAACTTGATTGGACTCCCCATCATATGAGGTTAATAAACCAATTGTCTTAAAAAAGGAGATTGGAACATAGATATGATCCTGTCTGAATTCGAAATCATCTTTAAAAACCAACTCTTGTGCATTATTGATGCTAACTAAATGTTCGTTAAGCTTCCATTTAATTATTTCATTTATCTTTGTTAGTGTTATAGTTTCTGAACTTTTTTGATATGTTGTTGTATATTTCAGTGCATTGGAAGCCTCTCTGAGCGGAATCATGACCGTGGAACCCTTATTGTAGGCTGAATGGGGATTAGTTTCCAGTAGTTTACCATTCAAAATTACGCTAACCTGGCCGGAGTCTGCCCATACTGTTGGAGCGGCAAATCCACCAAATCCATTAGTTAAAAACAGAACACCTAACACAACTACCGCTGCCATTTTGATCATCGCTCGAAACCTCCCTTTAGTTATTACAAGTATTATGTGCGTTTCCAGCATGTGCTAATCCTAAGGATAATAAAGCCAAGAAAAAAAAGAAGCCGTTCAACATTATGTTGAGCCGCTTCTTTAGAAATGATTATTCCACCTTGAAGTCAAAATACTGCTTAGGAAAAGGTTCTTTTATCAGCGTAAAATGCCACCATTCCTTACTATAAGGTTTAAAGCCTTGCTTCACCATAACCTCTTTGAGAATTGCGCGATTTGCTTTCTGAGTCTTGGTGATCAACGATGTATCATAAAAAGAGATCTCTCCGAAAAAATCAAACGGGCTGCCCATATCTACATCTAGACCGGTCTCTTTATTGACGATCGTTAAATCGATGGTACTGCCTCGAGAATGTCCTGATTTTTTCGCTATAAATCCGAGTTTGAATAAATTACGTTTATCCAGTAGCGGGTAATATTGCTGCTTCATCTTAGTATCCGCGGAATTCTGTGACCATCTTACAAAATGATTCACCGCGGTCTGCGGACGATAAGCATCATAGATTTTTAGGATATATCCTTTTTTGGCTAAATCCTCACTTACTGCCTTCAAGGCTGTAGCTGCAGTCTGTGAAAAGATCGCTAAAGGCGCTTTATAACCATCAATCCGCTTCCCTACAAAATTATTGTCTCCGTAATAGCGAATTTCAAATTGGGCAGTAGGTATCACTTCATCCAAATAGACAAATCCTTGCGGCAGGCGGTTTTTCTTCTCCAGCTGCATTTGCTGCAGTACATTGTCTGTAGATGATCCAACGTAAGCTGCATCTG
Organism: Paenibacillus sp. FSL H7-0918; assembly: GCF_038007025.1. Lineage (NCBI taxonomy): Bacteria > Bacillati > Bacillota > Bacilli > Caryophanales > Paenibacillaceae > Paenibacillus > Paenibacillus sp. FSL H7-0918. The sequence continues at coordinate 780,469 of NZ_JBBOWJ010000003.1, forward strand.
CACTGCCCATAAAAATAGTGTTTGTCCATAACAACAGCACAAATGCGAAAACTATGATTTTTGTTCCTCTAAATCCGCTTCTCAATAGATCCCGCCTCTTCATTTCGAATTAACCGTTTGATTTAGAAATTTCTCCACTTCAGGTGTGAGTTTATTATTCGTGGAATCAAGTAACTGCAGTAGTTTTTCTAAAATCATTAGGATTCTGGTGTCGCCTTTGTTTCCTTTTAATGCATTCTCATACGCCTTCTTTACTTCAGGTTTGATTACTTGCTCATCATAGTCATAAGCTGGTGTGTTGCTTGATCCATATAATAAGCGTGAAGTTGCATTGAGCAGCTCTTTTTGAAGAACGGTTGACCGATTGGAAGCTGGGTATTTCGTCACAAAATCCTCCAGTGCAAGCGCCCTGTTCGTTAACTCTGTCCAACTAATCACAATAGCTGCATCAAAAACACTTGGTTGATTCGATTCAGTGGCCATGATGTCTATATAAGCAGCGATGTCCTTCGTGACATACGGCTTAAAGCTTTTGAACCCCTCATAATGCATCACTGGATAGTACATGCCCTCACTAGTCTCCAGCTTATACCCCTTATCCCGTCCTTCAATTAACATATTGCGTACATTAGCATCTTTGATCGCATTAAGGAGTGTGCTGTAGGTTAGATTTTTGCTTTTGGAAAAAGCATTATTTATCTCTTTCTGAACATTCTCCGGAAAAACCTTCTCAGAGTACACAGGTAAATATGCCTTCTGTGCATTTTCGAGCTGGAGTGTCATCTGAGTTGCTGTCCAGGTATCCACTTCTTTGATATGGTTAATCAAATAATTCCGTGCGTTAGCAAGAGATGCCGGTTTCTGTACATATTGTTGGAATTGGTTATAGACTTTTGCAGATTCTTTCACAGTTGCGGCAGCTACAGTATCAGTTGTATGTATACTCCCAAACCCTCCCATAGAGCCTAGGGCAAAGGCAACACTTAACAAGCCTGTTTTTTTCCATCCCATTAAAAGACCTCCCTTAAGTATTCATACTTAATAATTAGACATACGAGAGGATCCTGAATCTAACTCAGTACAGTATTATCCTGGACGGCTCCAATATCCTTCCTACGATAAATTCCCATCAAAAGTCCAATAGCCGCATATTCAAACCATACATGACTCCCATAGCTCAGGAAAGGGAACGGGATAGAAGTCAGCATCATTCCGCCGCTCAAAACAGCAAGACCATAGGTTAGTCTTATGGCTAGCAAAAATGCCAAACCCAACACTAAAGCTTGTCCATAGGGATCACGAATCGCTCGTATCGTAGATAGAAGCTTGATAAAGAACCAGGAGATAACTGCAAGCAAAAGCAGCGCCCCCGCCCAACCAAAACAGTGAATAAGATAGACAGGCAACATATCTGAGTAAACATACGGCAGCTTTTGTTCTACTGCTCCGAATCCGTGCCCCCACCAACCCGCTGAACTAATAACTTCACGCATTACTTGATAGATATAGCCATAACCTTCTGGATCTAAAGATGGATTTATTGCACTAATAATTCTGGCCATCAGGTAGTCGCTATTGAAGATGAACATTAGTCCAACTATTACAAAGAACCCTAATAATACTACACTCTTTATCCAATCGCGAGTAATCCATACATATAATACTAGTGAAGAGATTAGATACACCACAAGCTCTGGAAGAGAGTTTAGAGAGATAAGAAGCCATGCAGGTGCTAACAGAAGGCTTATGTCGAACAACCCACTCCGCCAAGTTTTCTTTTTAGCCGATTCCTTACGATTCACTAAAATCCCTGCTAACGCGACTATCAAAACATAAGGACGATAGGATGTCATATCAGGTAAGATCAAAAAAATCCTAGGACCATAATTTACTCCATTTATTGTTATCCCCCAGAATATACTCGACAGAATTCCTGCTATTGATGTTCCGTATAATACCCACGAGAAACTTCTCAGCTTTCTGAAATCAATGAAATACAATCCAAACATCAATACAATTCCAATGAGTATATTTATCGCTTGGCGTCTAAACGCATTATCCAAAAAAGCACCTTTAACAATATCACTGTAGCCTACATCCACAGAACTCATTCCGATCAGACTGATCGCGGATAATAAAGCTACAACGCCAAACAATTCCCAAGGTACATGTGGTTTATGTATTAGATGAAGTTCCTTTCCTAACGTTTGCGGGTTCCCCATTTGTGCGATCGCCCAAGCTATGGCTTCTTCCCGTGATACACCGTCTGATTCTTTTTCACAAATTAAATCTTCTAGATGACTAGCTAATTCTTGACGTATCTCTGGGTGAGTTTTTTTCGCTTTAATCTCTGCACACACTTCATCCAAAAATTGCTGCTGCCTCTCTTTCATCATACACCACCCTCTCCCAGAACGGAGTCAACTGCACCTTTAAACATAACCCATTCTGCTTTTTTCTCCTTGAGTTTCTCTTTACCTTCATCCAGAATTCTATAGTATTTACGCTTCCTTCCCTCTACCTCCATCCAGTAAGCCTCTACCCAGCGCTCACTTTCCATCGCATGCAGAATTGGATACAAGGTTCCTTCTTTTAATGAAAAAACACCCTGTGATCTCAGCTCCAGCTCTTTGATTAACTCATAACCATATAATGGCTTCTCCAGTAAAAGAGTCAGAATTAACGTACCCGTACTGCCCTTCAGCATCTCTTTACTTACTTTCAACAGCTAACACCTCCTAAATTCTAACTTTACAATTGGCTTGGGACCGGATTCGGCTCATTCTACGGGATTTATACCGTTGATTTGCTTCTGCGGTCCGGATACGGCTCATTCTACGGGATTTATACCGTTGATTTGCTTCCTCGGACCGGATTCGGCTCATTCTACGGGATATATACCGTTGATTTGCTTCTGCGGTCCGGATACGGCTCATTCTACGGGATTTATACCGTTGATTTACTTCCTCGGACCGGAATCGCCTCATTCTACGGGATATATACCGTTGATTTGTTTCCTCGGACCGGATTCCGCTCATTCTACGGGATTTATACCGTTGATTTACTTCGTCGGTCCGGATACGGCTTATTCTACGGGATTTATACCGTTGATTTACTTCGTCGAGCCGGATTCGGCTCATTCTACGGGATTTATACCGTTGATTTGCTACCTCGGACCGGAATTCGGCTCATTCTACGGGATTTATACCGTTGATTTGCTTACTCGGACCGGATTCCGCTCATTCTACGGGATTTATACCGTTGATTTGCTTCGTCGAGCCGGATTCGGTTCATTCTACGGGATTTATACCGTTGATTTGCTTCCTCGGACCGGATTCGGCTCATTCTACGGGATTTATACCGTTGATTTGCTTCGTCGAGCCGGATTCGGTTCATTCTACGGGATTTATACCGTTGATTTGCTTCTGCGGTCCGGATACGGCTTATTCTACGGGATTTATACCGTTGATTTGCTTCTGCGGTCCGGATTCGACTCATTCTACGGGATTTATACCGTTGATTTGCTTCCTCGGACCGGATTCAGCTCATTCTACGGGATTTATACCGTTGATTTACTTTTTTTCCCATGACTAATATCTGTATATCATGAATATTAGTTATCCTTTTATACCTAGGACAACTATACATCGTAAATCTATGCATGTAAAGTTTCTATTAAGAATCCCTTACTCCCTCCTCATTCATGTATAATAATGGTAATACAAGCAGGATGTTGAGGAGATCAACGATGAGAAAAACAACAATAACAATCTTGAGTTTTACCGTTCTATTCATATTTGTTTTCGTTGGATATATGCTCCGTAACAATTCGATGAACTATTATGAGACGTGGAAGATAAATTGGGGCATATCGATCTCTAAACCTACAGAGTCAAAGGTGATATTTGAAAGTCCACCCAGTTTCCATGGGGATGGCGAAAGCTATTACGTATTAGATTATGACGAAAAGCAATTCAAAGAAATCAAAGACGCAGCATTTTGGCATCCCCTCAACGTTGAATCAATTGATCCCTTAAAAGAGAGAATATCAAGTTTCAAAGACTCTGTGATTGCCATTTATCCAAATGAAAAAGAAAAATACGAAAAATTATTTTGGTCTAACCCTATAGAACTCGAAGAAAGAGGATTGTATTATTATAAGAAAAAAGATGATGGTAGCTACTGTATCGTGATCCTTAACGTGGAGTTACAACGAGTATATATGATGGAATGGACACAATGAAAATTAATAAAGTGAGAATTAAATGACGATCGCTCCCCGGTATTCTGCCAGGGAGAGATCGTCATTTTCTCGGAATGTCTCTTAATTATTATAATCCTCATACTTGTAATCCTCATTCAACGAAATTTGCCGTAGAAGGTTTTTCTGAATCCGTATCTTATGAATTAGCATCACAAAACATCAAAGTAAAGTTAATTGAACCTGGTGCCATTCAGACAGACTTTGGTGGTAGATCGATGGAGTTCTTTTTTAATGAAGCATTAACGGAATATAAACCTTTTACTACTGCATTTTTGGGTAAATTGGGTGAGATGGAAAAACAACCTGCGTATGCTTCGCCTCCAGAACTTGTTGCGGAAACAATATATCAAGCCGCCACAGATGGGACAAGTCAATTCCGATATGTTGTTGGTGAAGATGCAAAAATGCTCATTCAAATGAAAGAAAATACGGCCGAAGAAGAATATCTGACTAATATATCCCAGCATTTTTCTTGAAAAAAAGTATTAAGTGGAGGTCGCTTTTCGGTATTCTACCGAGGAGTGGTCCTCTTTCTTATTGCGAACAAAAAAATCCCCTTCGATCAACAGTGTTAAGTCCAAGAGATCATGAACTTTTTTTCACTGTCTATCCTAAGGGGATTTTACAAACTAACCTATTCGAACACCTTTTCTTGCGTCAAATTTATTTATTAATGCATCGGAGTATTCATTTTATGATTAACAACTACTCTTTTTATGAAGAAAGCAAGAATTAGTCCTACAATCGCCATACTCATTCCGAAAATAAAAGCATTTTGTACACCGTTCGTGAACGCAGGTAACATATTAGCTGGATCTGCTGGGTTCTCCACAGTTTTCATGTAGCTTTTTGAACCCGCGGTCATAATGCTGACTGCTAATGCAGTACCAATGGCACCAGCAACCTGCTGCAGTGTATTCATAATAGCTGTACCATCTGGATAAAGTTCTAGTGGCAACTGGTTAATACCATTCGTCTGTGCCGGCATAAATACCATCGAAATACCAATCATAAGCGTACTGTGAAGTACGATTACGAACACAACCGTAGAAGCTACAGTAATACTGGAGAAGAACCACAAGGCTACTGCTGCAATAATCAGACCTGGAATCACGAGCCATTTCGGACCGTATTTATCAAACATACGACCCATAATTGGGGACATCAATCCGTTTATAATTCCACCTGGAAGCAGCAACAGACCCGCTTTGAAAGCTGTATAACCTTGTCCTTGTTGAAGGTACATCGGAAGAATCAACATGGAGGACAAAATAACCATCATACAGATAAATACCATAGCTACACCAATAGCGAACATTGGATATTTAAAAGCACGCAGATTAATCATTGGCTCCTTCATCTTCATTTGACGAAGTCCAAACAATAACAGTGCTACTACACCTACGATGATCGCAATGATCACTTTCGGACTTCCCCAGCCTGCTTCTTCGCCGGCGCTGCTGAAACCAAACACAATACCGCCAAACCCGAGTGAAGATAATACAATGGAGAGGATATCAATCTTCGGTTTCGTCACCTTTGTTACATTCTGCATGAACAGAATCCCGAATATCAATGCAATCACTAAGAATGGCAATGACAACCAGAAGATCCAGTGCCAGCTGAGGCTTTCAATAAGCAGTCCAGCAATGGTAGGCCCAATCGCCGGAGCAACCATGATAACTAGACCAATCATCCCCATTGCTGCCCCACGTTTTTCAGGAGCAATGATGATAAGGATTGTATTAAACATCAGTGGCAACAGAAGCGCTGTTCCCATAGCTTGAACCACTCTTGCTGTAAGTAAGAACTCAAAGTTAGGTGATACTGCCGCTAGGAATGTTCCTAGGATTGAAAAACATAAAGCCGCTATAAACAGCTGTCTCGTCGAAAACCATTGAAGCAGCATCCCCGAAATTGGTACTAGTATACCCAGTGTAAGCAGATACGCTGTTGTCAACCATTGTGCTGTTGCTGGGGTAATTTGTAGGACATTCATAAGATCACTTAAGGCAACATTTAATGCCGTTTCACTGAACATTCCGATAAAACCTGCTAGTAATAAAGAGACAAGAATTGGAATAGTCTTAAACTTCTTGACCTCTTTTTGTTGGTTCCCTTGCATAGTTGCTTCCACCCTTAGTCCTCCTGATAATCTTATCTATTTGTCTGTATCTAACCAAGTATTACTGGGATAAACTTTGCCGCCGCGAGAAGCGGTTGTTCCTCCCGAAAAGTCAGCGTCTGGAGAAGCGCCCCTTCAAATAAAGAGATTACCACTGAAGCCTTATCGGCCGCGGGCTTGTTCTCTACGCCCTCATCCAAAAGACGTTTCTTGATCACATCCTGCAAGTCCATAAACACAGATTTACATGCAGTCCGCAGCTCCTCACTAATACAGGATGTCTCCGCCGCCAACCAAAAACTAAACGGAACAATCCCTTCGTATGAGGATTCCACAGCATCTTTAGCCATTCCTAGAATGAAATCCTCCATTGCCTCAGACGCACTCTTGCTGTTCTCCATATGATGTCTAAGCTTCTGAGCGACAACTTCACTAGTCCGGTTAATACATGTTAAAGCCAGTTCTTCTTTACCGTGAGGAAAGTAGTAATAAAGAGACCCCTTCGGTGAATCGCTGTCTTTAATAATCTGATTCAGTCCTGTTGCATGATATCCCTGAGAAAAAAACAATTTCGAAGCTGTGTCCAAAATCGCCTCACGCGTATTCGGCTTGTTCGACAAGCTGACACTTCCTTTGCATTATAACAATTGGTCTACATAATAAAACCATATTTCAAAGAGATATGTCAACACATAAATTACTTAAATTCAAAGTAATTTTGGTGGAAGATCGTGGGGGTTGGGTTAGCTCCATCCTCCCTATCGGACTCAGATGCAGCTATTTGCGCTAAATCATGTCTTTTCACAATTTATCGGACCTCACCGTCGCTATTCCACTCCAACCGAACTGTTTTCATCCCTTTTTGTGCTCATAGCTGCATTGGGGTCCGTTAATCTTTCAAAAGGTTACTTTTCCAGCAAATAAGGACTCTGGGGTCCAATAGCTCCTAACTTCGAACATCCTTCTACTTCACATTTACTTCTCATCGAGCTATTAGCTTCATTAGGTCGCACACTTGCCTCACACTATTTCCGCGCATACATTTGTCCGTCTACTCCCTTGCTTCACACTTACTCCCACACTTTTGTTTTCCATGTACTACACTTGCTCTCAAGCTAACATTCCTATCGGACTCAGATGCAGCTATTTGTGCTAAAACATGTCTTTTCACAATTTATCGGACCTCACCGTCGCTATTCCCCTGAAACCGGACTGTTTTCATCCCTTTTTGTTCTAATAGCTGCAATGGGGTCCGTTAATCTTTCAAAAGGTTACTTTTCCAGCAAATAAGGACTCTGGGGTCCGATGGAGTGAATGAGATGAGGTGAACGAGATGGTGTGAACGAGAGAAGGCCCAATGTGCTGTGGAGAGGAGGTGAGGACGTAATGTGCTTGGGGTGGGATGCTATTAATGTCCATCTGTATTTTCGCAATAAATTACTACCTGCCTCCATCCAGCCCATCAGCTCCTTCTGCCCCTTCTGCTCCTTCTGCTCCTTCTGCTCCTTCTGTCCCCACTCGCCCATTTGCTCCATCTGCCCCCATCTAGCCCGTCTGCTTCATCCGCCCATCTGCTCCACCTACCTCCATCCGCCCCATATTCCCCATCCGCTTCCAGCCATCTCCATACCTTCTCTCTCCCTCACTAAATTAACTCCCGACACCCCACGTCCGCTTGAAATTATCTACTTCCCATTCCCACAATCACAGCGTATACTATAATTATTCCAATGAGAAAGGTGTGAATAAAATGCAAAACGTGCCCAAAGGAATTCCCCGGCCATTAGTAAAAACTAATCAGGCGTTTATCGTCATTTCTGTAATATTAACATGGCTAACAGGACAACACTGGATACTAGCGCTGCCCTTGTTTGCCGGATTGCTCGGTCTTTTGTTCGGTTATAATCCCATCATTAAGCTAGCTGCCAGGTTTCTGACAAAAGAGCGTTCCCTCTATGTACTCGAAGACTGGTCACAACAACAGTTTAATCAAAGCATTGCTGTCTTCTGCCTCGCAGGGGGTCTCATCAGCTTCATCGTTGGCTGGACGATCGCAGCTTACATTTTCACAGCGCTCGTTGCGGTGGCCGCCACTGTGGCAATCCTAGGTTTTTGTATCGGATGTTTTATCCATTATCAATGGAGAATGTACAATTATAGACGTAAACAAAGCAGCACAAATTAAATTTGTTAATTTTAATCTCTCTCTTCTCCAACAACATCCCAGCGATGGCGAAATTTTAGTAACCGTGGATGCAGTGATGAAGGTGCAGCTGGCAACAATAACCGAATCTTTACAATCCACTCTTCAAAAGAAGAATAAGACGCGAACTGATTCGCCACCTCAGGCGTTAAATACAGAAAAATCGGCGAAGGATAGATCTCCAAAAGATGCCGCAACGCTGAATCAAGCGGAGTATACTTCTTTCGCTTCCCTTCCAAACTCTCTACCGTGATAAAGCTACGCCCTTGCTCCCTTTTCCATTCATGCAGCCGGTCCTCTCGCTTATAATAAGCGCTCACCGGCTCTTTGGTCATCCGTCGCACCGTTTCCTCATGAAGTGGATATAACACCAGTTTGGTGAAACGCCGGTCTGTTGCAGTTTTTGCCGCCACTTCAAGCTCTTGATCTGTTATATGTTCAAAAGAGTCGTAAAACACTAAAGTCCCTTTACGTTGCTCAACTGGCGGCTCATAGCCATAGGGTACATGCTGAATGTCTCTTTTCAATGAAATCCCTCCTGCTTGTTCTATTTATTAATCATATCATGTGACAACAGCAGGGCTATCATTCTTATCCTACAGCTGAAGATGAATGGTTAATGAAATCCTGAACTTTTGATATCAAGGCTGGGTAAATCAAGGGATACGTCAGCTCTTTTGGTATCTCAGTAAATCCTCTGATTTCTGCCATCTCATAAGGAGGAAGTTCTGCGAACTGTTCCACATTTGCAAAATATAACTTACCATAATTTTCTGGAGTGTCGATACTAGTGACCCTATAAATAGCTATTGGAAAAAGTGAGAATTGTTCCGCACCCGTTTCTTCATATAATTCTCTGGCAGCAGCCTGCTCCGGGATTTCGCCAACCTCTATATGCCCTCCGGCAAACTCCCACGTCGAACGGTTCTGATGTCTCGCTAAGATCCATTCTTCACCATGTTTAACCATAATAACAACGTACTTCAGCTCAACTTCTTTTTCCTTATCCAAATCATAAAAGTTTACCTCCAAATATATCCCTCGCCTTTCCTCCAGCCTCAAACATTTTTTGCCGCATCCCAAGCCAATTTAAATTCCGCTATATTCCGATACCGCTGCTCCCTCACCGCACTGACAGCCCGCAAAGCAACCTCGTAGAGGGCTTGGCTGGTTTCCCATTTTGCAAACGATCGATCGGATGCTCCTCCTAACAAAACAAATGCTGTGGCGCCCATATTAAATACATTCGTAACTTCATCAATCGGCGCATCCAAGCTAAACTCTTCCGGTGACTTAAATCTGGATGAACCCCAGAAGTTCTCTCCTAGATCATTTACAGTAGGCTTACGTCTATAATAATCAATATCACAAATTTTAGTTTCATCGTTTACAAAATCATATAAAATACTTCCATCATAAAAATCGACAGCCACATAACCCTGTAACTCCACATATTCATGAAACCAAAAGATTACATCTAATGAAGACAGACGTTTTTCAACGGATAATTGCTTATAACGAAAAAAAGGCGACTCCGGATGACTCAGCTTCGCTTCTCCCGCAAACAGCCAATGCGAATGTAAACATTCACCTGCAAACCAATCAAAGACTGCTACATACCCTGACTCAACCTCATAATGCGACAGTAGCGTGATCAGCGCATCATATTTAAGTTCGTTATATAACGGAATAGCTTCCATTAAACGGTTAACAGCATCCCGAGGATTCCCGGTATAAGTCAAAGGTTTCGCCCCAGCAAATTTCACAAAATACTTCTTCCCCTCCTGATCCACGCCAAAAGAAAGATTTCCGGAGTCTTGCTGATCGAACACTTTAAACACTTTTCCCAGCTTAGTTAACCAAGCAAAATCACAGGCTTCCTGCAATTGAAAAATTACCGCATCGATTTCATATGTATAATTTTTTTCGCGCAAATTAACCTCCTGCATTCATTATCTAGATTATATCTATTAGCTTCATTCATGGTCTTGTTCGATATTTAATCACTAGAATAATAACCAGCAATACAACACATAAAGACATCGTATTCGTAATCAAAAAAGCTAATCCAACCCCCGTAACCGCCAAACTGATCGCATAAGCTTCCATTAAACTAATCCCGAGCAGCATAAGTAAATACGATTTGAGATTTAAATCGGCTACGGATTTTGATTTGAGGATTTGAACAATCTGCGGGATCCATCCCAAAGAAAGAATCACTCCACCTATTAATTGCATGATTGCAAACATAAGAGCACCTCCACGGTTTTATACAGTTGTATTCCGGGCGGCCCGATCTGGTTCCATTTCATGTAAAAAAACAAATAACACTAAGCAAAGTTTAATTTCCCTGCATCTTGCAGCTTACTATACGCATAAGAGGCCGCACCTATAGTTCCTGCTCGACTCCCAAGCTCTGCTTGAACAATTTTACACTTACTGCTTGATAGCTTCAACGCATGCTGATGCACAGTCTCTCTTACAGGTTGGAGCAATTTATCTCCCGCCGCTGCCATTCCCCCACCTACAATAATAAGATCCGGGTTGAGGATATTCACAACATTCGCTAATCCAAATCCAAGTATAGTTCCAGTCTCCTGCATTACTTCCATAGAGAGAGCGTCTCCAAGTTCGTAAGCCTCAGATATCATTAACGCGGTAATTTGCTCATCTTGATCCTTAGTCCAAGTCTGAATAATACTTGTTCGACCTTCTTTCAGCTTCTCTTTAAAAGTATTCACCATGCCAATCGCGGACACATATCGCCCCAAACAACCGGAGCTTCCACATTTGCAGGGACGCCCGTTCCTGTACATATTCATATGCCCAATTTCACCAGCGCTATAAGACGTACCGTAGATCACTTTTCCGTCGTTCACAATACCCGACCCTAATCCCGTTCCCAAGGTAATCAGAACCAGATTGTTATACCCTCTTCCTGCACCTTGTTGCCATTCACCATAAAGATTAACCCTAACATCGTTATCAATAAAAGTAGGAAAGTCATAGAATTTTTTCATCTCATCTACAACATGTACATGCTCCCAATCCGGAAAATTCGGTGAGAAAAAAGAAATTCCGGTTACTGGATCAAGTAATCCTGGCACTCCGATTCCCATTCCTTTTACCAAATCTAATGGAATATTCGCTTCATCCGTGATTAAACGTACTGCTTCTCTAATCCGTCCCAACACATGAGCTGGACCCTTAGCAGCCTCTGTTGGTATAGATCTTTCTTTTACAGCTATAAAATCAGTATCGTAAATCCCTGCTTTAATATTGGTTCCGCCAAGATCAATCCCTATCATATACCGTTTCATAAAAACCTCCAGAATTAGATATTCTATCGCTTTCGATTAAGTTCTAGTACTAACTGCCGCTTCCGTTTCAGCTAACATCAAGCGGTTCACACCCATCTTAATCTGATTCTCGGTGAGATTAGAATAACCAAGTAGAAAGACAGGACCTTGAGGTTTACTGCCCACGAAATAAGAAGACGCAGGATAGACCCGAACTCCATATCGTAACGCCAATTCAGCTATACGATACTCTTCGGCATTGGATTCCAGTTCAATTAATAAATGAAGACCCGCCTCTTCCCCATAATAGCGTACACGACTGCCAAATTCAGCATCTAAACTTTTTACTAGACAAGCCCTGCGGGCAGCATAAAGTTTCCCCATCTGCGTAACATGCCTTGCATAATGTCCATTCTGAATAAATTCCGCCAACGCTTCCTGATCCAGAGCAGAAGACATACGATCTGTTATCCATTTGACCGCCAAAAAAGGTTGAATCAAAGTCGGAGGCAATACAACATAACCTATGCGCAGAGAAGGAAATAACACTTTACTAAAACTGCCTACATAAATTACTCTACCGTCAACATCTAGTCCAGCAAGTGATGATAGCTTCGGACCCTCGTACCTGTATTCACTATCATAATCATCTTCAATAATAAAAGCTTGATTGGCTTTGGCCCATTCCAGTAACTGCACTCTTCGTTTCATCGACAGGGTCACCCCGAAAGGAAACTGATGCGAGGGAGTGACATAAGCTAGTTTTGGTTTTTTATAAGGACCTTCTTTGATGGTATCACAGCTTACTTGAAGCTCATCTACAGAGATACCCTCTAGGTCAACCCTTATGGGTGTAACCACCGCTCCAGCGAACGAAAAAATCTCCCGCACAACGTTATGTGATGGATCTTCAACAATAACATGATCACCTTTTGAAACAAAAATTCTCGATAATATATCCAATGCCTGCGTAGCCCCAGATGTAATCACAATTTGCTCCGGAACCACGGGCATCGAACGAGTAGACCGTAATAAACGTGCAATCTCTTGGCGTAGTCCCAAAGAGCCCTCGACCGGGCCGTAACCCAAAGTATCAGGAGATGCACGACGACAGGCATTCATTAATGCTTTTTGCCACTGATCCATTGGAAAAGCGTCCCATGCAGGTACACCGTGCCGAAAATTACATAATACTGTGTTCAAGTCGTTTTCTATAATAGAAGAAGGATTGAGTGTAAGGAAATCAGGACCTTTCGTTATAAAATTGTAAGGGTTCTCAGAATCCTGGGGGTCTTTCTCCTCCACCGGCAGCCCCGCTATATAGGTTCCTGCCCCTTTTCTCATCTCCAGATAACCCTCTGCTTGAAGTAGCTCGTAGGATTGAAGAATTACACTTCTGGATACTTCCAGTTGATTAGCCAAAGTCCTTGATGGAGGCAGTGAATCCCCCCCACTTAAAGCTCCTGAATGGATAGCATTACGAACCTGCTCATAAATTTGACGGCTTAATGGAATGGGTCTTTGTTTATCGAGAGTAATCAGCAAATCATGCTTCATAAGATTTCCTACCCTTCTAATCCGGGTTTTCTTAATGGTTCATAGTAAGGATTTTTACAATTAGTGCTGCAGAAACAGCGCCTAAGATCACGAGTAACAGCGGGATTTTCCTAATTAATACCAGTATAACAGCGACTATACCCGAAGCGATACCTACAAGATTGTCATCTGCGTCCACCTGAAATATCCCAGGAACCGTTAAAGCACTAAGAACCGCGATAGGCAAATATTCCAACAAAGCTTGGACTTTGGAAGAGCCATTCGTATGCTTTGTCAGCAGCAAAGGTACAAAACGAAATGAAAATGTAAGGATTGCCATCCCGATAATGATCAGAATAGTCATACGGATACCTCCTTTTCTACTTCAGCTTGCTCTCGAAATAAGGAGCCTACTGCCATACCCATAAACATAGCTGCAAGTATCGAGGAGTTTCCAAGTACGGGATGTAGAAGCCATGAAGAACCCGCCGCTGCTAAACATATGGCCAAATTCCGAATGCTTCCCTTTAGTTGTGGCACTATTAGTGCTATCAGTAAGGCATATAATGAGGTGTTCAAAGCAGGTAAGTATATAGCCGGAATGTAGGATGCCAGCGATATTCCCGCAGCTGTTGCCAGCAAATTTGCTATATACGGAGGAATTTGTAGACCCAGCAAATATGGAAGAGTTATATTTTCTTTTGAATGATTGCGGGGGATCATACTAACAGCGTACACTTCTTCTGTTAAACTGAACCCAATCCAGACTTTGGCCAGCGGATTGATTGTACGGTCAAGCTGACTCCCAAAAGATAGGCTGATAAACAAATATCTTAAATTAATGATCAACGTAAGCAGCAGGATCATTGGAGCGGCGGCCCCAGCAGCAAGCATTTTCACGCCAATAAATTGGCTGGCTCCCGCAAATACGAGCGCTGACAATAAGAACACTTCCAGACTCCCCAGGCCTAATCCCTTACCGACCAATCCAAACGTAAAACAAGCAGGAATAAATCCTGCAACAATAGCTACAGAATCCTTAAGACCCGTTCTAAACATCACTTTCTGATCACTCATAAGTTTCTCTCTCCCTTATCGTTGTCCCTAGAGAGAGCATACTTGGATACAATTCTGGTGGAAATAACCGCATGGGTGCGTATGTACCATACCAATTTCTTGACATAGAAAAAAGACCGCCCGCTAAGAGAGCGATCTTTAATGAAGGTTAAACCTCCTGAGGACTTTCCACAATCCCGCTGATTTCTTGTTGAATTTGGGATTTAATCTGATCTACATGGTCAAAATCTGTAGCGGCGGCATAGATTGTCTTTAACTCATCCAAAAATACTTTGGCATCTGTCAGATGTTGAATGGATTGTTTCATGGTGCTGGAATATCTCTCTTTAATACTTGCGATGGCTTCGGCAAAAGCTTCATCCGTACCTGGCTGAATGCACCGTGAATACATATCAACAATCTCGTCGGTAGCACGATCAGGGAAATACTCATGCGGAGCTGTGCTGTCAAAAATAGCAAACCCAAGCTCGCGTACGATAATCATATCAAGGCTGTTCGGATCGAAACCACAGTGGTAAATCTCAACATCGACACCACGTTTTATTCCTTCAGCCGCCATTTTTTTTAAAAGTGTAGATTTACCGGAACCCGCACGACCTTTTACAAGATATCTTTTTAGCCCTACGGTTAAATTAGGTACAAAATCCACTGCACCCTTAGGCGTAGCTGCACCTAAAAAACGGTGATCCACTCGGCTTACTTTTTCGAAGTTCTGATCACCATACAGAAGTTGAATATACTCCTGAGTCAGCTCATCAGCGGCTTGGAAATTCATTGTCGCAATATAAATCGCTTCCCATTCGTCATGAATGCGGAGTGCTTCAGCAAAGCCTGAATAAGCGAGTTCATGCTCTTCCGTGTACTGATCAACTAAGCTGTCGATCTCAACACAACGCTGGCTTAACTGGAGCGTATCGACGGCCTGCTCCAAATTCACATGTATGATGGCCTCTTCAGGCAATTCTGGCTTAATGACCCGTGGAGCCGTACCATCTATAATTCCTACTTTTAATTCAGGAATAACCACTCCGTCGAGTGAATCATTATCTGACGCTGTGTGAATTAACCAGATCTCATAACCTTGTTGAGCCAGAAGATCTCCGATTTCTCGAATGATTCTAGTTTTCCCCGTACCGGGGCCTCCTTTTAAAACAAACAAACGTGTTAAACCTTGCAATGACGACTCATAGAGGTTAGAGAAGCCGTGAGCTGTGTTGCCGCCAGCAAAGAAATTCAGGATTGTTCCGTCCATAATCGCACACCTTTCCGGGCTGATGTCATGTTTCATTGTTCATCTTATTAATGTACCCAAGGAAAGGTGACGCTTTGAGTGAGATGTGGTTTCGTTAGATAATTCAGTTTCAAACAAAACGATCCAAAAACCTCTTAATGACGGGAACATCTGGAGGAGACAGCTCGCTTGGCAATTCTGCATAATTAAAAAAACGCAATTCTTGCACTTCAATTCCATCTACTTTTAGCGCCCCATCAAAGTCTGTGCATAGATACGCAGCCACAACATTATATACTTCATCCCCGTGCGGGTATTTATAATAAAGATCTTTTCCAGAGAACATGTCGAACAATTCAAGACCTTTGGCTGTTAAGCCCGTTTCCTCAAAAAGCTCCCTCTTAGCTACCTCTTCTAAAGTCTCCCCAAGCTCCATCGAGCCACCTGGCAAACCCCAGCATCCGTTGTCCGTTCTACGTTGTAATAATAATTGATGATTGCTGCACAATAAAACACAGGCTCCTGCCATTATAAGCGGTCTGGTACCTACCAGCTTTCTTAACTCCATAATATAATCGCTCAAAAAACTACATCCTTTCTTCTAATAGGCTCAAATATCCTAAGCTAATTAAAGTTTATTTCTTTTTCTGCACATGAAAACCATTGTCTTGCGCGTAATTTTCAATGCTCCAAATACCTCTTCCCCGCTCTCGCGCCTTATCCTGAATCGCTCTAAATTGATCTACGTATTTTGTATTAGGTGCAAATACATAGGCTACACGTGCATAACCCTGCTCTAGCAGAATCTCATTGAACATTTTCCCATCTATATAGAGGTAACAAAGTAGGCGGCCATATTTGTCCCGCTCCGATACATCTAGTTCAATTTGTACATCTTTATCCGTAAGCATCTTTTTGGCGAAATCAGAAGCTTCTAGCGAAAAGGGCTGTGGTTCGGGGATGTTCGGATTCACTGACTCTGGAGTATCGACCAGCAATAAACGAATGGTTTCCTTTTTGCCGCCTATAGTCAGCTTCATGGTGTCACCATCGACTACTCGTGTTACCTTTGCATCTATTAAACGTTTGTTGTCCTCTGTTGTATTGTCTGGCGTAGAACCCAATCCAGAACTGGAATCAGCCGTAATCGTTGGAACTGGCTCTAAAGTAATCTGCTCGGCTAAGTTGCAGGCAGTTGTTGTTCCAAGTAAGAGTGTGATAGCTAAAAAGCTTTTTACTAGATAAATCTTATTCATTGTTAACCTCTTTCTTATACACGTATGTAATTTCATGGGGTCTACTAAAAATAAATTAAAAAACTTAAAAACACAAGACTGTACTACTAATCATAGAAAACAGCGACAGCCATGTACCAGAAAAAAGATACTTGGCTATCGCTGTTTCGCCTTTACTCTACTTCCACCACGTTTAATTTGGAAATCTTTATTTTGATTATGATCGATAAGAAAGCAAGCAGGGAAAACATAATTCCGATCCAGATGAGTTGATGTATTCCTGCGTGAAAAATAACCCAACCACCGATAGCAGTCCCTATAGTAATTCCAAGGTTGGAAAATGAGATAAACAAGCTGTTACCGAATTCGGGAGCTTCTTTCGCTTCGGTCGTTAACCATGCTTGACTGACAATCAGTCCGCCGGAATGCACTGCCCCCCAAATGATTATGATAACAACCATCGGAAGGAAATAAGAACCTAGATAATATACGAATAAGTAAGTTACCGCATATAACAATGGAAACATGATAACGGTCTTTGTAATGCCTTTATGCAAAAGGCTTCCAAATAAAAAATTCCCAAAAATCATGATTATCCCAAAGGCCATCAACATGATACTAATCCATGACCCGTTCATATGTGTTACCTGCCCAAGATATTCAGCAAAGTAACTGTACACAGAAAACATAGCTGCAAAGATAAAAATAACTGCCACAATATTTAACCACAATAGGGGTTTGCGTAAAATATCAAGTTGTTTACCATATGACATTTTTTCTTTAACTGGCATGGAAGGAAGCCAAGCTAGTATTCCTAAAAAGGCAATTATACTTACGACAGCTCCAAACAGAAAAGCGACTTCTAACGAAATTTTGTCCGCGAGATAAGAAGTCAAAGGTACACCAAAAGCAAACCCGACCGTTATTCCGGCGAAAACCTTTGTAACTGCTTTGGTGCTCTTTTCCGGAGGGACAAGTTGGGCAGCGGTAACAAGTGCAACTGAAAAAAACACGGGATGAAAAATAGCAGGGATAATACGGAAAATCAGCATTACTTCAAACATGGTCGTATACGCATAAACAATATTTGAAATTGCAAAAATAAGTACAGCAGTTAATAGAATTATTTTACGATTAATTCCAGAAGCCAATAAGGTCAGAAATGGACCTGAAATAGCAACAACTAAAGCAAATATACTTACAAGCCATCCAGACTGAGAAGTTGATATATTAAATTTTTGAGTTACCTGTGGCAGAACACCTATAATCCCCATTTCCGTTGTAATAATGCCAAATACGCCTAAAGCCAAAATAATAATAAGCAAAGGGTTAACCTTTTTCATTTTAAAATAATCCTCCATTTATATTCACATATTTAGATTTGTAGATATGTATTACCAAAAAAAAGCCCTTCCTCCTTTCTCCTATAGTTTCTCTTTAATATAATCGGAAAACTCTTGAATTGTCTTTTCGTTTCGACGATAATACGTCCACTTCCCAATTCGCTCAGATTCCAGCAAACCAGCTTTTTGCATAGTCAATAGATAGCTCGAAATAACCGACTGTGCAAGCCCCGCTTTAGCTTGAATATCTCCCACGCAAATCCCAATTTGAAAATTTAGGCCTTGTTGTAAATAAGGCTTTTCATCAAAAAATTCCTCGGGAGTTTTTAGCCACATCATAATTTGACTGCGAGTCTCGTTAGACAACGCTTTGAATATCAATAAAGGTTCCATGTGTTCCATTATATCTATTTTTATAGATTTGTAAATACAAAAGATGCCGATGTCTCGTTGTTGCAATAACATTATGTAGATTCATGTTTCGTATCGAATTGTTCGTTTAGTGAATTAAATATTTCCATATCAACCAGCACAGCAGTACGGATACCCAAGAAATGAAACCGAAAATCATCACGATTTTGTTTTCACTCCATCCGTATTTTAAGCTGAAGTGGTAATGGATCGGAGCCATCCGGAATAGCCGCAGCTTCGTCCGTTTGTAGTACCAAACTTGTAAAATGACCGACAACTGCTCCGCAAAATAAACGAAAAACAAAATCGGAATCAAAAGCTCAACCTTTTCAATGACAGCCAGAACGGAAAGGGAGCCACCGATCGCGAGTGATCCAGTATCGCCCATAAACGCTCTTGCTGGATAAATATTGTAAAGCAAAAGCCCTAGCAGACAACCGATCATAACAAGTGAAAAAGTCTGCACTTCAGGTTTGTCCGAGATCATAAAAAAGAAAAAATACGACGGTATGGCAACATTGATCAGTAGCCCATCGAGACCATCTGTAAAATTGATGGCATTCGCGGAGCCGACCACAAACAGCAAAATGATAGTCACATAAAGGTATAAAGGCAACTGCAGATTTTGGCCTTTAAATAACTCGATATTACTCGTCAGGCCGAACGAATGGAACAACACATATAATATAATTCCAGTAAAAAGAAATTGAAGCACTAGTTTTGAGCGGCCGCTGATGCCGGATGGGTTTTGCCAAAAAGCCTTTTTGAAATCATCCAAAAATCCAACTGAACTAAACAACAAAAACACAACGCATAAGAGTAACATTAGAGGCCCGGGTTGAAACTGCAGCGAAATCGCTATCCCGATAAGCAGGATCAACCCTGCCATTAGTGGTGTACCCCGTTTGGCCTGATGATCTGCTGGAAGCTCGGCACGAATCGGCTGCGTCAACCTCAGTCTATGCAGCGTCCAGATCAATAGAGGTGTAAACACCGCCACCAGAAGAAAAGACAGGCCGGAAACAGCCAGAATTCCATACATACAACGAACTCCCCTCTTTGAAAAGATCATTTATAATACTCACAAAATATTTCTAGAGTTAATGAGGTCGTCTGTAATTATGTACTCTTTTCATCTGTTGATAAAGAGAAATTATTCTATTTTTATTTCCTGTTTTCAATGCTCATCTAGCAATACTGCATGTATGTTAAATAAGAACTAGTTCTTGAATATACCATCCATATACTCTCTCCAGTAATCAACAATCCAGTCGTTATATTTTGTATATAGTA
Source organism: Paenibacillus sp. FSL H7-0918 (assembly GCF_038007025.1). Classification (NCBI taxonomy): domain Bacteria; kingdom Bacillati; phylum Bacillota; class Bacilli; order Caryophanales; family Paenibacillaceae; genus Paenibacillus; species Paenibacillus sp. FSL H7-0918. The sequence goes on from NZ_JBBOWJ010000003.1 coordinate 800,486, forward strand.
TCTTTAGATTTGGTACTGAAAGAGCGTAAGCGATACATCCTCTATCATCATACATGTGAAATAGAATGTTCTTTTCTCGACTTAGAAAGTAAACTTTTTGCCCAATGGAAGGTTCTCTTCCCTGCTCATAATGAGAAATCCCTTCAAAAATTTTCTTATATGGAATCGAAGAAACTATCCCCGACAAAACTATAAGTTGATACTCATTTTTAACTTGAATGCTGTTACCGTTGTCATCTTTTTCTTCGTCGATCTCAAAGAAGGTCTCCCTTTCTATAGCTCTATCTTGAAGTATTTCATATAGATAGTCAGGGGTTGTATTTCCAAACATGGGATCTGCATTTGCTCCCCAATCTTTGATTAAAACATATATAACATCATTCGGTTTAAACAATTCTTCGAATATTATATTTACCCTTTTATTTACTTGATCAATTCTCTTTTTTGATCCGTTTCGATAAGGATTTCCTAACTCAAAACGGATGTTGATATCGCTCCAATATTCAGGAAAATTGTCATTTATATAATCACATGTTTCTTGTAGCATTTGATCCCCTCCATTCTTATTTATACCACAATTCAATTTTCAGCCGTAGTCATATAGCTGTGAAACTGCTGGGAATTTTCTTCTAGCAGATCCCGAAGCTAAATTTGCACAATGAGCAACTTTGCACTTTGGGCAAGTTTGCGATAGAATATAATCTGCAATACTAATCCTCACAGAGGTAACCTTGGAAAAATTGAATACTTCATAGGTTCTTCACCACAATTACAGCTATATGGGAGGTGTATACATAAATTATGATTAAACAAACGTTGAGAGATATCAAAAAAGAAGCCACTGAAAAAGCGCTAGCTGAAGCGGCATTCGAACTTGCACTTGAACATGGGTTGGACGGTTTTGTTGTTGAAGATATCGTGCAAAAAGCCGGCTACTCCAGAAGAACTTTCGCAAACTATTTCACATGCAAGGAAGAGGCAGTTGCGATGGGAGCAGTTACCGTACGGAACACAAATGAGTATGAAGAATTGCTCACCAAAATCCCTGAAAATGCCTCCCTGCTGGATACCTTATATCAACTAATTAAGATGCAACTTACATCTGAGCTTATAGGGAGGTTGCGTGAGCTTTCTTTACTTTCCCGAAAATTCCCAGCTCTCGAGCCCCATTATCTAAGAGCAATACATCTTACGCAAACTGGAGCACAAAAAACATTGTTGCACTTGTCAAATGGTAAGTATGACGAGGTCTATACTTATCTGCTTATAAATTCGGTTTACGGAACTGTACTTCCCTTAATTGACGGAAAACTTAATGTGCTGCTTCCGGGACAAACGACGAGCGACGATCCAAGTCCTGAAACGCTTACGTTCGATCAATTTTTGGAAACTATTTACGGATATTTACGCAACGGATTCTAATAGGCTAACAATCAGTTTTCATCAACGAGGGAGTGTAAAATAGATACATGTCAACATTATTATACAGAGTGGGAAAAACCGCTTATCGCAAACCTAGGTACTTTATTTTAGGATGGATTTTAATTTTAGGAATTGTCATCTCTATGATCAGCATGAATGGTATTCATATCAGTTCAGAAATGAAGATTGAAGGCACGGAATCGCAAAAGATTTTGGATCAATTAGCAACAGAACTTCCGGCTGCATCTGGTGGACAAGGAAGTGTCGTGTTCAAAGCACCTCAAAACGAGCGATTGGATACGCCAGAACGTTTGGCAGCGATCACTAAAGGTGTTAATGAGGTTTATGGTATAAACGAAGTGATTAATCCTGCGGATTATGCAGCGGAAGCAAGTAGTTCAACCACTGAAACAACTCAGGCCGCCAGTATGGATCAGTCTGCAGCAGCCACAGCCCCCCCTTCCTATGGTCCTCTGATGGCAGATGGCGTTCCAGTACCTGGTGTTATTCTTTCCGCAGACGGTAGCATTGCATTGTTCCAGTTCCAGTTTACCATTGAGCAATCTGCTATCTCTCAAGATATTTTTGATTCTGTAATTGATACCGTCATGAATGTCGAGAAAGATACCAACATCACTGTACTGCCGGGCGAGACACTCAAATCAGTATCTATCGGTGTAGGATCAGCTGAGATTGTCGGACTTGTCATTGCTGCAATTGTTTTGCTGGTGACGCTTGGCTCTGTCGTTGCAGCAGGTCTGCCCCTTATAACTGCACTGCTTGGAGTCGGCATCGGTGTAGGTGGAGCATTTTCTATTTCCAAATTCATTGAAATGCCTAGTGTCACTTCCGTCTTGGCGCTTATGATTGGATTAGCCGTCGGAATCGATTATGCTCTTTTCATTGTAAATCGCCAACGCCGGATGATTATTGATCAAGGATTAAGCGCACAAGAAGCTGCGGCTAGAGCAATTGGCACATCCGGCAGCGCCGTATTTTTCGCCGGTTTGACGGTTATTATTGCTCTCTGCGGTATGCTTGTAATCGGGCTTACTTTCTTATCTACGATGGCGTTAGTAGCAGCTGCTACCGTCCTTATCAACGTATTTGTTGCCTTAACCCTATTGCCGGCATTGCTCGGATTGGTGGGTGAACGCATCTGTTCGCCTAAAGCTCGCAAGAAAAACAAGGATCATCATACAACGGGTAACCGCGGTATAGCTGATAGATGGGTTAAATTCGTCATCAAGTATCGTTGGGTCACTATTGTTGCCATCGTCGTGGTACTTGGCGTAGCAGCAACCCCTATAGCCAAAATGGAAATGGGCATTCCCGGAGCTGCCTCAGCGAATTTGGACACGGTAGCAAGACAAAGTTATGATGCTATATCCGAGGGTTTTGGAGAGGGCTTTAACGGACCGCTTATTTTGGTTGCAGAACCAAAGAATTCTTCCACTCCAGTCACTCCGGAGCTCCTAGGAAATCTTGTAAAAGAGCTCCAAGCTCAAAAGAATGTCGCGTTGGTCACTCCTCTGGGCATGACTAAGGATTTGGCTATCTTCAGTCTGATTCCAGAAACGGGTCCTAGCGATATAACAACCAAAAATCTGGTGAATGATTTACGGGCTGCGGAATCTAGTATCGCTCAAAGTAATGATGTTAAACTCGGGGTTACCGGCTTTACCGCTGTTAACATCGATATGTCGGCCAAACTGGCAGATGTATTTCCCATTTATGTAGGAATCATCATTCTCCTATCGCTCATTATTCTTCTGTTGGTATTTCGTTCGATTATCGTTCCTATCAAAGCTACGATCGGCTTTCTGCTTAGCATACTCGCTACCTTCGGGATCACCACAGCCGTGTTCCAATGGGGCTGGCTCCATTCTCTCTTTGGTTTCGACACCGGTGGCCCATTGCTAAGCTTTATGCCAATCATCGTTACGGGTATCCTATATGGGCTCGCGATGGACTATCAGGTTTTCCTTGTCAGTTCCATGCGTGAATCGTACGTTCATGGTCATGAGGGATCAGAGTCCGTTGTTCATGGATACAACCAGGTGAGTCGTGTCGTTGTAGGTGCTGCTATAATTATGATCTCCGTTTTTGCAGGGTTTATTTTTACGGATGATGTCATGATTAAACAAATCGGCTTTACACTGGCCGTAGGGATCTTAATCGATGCTTTCATTATTCGAATGGGATTAGTTCCTGCTGTAATGTCTATTTTCGGCAACAAAGCTTGGGCACTTCCAAAATGGCTCGACCGTATTCTGCCAAACCTGGATGTCGAAGGCGAGAAACTGATTGCTACACTCAATGCTAAAGACAAATCTAATTCCATGAAATAGAAACAATAATAAACAGCCTGAGTCCTGTATTCCTAGGGGTTCAGGCTGTTTTGTTTCTGTGGTAGGGTTCACTTCCCTCGAAGAGCAGATGGGCAAGGCTCTGGAAATTATCTCATTGAAGATTAAGGATTAAAGCGGGGCGCACACCGTAACAAGCTAAGTTGACATGTCCGTAACTGCGAATACTGCTACGAGTACCTACAAAATACGCACGTGAAGAAATCGCAGGTTGAGTTCTCAGCCACCACCATGAGCAGCCAAACTCTTCATCCTTCTCAAGGATATAATCAGCTTTGACTTTTTTATCATACACATACAATTTACATCCATCGTTCTTTTTCACTTTGGAGAATCCCGTTCCTATCGCCCTACGCTTCGCACGTAAAGTATCTTCTCCAAGTTTAAAGGTGAATTCATTCGCCTCCGAAACACTAAGCAGAAAAATCTTATCTTCCGTGTTTATACTTCCCTCTCCGTTATCTGTGCATTGTGTAGTCTTGATGAGCCTGTGCTCGGAGTCATTAAAAGCGGCATTATAAAACTCATCGTTCAACCACTTTCGCAAATCGGAGTCATGCCATGTAACGTCAACATATTCACCGTGATACCGCTTGCAGTCCAAAATATACTCGCTCAAAATGAACAGTTCTCTACCTGAATTTTGCAGCACCCGCCACTTTATCGGCATTTGGTCTGCTCCGTCCGCCATTTGCGGATAAGCGCCAAAAGTAATTAGTTCGCCGGGTTTCGCCCGCTCATACATGGAAGCAAGATTATCATTTTCATTACAAATCATAATAATAAATTCTGTAGTTCCTTTAACGATTTCAGCTTCCCTGCTAAATCCTAGTTTTTCATACAAGCGTATCGCTCTATCGTTGAACTTCGCCACTGTCAGCCGCTTTGGTTTTTCCTCGCATCTCTCATTAATATAGTTAAGGACTGTAGTGAAAAATAGTGTCCCATTCCCCTGTCCGGTTAACTCAGGCTTCATTCCTAAACCCACATCTATAAAATCCTGAGAATATGTATATATATCATTTGGAACCTGTGCCGGACTTCCTACACAGAAGAAACCAATCAATTGTTCATCTGTATCAAGTACAGAAAAAAACGCTTCCTCTAGCATTTCACTTATAGCTTCAGGAGTTAGTTCATTATTGTAAAAATCATAGGGCGGATCATATTGCCAGCTTAAAATATCCTTAGCAGCATCAGCATTCAGCTTTTCCACGTAAAGTTCCATTTCGCATCCCCCTTTGTTTTCAAAATCGATAAGTCCTTAAGAGTCTAGCTCTGCTAACTCCTGAAGGATTGTCTCTACATCACCATCAGGATTTAACGCTTTGATCATCTCTTTTGTAATGGCTGCCCCCTCATAAACTTGTGCAACAACCTCTAAAGGGAGTGTGAGTTCAAAATAACCTTCGGCAAATTCCACAAAATCCTCAGCTGTGCGGAAAATAGTCCCTAGCAAAAAGTCCGAACCATCTTCTACCTCCGCTGGAATCTCTACTTTCCCCTTCTGCCACGTCAAATCATTATTTTCACGCCAAAAACAAAAAGTAACATCATCCTTAGCTATCGCCTCATCTTCCAGTAAAGACAATAGCGAGGTTGGGACCTCTTCATAGATTCCTGGCCAAACTTCATGTTCGTCACGCGCATATGGACTTACTTCGGACTCATGATCAAAACCTTTAATTATCGTTCCTTGAGGTGTAAAAATAATAAACAAATTATCGCCTGAGCCATTATCGATCGATGCTAGAGAAACATTCTTATCAAATTTAGAATCAAAACTATGATAGCGAAGCCAGTCCTCTGGACATAGGACAATGTTTAGAGAAGCAAGTATTTTCATAAGTTTTTTTAAGTTTTCGGGTGCTGGTAAAATATCTAACACATTCATCTATGATTCCTCCCCATTGTAGATATAATTGATTTTAGCATATTCATGAATTCCGGGTGAAAAAAAAGACTACCCGAAGGTAGCCTTTCCAACTTAACAAAACACTAGCTTAACTTAAGACCCCGCACCTTTATATCTTCGTACGCCATAACTCCAGGCTAACAAACCAATCCCCAGGAATATAGCGCCTACTACAGGTGTCATCAGAGCAAGGCTGGTCATCTCCTCCCGCTGTAGAAAAAGCGCGGCTGGATACACTCCGACGAATGCAAATGGAATGATCCAAGTAAGCAATACCTGTATAGCACGATTGTAAATCGTTACCGGGTAACGGCCATAAGTCTGAATGTTGTACATTAACGGAAGAATGCCAGTAGGAGCATCCGAATAGAAAGACAATGAAGTCAACGTTGTGTAAATCCCCGTATAGATGGCGACCGCACTTAACGTTAGAATGATCAGAGCCGGTATCGTCCACCATTCAAAGGGAAGACCCAAATTGCTGCCACTGATGGCCATAATAATAATACCTATGAGTGAGCCCATAAGTGCTGGTGGATCAACATTTTCCAAAAAGATCTGGAACAAATTATGAGCTGGGCGTGTCAAAATACGGTCCATCTCACCTTTAACGATGTAACGTTCACTAAATCCCCATAGATTCACAAAACAACTAAAGACCCCAAATGGCACCATAAAGAATCCATAAACGAACACTACTTCATTCTGATTCCAGCCGCCCAGGCTATCTGTGTGCATAAAAATTACGAGAATAAAGATAAAGTTGGTAGCTTGAAAAAGTAAGTCTGAAATGACCTCTACCCAAAAGTCAGCGCGATAGGTGAGCCGGCTCTTCATATAGTTTTTGATATATTCAATTAATAATCCCAGGTAATACATGTTTCCTCAACCTCCCTGCACGAAGAGACGCTGCCGCGCCGCATGATATAACCAGACAATTGGAATCAGCAATACCAGGAACCAAATAATTTGTATCCCTAATACATTCCATATTCCAACCCCTTGCACCCGTCCCGTAAACACTGAACCTGGCAAGTAGGTAATCGCCTGAAACGGCAGCACCTCAAGTACGGAAGATAACCAGTTAGGAAACAGACTGATCGGTACGATTAAGCCGGAGAATAAGTCTACAATCACCCGCTTCATTCGCATCATGCCTTCATTATTTTCTACAAAAAATGCCGAGAGCCCTGTAATGATATTGATCTGTGAATTAATTAAAAAGCTGAAAAAGAGCATCACCAGGAACCCTGCCCAAGCAGATGGCGCTGTTGGCAATTGAACCGGGAACAGCAACATCGCTATGGCCATGCCGGGAATCATAAATAAGAGGAAGCGGAACATTCCCTCTCCAAGACCTTGCATCATTTTGACTAAGACATAGTTATAGGGCCTTATAAACTGGATAGCGATACTTCCATCACGGATATCCGTAGAGATCTCGCGGTCTAGGTTATTAAAATAAAAGGCTCTAGCCATCCACGATACAGCTACATATGACGTCATTTGCGTTGCAGTAAAGCCACCCAATGAATCCCCATTGCCATAGATGGCCATCCAAGTGAAATAGTTAACCCCAATATTCAGTGAATAGATAAGAATACCTGAGTAGTAGTTAATCCGATAAGCAAGCATGGTAAGGAAACGGATGCGTATAAAATCTAAGTAAGCCCCGAATAGTAATTTACGGCTATTCTCCTGAGGACCACCAGAAGACGCGCCTCCTGAGGAGGAAGACATAGCCGTTGCAGGATTAAGCTTATCAGACATGTAAAGCCTCTCTTTCATCCTTCAGAGCGGCAGCCATTTCATCAGGCTTGTCTGCAGACCCGGATTGATAAATACTGCGAACAATATCGTCCGTATTGGTCTCTATGATTTTGATATCAGTAATATCTGCTTTTCCCACTACTCTGCCTAATACATCCGATACATTTAGCTCTAGCGGTATCCAGACAGACGCCCCTAAATCGTTCTCCGCAGACCAAGTAACAGGCAATCCCTCAGTCCATAACTCAAGTTGCTGACGTTTCGTAGCATTTCCAAATTGAAATTGAACCTCACGTCCGGTTCCCCAACGCTGCTTCAGGTCTTCCAGTCCTCCGTCATAAATGATACGGCCATCATCAAGCATTATCACTCGGGAGCAAAGCGCCTCAATATCTTGCAGGTCATGTGTAGTCAGCAGTATGGTTGTCCCATGCTCGCGGTTCATATCTTTTAGAAATTCACGGATCTCTGACTTCACCACAATATCTAAGCCAATGGTCGGTTCATCCAGAAATACAATCGACGGATTGTGAAGCAATGCTGCCACTAATTCACAACGCATCCGCTGACCTAGACTTAGCTTACGAACCGGACGATTCAGCAGTTCTTGCAGTTGCAGTCGTTCGACCAATTCATCCAGCCGTTTCTTGAAATCTTGTTCAGATACCCGGTAAACCTTGCGCAGGAGCTGGAACGACTCAATCACGCCAATGTCCCACCATAGCTGACTGCGTTGCCCGAATACCACACCGATATTTTTCACGAATTTCTCGCGCTCCAAATACGGAACATACCCACCTACTGTCAGGTTTCCGGAAGTCGGCACGAGAATACCTGTGAGCATTTTGATCGTGGTCGATTTCCCAGCACCGTTCTCGCCGATATATCCACAGATCTCACCTTCAGGAATGGAAAAGGAAATGTCCTTCACCGCAGTCACTTCCGTATATTCCCTTTTAAACAAATCAGCGAAGGCCCCTTTGAGACCCTCGCGGTTTTTTTGTACTTTGAATGTTTTGCGTAAGTCTTGTACTTGAATAGCAGTCATATTGTACCTCACTAAGCTTAGAGTTGGTTCCCAGTACCCCATTATAATAGAAGAAGCGCAAAAGCACTACTTCAATCTTTACTTAGCCAGTCTTTCATTTAGCGAATGGGTGTCCTTCACAGCTTCTAAATGCCCTGAGCGAGCGACTTTAGTCCGCAAATATTTCTCGTTAAAAGAAGATACATCTCCCCATAACGCTACTCTTTTCACGGCATTCATCCCTGCAGCCTTGAGCGCATCCAATTTCTTCGGATTATTCGTAATCAGCGTCACTGGTTTGTGACGTAAAGTTTGCAGAACACTGATTGCTTCTTCGTAGTTTCTTGAATCATCAGCAAATCCCAACTCTAAATTAGCCTCAACTGTATCGTATCCTTCTTCCTGTAAAAGATACGCTAAAGATTTGCTGAACAGGCCAATGCCTCTTCCTTCATGATTCGCGAGATAAAATAATGCCCCAGAGCCATGCTCAACAATCATTTTCATGGATTGATGCAGCTGGAATCCGCAATCGCAACGTTTACTGCCAAAAATATCGCCAGTATGGCAGATGCTATGCATCCGGATCAATGCATCCTCAGACCCTTCGAAATCGCCATATACCAACACACTGGATTGTTGTCCTTCTGCTAAGTTCATGGATGGCAAACGTGAAATTAAAGCTGCCGTTGCTTTACTGCTATCCTCTTGAAGAAGCTCTGCATCCGTTGTATTCAGCCAGTTGTACCATTTAAAAACAACGGTCTCGCCGTCTAAATTCACCGGTAACGTGATGGGTCCAACCAATATATTTGTGGAATTTGCTAAAGGAATTCGCGTGATTTTATTCTGTAAAATAGAAGTGATTTCTGGTTTAATCATAATTACACCTTCCTCATTGTTCATCAATGCTTAGATAGAGCTAAGCATAAGGATAAAATATTAGTTAAATTATAAGTAACTATTTGTAAGTAAGTTTATCATTGTAATATAACTTCGTCAAGTTATAATATATCTTTAAATATTTATAATTACTTTATGTAAGTTTATGATATAATGAATGTCGAGGTGATATTATGAATGATTTCAACATGTGTCCTCGCTTTGAAAAAGCGGTAGACTTGCTAAGTAAACGTTGGGTCGCGCTTATTGTTTTCGTGCTTATGCCAGGGCCACGCCGTTTTGGTGAAATTGAGAGCTGTCTGTCCAATCTCAGTGGCAAGGTGTTATCTGACCGATTGAAGGAAATGGAAACCGAAGGTATTATAGAGCGAACTGTATATCCTGAAATGCCAGTACGTATTGAGTACTCTCTGACTCCAAAAGGCACAGCGCTTGCTCCTATACTTGGTGAAATTGGAAACTGGTCTACCGAATGGATTGAGCTTGGTATTAAGAAATGATTCCCGCTACACAACACAAAGAGCCCTAATTGTCCCGATCATGAGACAAGAGGGCTCTTTTTGGATTAACATCCCCTTTATAAGTCTTTTCGCTCGAAGCGAAGTAGACCTATAACAAAAGCTAACAGGGTATATCCTATCGCATAAAAAATAAACATATTTGACGGAACCGTATTAAAATCCAGCAATCCATTCATGCTGCCGAACAATCCCATCATTCCACTCATTTCATTAGCGCTGAACAGGACGGCGGTCATTTTCCGCTGTAAACCATCCACTGGCATAAGCAGTGCCATCATTCCTGACAAATTATTTAATGTGTCAAGGACATCGGGTTCTAATCTCAGCGATCCTCCGATCTTATCAATCATCCCGCCTAACCAGCCTGCTCCATATAACATTGTCATAAAGACACCATTCCCCACTGCTGAGAAGAATCCAGAACCCAGCATAGAAATCGTAATTAGCAAAGGCACTACAGAGGAGAATAACAAAAATGATTTCAATAGGACTACGACGTCTCTAGGAACGGTGGCATGGATCTCAGTAATCCATAAAATAGAAATAAATAAAATCAAGGCATAACCGATCCCAAGCGTCACATATCCAAGCCAGCGGCCTGTGTACCATTTCCACCGCGGCAGCGGTCTTGGCAGTAAAGCCTGCATAACCCCTTGTTCCGCTTCACCTGCAATAGCTGAGAAGGAACTGAAGATCGCCAAAAAGGCGAGTACAAAAGCGCCAAAAAAGAATCCAAGTGATAATATAAAAGCACCATTTGTAAAATTAGCTAAGAGATGCTCGCCACTGCTAATATCTGTTCTGTTCGGTATTCCGCTTTGTCCGATCGTATTTGCCACAAACCAAAATCCTATAAGAAAGACAATGGTCATAAGCAATGTTAATACCATTACTCGTTTACGCAGCAATTCCTTCCAGGTCATTCCTATGATTATTCTCATTCGTGTTCACCTCTGTGACTTAGGCCGGATACAGCACTCATAAACCAGTCTTCCAGACGTTCTCGCTTCCGTGAGACTTCATATAAGGTCATGCCCTGTTCAATAATTAACGTGTTCAGCCAGCCTACTTGCTCCTCATTCTCCAATTCCGCTTCCAGCCAAACTGTGCTACTCTCCAATGTAGCTGGGAATGAAGCTCCTTTTTCAGATTGAGCTCCGATATCCGCTGAAACTTTGATCTGAAGTTCAGTACTATCCTGTAACCAAGACAACAAAATAGGCGTAAAACCGCCCACTTTAAAATGCCAGCTTGTTCGCTTATTTAAGATCTCAGATACTTTCCCATGCCGCAGTATAACTCCGTTATTCAGCAGTGCCATACGGTCGCAGATGAGTTCAACATCCTCCAGTAGATGAGAGTTAAGAAATATTGTAACTCCCTTCTCTTTTAGCCTCTGCAAAATATTCCGAACTTCCTGACGTCCAATCGGGTCTAGCGCCGATGAGGGCTCATCCAGAAAAACGATGGCCGGATTGTTTACAAGAGCGCAAGCAAGCCCTAATCTCTGCTGCATCCCTTTGGAATAATGTTTCACACGATCCCGTCCACGGTTTCCAATTCCAACTTCCGCTAGAAGCTCTGGAATTCTTTTGTCGGCTACAGATCGATCTACACGGCACAGCTTGGCATGCAGTCTTACTACTTCTTCCCCCGTAAGCCATTCTTGATAGCGATATAATTCCGGTAAATATCCGATTTGGGACTTGGCTTCAAGTGAACCGATCTTATGACCAAATAGAGTAGCACTACCATTCGATGGACGAATGAGACCTACCAACATTTTGACAAAGGTACTTTTCCCCGCACCATTAGGGCCGAGGAAGCCAAAGGCTTCCCCTTTCCCAACAGTAATCGTTACATCACGGCAACCACGTCCGTTATCATATTCTTTAGTCAAAGACTTCGCTTCTATTGCAGCAGCCGTCATTATTCAATCAACTCCCCTAGCTTCTCTAAGAATACAGCTTTATCTGTATACACGCTTCCTCCGTTGAAATCAAACAGTTGTCCGTTCTGTACCCAAACGGCCGAGTACACAATCCCTTGACTATATTCATTCTGATTCAGTAGAACCGTTGTATCTTTAATCTTTATTTGATCGGTATTCAGGCCTTTTACCAGTGGCAGAGGAATTTCACCCGATAAAATGCGGCTCTGCTTTAAGCTGGATTTCAGATAATCTGGCAGCAATGGAAAATCGATTATAGCTTCCAAAGCTTCATCAACCTTTATAGTTGGATCTACCGTAATTAAAGGAGTCTTCGTCTGTGTAAGATTAGCCCATTTATCATTATCAATCGAAAGATCATAATTCACGATCTCCGAAAGATCTAATTTAATTTCTTTCCCATCTATGGCTTCTGGAAGAAGCTGTTTTGCACCCAATCTTTTCATTGCTTTATTAACTGCTTCAATATTAAGCTTCAAGGTTATTTCTTGTGAATTGGTTATATATGCGCTCTTCACATTCTCGAGCAAAGTTCCGCTTGGAAGTGTAACACCTAGAGTCTCTTCCACCTGATTTAGCGGAATAATCCCTTTATTTGAACCAAAGGAACTTGTAAACACACCAAATTTGTTCATAGCTTCATTCATGGATTGACTTTCATTTACCTGATAAAAAATATCCCGGATATCATTTTCATTCACAACTGTAACTTCTTCCATCCGAAATTGATTCAGCAGCGATGCCATAGCCGTATTTCCTACTGGAGTTCCAAGTATAACCGCAAAGATCGCGGCACCTGCCACTGCTACTCCCCATTTGCGCCGACGATTCATGCGAGGACGCTTGGATGGGCGATTAGCTGTTGGATTGTCATCCGTAGATTGAGGCTGGTCTATATGTGGATCTGTTTTGTCATCATCTTTCATAACATCCACAGACAACTGCTGACTCCACACAGACCATTTGGGACTTGCAGGCTCAGACGCTAACTTGTTTTGCAATTTGGCCCAGGCTTCATCTGTATGTTGTTTATTATGATCTTGATTTAGCGGTTGTTTAGTCATTAGTAATCCCTCCTAAATAATTTAGCTTCGCTTATCTCGTTTTATTATTCCGTCTGAGACAGTGATTTTGCTGCATTTTGTCTTAACCTCTGGGTCGCACGGTGCAGTAATGTCCCTACTACGGGAGGTCTTAGACCAAGCTCGCCTGCTATTTCCGCATAACTGTAACCAGAGTATCTAAGCAGAAGCGCTTGTCTATCCCTGTCAGGCAGCTCGTTCAACCATTCATGAACATCCTCCTGATCCAGCTTACTGATTAAGACTTCCTCTCCTGAAGGAGGTGATTCCCCCACTTCGTATAACTGTTCTTGTTTATTTTGCAGCCGCCGTTCCCTTGCTTTTTTGTCCAGATAATCATATCCAATACGAGTAAGGACTCTATGAAGCCAGGCACCCAGCGCTGCTGGATCATCTGGGGGGTTACGATACAATCTCAGAAAAACTTCTTGTGCCAAATCATCTGCTGCCGACTCATCACGAACCAAAGCGGTCAGCTTACGTCTGACAATAGGATAATGTTCATAGAATATTGCTTTAAAAATTTCAGATTCCGGAATTTCCATCTTGTAAATCCTCCTTATCAGCTGCAGCTATAAGTAAGACGACTATCAATGTATTTTTGTATCAAGATTACGTAAAAAAAGACAGCCCCTAAATTAATAAGGAAACTGTCTTCTAGTGTTTACCTAATTCGAATGTAACGATTAAGAATCTTTTTAGATAAAATACTCCGTTCCAGCCTAAGCTCCCAGAGCTGCTCTTTCCACTGAAACTGTTGCTCTGAATGTTCATTCTCTCGTAACTTCTCAAACAGCTTCATGATCATTATGTTAATGGCATCAAACCTTGACCAAAGTTCTATTACACTTTCTTCTTGTATCTGAGGACTTTCCGCTGCTGCACTAAGATTCTTTAAGCGCTCAATGATGTCAGCCTGCCACTGCCCATCTTTAATCGCCTTGGCGTAATTTAAAAGATCCAAATAATCATCGACTGACATGTGTACCGACTCCTTTGCTTACTTATACCAAGTATTATACTAGGCATTATCTATAAAGCAACCCTTTATCTCTGGACACAGCAAAAAAACAGGACTGGTATGAGAACCAGCCCTGTTTAAGGATTTCAACATGATCAATTTAGTTATAAAAGCTTTTGAATATCATCTTTAATTTGCTCTGATTTTGGACCAAATACGATCTGCACAGCCCCTTGACCCAGTCTCATAACACCGGAAGCTCCGAGCTGTTTCAATGCGGAATCTTTAACGGCTTTTTCGTCATTAACAATCAGACGAAGGCGTGTGATACATGCATCGATATTGCGGATGTTCGATGGACCGCCGATGTTCTCAAGAATTTGAGCAGCTTTAGAAGACGATGAAGGCGTTCCATTACCTCCAGGTGGTGCTAACAGACTTTCTTCATCATCATCTTCACGTCCAGGTGTTTTTAGCTTGAACAATGAGATAATAAAGCGGAATAGTACATAATACAAGACGAAGAATCCAAGACCCACAGGAATAAGTATCCATGCATTAGTAGACAGTTTCAGGTTTACAAGATAATCGATCAAACCTGCGGAGAAACCAAAACCAAGCTTAACATCTAAAATGTACATCAAGGCCATGGAGAATCCTGTTAATAAAGCATGAACTCCGTACAAGAGTGGTGCTACGAACATAAAGGAGAACTCAAGTGGTTCAGTGATCCCTGTTAAGAAAGAGGCAATGGCAGAACCGATGAAGATGGAAGCAACCATTTTACGTTTTTCCGGTTTAGCTGTATGAATAAATGCAAGTGCTGCCCCTGGAAGCGCAAACATCATAATTGGGAAGAATCCAGTCATAAACATCCCAGCAGTTTTATCTCCAGCGAAGAAGCGGTACAAGTCACCATGCACCAGTTCACCAGCCGCATTCGTAAAATCACCAATTTGGAACCAAGCAATCGTATTAAGTACGTGGTGAAGACCGAACGGAATCAGCAAGCGGTTAGCTGTACCGAAGATGAATGCTCCAACAGCCCCCAGTGACACAACCCAGTTCCCGAAGTCACTGATAACATCTTGTATCGGACTCCAGATCATACCCACAAATACAGCAAGAACCATCATAGAAGCTGCCGTAATGATTGGGACAAAACGTTTACCTGCAAAAAATCCGAGCCAATCAGGCATTTTTATATTGTGATATCTCTTGTATAAGAACGCTGCCCAAGCACCGGCAAAAATACCACCAAGCACACCCATGTTCAATACAACATCATCATTGATGAAAGAGAATTGAAGCGGTACGATAAGCAGAATCTTAGTCAGTACCATGTAAGAAATTACTGCTGACAAAGCTGCTACGGCGTCACCGGCAAATCCAATGGCAACCCCTACCGCGAAGATTAAGGCTAGGTTACCGAAGATCGCATTCGCTCCGGCGTTTAGAAATGGAGCAAAGTATTGATTCAGAAATCCACCAATGGTCGCTCCTAGCGGAATATCTTTTTCGTAGTTAAGCAAACCAAACCCTTGAAGAATAGCTGCCGCCGGCATGGTTGCAACAGGAAGCATTAACGACTTACCTAGTTTTTGTAGAAAAGCCAACATTTAAAATCATCCTTTCGGTTCAATAGTAGTAGTGCTCTATAAACCATTTACTTTGAAGCCACGGTAAGAATCAGATCCTGTCCTGCTGTAACCTGACCATAATGTCCGCTTACTTGAGGTGGATTCTCCTCTGTACTGGTCACGATTACAGGCGAAATTGTGTCACAACCTGCCGCGCGAATTACGTCCAGATCAAATTCGATTAGGGTTTGACCTGCTTTTACTTGATCTCCAGAGGTTATATGACTGACAAAACCGTTGCCCTTGAGGCTGACAGTATCGATTCCGATATGTAATAGCAATTGCATACCGGAGGAATGTTCCAGAATGACTGCATGACTCGATTTCACGATATGAGCAACCCTACCGTCAAAAGGCGCTTTCAAAATTCCTTCAGAGGGTTTTATTGCAATTCCGTTACCCATATGACCGCCAGCAAAGGTTTCATCCGGAACCTGTGCTAGTGGAACTGACTCCCCGCTGATTGGTGCCATGATTTCGATGGTATGTTCAGTATGTTTCTCTTCTTTTTTTGATTTCCATTTGGAAAACATATGCTCCACTCCTCTTAAGATGTTAATTTGATTTCACTAAAGTCTGAAATAACCGGTGCAAATGCATGGCTAGAAAACATAGTTCTTCTTCCGGAATTTCGACCTCAAGCGATCTTTGCATTACTTTACCGAGCTTTTTAGCCAGCTTGTATTCCTCTTTGTATTCTTTCTTAATATGTTTCACAAAGGGATTATCTATTAGTGATCCTTTTAAAATACGTTCCAGCGAAAAACGCAAGTGGATCATTAATCGGATATGATTCATACTGCCGTGCTCAAAAGTTATCTTTCGTTCTTGCTGAATCATGTCTAGAAGCTCATTGACAATATTAGAGGCCTTGACTAACTGACCAACCGATACATTATTGACTGCTGAATACACATGATAAGTAAGAAATCCAATCTCATCTTCGGGGATTTGCACTTGAAATTCAGCATTAATTTTCTCCGATGCCTTGTAAGCGATCTCAAATTCCTTCGGAAATGACATTTTGGTTTCTTGCAAAAACGGATTAATAATATCCATCCCGTTGCGCAGACGGTAGATGGTGAACTGTATGTGGCTCGGGAGTGCCAGATAAATCTTGTCGTTTAACTTGTCAGGAAATTGACTTTGGATATCTGCAATTATCTCATCAGTTATTTTCATTACCTTAGGATCTATATCTTCCAGCAAAACTTGATATTGGCTCCAGGCTTCGCGATCTTCTAGACGAAACAATTTCTCAATCCGAGCATCATTTCCTTCGATCACACCAGAACCCTTCACTGCAAATCCAATACCTTTGCCAATGATGACATATTCCTTCCCGTTTTTGCTTCCCTGAACCATTACAACGTTATTCCCAATTACACGCTGTACTTGAAATTGCTCGATCTCTCGCGACAAGCTCATCACTCCTCTCCCTAATTATCGTCAAATTGGAACAAAAAAAGCCAAGAATTGTCTAATGGAAATAAAGACAATTCTTGGCTCATGCCCTTAACGGTAACACGCCACTAAAATATAAATGATCATTTATGAACATATCATAATTCATGAACTGCTAACTCGTCAATGGTAAATTTAGAAATGTCAAGCGGAGCTCCCATTATCCCAAACAGCGCCTTATAAAAACTCTTCCACGCGAGGAAGCTTATCTTTAAGCTGGCGGACGTTAGTTTCAAGCCTCAGAATAACCTCTTCCAATTCTTTTGGATCAATGCCTCGGGAAACAGGAACCTGGATAACCTCTGTTTTTGTTTCTGCCTTTAATTCCCGCATTTCCAGCTGCTGCTCTTGCCATTTATCCATCAGATCAGCTATCGTCGCATAGAAACGTTCGTAATCTTTGATTACGCTGTCCAGAAATGTATCTACTTCCTCCGCATCGTAGCCACGCAGCTTCATGCTGAATTCTTTTTCATGTATGGTTAGAGCGTCTAATGTGATGCCAAGTTGACTGAACAGCTTCCGCTGTTTGTCTAACCGGCGTTTCATATGTTCATCCATCTTTTGCTACCTCCAAGTATATACTGCAATCATCCGGCAGTAACCATTATAACAGGGTGAGAGCATCCTGAAAATATTACTATAGTTGCAGTTCTAATAGTTGTCCACAACAGCTTTATTCAAAATGCCTAAGCAGCGGTCAAGATCCGTCTTTACCTGCTTTTTATATAACTTTGCTTTCTCTTCTCCATCTGAGGTGAAATGGTAAAGTACGATTTCTTGAAAATCCACTTTAGGGTCATTGCCTTTCAGCTGCTTGGTTCGATATAAAATCCCTTGCTGCACCAGCTCATGCAGGGCGCGATAGATTTCACTCTGTGGAGGGGAATAACCATGGGCTTTGAAATCCCGACGTAAATCCTCCAGCATTTGATATCCGTAACCGCGGTGTTGTTCTACCATTGTTATAAGATACACTTTGATAAACGCTCGTTGAGCAATCATAAACGCCATATAAACCCTCCTCATGTTGTAAATGTTGTTGGCTAATCTTTCCTTCTATTACTCTAGTATAAGCACTATTTTCCAACTTTCACAACCTGAAATTTGATAGAGGGTTCACTTATTACGTTGTTTATAGAGATTTGGTGGGATATAGGATGATTTATGTGGATGTGGGTAGGGAGAGCTTAGTTTATTTGTGGTTTTCTATTGTGAATTTTTCATATGGTGAAAGTACGGAATAAATGATTGTACATCGTTGATTTCGTAGAATGATCCTCGAAGAATTAGGTCCACATGCTTCGGCACGATACAAATTCTATCTGAACCCGCATGCTTCGGCACACCCTCCCATTCTTTGTTTAATTTGATTCGTTTGGTTTGTTTGGTTTGATCCGTTTGGATTGATCAGTTTAGTTTGATCAGTTGCTTGTTCGAGCTACTATCGGACCCAGTTGAC
Source organism: Paenibacillus sp. FSL H7-0918 (assembly GCF_038007025.1). Lineage (NCBI taxonomy): Bacteria > Bacillati > Bacillota > Bacilli > Caryophanales > Paenibacillaceae > Paenibacillus > Paenibacillus sp. FSL H7-0918. Next base: position 818,973 of record NZ_JBBOWJ010000003.1, read on the forward strand.
CCTATTCGCTGCTTTTCCCCACTTTTGCTGTGCTATCGGACCTCATGGGCGCTATTGGCATAAAAAGTAACATATATACAGCTATTCTTGTGGAATAGCTGCACTGGTGTCCGATACTACTCTCAAATAGCAAAATATTTGCAAATAGCGTCTTTTGAGTCCGAAAGCTTCAGCGCGAACCAAACTCTATCTGGATCGGCAAGTTTCTGCGCAAAGCGAACTCTATCTGGATCCACATACTTCAGCACGTTACAAACTCCATCTGAACCCGCATGCTTCTGCGTGAACCAAACTCTATCTGAGCCCGCATACTTCTGCGCAAACCAAACTCTATCTGAGCCCACAAACTTCTGCACGAAATAAACTCTATCTGAATCCACAGGCTTCAGCACGCTCCCCCTCCCATTCTTTGTTTAGTTTGTTCAAGTTTGCTCGTTCGAACTACTATCGGACCCAGTTGACTCTATTCGCTGCTTTTTCCCACTTTTGGTGTGCTATCGGACCCTATGGGCGCTATTGGCATAAAAAGTAACATTTATACAGCTATTCTTGGGGAATAGCTGCACTGGAGTCCGAAACTACTCTCAAATAGCTAAATATTTGCAAATAGCGTCTTCTGGGTCCGAAAGTTTCTGCGTGAACTAAACTCTATCTGGATCCACAGGTTTCTGCACGAAATAAACTCTATCTGAGCCCACATACTTCTGCATGATCCTCCTCCCATTCTTTGTTTAGTTTGTTCAAGTTTGCTCATTCGAGCTACTATCGGACCCCATTGACTCTATTCGCTGCTTTTCCCTACTTTTGGTGTGTTATCGGACTCCATGGACGCTATTGGCATAAAAAGTAACATATATAGAGCTATTCTTGGGGAATAGCTGCACTGGAGTCCGAAACTACTCTGAAAAAGCTTAATATTTGCAAATAGCGTCTTCTGGGTCCGAAAGTTTCTGCGTGAACTAAACTCTATCTGGATCCACAGGTTTCTGCATGAAATAAACTCTATCTGAGCCCACATATTTCTGCGCAAACCAAACTCCATCTGAATCAATATACTTCAGCACGATACAAACTACATCTGAACCCGCATGCTTCTGCACGATACAAACTCTATCTGAATCCACATGCTTCAGTACGCTCCCCTCCCATTCTTTGTTTAGTTTGTTCAAGTTTGCTCGTTCGAGCTACTATCGGACCCCATTGACTCTATTCGCTGCTTTTCCCCACTTTTGGTGTGTTATCGGACCCCATGGACGCTATTGGCATAAAAAGTAACATATATACAGCTATTCTTGGGGAATAGCTGCACTAGAGTCCGATACTACTCTGAAAAAGCGAAAAATATGCAAATAACGTCTTCTGGGTCCGCATGCTTCAATAGAACATCAATTCGAAAAGAAAAACGCAAAAAAGCGATCCTCCAGTTATTGAAGAATCGCTTTTTTAGGTAACTAATAAGTTCCACTTTGCCAAGTTCATTTTCTAAACGTCCTTCTCAGCTATAATCCCTGCGCCACTCCGCTTTCCAAGTAACCTCTCCTAAGCACTATTTCATAGCGTTTTTCTCCATAAATTCATCTTTCGTCAATCCAAACAACAGTAAGTCTAAATACTGTCCATTTGTATAAATAACTTTACGGCGCACGCCTTCTTGAACACAACCCACTTTTCTAAGCATAGCTGCTGAGGGTTCGTTACCTTCGAGCGTACATTCGTTAAACTTGTTGAGTCTAAGCTCCAAAAAAGCATACTTCAACAGGATGTTGATAGCTCTTGTCCCATACCCCTTACCTCGATGATCTCTATCCACTTGCACGCCTATACTGAACGTACCATTTTTCTCGTCTATGCTATTAAGATTTACTCCACCCACATATTCACCATTCAGATTTTCGATCGTAAACATTAGCCGCTGTGATGAGAATTCTGCAAATGTGAACAGATCTTAGTCTTATTTTCTCATCCTGCCAAAAATAATGACAGTAATCTATCTCTCTCATCTTATACCTCCGAGTCAATAATTTAGAGATTATGATAACACATCTACAGGATTATATTGGTATAGTATTTTTAAAATCAACTTTACGGTTAAAAAGCATAGTATTATATATTCATAAAATGCGAATCCCAAAATCATCTGAAATAGAGGTATATTCTATGAATGAATATCAATTGATTAGCGATTATAAACACATCGATAAATATAAGCTTAGCTTCAATTCTTTAGCCCAATCAATCTTTGGTATTGATTTTAAACCTTGGTATGAACAAGGGGGCTGGAATGACAAATATATTTGTTATTCCTTTATCGATGAAGATCACGTCATTGCGAATGCATCTATTAATAAAATGACTATTCTCATCAACAAAAAAGAATACAACGCCATCCAAATTGGGACGGTGATGACACATCCTGATTATCGTATGCAAGGCTTATCCCGAAAACTAATAGACCACATTATCGCTAAGTACGAACATGAATACGACTTCCTCTACTTATTTGCTAATGAGCGCGCTTTGGATTTTTATCCTAAATTCGGGTTTGAACGCATGCAAGAAAGCAGCTTTTCACTTAACGTTGCTCATCTTAGCAATCAGCCAACTACAACCTACTCTGTGCGGCCTTTATCTATAGGTAACCCCGTTGATTTTAGCATGATCAAAAATTTCGCAGTCAAAAGAACACCGGTATCCTCTGCGCTAAGTGTGATAAATAATGAACATCAGCTGCTGTTTTATTTTATTCTTCCTTTTCACGATTCCTTTTATTATATTGAAGAGGCTGACGTTATTGTGATCTTTAAACATGAGGATCATCAGCTTCATATTTTTGATATTATTAGTACAACAAGTTTTGATATCAATACAGTATTGAAAAGCATTATTTCTCCGGATACTGAAGTTATACATTTTTATTTCACACCAGATTATCCAATCGATCAAGTTAAGGCAGAATTAATTTCACAGAGTGAAGATACCTTATTTATACGTCCGCTATTAAAAGAACTCCCTCAACATTTCATGTTTCCTATTACCTCTCATGCCTAGTTAACAAAAAAAAGGCTGCCATCTGGCAGCCTTTCTTAGTCGTGCATAGGAATATACATACTCTGTATCTCTTGTACTCCAGGGACAAATCCTAGATTTAAATAAACAGACTCCGCATCATTACCTTCCATGACATATAATCTTAGGATCGGATACTTATCTTTCAGGAGATTAAGTCCTCTTTTCAACATCAGTGTAGCAATCCCTTTTCCTCTGTAAGCAGGTATTACACCAATACTGTAAACTGCTGCGTAATCATCTTGTAAACCCAAAAGACAATTCGCAATTAGCTGTCCTGATTTCTTATCATACACAAGCGTTGACGCTGTCAGTAATTCTTCATTTGTATAATTAGGTTCTACATGACCCATTGCTTTTAACATTTTAGCTTGCAAAATAACCCCTGGTACCCACATGCTCACATGCTTCGAGGAATTACACATAACAAGCACTTTGTCCAGTTGGACATTTGCATCTTTAAGATGATTCCTTTCATAGAAAAGATCCACCAAAAATACAAAACCATGACCTTGTAACGTTTACTATAGATGCAAATTTCTCTATGCCTTCCCTGTTTTGGTCCAATTGCTCAACGAACGTATCCACGTCCCCCTGATAAAATGCAACCGAAGCACGATACAGATCCAACCGCATTTGAATTACGGCTTGCTCTTTTTCCGGAATAATAAATTCCTCTTCCATAAAAAGTTCAACCTTTGTAAGAAGCGTTTGGCATCATATGATCGTCCAGCGACAGCCATCGAACCCGCTTGAAAATAAAACAAATCAGGGTGCACAATCATATTTTTGATCGACAACTTATCTAGTAAATCTAGCAATGTAGATTCATCGCCATCTTTGATAATTGAATTGAACGGCCTATCCATACATGATGCAGAAAACGTATAATCCTCTGCCTCAAAAGCATGCTGGATAGCTTCCAAGACCAGCCCTTCCTGAAAAAGAGCGGAAGGCAAGAATTAAACCCGCTGCCCATCCTTCTGTTTTTTTTCCAAGCAAAAATAACTCATCTTGTGAAAGCTGCTCGCTCAAGGATTGAGATTGTTGCTCATCAATTTCGTCAAATGTAAATCTCAGATCATCGTTACTTAATTCTAGTAGTTCCTGTTGTGCTCTTAGGCGGGATAAGAGGAGTGGCGGGAGGGTTCTACTCAATATTACAAGCTTCACATTAGCCGGAAGATGTCCGATGAAAAAGCCCATACTTTCATGAATCGATTGATTCGTAATCGCATGATAATCATCCATTATAAGTGTAATAGAGCCTGGAAGAGAATGCAGATCGTTTAATAAAAGAGGAATCGCAGTTTCTACTGAACCGTCACGAACAGACTGGATAATCAAATCTAAGTAATTCAAAAAGGGGTGAAAGATTCTCTCAATTGCGGTATGCATGCTTAACCAGAATCGTACAAGATGGTTATCTGCAAGTTCCAGCGACAACCATGCAACCTCATCGGAATGAGTACGAGCCCATTCAGCCGCAAGTGTCGTTTTTCCAAACCCAGCTGAGGCGGCAATAAGCGTCACTTTGGCACGATTTTCATCCATGAGTTTAGACATTAATCTTATGCGCTGAACATAATAAGGAGCCTGTTTTAACCATCTATTAAGTAATAACATAACATTCTAGCTTTCTGACATCCAATCTCAAAAAAAAGACCGCCAATTGGCAGCCTTTTTTCTAATATATTCTTGAGCATAACCAAAAAGCTGAACCCACTGCGATAATGCCTGCCATAGATACAAACAGGACATACCCTTTCTTTGTTCTAGTAACGGTGTGTTTATCATAAAACTCTGGTTTTCGAACGATTCCAAACCATAGATCAGCAATTAAATTCACGACTACTAAAGAAAAATTCTTTAATTTACTCATGTTATCTCTCCTTGTACATGTTTGGATTCATCTCTAACCTTTCAAGCTCTGAGCAAAACCTGACCTCCATGAAGGGTAAGATGGACTCCATCCGTAATCCATTCGAGCTTTTGTATTGGACGCCCCCCGTTCCCAGCCTTCTCTGCCCATTTGCAAAGGAGGTCTAGGAGCTCCCAAGATTTCAGAAAAAACAGGCACCCAATCTATTCCTCGCGCAGGTTCATTGTCCACAATATTAACTGGACCAGAAGGCCAGTTCAGAGCAAGCGCCGCCGCGTTAGCTGCATCCTCCACGTGAAGGAATGACGTAACCGCTTCTGTTGCAGTCAGTCTCCCTTGTCGAATTTCTTCTGTCATTAATCCAGCAGCATCATACCAAGTCCCTTGGCCGTACAACATTCCGTACCGCAAAATCACATGATTAGGAATTTCTGCAACTGCCTTTTCAAGTGAGCGGATACCCTCAATGGTTCTCATCCGGGATTCAGAAGCATTAGCATCTAATGGAGTATTCTCCGTGGCAGGTCCCTCACCAGCTTCATAAGCCCAAGAGATACTTTGAGCAATAATCTGTTTAACCCCGTTTGTCAGTGAAGCATCGACAATATTTCGTGTTCCTTCTATTCTTATCCTTGAATTATCTGCAAAATTCCGCTGACTTAATGAAGTCAGCTGATGAATTACCACTTCAGGTTGGGCTGCTTGAATAGCCGCAAATATAGACTCACGCTCATACACATCCGCGATTACCGCTTGTGCCCCTATGCTCTCAAGGATTGTTTTGTTTTCTTCTTTATGGGTCAGACCGATAACCTCATGCCCCGCTTGTAGTAACTTAGGAAGCAATAACCGTCCAATCACACCAGCAGCACCTGCAACAAAGATTCTCATCTATTCCCTCCTTTTCGCTGTACTGTATCTTATGGCATAACTAGAGACAAAACATAATTTGAATGATTATCCATATGATACCACATATGCAAAAAAGACTGCACCTCACAGTCTATTGTTAAGAGGTGCAGTCTTTGATTTGTTTCATTTTATAAAGTGGTTCATCCAAAAATAGCAGCTTGTCTTTTATAAAGATCTTCCAATACTAAGCAAGCCATTGCTTCAACAACTGGCACGATTCTCGGACAGATACATGGATCATGTCTGCCCTCCGTTTTAATCTCAACTTCTTCACCATTCGTGTTTATGGTCTGTTGAGTAACAGAAATCGAGGATGTAGGCTTTACACTTATTCGAAAAATAATCTCTTCTCCTGTGCTGATTCCGCCTATAATCCCGCCGGAATGGTTACTAAGAAATCCATCCTTATTCATCGCGTCATTATGTTCACTTCCAAGCATAGAGGCCGCTTCGAATCCAGCTCCAAACTCTATTCCTTTTACAGCACCAATAGATAACATCGCTTTAGCTAACTCTGCATCCAATTTATCAAATACGGGTTCTCCAAGACCCGGAATAACCCCTCTAATCCGACACTCCACGATACCTCCGCAGCTGTCTCCAATCGAAGCTAAGTGTTCAATTTTTTTAATCATTTCAGCTCCAGCCTTAGCATCACAGGCGCGGACTGCATTTTGTTCAATAACATCTTCATCAAAGGTTTGACACTTAATCCCTCCGACCTCTTGCGTGTAGGCTAGTACCTCAACCCCTCTTCTTTCGAGCAGTTTCCGAGCGATCGCTCCGCCAGCTACTCTTGCCGCTGTTTCCCTGCCTGATGCCCGTCCACTGCCTCTATGATCGCGAATTCCGTATTTCTGCAAAAAAGTATAATCCGCATGGCCGGGTCTAAATGAATGCTGAATATCGTTATAGGCCTCCGGTTTCATATCTTTGTTGTACAGAACTACAAAGAGTGGAGTTCCGGTTGTTTTCCCTTCGAATATTCCTGATTGTATTTGCACCACATCATATTCCTTACGCGGTGAAGTTACAGAGGACTGGCCTGGTTTCCTTCTATCCATCTGTTTCTGAATATATGCTTCATCAATTTCAACATTAGGTGTAACTCCATCCACTATGACCCCAACCGCTGCACCATGTGACTCTCCAAAGGTAGTAATCTTAAATACTTCTCCAAATGTGTTACCTGCCATAATATTCAAACCTCCATTGCCGACTCTTTTATTATTTATATATCCAAATTATAATAAGATTGTTGCAATTAATGAAATCACATTTTCAACAGACTGTCATAGAGGTGATCTATATCAAATTCTTTAACCTTGAATGGTATCGTATTTTTTTATATACGGCTCGTTACAAAAATCTAACAAAGGCTGCAAATGAATTGCATATTACACAGCCATCCGTAAGTTATGCCATTAAACAAATGGAGGATTCTTTAGGCCTCAAATTATTTCATCGTTTATCTAAAGGTGTAGAGCTAACCGAGGAAGGACGGGCGTTATTGGAATATGTTGAGCCCTCTTTAGTCATGCTGGATTCTGCACAAAAGCATCTTCATAATCTAAAGCAATTAAACGAGGGAGAAGTTCGGATTGGAGCAAGTGATTCCCTTATAAAAAATCTTTTGCTGCCGCAATTGAACGCATTCCACAAACAATATCCCGGCATACGAATTCGGCTATCACACGGAAAAACGCATGAGATCACCAAACGTTTGAAAGAAGGCGAAATAGACTGTGCGCTCGTCCATATGCCTATTGACGATCCACAATTAAGTATTCAGACGCTTGCCACCCTTGAGGATTGTTTTGTAGTGGGACGAGCCTTTCAGGAACTGGCAAACCGTTCGCTTACGGCAAAAGAACTTGCAGAGTTACCTTTTATTTTATTATCCCCAGAAAGCAGCACCAGACTGTTTGTTGATCATTGGTTTGCTGGTAAGCGGTTGTCCGTTAAACCAGATATAGAGCTGGGCAGCATCGATTTACTCTCTGAATTCGCAAGACTTGGTTACGGGGTAGCCTTTATTAGCCGTTCTTTTGTAATTGAGGAGATTCAAAAAGGAGAACTTTTCGAGTTGCAATTAGATGATCCCCCTCCCCCCCGGAATATAGGCTTCGCAATCCATCGCGATATGAGGTTATCCGTGGCAGCTGATTCTTTCATCCGCATGCTTCGTATCCTTGATTAAGATCGTGCAAGGTAACAGCATATAAGGACACTGCGTAACGGGGCATGTGCTTAGCAACCATAAGGTCGCTGCGGAACGGGGCATGTGATTACCAACCATAAAGACGCTGCGGAACGGGGGGATTTCGTAGCTGCAAACCGGGGGCTTATGCTCAGTAGGATAAGGACACAGAGTCCGGGTGCGCTTACGTAGCAATACAAGGACACAGTGGAACGATAATAGTAAAAGGACTCTAGGGAACGGTGCATGTACGTAACAGCATTAAGACACAGCGGAACGATGCACCTCCAACAAAGGTCACCGTGATCGGGTACGCATAGATAGCAGTACAAAGACAGCACGTGCGTAGTAGTATTAAGGACACTGCGTAACAGCATAAGGACACTGCGTAACGGGGCACGTTCAGAGTTGCAATCCGATGCGAATACTCTGTAGCATAAGGACACGTGACCGGGTGCGCTTACGTAGCAATACAAGGACAGCACGTGCGTAGCAGCATAAGGACACTCCGAAACGATGCAGGAACGTAGTAGCAAAGGACACAGCGGACCTTAAACGCAATATTATCCGATATTTGGAGCCCTATCGGACCCCATTGCAGCTATTGGCAAAAAAAACAGGAAATAAGAGCCTCATTCTATAGAATAGCGTCCATGGAGTCCGAAATTCTGCTGCAAAGACCAAAAATTAGCCAATAGCGTCATCTGGGTCCGTACCCCTCAGAAGAGGATGAGCAAAGGGGGATTCCGGGAGGCGCGATGGACTAAAAATACAAAAGGAGCGATTCTCCATTAAATCGGAGAATCGCTCCTTGTAACCTTTTACCGCTTTTAAAGCAGGTTATTATAATGTTATATTTTATCACGGTTGTAGACTTCAGCCTTCCGATCCGCTCTGTTAGCCATCGAGTTTCCTAGTCTAGTGTCTTCGTTATAGACGCCTTCGTAACGCTGAGTATTCAGCGAACGGTTACCGCGGAACACATCATGTGCTTGATAGCCGCGTCCATTATCATCGACTAGTACAAGGATTTTGCCGCTTTCCACATAACCTTCGTACTCTTTAGCCTCATCCTCAGGAATACCGAGTCCGATCAAGCCGCCGACTAATCCACCTGCGCCTGCACCAACTGCTGCACCTGTAAGGGTTGCAACTATAGGCCCTGCCGCCAGAATCGGTCCAATCCCCGGAATCGCCAATGCTCCGATCCCTGCTAATAGTCCGGCAACGCCGCCAACTACACCACCTGTAGCAGCGCCTGTTGCTACTCCTTCTGGAGCTTTTGTGCCTGTATCCTCTGAGATGTTTCTAAGCTCATCACGATCACGTGTGATTACTGATATTTCATCATTATTAAATCCTTGATTGTGAAGTCCTTCAATTGCTCTGGTTGCTTCTTGTTCTGTGTCGAAAATACCTACGATTTTTTTAGTCACTTGAAGCCCTCCTTAGTAATTGTCTTCGCTAGTAATTACCCTTTAAACGGGAGACCAAACATCTAAGGAAAAATTTCAAGAGCATATGTAACCATAAATTATTTTACAGGACGTGTACGATTAGTCGGAATAGCCTGTAATGGGTCATCTGGCCAATAGTGCTTCGGGTACCGTCCCTTCAGATCTTTTTTGACCTCAAAATAGGTCCCCCGCCAAAAACTTGCTAGATCAGAGGTTACCTGCACAGGTCGTCTAGCTGGTGACAAAAGATGCAGCAATACTGGCAATTTTCCCCCTCCAATTCGAGGTGTGTCCAGCTGTCCAAACATCTCTTGCAATCTTACTGCCAATACCGGGGCAGCAGGATTAGTATAATCTACAGGCACACGCGAGCCACTAGGAACAGATATATGTGTAGGTGCCTCCTTTTCCAGCATCTGCCGCTGATTCCAGTCTAACATCCCCTCAAGCGCTCGCGCTAACGGTATACGCTGAAGGTCGCGGAGGTTCCTCATACCTTGCAGATATGGCAAAAGCCATTCATCCAACGTAGCAATTAAAGCAAAATCTGATACATCCGGCCAATCTGAACGTAAGGTATGCATAAACATCAAACGTTCGCGAAGCTGTATGGTTCCCTTCTCCCACGGTAGGATTTCAATGCCATCTGTAGCGATGACACTTAATAGTACATTTGCCATTTCTTCCGCGGAGGGTCTTTCATGTGAAGTTTCTTTTAAGACCAACGCGCCGAGCATTGTGCGACGACGTTTCTTCACACTTCCACTTTCTTTATCCCAATACACATCCGCTTCCTCGGTGATGCGGTCTGCATGATAGGAAAGCAGTTGTCCTTCTTCTATCTCAGCTGCCAGCATAATTGCGCCCTGTGTAGCGCGATCATCGATCGAAGCAGCTACGATATATGATGACCGGGCCAGCGGTTGCCCTTCCCGCATGGCCGCCCCCCGACCGGAGGAGAGCAGAAACGCGCCATCGCCGCGTTTCTGCCCGATCCGGTCGGGATAAGCGAACGACAGAAGCAGCCCGCAGCGGCTGATGTCGTTCACGTTCTCGCCCGGCGCGGCTTGCAGCTGCGCCAGGAAATGGCGGCTCTCGCGCTGCACAGCGCGCAGAGCCGCCGGGTCCGCTCCGCCGCTATCAGCGGAGCGCTCGAACCGGAGCAGCGCCTCAACGCGGAGCGTGAGGTCGCAATCTAGGGCCGCGGGACCCTTGAAAAGGTCCCGCTCTTGCAGCAGCGCCGCCAGCCGGCAGGCGAGCGGTGCTGCGCCAAGCTCTGCCGCGCGCAGCAGCATATGCGCGGCTCGCGGGTGCGCGCCAAGCGCGGCCATGCTGTGGCCGTGCGGCGTAATGGCGCCGCCGGCGTCCAGCGCGCCGAGCTGGCGCAGCAGCGCGGTGCCCTGTGCATAAGGCGCAGCGGGCGGCGCGTCAAGCCAAGATAGCGCGGCAGGATCGCGCACGCCCCACAGCGCCAGCTCCAAAGCGAGCTGCGCAAGGTCCGTCTGCATAATCTCCGGCACATTGTCATCCGGAAGTCGATTATGCTCCTCCTGACTCCACAGCCTGTAGCACACGCCAGGGGCTGTTCGTCCAGCACGTCCCCGCCGTTGATCCGCGGAGGCTTTCGATACCGGGACTGTCGTCAGACTTGGCATTCCTGTGCGTGGTGAGAATACCTGTGTACGGCGCTGCCCTGTGTCAATTACCGTTCGCACGCCTTCAATCGTTAGACTTGTCTCAGCGATAGAAGTCGCGAGCACTACTTTTCGTTCACCTTGAACAGATGCAGCCACAGCTGCATCTTGGATATTTTGTGGCAGCTGGCCATATAAAGGGCGAATTACCGTCTGCTCTGCCAAGCTTCCATTTTCCAACTCACTTTGAGTTCTGCGTATTTCTCTTTCCCCCGGTAAAAAGACGAGAATATCTCCGGGTTGTTCAGCAAGCGCACGTCTCACAGCAGCTGCAGCAGTTTTTTCCAGTGGAAGATTCCCAGTAGTTGGCACATAGATTGTTCCTACAGGATAGGTTCTGCCCGGACAATTTACAACGGGCGCATCCCCTAGTAAAGCAGACACCCGCTCACTGTCCAAGGTAGCTGACATGATAAGAATCCTTAGATCCTCCCGCAGCACAGCCTGTGCTTCCAGTGTAAGGGCAAGTCCCAAATCCGCATGTAGACTGCGCTCATGGAACTCATCAAAAATAACTAAACCCACATCACCCAAAGAAGGATCGCTTTGCAGCATTCTCGTTAATACTCCTTCAGTGACTACAACAATCCGCGTATTTTTGCCTACTTTAGTGTCATTCCGCATCCGATAACCTACCGTCTGTCCAACACTTTCTCCAAGGCAGGATGCCATGTAAGTGGCGGCAGATCTAGCAGCAAGCCTTCTAGGCTCTAACATTAAAATGCTTTTACCCGCCATCCAAGGCTCGTCCAAAAACGCCGGAGGCGTTCCTGTTGTTTTGCCTGCACCCGGTTCAGCGATAAGTACTGCTGCCTGCGCAGTGTTAAGTATGTTTTTCAGGTCAGGAAGCACCTGTATAATCGGAAGCTGTTTCATTCTATCTCTCCATCGTCTATAATCATATGTTATAATTTTCCTTGAAGTTATCTTAGATCATCTTCATCATGTGTGAAAAAACCTTAAAGATCAAGACTTACCATCCATACCCTCTATAATATTAATAAGGAGACTTACTATGATATTCGTAACAAAAGCTACAATTTCAGATCTACCCATGCTCACCAAAATAGACAGCAAGATCATTGGCAATGAAAGCCGCAAATCGAAGATTGAAAAATATATCAAGCATGAGCAGTGTTACGTAGCATCGCATAATGGAACGTTTGTAGGATTTGCTTGCTGCGATACCACCTTTTTCGAATGTTGTTTTATTCAGCTGGTCATTGTGGATCCTGAGTACAGACGCCTAGGCATAGCCAAAACACTCCTTAGCTACATCGAGGAACAATGCCCCACCCCCAAGCTTTTCACCTCCACCAATGAATCCAATACGATCATGCAGCAACTATGTCTTTCTCAAGGGTTTGTTAAAAGCGGAGTCATTGAGAATTTAGATGATGGCGATCCGGAATGGGTATATTTTAAACAAATTAGATGAGTATACATGTTCAGTTACACATAACAAGCAAAAAGGCAGCTCTTCTGTCTAAACCGACCAAGAGATGCCTTTTTATTTTACACTATTTATTTTGATGTCCAAATGAATGTAGGCATTTAGGCAGTAACTTAAGCAGCGTTATTCCTCTTCCTTTATCATCTGTTCGTGTATTTGAGCACTGTATTGCATAAAAGCAGGGTTACTATCCAAGCCGCGTTCACGCAATAACTCCTGTAGACGCAGTCTTTTCATAGACAGTTTTGACCGCAAAGCCTTGCCCTCACTGGTTTCTGCACTTCCGCTATTATGACACGCCGCTAGCAATCCTTCCAACGTAACACATTCAGCTCGCAGAGAGATTTCCTCAGGCACCAGTCCGGAGTTCTTCATGATTTTAAAAGACATCCGCAATTCTTCCGGCACACCCGATAAATCCTCGAGCTCCAGCGGCTTGCCATGCCCAGGTAAATCTCGAAATTCCCCGTTACGCATAGACTCCTGAATCCGCTGCTCAGCTAACCAAGACATCATCCCCATATACGCAGCCTCCTTCACCAATGCCACACTATTAACTACCCTGCCTAAGCAAAAGTAGATTTTACGGAATTGCGTTAATTTTAGCATAAAAGACTTAGGATTTGCATCAAGGTGCCGGAATGCTATCTCAGATCTTTCCTATGCTGTTAACTATAGGGATGGCGAGCTATTTACTCAAATGCCCCTTGCCCTCGTCGCACAGTTGAATAGCTCAGACTCTGTAACTATCGTACACAATGTATATTCTAAGCCCATAACCGCAATGTCAGCATACACTGGCCACCGTGAAACGTTTGGAACCAGGAGCTCTTGCTCGTATACTACATCCTTTATTACACATTCATTACCTCTTCGTCGCCATAGATCGTTCGGACCCAGCAGCCCTTATTTCACTAATTTAGTCCATTTCGCTGTACTATCGGACACAGTTGCAGCTATTCGCTCAAACACGCCCTACTTTTGTTCAAAATCACAGCAATAAGCGCTATGCGGTCCGATATGTTCCAAATACAAACCAAAAACACCAAATAGCTGCAATACAGTCCGATCCATTAGCGAATCCAGGTCTCCGCAAACCGATCGAACCCAGTAGCTCTTGCTCATATACTACATCCTTTGTACCTTCATTACATCTTCGTCGCATAGATCGTTCGGACTCAGCAGCCCTTATTTCACAAATTTAGTCCTTTTCGCTGTACTATCGGACTCAGTTGTACCTATTCGCTCAAACACACCCTACTTTTGTTCAAAAACGCGGCAATAAGCGCTATACGGTCCGATACTTCTAATAAACACAATAAAAACGCCAAATAGCTGCAATACAGTCCGATCCATTAGCGAATCCAGGTCTCCGCAAACCGATCGAACCCAGTAGCTCTTGCTCATATACTACATCCTTTGTACCTTCATTACCTCTTCGTCGCCATAGATCATTCGGACTCAGCAGCCCTTATTTCGCTAATTTAGTCCATTTCACTGTACTTTCGGACTCAGTTGCAGCTATTCGCTCAAACTCACCCTACTTTTGTTCAAAATCGCAGCAATAAGCGCTATGCGGTCCGATACTTCTAATAAACACACCAAAAACTCCAAATAGCTGCAATACAGTCCGCAACGCCGATGCATCCTCGCTACCATGTAACGTTCGGACTCAGATGACCTTATTTCACAAATTCAGGCTTATTCCCTCTGCTATCGGACTCAGTTACACCTATTCGCTCAAATACGCCCTACTTTTGTTCAAAATCGCAGCAATAAGTGCTATGCGGTCCGATACTTCTAATAAACACACCAAAAACTCCAAATAGCTGCAATACAGTCCGCAACGCCGATGCATCCTCGCTACCATATAACGTTCGGACTCAGATGACCTTATTTCACAAATTCAGGCTTATTCCCTCTGCTATCGGACACAGTTGCAGCTATTCGCTCAAACACACCCTACTTTTGTTCAAAATCGCAGCGATAAGAGCTATGCGGTCCGATACTTCTAATAATCAAATCAAAAACGCCAAATAGCTGCAATACAGTCCGCAACGCCGATGCATCCTCGCTACCATGTAACGTTCGGACTCAGATGATCTTATTTCACAAATTCAGGCTTATTCCCTCTGCTATCGGGCTCAGTTGCACCTATTCGCTCAAACACGCCCTACTTTTGTTCAAAATCGCAGCAATAAGCGCTATGCAGTCCGATACTTCTAATAAACACACCAAAAACGCCAAATAGCTGCAATACAGTCCGCAACGCCGATGCATCCTCGCCACCGTAGATGCTACTGTTTACTTCCGCCATTCATCACGCACTTATCCCTGTCTTCACTCACTTTTCACCGTCATGCACACTTATCTCCTACATCACTCCCTTTTCCCCGTCATGCGTACTTATCACCTTCATCACTCCATTTTCACCCTCATCACGCACTTATCCCTATCTTCACTCCCTTTTCCCCGCCAACACTAAATCCGCGCCGTACGCAAATCGAGCTCGTGGACTTGCCTATGACCTTATTTCTCCCGCTATTTTATTGCCCTCTATACCCTATAAGTTACGCTTCAGCCACACAGCCGGATCGTGCAATTAACACAGGCGATTGCTATACTCTTTCTAATGAGCCTCAACTCAATAAAAAAAGGACTACCGCAGTAGTCCAAAGGAGAAATATAAATGTTAGCTAACATCCAAAAAGAAGATCAATATTATGTCGCTCGTTTCGAACGCCAGTTAAAGCATTCCGCAACTGAGATTTGGTCCTATTTGACCGAAAATGAGAAGCTTGCCTTATGGTTCTCTGAATTAAAAATCGAGGACCTGCGTGAAGGCGGACTTATAAAGTTTGATATGCAAAACGGAACGTTTGTGGATATGGAAATTACCGTGCTGCAGCATCAATCTATTTTTGAGTTTACTTGGGCTGAGGATCTTGTTCGTTTTGAGTTATACCCTAATTCAGAAGGCTGTTTACTCGTCTTGAACGAAACACTACAAACGCTTACCCCGCATACACCACGAGATCTCGCTGGCTGGCATGTTTGTCTAGAAGTGATCCAGCATCTTTTGGAAGGCACGACGCTGAAGTCACGGAAAGACGAATGGAATAAATGGTACGAGCAATACCGGGAAGCGATCTCGAAATTAGGATAACAAGGACTCCGCGCCGTCAATCACGATTTGCGCACCTGTAATATGGATAGATTCATCCGAAGCCAGAAAAGCAACGAGATCAGCGACATTATCCGGCTTGCCCGGTCCATCCGCCAAGGGTTGCGCTCCATCAGGGAATTCAATCGGAATGACGATTGCTTCAACATCCTCGCTCATTTCAGTGGTTTCATCTATATTCGTAGCAATAGCCCCAGGGCAGATCACATTTACACGAATCTTAAACTTAGCAAGCTCGAGAGCTGCCATTTTGGCAAAAGCCACCTGTCCAGCTTTGGTAGTGCTATAAGTAGACCACCCAAAGCTGGCAAATCTAGTGTTCCCATTAATGGAACTAGTAATAATAATACTGCCCTTCCCTCTATCTTTCAGATGAGGAATAGTATATTTCAGAGTCAAAAAAGTCCCCGTCAAGTTCACCGACATCGTACGCTCCCAGTCGCTCAAGCTTAGTTCTTCTATCGGACCCACTGCGCCATTAATTCCCGCGTTAGCGAATACTACATCCACGCCTCCGAATTGTTCCACCGTACAACGTACGGCTTCCTCCATCTTTTTCTCATCCGAAGTATCTACCTCTATGGCCAGCGCGCAATCTTTTCGAAGCTTATTAAGCTTTTCTGCCAAGGAAGAGGTTCTTTCAAGATTTAAATCGAACAATGCTACATTTGCACCTTCCCGCGCCAGCTTAATAGCGGTAGCACGGCCAATTCCCGAGCCCGCTCCGGTTATAATCGCTGTTTTTCCAATAAATCTTTGTTTCTTAGATATGTTTGGGCTCATATGTAATCTCTCCTCTAATGTCTGTAAGATAAGTACTATGGATCAAGATTACCCAAATAAACCTGTAATGGAATCATCTCGTTCATAAATCTTCAGAATTTAGGCACGCCGCACAAAAAAATCTCCCCATTCAATAAGATGAGCGGAGAGTTTGTTTCGAATATTTAGAGTATTTAAAATATTTTGATTGTTTCGATGTTCGATGTTCGATGTTTCAATTATTTCAGTTCAGTTGTCCAGCTTGCGTACGTCCACTTTTACAGTCAGTGTTCCTGCTCCGCCGCGATATACCCCTTTTACAGGTACTATATCTTTATAATCCCGTCCATGACCCAGCTTGATATAACGCCAGTTCACTTCAACATTATTCGTCGGATCAAAACCAAGCCAGCCCGTACCCGGAATATGGGTCTCCACCCAAGCATGTGAAGCCTGCTCGAAATTAGCATTGCTGCTCTGTAGATCACCGACAAAATGATATCCACTAACATATCTTGAAGGCAGACCCACACTGCGGCAGACAGCGATCATAAGATGAGCATAATCCTGACAGACCCCCCGCTTGAGCTTGAGGGCTTTTTTTACCGTTGTATTTACGCTTGTTGCCTCAGGATCATAGGTGAACTGTTCATAAATCGTCGAAGATAACTTCAGAATCCATTCATACATATCCTCAGCTTCACTAAAAGGGTACTGGGAAGCGAACTCCACTAATTCAGGAGTCACCTCGGTATAACGGGTCGGCAAAATAAACTCAATATAACGGTTCTGAAACTTTTCATCATTTAATAGTTTAACTTGCTCTTCAAGGCTGGTTCGCGGAAGATCGGTACCCTGGGCTTTATCCAGCGTTACTACAGTAGCTTTCGTATGGATTACCATTTCCGTATGTGGCTTATTAACCGAATAGGCATGCACCCGATTACCGAAGAAATCCTCATACGTTAATAGATTAGCTGCCGGAGATACTTCAACCTCATGGTGATAACAGGATTGCCGATAGTTGGTGCGTGGGGTAAGCCTGATTTCATTGACACTGTCCGTAACCGGCTCTGGATAACTGTATGTGGTGGTGTGATTGATTTGAATCTTCATACAGATACTCCTTCTCGCCGAAAAAAGGCGCCCTCCATCGTTTTGCCCAGTCTCTGGCAAGATATTACGAGTGATTGCAGCACATCTTCCACCAGTTCACCGGACATTTCCTCTTTCTCCATATAATCCAGCTCTGCCTTCAGCTTTCCTGCTTGACGGATGACCTTCTCATGACCTGAGCCTTTTTCTGAGGAATCTAATTCAAGTCTAGCTAAATGCTCTTCCAGCTGGTGAAAAGAAAAGCGGATCGAACGTGGAAATTTGGGATTTGCGATCAAAAAATCTAAAATGCTCTCCGGTGACATAGCATCTGCATAATAACGGCGAAACGCCTGATAACCACTTACCGATTTCAGCACAGCCTGTAACTGAATATAAATTGCATGAAGCTCTTTAAAACGGCAAGAGGCAATAACTGCCTGCAAAATACGCGTCGTATTCTCTGCCCGTTCCAGAAAACGGCCGCTCTCTATAAAATGCCATTCATTTCCCCTAAGCATTACGGATTGTTCTGCTCCTAGAAACATAGCCGCACGTTCCTTCACCTGCTGGTAGAAATGATGTGGGCCACTCATAATATCAGCGACTGACCGCTCCCCAAGCCATAGATTAAAGCTGTTGACGATATCCCATAGCTCACTTGGAAGATGCTGACGCAGTGTGCGAAGATTATTTCTAGCATGATGTACGCAAGAGAATAATGAATTCGAATTGCCCAAATCGAGTGTAATAAAGGATAACACGTCCTGTTCAGAAAAGGTTTCGAACTGCTGCAAATACTCACTTCGAACTCCTAATGCATCGATAAGCCTCGACCATTTATGTCCTTCTTCCTGAAAATCCTCTTCCTGCTGGATATGATAATGTACATTGATTAGCCGCGCATGATTCTCTGCCCTTTCAATATATCGGCCGATCCAGAATAAAGCCTCCGCATTTCGATTCAGCATCTTTAGCCACTCCTTTATCCTCCAAATTGATGCTGCATATTTTTGATTCACAATCAAGGCTTACAAGATATAGATCAAGCCATAACCCAAGTATCCTTTACGCCACCACCTTGCGAGGAATTCACAACCAGTGAACCTTCTTTCATAGCCACTCGTGTTAATCCACCAGGTATGACATGCGGCTTCCGGTCTGCGCCCATTAATACAAAAGCCCGAAGATCGATATGCCGGGGTGCCATAGTGCCTCCCGACAATACTGGCGCTCTGGACAAGGACATAATTGGCTGTGCCACATAACGGTCCGGATCGGCAATAATTTTCATTCGGAACTCGGCTAATTCTTCTTTGGTCGCCTCACTTCCGATCAACATCCCATATCCTCCGGATAATGAGGTTTCTTTAACAACCATTTCGGATAGGTTCTCAAGAACATACAGGCGTTCATCGGGTCTGCACAACAAATACGTCGGCACATTACCAAGGATCGGCTCTTCATTCAGATAATAACGAATCATATCCGGTACATAGACATACATCGCTTTATCATCTGCAACACCGGTTCCCGGAGCATTAGCAATCGCTATGTTACCTGCCCTATATGCATTCATAAGTCCTGCCACACCCAGTAAAGAATCAGGTTGAAAGGCCAGCGGATCAATGTAATCATCATCCAACCGACGATACAGCACATCCACGCGACGCAGTCCGTTCATTTCTTTCAAATATATTTTGTGATCCTTTGTTACCAAATCTCGTCCTTCGACCAAATGTATACCCATCTGCTGTGCCAAAAAAGCATGTTCATAATATGCAGAATTGTATTCTCCAGGCGTTAGGAGTGCTATAACCGGATCTGACCTTCTTGAAGGAGATAGACTACGAAGCACGGATAAGAAGCGATTTAAGCTATGATCTACATCTCGGATGGAGCTGGCAAAGGACAATTCAGGAAACAATTGATTCATAAGCGTTCTGCCTTTAAAAAGATAGGAAAAGCCGGAGGGTGTTCGCAGGTTGTCTTCAAGTACATAATAATGCCCATCGTGGTGGCGGATCAGATCGATTCCTGAGGTGGTGATATAAGCTCCACCGGGCACTCGCAGACCTGACATTTCTGGCCGGAAATAACAGTTGGAAATAATCATACGCCTAGGGACGATGCCATCTTTAACAATGTATTGCTCATGGTAAATGTCATGAATGAATAAATTCAAAGCTGTGATACGCTGAATAATTCCAGCTTCTAGCCTCTCCCACTCATTCTTAGGGATAATACGTGGAATCATATCGAAGGGGATCGTTCGCTCCATAGGATGATCCTGAGCCGGGTTGTAAAGCGTAAAGGTAATTCCTTCTTCCATCATCCTACGCTGCATTAAATTTTGCTTCCCTTGCAGCTCTTCGGAGCTCATTCCGGAAAACATGCGATTCACATGTCTGTAGTGCGGCCGGACATTCCTCTTATCAGCATACATTTCATCGAAAAAATGCTGTAATGGATACGGAGACAGACCTGGCAGAGGATCTAATTTGGACATGAGCCCGACTCCTTTCGATAGATGTAATCTTTGTTAACAACTTATACTTTCATTTCAGAAAACATCCATGGAAATATTGGTTTATATTCTCATAATACGTAAATCCACTCGTTCATGTCAACATATATAACAGAGAAATGTGATTCCGGAGATATTTGTATTTTTTGGAATCGCTTCCTTTCTCTCTTATATAGGTTGCCGGAGATGAAATGTAGATTCATCATTGAATTGTATGCAGGAAGTGTGACAAGCATTACTGTTATGAATTTTTCATATAATGTATTTTTTATATAGTTGCCTGAGGATGTGGATTCATTGAGTATGGTATAATTTGTTGCGATGGGAGAGTGACCTATGGAGCACAAATATACTATGTCAATTGAGCAGGAAGAGACTAGGCGGAATCACATTTATCTGTTATTTGGCCTGTCTGAAGCGGGATCAATGAAGGTAGCCCTTAGTCATCTGGGTTGTCGTCATTTAATACGAGTACTTTCATTTAATGAAACGTTCTCTGCTGGACCGTTGCGTGGATTACATAATAATGAAGGCTATCATACCCGTGAGTTATGGTTTCAGGAACGATTTCCGGATCAGGGTTATCATTTAAATCCCCAACATAAACTGGCAGCCATGATTCAGACCTTAAAAGAAATTCCCGAGGACAAAAAAATCACTATTTGGTGCGGAGATAACTCCCATGATCAGACAGGTTTACGATTTGCACTTTCTATTCTTAGTGAGAGGACGCAACCTATTCATGTTATTGATTCAGTCAAGGCTTATAGGGAGATTGCCGCTTCATTTGAAATCGGCTTATATCCCAGAGCACTTAGTCAACTCCCAAATGAAGCTCTGCAAAAAATTATAAAAATTACCGAAAATACATCCCCTATCACCTCCGCTCAAAGAAAACAGTATGAACTAGAATGGCAAAAAATCAGCAACACCGAGGATATGCTTAGAGTTTGGGCTGATGGCCAGCTTATGAATGTTCCCGAGAGTTACTATGACGAAGAAATTCTTTCTTTAATTCTGCAATTTCAACAGTATGAGGATCGAGATGGCTACGTAAATGCAGGTCTAGTTGTAGGCACAATTATAGGGCAATGGAATTTGTATCTCAGTACCTCATTCATAGAATATCGCTTCTGGAGGCTAATTAGTGAGGGAAAGCTGTTATTTAAAGGGATCCCTTACGCGATGCATTTATACTTTCTAAAAGTCGCTTAGCAGTTGCTACAAAATGACGGACAAACCCTTTTAAAAAAAGAAAAGGAATGCCCTCCTAACTAAATATAGCTTCGAGGGCATTCCTTGTAAATATAACTTCTTTATGATTATATTGTGCAGTTGATTACACTTGCTCTTCCGATTCTTCTAACTCTTCTTCCTCGGCAATTAATCCGGCAAAAAGAGCATGTACGAACTGCTGCGAATCAAATGGCTGCAAGTCTTCCATTTTTTCTCCAAGACCTACAAACTTCACCGGCAAATTCATTTCCTGACGAATCGCTACAACGATTCCGCCTTTAGCCGTACCGTCCAGCTTCGTCAAGACCAAGCCAGTGACGCCACTCTTTTCACCAAATAACTTGGCTTGCGTAAGTGCATTTTGACCCGTCGTAGCATCTAGCACCATCAGTACCTCATGTGGAGCACTTGGGATTTCTCTTTGAATGACGCGGAAGATTTTGTTGAGCTCTTCCATCAGATTGCTTTTATTCTGCAGTCTGCCAGCAGTATCGCAGATTAAGATATCCACGTTGCGTTGCTTTGCCGCTTGGACCGCATCGTACATTACAGCCGCCGGGTCAGAGCCTGCTTGTTGTTTAATGACATCTACGCCTGCGCGTTGGCCCCAAACCTCAAGCTGCTCAATCGCTCCGGCACGGAACGTATCCCCTGCAGCCAAAAGAACTTTTTTACCTTCTTGTTTGTAACGATGAGCCAGCTTGCCGATGGTAGTCGTCTTGCCCACGCCATTGACCCCAACGAACAAAATAACCGTAATTCCATTCGGATTTTCCTTCAGGCTGTTATCATCATCTCCACGCAGCAGCTCCATAAGCTTACGGGACAAAATCGGCTTCAGCTCGGCAGCATCTTCAATCCGATTTTGCTTCACTTCGGCACGCAAATCCTCGACAAGGGTCATAACAGTGTTTACACCCACGTCTGCACCAATCAAAATCTCTTCCAGCTCTTCGTAGAACTCTTCATCTATCTTTTTGCGGCGGATGATAAGGTCGGAGACCTTCTCTACAAAACCTTTACGGGTTTTCTCTAATCCGTCGCGGAATTGTTTCGTTACACTTTCCGTTTTGCCGGAAATGCTTTCTTTTAATTTTCTAAAAAAGCTCATTTGGTTCCTCCTAAAAGTTTCTCTTCTTTGATGAATTTAAGCAATCTCAGCTTCTTCATCCTCTAAACGTACTGAGACGAGCTTGGAGACGCCGCCCTCTTCCATCGTTACTCCGTATAACACGTCCGCCTCTTCCATCGTTCCTTTGCGGTGCGTAACGACGATGAACTGAGTTTGTTCAGAGAACTCACGTAAATACTGTGCAAAACGAACAACGTTCGCTTCATCGAGCGCAGCCTCGACCTCATCCAATACGCAGAACGGAACTGGCTTCACTTGCAAAATAGCAAACAATAACGCCATCGCAGTTAGAGCGCGTTCACCGCCAGATAAAAGCTGCAGATTTTGCAATTTTTTACCCGGTGGTTGGGCTACGATATCTATACCTGTTTCCAGCATATGTTCCGGATCCAGAAGCATGAGATCCGCTCGCCCGCCGCCGAACAGCTTTGAGAACACGGTCCCGAACTGTTTGCGGATCGCATCAAAGGTCTGTTTGAAACGTTTGGACATTTCATCTTCCATCTCGCGGATTACTTGATACAAGGTAGTCTTAGCTTCGACTAGATCATCTTTTTGTCCACTGAGGAACGTATACCGTTCATGGACCCGCTGATATTCTTCGATCGCCCCTAAGTTAACCTCTCCTAGCGCAGAAATACTGCGCTTCAAACGCTGTACATCGGCTTGTGCGGCAGGTACATCTTCAGGCACTGGATATCTCTGTTTTGCTAATTCATAACTTAGCTCGTAGTCATCACTCAGCTTGCGGAGAATATTATCCAGCTCCACATCGAGTCGACCGACAGAAACTTCAGTGGCACGCAGCTTGTCCTCGACTACTTTAAGGGCCTGACGTTGATCTTTAGTCTTGCCTTCCTCAAGTTCCAGCTTACGGGTTAACGCTGTACGCTCAGCACGCGCAAAATCCAAAGTTCCAGTCGTCTCTTCCTTCTTCAAGCGGTAACTGTTCAAATCTTCCTTCTGCTTCACAGCTTCCAAAGCATTGTTAGCCAGATCCTGTTCAATCGTATGTAACAGATTTCGATTCTGGCGCAGCTCCTTGTCCTGTGAACCCACATCTTGTCTTAGGCGACGTAACTGCTCCTCCAGGGAGAATATCTCCTGATCGAGCTTGCCTTCCGAGACTTTCATACTGGTCAACTTGCCTTGCAGCTCTTCCTTAGCTGATTCATTCGCTTTACGCGCTGATTCAGCGTTACGGATACCCTCATGGGCTTCCTTTTCTTCCTTTTCAAGGCGTTCAAGCTCAGCAGTGGCTTGCTTCCGCGTCTCTTCAAGCGCACGTACTTCATTCTCAAAGCCGCTGCGTTCCGCACCTGTGCTCTCCACTTGCTCCTGCACATGCCGAAGCTCATGCTCGAGCTGCTTCAAATCACCGGAGACACTTTGCTCTTCCAGTCTTTTCTCATCGCCATCACGGCGCAGGTCCTCCAGCTTCACGCTAGCGTTCTCCTGCTCCTCACGAAGTCTGGCAATGCCTTGCTTCAGCTTCACTATTTGACGTTCGCTTTCTTCAATCTCACTGCTTAATTGATCCAGCTGACGTTTACGGCTAAGCAAGCTATTATTCTTCTTATGCTGGCTACCCCCGGTCATCGAACCGCCGGCATTAACTACATCGCCTTCCAGGGTAACTACCCGATAACGATATTGACATCTAGCGGCGATACGGTTCGCTTGCTCCAAGCTCTCCGCAATAACCACATTGCCGAGCAAACTGCCAATAATGCTAGTATATTTATCATCGTAACCAACAAGTTCGGAACCAATTCCAACAAATCCGTCAGCATCACCCACCATACCACGGTCACTGCCAGAAATCTGGCGCGGCCGGATAACATCTAGCGGAAGAAAGGTAGCTCGTCCCAGCTGACGTTGCTTTAGAAATGATATCGCTTGGCGGGACACAGTCTCATTATCCATGACCACATGCTGAAGTGATGCGCCTAGAGCAGTCTCAATCGCCATTTCCAGCTTCTCCGGAACAGAGATCAGCTCCGCAACCGCACCATGCACACCGTTGAGCTGTCCTTTGCGCGCACCCTTGAGCACTTCTTTAACCCCAAGCATGAAGCCGTCGAAATCATCCTGCATCTCTTTCATGGTCTCATGACGAGAGACTTGCGCTTCCCGCTTCTGTTCCCATTTCCGAAGACCGGATTGTGTTTCTTCGATCAGCTTCTGACGTTTACTGAGCTGCTCACTTTCAGTGATATAAGCCCCGCGAAGATTGCTAAGCTCCTTCCCCAGCTGGGCAATCTTGTCCTTCAGCCCTTTCTGGTTGGCAGACAACTCTTCATGCCGGGCTGTCCATTTGCCGCTTTCTTCTTCACTGCGGCTCATACGACGTTCCAGATTCTCCTTTTGCTGATCCGCGTAACGAATTTCGTTACGTGCATTCGCCATAAGGTTCATTAGCTCCAAAAGAGCACTTTTGAGCTTTTCTTCCTGGCTCTGGCTAATCCCGTCTGCCACACCTTCAAGCCTTGTCTCTTCATCTTCGATCTGTTTCCGAAGATCCACAAGCTTAAGCCGCGATTGTTCAAGCTTAAGCTCCAGATCCACGACTTCACGCTGACGATCTGCAGAACGCTCGCCAACCGAACCTAACGTGAGCATTAACTGCTCACGATTACTTTCCAGATTGCGCTTGCGTTCCCTCAGCACTTCACCGTAACCTTCGCTCTTCTCAAATGCTTCGCTATAACGCAGCAATTGCTCTTGCTGCTTCTCGATCTGTGCTTCGATCGTGCGCAGTTCAGAGCGCCCGCTCTCCAGCTTGGCATCATGAGCCGAAACCACAGTAGACAGCTCCAGCTGCTCGTCCTTCAACGTTTCAAGCTTAGCGTTACCTTCCTGCCAAGCGGTATGAATGCCTTCAATCTGGTGTACGTATACTGAAATTTCCTGATGTTTTAATTGTTCGCGAAGTTCCTTAAAGCGGATAGCTTTCTCGGACTGATCCTTAAGTGGCCCAATCTGATCCTCAAGCTCACTGATCAAATCATGAATACGAAGCAGGTTCTGCTCGGTATCATCCAGCTTTCGACTTGCGTCTTTCTTGCGCGATTTATATTTTACAATACCTGATGCTTCTTCAAAGATGCCTCGCCGATCTTCGGAACGAGTACTTAGAATTTCTTCAATCCTACCCTGCCCGATAATCGAGTACGCTTCACGTCCGATACCGGTATCCATAAACAGCTCTGTGATATCCTTCAGACGGCAGGACTGCTTATTAATTAAATATTCACTATCTCCACTGCGGTGGACTCTCCGAGTCACTGTAACTTCGCTGAAATCCAGCGGAAGTGTGTGATCTTCATTATCAAGCGTAAGTGATACTTCGCCATAATTCACAGCTTTACGCGCATCACTTCCAGCAAAAATGATATCCTCCATCTTGCCGCCACGCAGTGATTTAGCACTCTGTTCGCCGAGTACCCAGCGTATGCCGTCAGAAATATTGCTTTTGCCGCTTCCGTTCGGGCCAACTACAGCCGTTATACCGCGCACAAACTCCATTTCTGTTTTGTCGGCAAATGATTTAAAACCAGCTAATTCTATCCGTTTCAAAAACATACTTGCCAATCACCTCTGACCCATTATACCATAGCGTTTGTACCCTAAAAAACCATTAAGATGTACCTTATCCTTTGTAACGCG
The DNA here is from genome assembly GCF_038007025.1 of Paenibacillus sp. FSL H7-0918. Classification (NCBI taxonomy): domain Bacteria; kingdom Bacillati; phylum Bacillota; class Bacilli; order Caryophanales; family Paenibacillaceae; genus Paenibacillus; species Paenibacillus sp. FSL H7-0918. Next base: position 845,242 of record NZ_JBBOWJ010000003.1, read on the forward strand.
GAACATATAAGTTCTTATATTGTCGAAAAAGAGCAGCAACGGTCTGAGCTCCGCCTAAACGCCGGTATTCAGACCTTTGCTGCTCTCCTCCGCTTGTCCCCTTGATGCAAAACTCAGGCACCGTCCTCTTTCAGATGCAAAAGTGCTGCTGCTGCAGCCTGCTGCTCTGCTTCCTTCTTGGACCGGCCGCTTCCTTTACCAAGTGAACGGTTAGCCATATACACCTCTGAGACGAATTCACGCTCATGTGCAGGTCCCCGTTCTTCTATAATTCGATATTCCAATGTACCCATATTGTGCTGCTGAATTAGCTCTTGCAGTTCCGTCTTATAATCGGTCATCTGCATTTGCAATTTCCCATCCGTCTCCACGAGAGGAAATACGTGATTATCAAGAAAACTCCGCACTGTTTCCAGTCCTTGGTCGAGATAAAGCGCTCCCACGAAGGATTCGAATACATCAGCCAGCAGGGCCGGGCGAGTACGTCCGCCCGTAAGTTCTTCCCCTTTGCCCAATAGTACATAACGGCCAAAACCTAAACTCTCCGCAAACTTGACCAGTGAAGGCTCGCATACAATAGCGGCCCGCAGCTTGGTCAACTCTCCCTCAGGTCGGTCTGGCAATAGATTGTACAAATATTCAGAAACCGTTAACTCCAGAACTGCATCCCCAAGAAATTCGAGACGCTCATTGTCCTGATGCTGATTGAAACGGTGTTCATTCACATAGGATGCATGGGTAAAGGCCTGCTTCAGAAGCACAGAATCGTGAAATTGGATTTGAAGTTGCTGTTGTAACTGCTTCAGTTCTCCTTTCACCGCACTGTCCCCTTACTAATTATATTTTTTTAGAATAACTGTTGCGTTATGTCCCCCGAAGCCGAACGAATTCGACATTACAATATCAAGATCAGCTTTACGTGGCACATTTGGTACATAATCCAGATCACATTCCGGGTCTTGGTTGTCCAAATTAATCGTTGGCGCAATCATCCCTTTTTGCAAAGAAAGGCCACAGATAATAGCTTCTACTCCACCAGCAGCACCCAGAAGGTGACCTGTCATGGATTTCGTCGAACTAATTGCCACTTTATAGGCATGGTCACCCAATGCTTTTTTAACAGCAGCAGTTTCTGATCTATCTCCTACAGGCGTTGAAGTACCATGAGCATTGATGTAATCAATATCTTCAGGAGAGATACCAGCATCCCGGATTGCCATCTTCATGCAGCGAGCTGCACCATCTGGATCAGGCTCAGTCATATGATGAGCATCTGCGCTTAGACCATAACCGATAACCTCAGCATAGATCTTCGCTCCACGTTTCTCAGCATGTTCGAGTGATTCCAGAATAAGAATCCCGGCACCTTCACCCATAACAAAACCATCGCGATCCACATCAAACGGACGACTTGCCTTCTCAGGCTCATCATTGCGAGTGGACATTGCTCTCATAGCACAAAAACCAGCCATACCTGTTGGACGAATGGTCGCTTCGGAACCCCCACAGATCATTGCATCTGCGTCTCCACGTTGAATCAAGCGGAAGGATTCCCCAATGGAGTGACTTCCTGTAGCACAAGCAGTTACTGTCGTCGTATTAGGACCCTTTGCACCAAGGTTAATGGACAACTGCCCAGAACCCATGTTAGCGATCATCATCGGAATGAAGAATGGACTAACCCGCTTCGGTCCTTTTTCAAGCAACAAGTTATGATTGTCTTCCCAAGTCCCAAGACCACCAATACCTGATCCTACAGATACACCTATTCTTTCGGCATCAATATCTTCACCGATCTTAAGTCCGCTATCTCGTAATGCGTCCTCACCGGCAGCCACTGCAAATTGTACAAAACGGTCCATTTTGCGGGCTTCCTTACGACCAAAAAGTGCCTCTGGATCGAAATCTTTAACAGAGGATGCTATTTGCGTAGTATACTCACTGACATCAAAGGTCTCAACCTGTGATACACCGGATTTGCCGCTCATAAGATTATCCCAGAACGTCTCCAAATCTTTGCCCAATGATGTAACTACGCCCATCCCGGTAACAACCACTCTATGACTCAAACACAATCACCCCATCTATAGGTTGTATACATTATATTCAGAACTTATATACTTTCTGTTGCTACTATATGAACAGCGATAACCGCATCATTAACCATCCTGCGGTTCTGTTATATCCCTTATATAGTTGCTCAAGGCAACCTTTGATTCATCTTTAATGCTCTATAAATGAGGAGAAGTCCCGCCCTAGCAGGAACGGGACTCTCAATCATATGACTCTAGGTATGAGATTGTATGTACTTCACAACTTCACCCACGGTCGTAATCGTCTCTGCATCTTCATCAGAGATTTCCATATCGAATTCATCTTCCAATTCCATAACCAATTCTACTACATCAAGAGAATCAGCACCTAAATCATCTTTGAAAGACGCTTCTAATGTTACCTCAGCTTCATCGGCACCTAAGCGGTCGATGACAATGCGTTTTACACGCTCTAATACATCGGACATCCGGTTCACCTCCTCTTTTGGTATTATACGAGATATGAGTTCAAAATACCATAGAGCGTCAAAAACGCTTTCTTTATCCCTCACATTTCAGCATTAAAACAGTGTAATTTCTCCTTGACGGAGAGTTACATATACATCCCGCCATCCACGTGTAGTGTCTGGCCGGTCATATACGCAGCGCCTTCAGAGGCCAGGAAGACTACAGCCATAGCAATCTCTTCAGGACGCCCCAGACGAGCAAGTGGAATGCCCTTCTCAAGCTCACTGCGCACTTCCTCAGAGAGCTCACGCGTCATATCTGTATCAATGAAGCCAGGAGCGATACAGTTCACCGTGATCCCCCGTGAGGAAAGCTCACGAGCCGATGCCTTCGTTAAACCGATGACACCTGCCTTAGCTGCGGAGTAATTAGCTTGTCCAGGATTTCCTGTTACACCTACTACGGAAGAAATATTGATAATTCGCCCGTAGCGTTGCTTCATCATAGGGCGTGTAGCTGCCTTTAGGCAGTTAAACACCCCTTTTAGATTCGTTTCGATCACTTGATCGAACTCTTCTTCTTTCATGCGCATAATCAGGTTGTCTCTGGTAATGCCGGCATTATTGACAACAATGTCAATACGTCCCCAGGTATTCAGAACCTCTTTGACAAGGTTCTCGGCCTGTTCACTATTGCCGACATCGCCACGAAGGGCAATACCCTCCGAGCCAAGCTCGACAATCCGAGCTACGGTCTCTTGTGCGGCTGCTTCACTGCCCGCATAGTTCACGGCCACCTTCACGCCATGTTCCGCGAGAGCAAGTGCAATACTGCGGCCAATGCCGCGAGAGCCACCAGTTACAAGGGCCGTTTGACCCCGCAATGCTGAGAACATCATTTATTCCCCTTTCGATCATATTGCTATTGATAAACAATGTTTGAACGTATCTTACAAGACAGCTTGCACACTTTCAAGCGTGTTAATGTTGATTACTTTGACCGTTTTGTCTATTTTGCGGATCAGACCTGCCAGAACACTGCCAGAACCAATTTCCACAAAAGTATCCACACCATCAGCAATCAGCCATTCAATACTGTCTTGCCAGAGCACAGGGGAGTACACCTGGCGGACAAGCAGTTCACGGATTTCTTCAGGATCCGTTACAGGTGCTGCGGTAACATTGACAATAACAGGTACAGCCGGAGCATTAAAGGTAACACTCTTCAGCTCGTCTGCCAAGCGGTCTGCCGCAGCCTTCATCATCGAAGAGTGAAAAGGTCCACTTACTTCCAGCGGAATAGCCCGCTTTCCGCCTGCTTCCTTAACACGCTGCACAACACCGTTAACCCCGGCCTGTGAACCAGAAACAACAATCTGTCCCGGGCAGTTCACATTCGCCAGTTCTACCACGCCGCTCTCCTCGGATACGCTCCGGCATAATTCTGCCAGAGCATCCCGCTCCGCACCAAGCACTGCAGCCATAGCTCCCTGTCCACCTGGAACAGCTTCCTCCATAAAACGACCGCGTAAACGCACGAGTCTTACAGCATCTTCATAGGACAATACGCCTGCCGCAACCAGCGCGCTGTATTCTCCTAGGCTATGACCAGCTACATAATCCGGCTTCATCCCTTGATCACGTAATGCTTCCAGATAAGCCACACTTGCTGTTAGCAGAGCTGGTTGTGTATTTACGGTCTGTTTCAAATCACTGTCAGGTCCTTCAAAAATCAGCTGGCTCAGTGGAAATCCGAGCACCTCGTCACCTTTTTCGAATACCGCGCGGCTGTGTGGAAGAGCTTCATATACATCTCTACCCATTCCAACTGCCTGTGCACCCTGACCGGGAAAGACAAATGCGATTTTACTCATAAGTAAGAACTCCTTCCTCTATTACCAGATCAATACGGACGCGCCCCAAGTCAAGCCACCGCCGAATCCAACCATCAGAACCGTGTCGCCTTCCTTCATGCGTCCTTCTTCCGCCGCTTCAACTAGAGCTAGAGGAATAGAAGCTGCTGATGTATTAGCATATTTATCAACATTGATTACACATTTCTCCGGTGGCAGGTCAAGCCGCTGCATAGCGGATTGAATGATACGAATATTCGCTTGATGCGGTACGAACAAATCAATATCTTCTTTACCTAATCCGGCTTTAGTAAGCACACGTTCTGTAGCTGAGCCCATAACACGAACGGCAAACTTAAACACTTCACGGCCATTCATATAGATGAAATGTTTCTTGTCTTCAACCGTCTGCTGAGAAGCAGGCAAGCGCGAGCCCCCAGCTTCCAGCTTAAGCAAGTTTCCTCCAGAACCTTCAGCACCCAGATCGAAGGATTGGAAACCGCGTCCCTCTGGAACTTCACCGATGATTACTGCTCCTGCACCATCGCCAAACAGTACACAGGTGTTACGATCCGTATAATCAGTGATGCGGGATAAAGTGTCCGCACCAATTATGAGTGCATTATTGTACATTCCGTTCTGAATAAAGCCAACCGCCGTAGCTAGGCTGTATACAAAACCAGAGCAGGCTGCTGACAAGTCAAAGGCCGCAGCACCTTTTGCTCCAAGTTTATCCTGCAAAATGCAGGCTGTGGAAGGAAAGGAGCTATCAGGGGTTACCGTTGCAATAATAATAAGATCCAGATCTTCGGCTTTCATGCCTGCAGAATCCAAAGCTTTAAGTGCAGCTTCATAGGCTAAATCAGAAGTTGCCTCATGTGGTGCAGCGATATGTCTTTCACGGATCCCTGTCCGACTGACGATCCATTCATCGTTAGTCTCCACTATTTTTTCTAGATCACTGTTTGTTAAAATTTTCTCAGGTACATATTTACCCGTACCGATAATCCCAACCGGCCGCAATTGTTTCATTTCGTCACTCACTTCCCGCTAATTTCCTTGGATATACTTGGCACAAGATCGGCTTGCAGAGCAATCCGCGCTTGTCTTACTGCATTTTTAACCGCATTTCCGTCCGAAGATCCATGCCCCTTAACTACCAATCCGCTAAGACCAAGCAGCGGTGCACCGCCATGCTCTTTGTAATCCATCTTACCCTTCAGGGCTCTAAGCTCCGGCATCAGCATAGCCGCTCCAAGCTTAGTCTTCAGAGAACGGCTGAATTGCTCCTTCAGTAAAGAGAACAATGCACCCGCTGTACCCTCAAGCGACTTCAACAGGATATTACCAGCAAATCCATCGCAGACAAGCACATCGCAGTTTCCTGTCAGTACGTCGCGTGCCTCAACATTACCGATAAAATGAATGCCCGGCAAGTTCTCCAGCAGTGGATAGGCTTCTTTGGTCAGTTCGTTGCCTTTCCCAGGCTCCGTCCCTACATTTAGAAGTCCTACCCGCGGCTTAGCAATGCCATGCACTTTATTCCGATAAATGCTGCCCATCAGCGCATATTGCACCAGATGTTCAGGCTTTGCATCCATGTTAGCGCCAAGATCAAGCGCAAGCACGCCAATATCATCCAGCGTCGGAATCATAGGTGCCAGCGCCGGACGTTCAATCCCCTGCATACGGCCTACTACAAGTAATCCTGTAGTCATAAGCGCCCCCGTGTTACCTGACGAAATCATAGCATCTGCTTCGCCCTCACGCACCATACGTCCAGCTACAACCATGGATGAATCTTTTTTGCGGCGAACCGCCTTAACCGGCTCTTCATCAGAACCAATAACATCTCCTGCATGCCGCACACTCAGGTTGGACGGCTTGTCCTTCAGCAGTGGCTCTAGTCTGGCTTCGTCACCTACGAGCACAATCTGCGTATCTTTCCATTCCGCGGCCGCGGACAACGCCCCCTCGACATTACATTCTGGAGCGTTGTCCCCGCCCATGGCATCAATGGCGATCAGCACTACGGTTACCCCCTTCACTATACTCTTCATTAGCGGAACGATACACTATAAAGTGGCCTTGAAATACCAATTCTTCTCCGACATAGGTGAATACGTCCACCTCTGCTTTGCCGCCTCTGCCTGCAAGTGACCGCACTTGAGCTTTAGCAATGCACTTCTCACCAAGCAGAACCATACGAACAAATCGTATGTCGGCTGAAGCAGTCAAGGCAATTTCATCGTTAATTACAGCAACCGCAAGCGAATTGGCTTGAGCAAACACGTAGTGGCCACGGGCGATCCCATTTCTGGAAAAGACATGATCCTCACGAATTTCAAAGATCGAAATCCCGCTCTTATCGAGCTGTAAATCCACAATATCTCCGATCACTTCATCCGCAGGCAAAGAGCGCACCTGATCATAGGAATGCTCTGCCATTTGTTTCATTCTTTCACGCAGTTCTGGTATTCCCAGCTCCATCCGGTCTAACCGAATCGTCTGAATGCTCACCTTCAGCTGACGAGTCAACTCCCGATCAGTTACAAAAGGATTGCCTGCAATTATATGTAGCAGCTGTTGCTGACGTTCTTTCTTGGACATCCGCTCGATAGCGGCTCACCTCCTGGCACATGCCAAGCGTAAACGCCTTCGGCGCCCTAATAAGGACGGTAAGCGTTTAAGCGAGAAATATAAGACATAAAGTATAGGTGCATAACTTATACTTCCTTATATTTTAAAGAAAGCATCCGGCCGCTTGAATGGCCGCTGTTATATTAGGTCTAACAATCATAAATATTTTTTAGAACCAGGTACTAATATGTAGTATAAAGCATGCCGCACCAAAAATAAAGCATTGACTTCTGAGCGGAACATAAAGTATAGGTGCATACCCTATCTTTATTAGATTTGGACAAAAAAATAGTACCTCACCGAAGTGAAGTACTACTTATTTTTGAAACTATTGTTTGATGATTTCTCTTGCTTTGTAAGTTCCGCAAACTTTGCATACGTGGTGAGCTAGTTTCAACTCTCCGCATTGTTCACATTTCACCATGCCCGGCACAACCAACTTAAAGTGGGTGCGACGTTTGTCACGGCGTGTTTTAGACGTTCTACGTTGTGGTACTGCCATGTGTTCCACCTCCTCGTGATATTTCTGTCAGCCTGCTCCTCAGAGCAGGATGTGTTTTGTTGTAATGTTTCATTTGAAAAAGTCTTTCAACCCAGCGAGTCGAGGATCGATCACTGTGTTGTCGCAACTGCAGGTGCCTTCGTTCAAGTTCTGTCCGCATTTCTGACAAAGACCAAGACAGTCTGCCTTGCACAATACCGAATCCGGTAAGTGCAGTACGAAATTTTCTTCCACATACGGGATAAGATCCACAACCTCATCCTTGACGTAAATGAGATCCTCATCTTCGTCATCATCTGGAAGAACTGGCTGCTTAAGCCACTTGAAAGTCTCAGCAAAAGGAATGTTCAAATCACTTTTGACCTCCGTGAGACAACGTGAACATAACATGTCCACATCTCCACTCAGTTTCCCCACCACGTTCACACAATCGGTTCCCGCGGGCAGCGCTTTAAGGTCTACTGAGAGCGGAGCAACAGTTAGAATATCCTTGCGCCCTTTGACTACCTCGCTGACATCCACAACATCGTGAATATGTAACGGTTCGTCGGCATTCGCTAATTTGCGAAAGTGAATCTGCATACTTATCACTCCCAAACAAACAAAATTTATTATACCTAGTATTCTATACCTTTGTCAACCATTTTCCCTTTATATTGTTTCAGAAAATGCGGTGAATTATGATATAACTATTAGTGTAAATCAAAAGATCAGCTTGTGCTAACAGTATCTCTAGAAATCTACCCTACTAAACTCAATAAATATACCTTACTTATCGGAGGGAAGCCACAGTGACAACGGTTGGAATCATCGCAGAATACAATCCTTTACATAACGGACATGTGCATCACTTCACGGAAGCCAAAAGACTTTCCGGCGCAGAGCGCACCATCGTCGTCATGAGTGGTCCCTTTACCCAGCGCGGCGAGCCGGCGGCGGTAAGCAAGCAAGCCCGGACAGAGATGGCGCTGCATATGGGCGCCGACCTCGTCATTGAGCTGCCGGTGGCTTATGCCGTCCAGCCAGCCGAGTGGTTCGCGTTCGGAGCAGTTGCACTGCTGGAAGCGACCGGGGTCGTGGACAGCTTGTGCTTCGGCTCCGAAGCCGGCACTTTGGGCTCGCTGCTCCCGCTGGCCAGATATCTGGCTGAGGAAAGCAGCGAGCTTCAGAGCGAGATCCGCCGCCGCATGGCGCTCGGAGCGAGCTTCCCCGCCGCGTACAGCGCAGCGGCGGCGGTGGCCTTTGAAGGGACTCTCCCGGAAACGGAGAGTCCCGGAGATGCAGGCGAGCTGCTGCGCCAGCCGAATAACAGCCTTGGACTGCATTATCTTATCGCCTTGCAGCGGCTGCACAGCAAGATAATGCCACTAACCGTTCCGCGCACAGCAGCAGGCTTCCATGACCCATTACAAGCCGACTCTTCTATTGCAAGTGCGACGGCCATCCGCAAGCTGCTGCAAGAAGGCGGATCTCCCGCTGCTTATATGCCGGATTATAGCGTGTCCATTTTGGAGAGAGAGCATGCAGCCGGAAGGGGCCCTCTGAGCTTGGAGAGCTTCAGTATCCCGCTCCGCCATCTGCTGACCACCCATACTGCTGCCGAGTTACACGCGATCCATGATATGAATGAAGGCTTGGAGAACCGAATACTGCGGCTTTTGCCTGAGTTGGAGCAATTCTCTGTTTCAGGCCTGCTTCACGCCCTTAAGAGCAAGCGCTACACGCATACACGGTTACAGCGTCTGCTGCTACATGTTCTGTTAAATCATTCTAAAAAAGAAATGACCCCTTCCATACTAGCAGAGGGGCCCGGATATATTCGTATTCTTGGTTTTAGAGAAAGCGGACGAGCACTGCTTAAAGAAATGAAACAAAAAGCTACGTTGCCCATCGTCATGCGCCCGTCCCTTTGTTCCCATCCGCAGCTTGAGCGAGATCTTCAAGCCGCTTCCGCTTTCGCGGGAGCTTTTAAGGAACCCCGTAGAAATGATATGTACCGCGATTATTTGGAACCTCCGGTCATGGTTTGACCGGCAGTTCCACCATATACTTCAGCGCCTCATCCAGCGTAGATACAGGCACCAGCTTCATAGATGTGCCGATTTTATCAGCTTTTGCTTTGGCTTCGTCATAATTCTTAACAGGCACGAAAAAAATCTCCGCCCCTTCTCGGTCCGCAGCCACGATCTTGTGTTTCACTCCACCGATAGCACCAACTACACCCTCAGCGTTAATCGTACCCGTCCCTGCAACCCTATGGCCCTTAGTTAAATCTCCAGAAGTAAGGCGATTGTAAATTTCCATAGTGAACATTAGCCCTGCCGAAGGTCCGCCAACATTTGTATCTACAAAGCTGACAGCTTTCCCTGCTTCTTTTGGTTTTACTTTTTGAACGGCGGCAATAGTGACTCCAAAACCAGGTCGAACGGCAGCTCCCTCTTTATCCTTTATTTCAACCAACGTCACTTGTTCTTGTACTTCCTTGCCATTTCTTTGCAAAACAACAGCGACTTGATCTCCGATTTTTTTAGAGGAGAGCAGTTTAGACAGTGCTTCAGGATCGGGCACTTTTTGTCCCTCTACACTAATGATTTTGTCACCCGGCAGAAATTGTCCTTTATTACTTTCTACAGGAACCGAAAAGACGTAGAGATAATCCACTACATCCTCATATGGAATTCCCGCTGCATGATAAGCGGCCTGAACAGAATAAGACTGTGAGCTATTCATATAATAAACCTGCTCTGCAGCATATTCGTCTTCTGATTTATCCCCTAGCCGGGTTTCTTTTCGCACAACCTCTGAATTGGAATTAAAAGCAGAGGCGACCAATAAGGCCACATTAGCATAACTAGCAGACACCGTAGTCATCATAAACGTTCCTTCTTCAGCCGGATCGGCATTCTCTACCTTAATCATAGGGGCAACCTCAGATGCACTGCCTGGCTGATATACGATGTACGGGGTGTTCATAAAGACAAATACATACACGATTACTACAAACGTAAACAGATAAGCTGTGGCGCGGAAACCCGGCCGATGCTTCAGTTGCTTCACTGCTCTTCCCTTCTTTCCCGCGGCACTTTTAGGATATGAATGATTGAACTTCATTACCGCTTCGACTAGTGGTTTGGCATGATGGTTGTCTACTCTGCATAAATTGATAACACATCGTCCATGCCTTAAGTTATGAAGAGGTGATCTGAGAAATGAAAAATATTCAAATACGCCGACTAGCTACACGCTCCACACCATTTATACCCGGGATTATGGCAATCCTGACAGCCATTGCAATTATTATCTCACCGGAGAGCTCCTTTGAGGCTTCACTCCAAGGATTGAAGCTTTGGTGGACACTCGTATTCCCTGGCCTGCTCCCCTTCCTGATGCTGTCAGAGATGCTTACCGCCTCGGGTTTCGTGCATGGTTTCGGAGTGCTTCTGGAGCCATTGATGAAAAAGGTCTTTCGTCTGCCCGGTGCCAGCGGCTGGACCTTGGCACTCGGAATCACAGCCGGATTCCCCGGTGGAGCTGGAGGGGTCATGCAGCTACACAAGCAGAACAGCATTTCTGACAAGGAAGCCGCCCGACTTGCCGCACTTACACACTTCGCCAGCCCGGTAACCATGCTTATAGTAGTTGGCATAGCTTTTCTACACAGTACTTCAGCAGGTTATTTCCTGCTAACCATCCACTGGATCTCTGGACTTCTAGCCAGCTACACCGATGCTCTATTAAAGGGGCGGTCAGCGAACACGAAACCAGTTGATAAGATCTCCACGGACACCAAACAGCCTTCTTTATATAGTCGCGTTCAGCTTGCAGCAACAGATGCCAGAGCAAAAGACGGACGCAGCTTCGGCAAGCTTCTCGGCGAGTCCGTCGCTAATGCCGTGCAAAGTCTGATGGTCGTGGGCGGTTACATGATTATGTTCGCTGTAGTCATCAATATCATCACTACTGTACTTCCCGCATTGCCAGCTGCTCTGCCAGCAAGCTTGCTGGAAATTCATTTAGGCGCCGACGCAATCAGCAAAGGGCTAGCAAGCATAGGAACAGGTCCCTCTAGTATGTTTGGGATAGCTTTGCTGTCTGCTGCACTGGGCTGGAGCGGACTCTGTGCGCAACTACAGGTGCTGACCATGCTCAAACAAGCCAGAGTCAGATTTCTACCCTACGCTACGGTTCGTCTGATGCATGGACTTTATGCTTTTCTGTTAACTTTATTGCTCTGGAAACCATTGCTGGCTATCCCTAAAGCTGCTTTACCAGCACTTGCAGACTCACGCCCGACTCCAAGCGGCACCCTTAATGTAACGGACATATGGAGCTCTTTTCCACAGCTGCTAAGTCTGCAAGCCCTTCTGCTCATCATCCTGTTGGGATTATCTGCTGGAACGTATCTAGTAAGTACTATTCGCCATCGGCTCGGTTAAATTTACGCTTCATCGCTTGTTCAACCTCAGGCGTCACAAAATCAGTCACATTCCCGCCGAAGTGGGCGATTTCTTTAACAACACTGGAACTTAAGTACGAATATTTCGGATTAGTCATCATAAAAATCGTTTCTGCATCGGGATCCAGGCTATGGTTGATCGATGCGTTTTGCAGCTCATATTCAAAGTCAGTAACGGTACGGATACCCCGAACAATGACTTGAGCATCTTTTTGACGAACATAATTCACTAACAGATCACGGAAGCTGTCAATTTCCACATTGGGAATATCAGCGGTCGCCTGTCTTAATAGCTCTGTCCGTTCATCAACAGTAAACAGCGGGTTTTTACTCAAATTATTAAGCACCGTTACAATCAAACGGTCGAATTGCTTGGATGCGCGCCGAATAATATCCATATGTCCCATAGTCACGGGATCAAAAGTACCTGGATAAATGGCAACACGTTCTTTTCTAATTTGCTGACTCATTCTCTACCTCCTCACCAGCTTCACTTTCCTCTGCAGGATTAGTTTCATGCTGGTAAATAGAAATTGTCGTTTCTCCGTATACGGCCTGACGCAGCCTATAAAATCCTGGAATATCTTCAGGATAGGCATAACTTGATTCATGCTCCAGAACAATAATCGCGTCCTCTTGCAGCATTCCTTTTTCGACCATCATAAGCATAAGCTCATCTCCATGCTTCAAGCGATAGGGAGGATCCAAAAAGACCAAATCAAAAATTTTCCCCCGCTTCTCCAACGCACTTAGCGCTCTCCCAGCTTCATTACGGTACACCTGCGCTTGTTCTTCCAGCTTAGTAGCCTTCAGATTGGCGCGGATCGTGTCGATACTTTTAGGATCCATATCAACAAATACGCCGCTTTCCATCCCTCTGCTTAAGGCTTCGATCCCCAACCCCCCAGTACCGGCGAACAAATCCAGCACCACTCCACCTTCGAAATATGGGCCTATCATGCTAAATACAGCTTCCTTCACCTTATCGGTCGTAGGCCTTGTCCCACTTCCCGGAACACTCTTCAGTGGCCTTCCTTTTGCACTTCCCGATACCACTCTCACTGTTATTCACCCGCTCTATATCTCTGTTTGTTATGCCCAAAAGGGCATAAGTCCACGCCTATCGTAACACATTTGCGCGATGAAATAAAAAATTTGTCTAGATATGAAATAAGAAGGCGAAACAGCTTATTCAGAGAAATAAGTCATCTTAATGTATAAGATTGGACTTCCAGGGACATCATGTAATTATCGACACCACAAATGTCGTAGACAACCGCGGAGCAGGCTTACGTTTCCCCATAAGCTCTTCGTCCGGTTTCTCCTCTCCCATGAAAGGGGCCCTCGAAAGAGGGCCCCGAATTTATGTTTAACGGTATTATAAGCACGAAAAGACTACCTTTCGGCAGCCTTTTCAGCAACAACTATTTCACAAATCTTCCGATAAACTCAGAAACTACGCTCTCATACTTAACCGGATCCATGCGGAAAGCTTCTCCGTGACCCGCATTAGGAACGATGTAAAGCTCCTTCTCGACCGGACTATTTTCATATACCGTATGAACCATTTCCGTAGGAACAAAAGTATCATTATCGCCATGAATAAACAGAGTTGGCGTTTTAGATTTCTTCACCTGTTCTAAGGCCGAGGCTTCACCAAAGGAATAACCTGCCCGGATCTTTGTTAGCATACTGGTCGTATCTACAATTGGAAAGGCGGGGAGATGGTACATTCTTTTTAATTGAAAGGTAAGCTCGTCCTTCACTGAGGTATAGCCGCAATCTTCCACAATTGCTTTAACATTAGCTGGTAAATCCTCACCGCTTGTCATCATTACGGTAGCTCCCCCCATGGAAACACCGTGCAGTATGATCTGTGTATCCTCACCGTTTGCTTTCAGAACGTTCTGTATCCACTTCAGGTAATCCTTACGTTCTGGCCATCCAAAGCCGATATAGTCACCCTCACTTTCTCCATGTCCTCTGGCATCCGGCAGCAAAATATTATATCCAAGTCTCTCATAATACATTCTGGCATAACCGCTCATTTGAGTTGCATTTCCAGCATAGCCATGAGCAATAATCACTGTCTTATCGGAATGTTCAGGAGCAGCTAAATAGTACGCTTTAAGCTGTATTCCGTCATCAGAATTCATTTCCCATCTATCAAAGCTCTGGGTATCCCACCACTCTTGGTCTGCCTTCGAGGTATCTTTAGATTGTTCTACCTCTGGACTGGACTGCAGGTCAGGGCTTTCATTTAAGAAGTCCTTTGAAGCACGTGCAATAGCAACATAATAGAAATAAAAGCTTCCCACAGTTACAACAATGATTAAAAGTACAATAACAGAAGAAATTCCGATCATCATTTTTTTCTTCAAACTAGCTCTCTCCTAAATAAAATTTAACAGTATTAATCTATGTTATCAGATTAAGATAACATGTATATTTGAATATTCAAAATCATAGTATTGTAAACTCGTGTTATTCACTACGTGATTAGTATTCTTTTAACTTATTATTTTATATTACCTTAATGGACAAAATATCTACAAAAAAAAAGCCCCAAGTCGGCAAAATGCCAACATGGAGCTCTGCTATTTTAGTGATTTAGAATATGCATGCGCTTGTAATAATTACTAATAAGATGAACAAAACTAAGATTGCGCCTGTAGAAGTAAAAGCACCACCAACATGACCATATTCAGCACCCATGAGAAGACCTCCTCCGTATTTAGAATACATCATAAGATATGTAATGAACCCCTTAGAAGATTGGGCGTTCAGTTAAAAAAAAAGACCTCTACTGGGCTACCAGCGAGGTTAAAGGCTCTACAATTAATCAGAAACTAAAATACCATCAAAGCTTTCTGGGCCCACACGTACTGTACCGAGAAGATTAGAAGAAACAAATGCTGTATAAGTGAGCTGAGGTGTGATGGCTGGTAAGAAATCCGCTGCTGAAAAGGTTATTACTTGCGGAGCCAATATACTAAGAGCAAAAGTTGAAGTAGCAGAATACACTTTTGGATCAGTAGCCAAGGTTCCTCTTACAATCGTAATTGTGATGCCCACTAACGCTAGCGGAAGCGTCACTGATATCGTTCCTTTAAGGAGAACACGTGGATTGGTAGTCACTCCAGCCGTTAACAACCCAATCTGTCCAAAAAGCTGCGGCGTGTTAAGTACCGTAATAGGAATAGATATAGAGTTGGCGAGGCTGGCATTTTGAGATGTTCTAGCATCAAGGTAAGTTCCCATCGTTGCACCCCCTTTATAAATTGGCATACCATAATATATTAGTGTTCTCGATAGAATGCATAGCCACATTACCAGTGTAAAACAATTGTTTTATAAAACTCATAGGCAAGATCTATTTATCATCTTTTTTCGTCCCCTCCCTTTTATTAAAAGCTAGTTCAAACAAACCGGTCGCTGATAGTCCCGCAAGACCCCCCGCCCAGAGTCTCAGAATCAGATTCATATCAGTGAACGGGTAGGCAACTGCTCCAACCAGCAAGCCAATAGCCAACCCCACTACTGGCACAATGTTCCGCGGAAGTTCAATGCTATTCTTCACAAGTTGTACAAGTGCCATTACAAAAACAGCTAGGACTGAAGCAAAGGCAAGCACACTGTTGAGAGCATCGTTATACATGTTTTTTAATCCTCCTTATTTCATTTTTTACTTCCTGTTACAAGTAAACCTGCACGGTTCAGCACTGTTAATATGCGATAGAAATCGTAACTGCCACCCGATGGAGTATCGAGAAGTCCTGCCGCAGTCGCTGCTTTCACAGCCGCCTCAGCCCATGCAGGGACATTCATGACTGCCCGATTTTCAATGAATGTCACCCGATCCGTAAGCTTATTAATCGACTGCCCCTGTTCTTGCACACCTGTTTTCAGCGTATCCCTGCTATCTGTAAGAGCTGCTATAAGAGCACGCAGTTCCTTTACTTCCGATTCTAGACTAACAAGCTTTTGCTTATCCTCTGCTGACATCTCATCATCTCCTCCCATGGATTTGTCGTCATATTGATACAGATTATAGGTATTCATAATTTGAATCAGCTTAGCTGCATAGTTCGGATCAGTAGCGTAACCAGCTGCGGCAATCTCTTGTGCGGCCACCTTGCCACTCGCACCGAGAACCTTGCTGTAAAAGTTGCGATTCCATGAGACTCCATTCACAATCAAGTCGGAATGATCCGCGATAGATTCTCCCCAGTTGTTATAGGCTCGAAAAGGGGCATTCACTTTAACAGCTTTACCGTTAATATATTCGGTAGTTTGTACAGTAATGCTGCCAGCAGGTCCACTTCCTTTGATCCCAAACAAATTATTCGCTTTCACAGTCAATCCACTGCTGCCCCAGCCTGACTCCAGAGCCGCTTGAGCAATGGTTAACGAAGCAGGAACCTTAGTGAGCTGCATGTCCTTTACAGCAAAATTCGCAATCTTCGCTATAAACTCGCCTTCTGTCATCTCATCACATCCTCTCCGTTTATTAAATGCGAGGCATCATAAAATGACTGTGCTTATCCCCTTCTAACATTGTGTTTTTACTAGATTCGAATCCAACTCGGCAACAAAAAAAAGCCATCCCATTACCCATGAAATGACTGCTGGAGTAGCCTCAATGATCTGAACATCTAACTTCCTAATTACATCTCATTCGCTTACGAATCATCTATCGGACTCAGCTGACCTTATACGCAGCGTTAGCTCACTTTTTGGATATTAACGGACACCACAGCCGTAATTGGCACCAAAAACATTCAATAACAGGCTCTTCATATAGAATAATGTCTCTGAGGTCCGAAACCATGCTAAAAAGGATAAAAACATGCTAATAACGTCATCCGGGTCCTAAAGCTTCAATAGACTGAATATGACTCGGCGGTGTAAAAGCAACCAAACAACGATCCAAAAAAAGGAGTAGTATTTCTCCTATTATTAGAGAACTACTACTCCTTTGTCTTTCATGACATCGACCACTGCTATCCACTATGACGTAGAGCGTCTATGTAAAATGGAGGGGTGCACTTCTCGGTAGCTCAAGCGGTGCCTTAGGTCCTGCATAATGCATCCTCAACTCCTTTCACCCGGACAATATGTAATTATTAGTAAATCTAGCTTGTGAATCCCGTAGAATTAGCGTAATATATAGTAATAATTTACTATATAGGAGGGTCTAACAGACTATGCCTTCATATTATTTTAAAGAAGTATGGACACCCTTACGCTGGGTAGGTATAAAGTTTTTTCGTGATGATGATGGATTCTTATGGATTAAATGGTGGGCAAAACCCAGAAAACGGTTACGTTAACGCATACTATTACATATGCCATAATACATAGGCTCAGCAGTTAGAATACTCATAATAATCTGCACTGCCCCCCCTCCGCTTCAAGCATTGATTTGCTAGCGGAGGTCTTTATGATCCACGCTAGCAACTGATGCCGTCCGTTTACTAATTCCCTACTTTTGCCCCAAATGAACGTGCCAAGAGTACAGCCTGTTCAATATCCATCCGCACTCCCTGCAGATCCAGACTCTTTAAATCAATTCCTTCAACAATCGCTTCCCGCATATCCGCTCCCTTAAGTTTGCATTGAGACAATTGTACACGGCTCAAATCCGCTCCGCGCAAGTCACTTTTTTGCAAATTACAGCCCATTAAATCCGCTTCTGTAAATCGAATCCCTCGCAGATCCTGTCTGCTTAGATTAGTATGTCTTAGGTTCGTGTACGACCAGTCCCCTCCGAGTAGGGAGATTCCGTCCAAATATGCATTTGAGAAATCCGATCCAACCATCTTGCAATCTTCGAATTTAGATACAAACAGGTTCGCTCCCGTAAATTTACAATTGGTAAAAGCTGAACCTTTATGGTGAGACGCATTAAGCATGGCTCCAGTAAAATCACAATCAATAAATCGGCAGCCAATAGAGTTCATCTCTTCCATAGAAGTGCCTTTGAAGGAGCATTGCTCGAATGTGCAGTTATTTAACTCACCATCCTGCAAGCTTCCTTGATCAAAATTGTGATTACGGAACGTTTCATTAAGGTATTGGTACATATAAATCTCATCACCTTCGTTAGTATTAAAAAAATTAATTCTTAATTAAAAATAGCACTTTAGTAGATTGTTCTCAACATTCCCTTTCGATATAATAGCAAATAAACAATGGGGAGGAAAATTATGGATGTGTCCAGCAGGAAAGAACCATTCCGTTATGTTATGAACCATCCGCTTGAATGCTGGATTGAAGTTCCGCTTAACAATTCCGGTCCAGGTGCTGGAAAGTTAACAGAGGCTGTATTACTCGATCTTAGCCGTTCGGGTTGTAAGGTACGTACTCCTTTGAATCTTCGATTCACTGCAAGAGATACTAGGCTTATTATTCATCTTCAATTAAATGAAGAGAAGCTTCAGCTCTTATGCAGCGTCCGGTGGGGTTGGATGTTTGGGCTTGGCCAATATCAATATGGAGTTAAATTCCGCTTGGACGAAAATGAGGAAGAACGCCTAATAAGAGAGCTTGAAACATGGACCGCCACCCTTCGGGTTGAAGGTCTGTAGAACTTACCCTAACAGATGCCCTTCACTTAGAAGGACGTCTTTTTTTTGCACAAAAACGAAGACAAAGCTAAATCGCCCTGCCTCCGTTCTAAAAACTATTCCGCCAAGTTGTGGCTAGATGTCCACTCTTTTATTAACGAGCTTGATGATGACCGCTATAAGAAGAACTGCTATCACCGCTTCAAACAGAAGAGGAGCTAGATTCAAATGACCCTGTATAAGCTGTATCCCATTTGCGGTATCCATCTCATCTATGACCTCGAACTGGAATACACTTTCCCAAGCAGTGAAGTTACTTTTGAAAATAAAATACTCCAAATAGAATATTCCATTCTGTAACAAATACGCAGTGGCCAGCCCAATCCATACTCGCCCCTTAAATTTCACACTTCGTGCAACCGTAATGGAGACCATCAAGGTAAGCATGATATAACCGGCAAACCAATACGCCTGCAAGAGAACTAACAATCCCACTTTCCAGAAATTCTCCGGAAGAAATGAGGAGGGATACATTGAAAGATACACACCAAAATGGATCAAAGCTATTAAAATAATACCCAGCATTAGAGCTAAATAGAGCACTAACGGAGAAAGGACTGTGTTCAAAGTTCTTACGGGCACTAGGCGACGATTATAGGAATTTATATTGTTAAAAAAGGTTTTTGCTGCCATGACAAGAAAGATCAGTCCTGCAATAACATAAGCTATTCCGTTCAAAGTAAACCGTTCATAGTCATGCAGTTTGGTAAATCCTAACCCAATCTGTGCCAGAATTATGATTACAAAAACTGCAAGAAACTTATCCCTATCCCGTCTAAAATCATACTTCACTAGCTTTAGCATTCTGCGTACACCTCTCTGAACAGTTCGTCAATACTTTTGCCATGGCGTAGCCGAATATCCTCCACCGCAGTATGCATCAGAATTTCTCCTTCTTTTATAAAAATCACATCATCAAAGATCCGCTCAATATCCGATACTAAATGGGTTGATAAGAGAATGGTACTGTCCTCTTCATAAAACTCTACTAACGCGTTAAGAATTTTTGTTCTAGCTACCGGATCTACACCTCCAATGGGTTCATCCAGCAAATAAAGGCTAGCTCGGCGTGATAGGGCAAGTGTAAGCTGTAAACGTTCGTTCATCCCTTTGGACAGGTCCTTTACCTTATCTTGCGCTCTTAGTTTCATAAACTCCAACATTCGCGAGGCTTTAGTCTGATCAAAATCCGGATAGAAGTCAGTTTGGAATTTCAGAGCATCAGAAACACTCATCCAGGATTCTGTAAGCGGCTTATCAGGCATAAACGACACCACCGCTTTACTTTCTGTTCCTACAGAACCCCCAATGACGGATACACGACCAGAGGTAGGTTGTGTCAGTCCAGCGATGATTTTCATAAGTGTACTTTTGCCGCTGCCGTTACTGCCCAGCAGTCCTGTGATCTTACCCGCACTCAGATTAAAAGATACCTTGTGGAGGGCATGCTTGGATCTATATTTTTTTGTAACTTCATGAACCTCAAGTATATTCCCCAACTTGTTTATCCCCCTATTCTTTATCCTTGTTACGGATATTCTCCGCAACCGCCGCTAAAATATCTTCGCCTTGAAAGCCAAGATCCTGCATACCACGAATGAAACGATCTAGCACATCTTTGGCCATTTCTTTTTTGATGGTCAGGATAGTACCTTCATTACTTGTGACGTATCTTCCCATTCCACGCCGGGTTTCCACGATTTCTTCACGCTCCAGTTCCTGAAAAGTTCTTTGCACCGTATTCGGATTAATCTGCAGTTCACTGGCAAGTTCTCGTACTGAGAGTATTTTATCTCCCGGTTTCAGCTTGCCTGTGACGATTTCACCTTTGATGTAATTCATGATCTGTATATAAATCGGCAGGTTGTTATCGAATTCGATTGTCATGATTAAGCAACATCCCTTCGTCTAAAGACGGAGAAACCTACGAGAAGAAAGACAGCTGTGTATAAGACAAGCATCACGATAGAAAAGGTCAGTGTCATTCCAGGCATAGGTGCTCCTCCACCTTCATAAGCAGATAAATTTAAGTTTGGAAACAGAACATATTTGTAAAAATCACGAGAAATAATCAATTTGTCTATCATTAACGCAAACATAGTAGCCCCTATCGTTACTCCCGTTGAAGTGGTCAATATCCCCAGCATAAAAGCAAGTGTTCCATACACAACCGTACTAACGAGATTATACAATAGGTTTGTAAGCATCTCACTCATACCCGCTTCTCCACCACTTAGTCCAAACCACAAAGCTCCTGTTCCAAAAACGGCTATACCTCCGATGACAGTCAAAGTCAAAGCATACAACAGTACAACCACATATTTGGATGCGAGGATTGCTGTACGGCTTCTGGCGCGGATAAGCAGGAACTTGATGGTTCCTTGACTATACTCTTTTGAGACAATACCTGCTGTTCCGATAATCGCAAGAATTGTAATCACTTGCCCAATCCCTTGGGAAAGCAGCATCATTGCTGAAAAATCATAAGCTGATTCAAACAGGCCAGGTGAGACAGAATGAACTATATAACCTAACAGCAGGGATAATAGAATTAATATCAGATATGGCATAAAAAATGTACGTTTTTTTGAGAGCTTGAGCCATTCATTCACAATCAGATTATTAAAGTTACGCAATGCGGTTTCCTCCTGTCCATTTCAAGAAATCTTCCTCAAGACTTTGTTTATTCTCCGTAATCCGAAAAATCCCCACACCTTCATCACTAAAAGTAGATACAAGCTCCGGTACTCTGCTATCAAGCAGACTTACTGTCACTTCAGATCGCGCGCTATCCATAGAGATCAATTCTGCATAATCCAAGCGCTCCAAGATATTTATAGCGGATTCGATTGATCCTACACGGATGGTGAGCTTCACTTGTGCGGTTGCTTCCTGCTCCTCACCAATCGCAGTTACGGTCACCAGCTTACCATTCTGGATCACAATAGCCCGATGGCATATTTGTTCAATTTCAGTAAGTAAATGGCTGGAAATCAGAATAGAAATGCCTTCCACTTCGGCGATGGTACGCATATAATCACGCATTTCCCGTATTCCGGCCGGATCAAGTCCGTTCGTAGGCTCATCTAAAATCAATAACTTCGGCCGATTGAGAAGCGCCTGAGCAATCCCAAGACGTTGGCGCATCCCCAGCGAATAAGCCTTTACTTTTTTATTCATCGCTTCTTGAAGTCCTACCAGTTCTACAACCTCATCTATTCTGCCAGCCTCAATGTTATCCGTCATTCTTTGATACTGCTTCAAATTATCAAGTCCAGTCATATAGGGATAAAACTCTGGATTTTCAATTATCGCACCGATATGGCCAATCGCCTGCTTAAAATCCTTTTTCACACTGTGGCCTTGGATAATCACATCGCCTTCGCTCATCCGTATTAAACCCGTCATCATTCGAATCGTTGTGGTCTTTCCTGCACCGTTTGGACCTAACAATCCAACAATTTCACCCTTACGGATATCAAATGTCAGCTTATCCACAATTGGTCTTCTTTTGATGATCTTACTTACCTCATTCATTTGCAGAACGATTGAATCTTGCATTTCTACACCACTCCCCTGTTTCATGCTAATCCTCCCTGCCAACTAATGTATTGTTCATTTTTTATATTGTGTCAGTGTCATAGTTAAATAGTACACTAATATATTGTTGGAGTAAAGCCCAAAATAATAAATTCATGCAAATAAGGGCTTTCTATTAGACTATCAGCCAAGCCAAAAAGTTATATGAACATAGATTAGATAACAAAGGAGGAATTACAAATGAAAAAAGAAGTTCACATTTCTCAGACTTTCCCTCGCTTGACCGTGTACGATGAAGAAAACTTCAATGGACGCCGTAGAGTATATACTGGCAACCTGGGTATTCGTAATACGGACAACATCCTCGATGGTATTGAGAGCCTTCGGTTCTTCTCTACTAGCAGCAATGCTACACTGGTACTCTTCACAAGAACCCGGTTTAGAGGAAATTTCCGTGTTCTTCGCGGGAACCGCAACATTAGGGATCTGGATGATTTCATTTCAGGTAATGACGTGGAATCCATTATTTCTACTAACCAACGCTTAACCCTCGAACAAATCCGTAATATCCGCAGCAGCGGTAACTTGCCTTCGGGATATCGTTTGATCTAGGAATTGCTTACAACAACAAAAAGGAGTAATCCGGAGCCTAGCGCCCAGGTCACTCCTTTTTCCAGTCGAAACTACCGCATTCATTTATGGTAAATCTGGCGGCGAGTTGTCGAAAACGACAGTTCGTCAATCGAACTTGGAGGGATTAACCATGATTACAAAAAAAGTAACATCTGTAATATATCCTAGGCTAAGAGTGTTTAGTGAGGAGAACTTTCGGGGGCTTCGCAGAACTCTTCGCGGCAACCTGGGCATTGCAGATATAGATTCAGTCCTTACAGGAATAGAAAGCTTGCGCTTCTTCTCCACAAATCCGAACGCTACGCTTGTGTTATTCGATCGTTCTGCCTTCCGCGATAATTTCGTCATTTTGCGTGGTAACCGCAGCATCCGCGAACTGGACGACTTTCTGCGAAGAGGAGATGTCGAATCGCTCATTTCAAGCAATCAACGGCTGACCCCGGCGCAGGTTCGCACCATTCAACGTACCGGCAGCTTGCCATCAGGATATCGTTTGATCTAATTCAATGAGGACGCAGTTTAAGCCATAAGCTTAAGGTGCGCCCTCTTTTATTTTCCGCTATAATGACTCCATACATATTAAACAGGAAAGAAGGCTACTTTATGGAACCGATCGTTTCTACTCGATGGCTGCTTGCTCGGTTATACGAGCCTGAACTTGTTATAGTCGATTGCCGTTTTTTACTTACTGACCCGGAAGCTGGACGTAAAGCCTATACAGAAGATCATATTCCCGGAGCAGTTTATCTACATCTGGAAGAACAGCTCTCCGCTCCAGTAAGCGCACACGGTGGACGCCACCCACTGCCTGAGATCTCGAAGCTAACCACCGTTCTTAGCAAGGTTGGCATTAACAGAGATAGCATTGTCGTTGCTTATGATGATCAAGGCGGTGCCTACGCTTCCCGTCTGTGGTGGATGCTTAAATATTTGGGGCATGAACGTGTGTTTGTAATGGATGAAGGCTACTCTGTTTGGAAAAATGGTAAGTTTCCCGTCAGTGATCATCAAGCCGTGAGAATTCCTAGCCAGTATGAAGCAGATGTTCAGAAGAAGATGCTTGTTAGCATGGAAGATGTGCAAAATGTAGTTAACGACGGTGGTGCACTATTGATGGATTCCCGCGAGTCCCGCCGCTATGAAGGACTTGAAGAACCCATTGATCCGAAGGCAGGTCATATTCCCGGAGCGATCAATAAGTTCTGGAAGGATGTACTGGATGAGCAAGGGCGCTGGAAATCAACTGAGGTGCTGAAAGAGCATTATGAAGGAATTGATCCTGAGCAAGAAATTATCGTGTACTGTGGTTCAGGCGTAAGTGCCTGCCCAAATGTGCTCGCGCTAGGCAAAACCGGGTACAAGAATGTGAAGCTGTATGCAGGAAGCTGGAGTGATTGGATTTCATATGAGGAGAATCCGGTGGCTACTGGAGGAGAGTAAAATACAAGAGCCCGCGTTCGACGCGGGCTCTTGTATTTATGAGTAACTACGATAGATAGCTAAAATCAACAAATCAAAACTCAAGTCAACAGTTAGCTAACTTTAACTACCTCTTTTATGCTGTTTAGATCGGTCAAATCCTTTCCCAATGCGCTTTCTAGCTGATTATTCCCTCTGTTTACTCCTTTACTATGTTTGGAGAAATTATTCTAAAAATCGCTGATCCGCAGCTGATTCTCCGCGTCCAACAGCTCGAATTGATTTCGATTAAACCGGATCAGCCCGTCCTGTGCCATTCGCTGCAGCTCTCTGGACAAGGCGCTGCGGTCAACAGTCAAATAATCAGCCAGGTCGCTGCGGGTAAACGGAATTTCAAAACAGGCGGAATTGTTTTTTTTGGTCTGGAGGGCCAAATAATGCAGGATACGGTCCCGCAGCGATTTGTGGGAGACCAGATCCAGCTTTTGATAGATAGACCGGTTGTTCTCAAGCAGCAGGGCCAACATATTCTCAATGATCCGTCCCCTTAAATGGCAAGTGTCCTGGCCGGGCCGGACGATTTTATTTATTTTGATAAACAGAATCCGGCATTCCGATCCCGCCACCGCTTCATAGCCGCTGTGCTCTTGGACAAGGCGAAGCGCCGTTTCGCCAAAGATTTCTCCATCCCCGAGTTCCGAGAAAATAAATCTCATGCCTGAGATATTATCTTTGCATAACAAAACATTTCCATGGATAATAATGCCCACCGAATCCAGAATATCGTCTTTTCTAAAAACAACCTCCTTCCGCGCAAAATCCTTGATTGTGCCCTGCAGACAGCTCAGTGCTTGCTGCACCTCCCGGTCCGCGAATCCCTTAAACAAAGTGGTGCTCTGTATCCTGCTCAGATATTTCTGCAATTTTCTCAGCCTCCTGTTGCCATGGCAACAGAGTCATGATGAATACTCTGCTACAATAAAATAAATGAGAATAATTCTCATTAGTCATTCTCATTATATCAAATTGCAGGAATCATTCAATCAAGCAATTTGGAAATAATCAAAACACTGTACTTTGAATAGGGGGATCGTATGAGTGGAATTACAGCAGGCAAGGTATTTTTCTTAACAGATATGATCAGCGTCAAGCCGCACCGGATTGCGAGCCGAACGCTGTCATTACCCGTAGCTGCAGCCGAAACAGCAGCACAACCGGAATGGGTATTGTATGCCATGGATCAGGAGGAGACTATCAGTTCGGAGACCTCCCCCAAATCTAAAATCATCCATGTGCTGGAAGGCGAGCTTCATCTGCTGGTGGCGGCAGAGCCCTATCAATTGACAGCCGGCGCATCTGTTATCGTCCCAGCGAGCACATGGCATGATTATTCCGCCCACAGCAGCTGCAAATTTTTGCAAATCAGTATATAAAACGGAGGTATTCAAAATGGAAACAGGTTTATTTATTAAAAAACTGCCGCAATCCGCAGTCATAGATTTGAAAGAAATCATCACAATAGAGGAACAGCAGGTTTCCAGTCTGACCCTTGTACAGCGGCCAAATCTGGCAATGACCTTACTTTCGCTGGATAAAGGCTCGTCGATTGGGGGCCATTCTTCCCCGGGCGATGCCATGGTCAACATATTGTCCGGGCAAGCGGAAATTACAATTGGAGAAGATAACTACACAGTTCATGCGGGGGAGACCCTAGTTATGCCGGCCAATATTCCGCATGCCCTATACGCAACAGAGGCGTTTCAGATGCTTCTGGTTGTAGTCAAGCCGGATAAGTAATGGGGTGAATGCGATGAAAAAAGAAGTAGGCCATAATTTTTTGGCGCGGTTGGGAAAAAAACGTTTGCGGCCCGGCGGCGTTGCAGCAACCAACTGGCTGATCCAGCAAGCCAATCTGAGTACGGACAGCCAGGTTTTGGAGGTAGCCTGCAATATGTGCACCACCTCCATTCAACTGGCCGGGAAATACCACTGTCAAATTACCGGCATTGATATGGACCCGCGGGCGCTGGAAAAAGCAAACCGAAATATTAAAAATGCCAATCTGGAAAACTATATCCATGTCCGGCAAGGCAATGCGATGAAGCTCCCTTTTGAGAATGAGAGCTTTGACGTTGTCATTAATGAAGCCATGCTCACGATGCTTAACCAGCCTGCGAAGGAAAAGGCAGTCGCCGAATACTATCGGGTACTAAAGCCTGGCGGCATTCTGCTAACACATGATATTACCTTTGCCAAGGAAAATATGGAAGAACATCTAGCCGAGCTTCGCCGCACCATTCACATCAATGTCGAGCCGCTGTCTGTTGGGCATTGGGCGGGATTGTTCCACTCCGCAGGCTTTAAGCAAGTAGACAATGCTACCGGTCCCATGTCCTTAATGAGTATCAATGGACTCATTCGCGATGAAGGGGTTATCGGGGCGCTGCGTATTGTGAAAAACGGGCTCAAGAAAGAGAACCGGGAACAGTTCAAAAAGATGTATACCTTTTTTAATACGACGGGTAAAGATCTGAATTATATTGCCGTTTGCAGCAGCAAAAAATAGTTGGGCGCAGGCCTATCATGTCTTATGATAGGTTTTTATTTTCACTGTAATTGAGAATAATTATCAATAGAATTCATCAACATTACCATCTAGCTGTCAAAATAACCGCTTGAAAGGAACTCACGATGAAAGCTAAATCTGTTTATGCCTTGTGCCTCAGTTTACTGTTAAGTTTATTTTTTATGTTAAGTGCCTGTTCGCAACAAAAAAATGAAAATTCGCCCAAATCCGCCGCTCCCTCCGCTGGCCCGGCAGAAACACTGAATATCACGGTCGGCGGCCCTCCTTCTCCGCCTTCTCTGCCTATTCTGAGGCTAATTGAATCCAAGGCATTGGGAGAATCGGTCAACATCGAGTTCAAAACCTGGGAGTCCATCGACACGCTGACCGCGCTGGCTAAGGACAATCAAGTAAGCTTCTTAGCTCTGCCGCTGAACAATGCCGTCGTGATGTATAACAAGGGAATGGATCTTTCCTTGATGAATGTGAATACCTGGTCAGTGATGAGCATGATTACAACAGATCCGTCCATCCAGAGCTGGGCGGATCTTAAAGGAAAAACGCTGTATGTGCCTATGAAATCCTCGCCTGTCGATTATATTACGCAGACCTTTTTGAAGCATAACGGACTGGAGCCAGGGAAAGACATCACATTGCATTACACCCAGCTGGCTGAGGGAGCTCAGCTGTTGTTATCCGGCAAGGCCTCCACAATTGTGAGCATTCAGCCGCAAATTACCGCGATACAAATGAAAAATGATCAGGTGCGCTCGATCGTGGATTACAAAAAGGAATGGCAGCAGGTTACCAAATTAAACACCGATCTGCCCAACGCCGGACTCGCAACCAAGCAGTCAGTAATTGCCAGCCAGCCGGAACTGGTCGCCCGCTTCCAGGAAGAATATCAAAAAGCGCTGCAATGGACGCTGGACAACCCCAAAGAGGCGGCTCAGTTGGCCAACAAGTATTTCAAGCTGGATGCCGGTGTGGTTGAGAAAGCGATTCCGCATATGGCGCTGGATTTCGCCTCCGCTTCCGAGAGCAAGGAGGTTCTGTCAACGTATTACCAGACGCTGATGAATTACAGCAAGGACAGCATTGGAGGCAAGCTTCCCGATGAACAGTTCTATTATCAGCCTAAGTAAAAAAGCCATATCCCTGTTGGGCATTGCCTTGCTGTGGCAGCTTGTAGCTATGCAGATGGACCCTTTTGTCCTGCCTGGCCCGCTGGAGACGATGCGCACGGTCCTGAGCTATTTCGGTGATCCGGAATTTTATTATGCAGTTTATCGCACGCTGCTCAAGCTGCTGATCGGCATGGTCTGCGTTCTGCTGCTGGGCGGCTGTCTGGGGCTGCTGCTTGGACTTTATCCGCGTTGGATGCCTTATCTGGAACCTGTCATCGATATAATGCAATCCGTGCCGCCGATCGCCTGGCTGGGCATCGCGATCATTTGGTTTGGGCTTACGGATCTGCCTGCAATTTTTATTATCGTGTTGTCCACTACACCGGTTTTGGTGGTCAATCTGTACGAGGGATTTGCGGCGATCGATGGCAAATTGATGCGGATGGCCAAGGTCTATCATGTGCCCGGTAATAAGATTCTCCGGCATATCATATTGCCTTCGCTCAAAAGTTATCTGAAATCAGGCATGATCACCTCAGCGGGACTGGGCTGGAAGCTGGCCGTAATGGCGGAGCTGTTGACCTCCGTCGACGGGATCGGCAGCCTGCTGTCCGATGCCAGAACAAATCTGGAGACCGATCGCGTGTTTGCCCTGGCATTGTTTATGGCTATTTTCTGGAATGTGATCAAATCTTGCATTACATTTCTGTTCCGCAGCAGGGTAAGCCTGCCGACGCATTTGAATAAATAAGGGTGGGGCTTATGCTTATTACACTACAAGAAGTTTCCAAGCACTATTCGGGAGTTCCTGTCCTGGAAAAAATCAGTTTTGAAATCCAGATGCCGAAAATCATTTGCATTCTAGGCCCTTCAGGTGCGGGAAAGACAACGTTGCTGAATATCCTGTCACAGTCCGAAAACGCCGATTCTGGCAGGGTCACTGTGCATCCAGAGCTGAAGCTGTCCTATGTCTTTCAAGAGAATTGTTTGCTGCCGTGGTCTACAGTTGGTGAGAACATCAGCTTTGTTAAGGAGGCTTCTCCGACCTCTGCGTCGGAAATCGAAGCATTTTTGGAAGAGGTCGGGCTTGCTGCCTACAAGAATCATTATCCTCATCAGCTGTCAGGAGGCATGCGGCAGCGCTGCTCCATTGCCCGCGCTTTTTATCACGGCGGAAATATGCTGCTGATGGACGAGCCTTTTCACTCCCTGGACTATCATCTGCGGTTTGATTTAGTTCAGAAATTAATCGCATTGTGGGAGCGCAAGAAATGTGCCATCGTTTTTGTGACACATGATATTGATGAAGCCCTGCTGTTGGGGGATGAAATTATGATCTTGTCCCGACATCCGGGCAGGATTGTAAAAATTATTGAAATTGATACTCCACAGCGCAGCCGTTCGCTGAAAGAGCTGAGCCTGCTGAAGATTCGCGCCGAAATTTTGGAGCAGCTGCTGACGGCACAGTAATTGCCTGAATGATGCAGAGCATTTCAAAAACAGGTATATAGAAAACGCGAGTCTGGGCGGCATTGCCCTGAACTCGCGTTTTTGTGCTAAGTGATTCGGTTATGTATTTCTAGCGCCTATTTTGCCGGGTATCGTTTCAACTGCTGCTCAAACACGGTATTATAGTAAAATTTTCGCGGATAGGTATCCTCCTTCAACAACTTGTAAAGCACGGATTGACCTTCTTCATAACGGACCGCAAATTCACATTCATCATAAAAACGCCGGGACAGCTCACGGATATTGTCTTTCTCGGACGAACAGCGCCATCCGAAATAAATCATGTCTAGCTGGTCCAGCGGATCACGGTAAGTGTCGAGGACAATACAAGCGTTTGGTTGCTCTGGATTGCTGTAAACGAGCACATGTCCGGTGTGAACAGGGTTGGCAAAAAAATGTTCATAAATCTCAGCAACGGGTACTGTAATACCCAATTGATCCATGATGATCTGAAAATTCGGGTGCGGAATATAGGTATCACTCTGCTCATCCGGGTACTCCACCAATTCTGTAATGGATGCCATGACCCCAAATTCATACTTCATATAAACATCCTTCCTGTTGATTGCTTGAAAAATATCCCTATGCTTGCTATGATAACAAAATTATTAGGATGAGAGGCGATTTTCATGAAAAAAAAGCTGCGTTCTATCACGCTCAGGGAACTGGAATACAGCTATATATTGGGCATGAGAATCCATGACGAACGGAGTCTGCTTGAATTAAAGATTTATCATAAAAATGTAAAGCTCCACCCCCTCCGCATCCAACTCCTAACATGGGATGATCCTATTGCCGGTTGTCCGCTAAATACAGGCTATCTGCTGCAAAACCATAAAAAGGGTTTTGAAGATGTCTATAATCTAAATCATCCACAGCGTATCCGCGAATGGATCGAATATGGAACGGCTAAAGGCTGGGACGGCACCCGGACAATAGAGATCATAG
Organism: Paenibacillus sp. FSL H7-0918; assembly: GCF_038007025.1. NCBI lineage: Bacteria > Bacillati > Bacillota > Bacilli > Caryophanales > Paenibacillaceae > Paenibacillus > Paenibacillus sp. FSL H7-0918. The sequence continues at coordinate 875,564 of NZ_JBBOWJ010000003.1, forward strand.
ATGGATTGGATGCTATGCAGGAAATGGGCTATGATATTACTTCATTGCGCACCTCTATATAATCAGTCGAAAACCTGTTCCAGTGCTTGCGGATAATAAGGGCTGATAATTTTATAGGCATTCAAGTGAGGATTGCTTAAATCATTATCATAAATGATCATATGCTGTCTGCTTTTTAAAATAATATCAAATCGTTGCTTGCAGTCAGCCTGAACTATCGTAATATAATAGCTGAAGTTTTTGTCAGAACTGACATTTCGGGCCGATTTCATTAATTGAACATGAGAGAAATCAGCAAAAATCCGCTCAATAACAGCAGGATCAGTAATAATGATGTCTTTCTTTTCACCGGGAACTGAAGACAATCGCGAGATTTCTAGAGAGGCGATTTCTTCCAAACGGATGGTATTGGCTACGATTCGTTTAAACGAAGTATAGCGGCTTGCTGTATAGGCCATCAAAGAGACACCTACCCCTGTCAGAAGCGCACCGACAAGCATATATTTTCTATTTTTATCCATTTCCCCATTCCTCCCAGTAATACGATTAAGTAAACTACAATTATAAAACTATATAGACACCGGTGCAAATTCAGAAACATAAAGTTCAAACGGTACAAAAGGGCGGTGAGCTCCTAATCCTCAAGCTCGTCCAGCTTCGCTTCCAATTCAGCCAGCTTACGATTCGCTTGATCCAATATTTCTTGAAGCTTTGCAGCTTCTGCTCGTTTTATTTCTTTTTTAACGGCCTTAATCTGCTGCTCCAAATAAAGAATATCGGCTTCATTTCCTGAGTTGTTCCAGATCTGTGAGTAAGTCATAGTTAGCCTCCGTTTATCTATGTCGACGATTCAATCATAACCCGCATTCCACTTCTTCAGATTAATCGATGCTACTCTTGGAGTCTAGCTAATCAACAAAAAACAATGACCGATTACTATTCTATATTCAGCACTCTTTACTTTATAAACAAAATAAAGAAGCAGCGAGTTCCTCCTCTGCTTCTTTGTTGCGGATTAACCTGAGATCTCATTTATTTAGCCAGCAGTTTAGGGAACTCATCCAGCAGCATGCTGCTGGTCAACATATCGTCATAATTCCATTTAGTCTCCACAAAAGTAACTTTTCCGCTCTTTACAGCAGGGAGCGAGCTCCACAACGCAGTTTTCATTAACTCATTAAAGGAATTTTCCGCATCAGCATTGGCCGGATAGATGACAAACAAATGGTCACCAATAAGCATCTTATGTATTAGCTCAGGGGAGACCTCAATATAGGGTGCACCTTCTGCCGGCTCGATTTCCTTCACTGCCTCGGACATTTTGTAGCCCTGCGGCTGATACAGCAGTGCAGGAATACCACCAGTTTTCATCAAATACATTGTCTTGTTCCAATAATAAATCAGCACTACCGCTGTTTCTCCTTCGGCAAGTTTGCCTTCCTGACGCAATCCGCTCCACATATTCTCGGCCTTGCGATTATATTCGGACAACAGTTGCTCTGCTTCAGCCCTTTTACCCACTATCTCACCAATGACAGGCAGACGCTCAGACAAGGGTTTACTCTGGTCAAATACAACAGTAGGTGATATTTTGGACACTTCTTCATATTGTTTGTCCATCACATAACCCAGCATTGTCAAATCCGGTTCCAGATCCAAAACAAGTTCCAGATTTGTAGGAAATCCAATATCCTGTGCCGGGGTTGTCTCCTTATCCAAATAGACTGATTCTTCAATAAACCGGCGGTCGACACCGACCGGCTGAATCCCGAGTGCCAGCAGGTCTCCGATCGAATTACCTTGCAGCACAATCCGCTGTGGACGCTCTGGAATATCAACCTCATGCCCCTGACTGTCTTTATATACTCTTGTAGATTTTGAATTGGTGGCTGAGTCCGGTGGACTTGTCTCTGTTTGCACAGAGGATACCGGACTAGGGCCAGCATTCACAGAATTAACAGGACTGTTCCCTGAAGAACAAGCACTAAGCATTAAAACCAGACATAACAGCATCGCTGCTCCCATTGACATTTTTGTATTTCTAACCATCGGTAAATCCCCTTTTCTTCTATATTGATAATGATTATCATGATCATTAACAATATAACTTGGCTCAGCCCATCCTGCATTAGACAATCTTAGCCTGATTTTAGGACGATCTGATCCTTTGGCAGAGCCTAGGGCCAATGACTTAAAATTACCCGGAGTCACACCGGTTGTTTTCTTGAAAATACGGATGAAATAGGATAGGTCCGTGTACCCCACTCCGGCGGCAACCTCCTGCAATGATGCATCGGTATTTAGCAGCAGTTCCTGCGCCTTATCTATTCGCGTCCGAATAAGAAAATCAATCAGACTGGTACCCGTCTTGCTTTTAAACTGCTTCGCCACATAGGCCACACTATAATTAAGCTGCTCTGCAATAGAGGATAAGGTAATAGGCTGACTGTAATATTCTCGTATGTATCGAACTGCTTGCTCCACCAGATCCGGCTTGACGGGATAGACTCCATATGCCTGTCTCTGCCGCTCAACTTCGTAGACAAATTGATAAAGCATTGCTTTGATCTGAATCCGTTCAAGTGAACTTGAGTCCAGCCATTTCCAGTGCATCTCCTTTACTTGTGACAGCAAAGCCACTGGAGCATTCGGAGCAAATTCATATTGTTTTTGAAAAGGACTGTTTCTTTCAAAAAGTCTACGTACACCTGATCCGGACGTTAGCGAAAGTGAGGCTTTATAGAAAATAAAATAAAACTCCATTTCCTCCCTGACCCAATCAATATCCAGTTGCCCTCCTTTTCCGCTGTGTAGGATATGAAAACGTTCTGCAGCATGTTTATTTCCATTGAGCCGAAAAACCACGTTGCCGCGAACCATATATAAAAAACCTGCAGCCGGGAACCTATAGGAGTTCAGCTTGTCTCCTGCCTTAAACAACATATGGCGAATATCAATCAGCCGGATATGTGCATAATCCCAGAGCATCAAATTATCATCAGCGTTTAAAATCTTTACTCGCCTCCTTCCTATCGGAAGTATAATTGATAATCATTATCAACCGCAAGAGCTGGAAGCAATCTACAAACAAGAAGTCTGATAAAGGCAGTTAAGCATCACCTAAAAAAACAACAGTTCGCCTTGAATCAGTAGATGCAATGTGCCAAGCTACAGGCTAATTGTTAAGATCTCCCTCTCCCCCCACCATCTTGAAATCCCGCACCAGTCAAGGATTTATTCTGTGCATCATCCATTTTAATTTAATTTTTTCATTCTCAAAATTACTATTTCGAAAATCTCACTATCTTCCGATATGTTCTTATGAGCTATTTGCTCAGAGACAACTTGGGGGAGATGGTAGCATGTTACAACAACTAAAAAAAAGGCGGTTTGGTTCATCAAGCATAGCAAATACTTTGTCCATTGTACTTTTAGTTATTATTGTTGTCGTCTTCTCAATCTTGGGAACCTTTATGTTTTCCAGCACTCGCAGCATACTTGTGAAACAACAAGAATCTATGCTTCAGACCAAAACACAGGCACTTGTCAGTCAATTTGATGCACTATTTAAGGAAAAGGGTTCACTGGTCAAGCAAATGTCAACGAATAACTTATTCAAACAATACATCGAAACCACCGAAGCTCCTGAAATGGCCAAGACTTCTCCGCATGCCGCTGAAGTAGCAAAGACACTAGCTGACATAGTAAAGGTGGAACCCACTTTTGCAGATGCATGGATTGCGAGTACTGCCGGCAAAGGTTTTTATATCCTCAACAATGGTACGACATCAGATGCTGCTTTTAACATTAAAGAACGGCCGTATTATAAGCCAGCAGTCGAAGCAGACGGCCTGTACTACTCCGATCCTTATATTGACATCACTACAGGTGATATGCTGATGGGTATTTTCTATCCGATAAAAAATGACAACAATACATTAATCGGTTTTGTCGCGGTTGATATAGCGTCTAAAAATATCCCTGAGATAATGGAAAGCTATAAGCTAGGCAGCACAGGTTATTCCATTCTCGCCTCCAAAACAGGTGATATTCTGTATCACCCAGACCAGTCTAAGGTCACAAAGGAAAAGATTAATGAGCTGCCAGGTGATCTTGGGGGAATCGGCAAGAAAATGATCGCTGGTGAATCCGGCGTACATCTGATTAATGACAACGGAGAACGCCGTTACATCGGCTATGCTACAAGTAAAGATACCGGCTGGTCCGTAGGTTTAACTATTTCAGAGCGGGAAGTGCTCTCCGAATTAAAAAAGTTCACCTGGATTACGATTGGCGGGTTTGTTGCAGCGGCGATTCTGCTCGTTCTATTTTCGTATATCACGCTCCGTTATCTGCTCAGATCTATACCGAAGCTGCTTACCAAAATCAAACGGGTGGAAAATGGGGATTTGACGGTTCAATTTGATGCCTATTCCAACAACGAAATTGGACAAATCTCCAACGGAATATTCAACATGGTCCAGAAAATTCAAGGGATGCTCCAAATAGTGGGTACCTCCGCTCAGGTATTAAACCAGTCCTCAAAGGATCTGCAATCTATTTCTTCCCGTACAGCTATAACGATGAACGATACAGCCACAGCCATTAATGAGATTGCGAATGCAACCAACTATCAGTCGATCGAAACGGATACGATTTTGCAAAAAACCGGATCATTATCTGGTCAAATTGACGAAATCGCTAATGATGCCATAGCCATAGAGACGATGGTGCAGGCTTCTGCCGACCAGAGCGAACTGGGGTTGGGTGTGTTGGATCAGTTATCAAAATGGGCAGAAGAAAATCATAACTCCACTCATTCGATATCGTCTGCCATCCATGATATTGATCAAAGCCGTCATGAAATTTCGAGCATCGTGGACACGGTACATCAAATCGCTACGCAAACCAATCTGCTGGCACTAAATGCTTCCATAGAAGCAGCACGTGCGGGAGAACAGGGACGCGGATTTGCCGTTGTTGCCGGAGAGGTTCGCAAGTTGGCGGAGCAGACTGCACAGGCTACACAGGAGATTGGCAGAAAGGTTCATGAAATCGAAGAGAAAACTAGAGCATCTGTGGAATACACAGCCCAAGGACTTGAAATTGCCGAAGAAAATGCAAAATCCGTGCAGGCTACGAAACAGGTATTCTTTAGCATCAACAGCGATTTGGAGGCTTTAAGATTACGTATGATTCAAATCAGCAGCAACACCTCCAAAGTCCATAAACACAAAGATGAAATCCTACAGGCACTCGAAATCATTTCTTCAACTACAGAAGAGAATTCCGCTTCAACCGAAGAAGTTAGCGCAAGTACGCAGGAACAATTGGACAGCATTGAACAGGTTGCCGAACTGTCCCTGCAGCTCAATCAGTTGTCCAAAAAGCTTCAGGACGAATTAAACCAGTTCCAGGTCGAATAGTCCTTTAGTCATCCGTAATTTGCACAGTCGTAAGACTGTCCTCCCTTCTAGAAAAATTAAGCAGCCAGTGCATGCCGATAATCTATCGGCGCGTACTGGCTGCTTTTAGTTTCAATTCGCTAGTAATGGTCTCTTCAATAATACGGTACAGACCTTGAAACTTAACTATTGATACGGGTCAGGAATTTCCTCCCACTGACCAGTAAAGACATCTACTTTAATCGTGAATTCCCTGCTTCCTTGCCTAACATCACTGAACAAATAACCATCCCCGATAAAGCCTGAAATCAAGTCCGTATCTGTTGGCTTGAAACCCTCTGTATCAAAGATTGGTTGGAGTAACTTATACAGTTCCTTCTGGTATTCTGTACCGTTAGAGATGTTCCACAGATCTATCGCTTCTCGGTTTACAAGACTTCTCAGTGGACTGCCAGAAGTTACGTCATGAACCGTTCCGGTAAGCGGATTTATTTTATAGCTATTGCCTTCCCCTACGCCATTCAGTGGATCTATATCCACCCTATACTGATCTCCGTCTTTGCTAAAGGTCCAACCACTTGCCGGAAGCTGTTTTTCCATCATGGACTTGATATCCTGTTCACTGAGTGGTAGAGATATAAACGATCCATAGTACATCTGTGCGCTCTCAAGGGTCAGATTCTTCCCGTAAACGGCAATAACGTCGAGCGGAAACTCAGACATAGACGCCGCACCGGACATATGGGCTACAATTTGGTCATCTATCAGTTCGTATGAAACTATAGAGCCAAATCCGACCTTCTCTCCCCAAGCTCCCTCCGTGTAATCATACACTTTGGTCAAATGCTTTCCGTCCAGTTCAGCAGATACATAAGTGTGGTTATTTCGATGTGTAATGGATGATTTCAGCTTCTGATTCAACGTTTCGATCGGATCTTCGACCACAAGCTCTTCCAAGCTAGCAGGCTGGAGCACATGAATCTCACTCATAGAAAGTCCAGTACCCGTGCCGGTCGTAATGCGTATGAAAATTTCTTTCGTTCCATCTCCGTTCACATCTGCTTCTTCAATCAATGGAGGCCGAGTTTTATCTTCTCCTGCATTCCACAAGAACGTACGGCTTACTTCACCACGCACATCTACCGTGACTTTATGCAAAAGTGTATTCTCCCCAGTGGGATTAGCAAATACCGTGATTCCGTTTTTTTCCGCCAAAAGAGTGCCTTTAACCCCGGAAGCCGTGGTATTTTTATCCTGCACTTCTGCCTGAAAAGTAGCAGGAGCGCTCATTGCCGGAGCTGATGCAGAATTCAGCTTTGCTCCTGTAAGGGTACAGCCACTTAAGATCATAATTACAGCGAGGCCCAGCATTGAGCTTTTTGCCGTAAATTTTTTGTGCCTGGTGATCATAATAATCCTTCTTTCCATTTCCTTTTTACTGCTTGAAATGCCAGCTGTACCTGCCAACCGGATCGGATCGGGTAAGGTTTCTAACAATTTAAGAAGTGTCAAGGCATAACTTCTGTGGCAAGCTGGTTCAAGATGCTTCAAGGCCAGAGCATCACAGGCAACCTCTTGATCCTCTTTCATTTGGCGTACGGCATACCACAACAGAGGATTAAACCAATGCATGGCCAGCAGCAGACCTGTCAGCAGATTTAGCGAAATGTCATGGCGCTTCACATGTGCCAGCTCATGAAGGAATATATGACGGAGTCCGTTCGTCTCCAGAGTGTGTAAAGTAGAGGTGGGCAGCAGCAACTTGGGCCGCATAACGCCAAGTAGTGTCGGTACGGCAATCTGCTTCGTCCCGATCAGCTTGACTGGGCGACGCACCTGCATCTCCTGCTTACAGGATACGAACAACCGTTGGATTTGTGAGGAATGGATCTCCGTTTCCTGTCGAACCCGTGCGGTAAATCGCAGTTGCGCTCGAACCGACATGCCCAGCACCACCGCCGCTCCGCCAAACCACACCAAAACCAGTACATGTATCGGCTGCCATCCTGAATCGGTTTGCGGATTGACTTGTGCCATAACATCCGATGTCGATTCTCCCGGCAAAGGTCCAGTTTTTGCAATTCCAGTAACTGACGGCGGTTCCTTTTCCCCTCCGGTCAACTCTGGGACATAAGTAAAGCCAACTTCCGATTGCGCTGACGGAATAAAGGAACTCTGCGCCGTTTCTTTCTCCAGCGGCAACAGATTAAAAATACTAAATGTGCTTTCAGGTGCCCAAGGTATAGCCAGCCTCACGATCAATGGTATCCACAGAAGATACGTCCAGGTAGGTTTCAGACGATCCTTGAACAGAAAGCGGGTCAATAAGATCAGCAGAGCCAGCACGCTCGCCATGGCAGACAGCGACAATACCTTGACGAACAGATTGTATGCAGCTTCCAGCAAGCGGCTCAGTCCTTTCGTTCATCCAAAATTCTCTTCAGTTCTTCAATATCTTCCCGGGACAACTTTTCATCCTGCAAAAAATTGACCAACATCGGGCGCAGAGTTCCACCGTAGATCCGCTTCAGAAAGGATCTTGTCTCCGATTGGACACATTCCTCTTCCCGCACCAGCGGATAATAGGAATACACCCTACCTGTCTGGTTATAACCAATAGCCCGTTTCTCTGTCAGACGCTTAATCAACGTCCGTACCGTCTTTGGGTTCCAGTCCCTGCTGCCTTCTAGTGCTTCAACAATCTCACCTGCAGTGCGTGGGGCACTTGCCCACAGCACCTTCATCACTTCCCACTCGGCATCCGAGATCTTTGGAGTTTCCGTAGACATCATTCTATCCGCCTTTCTTTCCTCTGTATGACTACACTTGTAATCCAATATCCAAAATATACAAGTCAGCATCGTTTATGTCAACCCTAAACTCCCAGCTCACCACGGTTTATGGACAATGTACACGGAGATTCATGATTACGTACATTAATAGCAATAATACGGCTTTATTAGTCAAAGATGACTTCAAAGAGGTGGAACCTATGCCTATAAAAACAGGTAATCAATACATCGAACGAATCGACCGGCAAAAGATCAATATCTGGTACAAAGGAACACGTGTTGAAGGTCCTTTATCCAAACACCCTGCCTTTCAAGGTCTCTTACAAACACAAGCCGAAATGTATAACATGCAGTGTGATGAACGTTATTTGGCGCAGATGACCTATCCTTCACCTGATACTGGAGATCCGGTTGGTTTATCTTTTCTTCCACCCAAAAATGCTGAAGATTTAGAACGCCGGAGAAAAATGATTGAACTCTGGTCCAACAGACATCACGGATTTTTAGGACGTTCCCCCGATTATATGAATACGGCCATCATGTCTCTGTTCACAGCTGCTGATATCCTTGAGGATCATAATCCGAAATATGCTGAGAACCTCAGAAAATACTATGCCTACTGTCGAGATCATGATATTACCTTATCCCATGCTTTCATCCAGCCTCAAGCCAGCAAAATATCCGGCCAGATTGATGCTACAGAGGATTCTATCGCTGCAAAAGTCGTAGAAATCAATGATCAAGGGATGTTTGTTACCGGTGCTTTTATGATGGCAACACAGGGAGCTACATGCGATGAAATGCTTGTATTCCCAACTCCCTCACCCTCACTTGTGGATGATGATAATCCCTTTGCGTTTGCCTTTGCGGTGCCTAATGATCTGCCTGGGATGACTTTTTTTTGCCGTGAAAGCTACGCTGCCTCATCCACCTACGACCATCCGTTAAGTTCAAGATATGAAGAAATGGATACCCTTGTTATCTTTGACCGCGTACTGATCCCTCATGATCGTATATTTTATTATGGCGATGAGAGGTACTGTTCCCGATTATTCGGCGAGAGTAACTTTCATACGCATATGGCCCACCAAATTATCACCCGCTATATTGCAAAGACCGAGTTTTTTCTTGGTATGCTAGAGTCTTTGGCGGAAGAACAAAATGCTGTCCTTGAGGCCTACACGATTTTGCCTATTTCCAGAATATTAACCTATTTAGAAACTTTCAAAGCCTTAAGACTTGCAGCGGAAATAGGGGCTTCGCTCGACAAATTTGGATATCTCGTTCCAGATAAAGGTCCACTGTTGGCTTCAACCATTCACTTTTCAGAGTTTTATCCAGAGATGGTTGAAATGGTTCAAAACCTCAGTTCAAGCGGGCTCATCATGATCCCCTCTGAAGCCGACTTTACATCAAGCGCTGGTTCGTATCTTTATGAGTATTTGAAGGGAAATGTCTCGGATGCGTGGTATCGAAATGCCTTATTCCGGCTGGCTTGGGAACTAGGAGCGGGTGCATTCGGAGGTCGTCAAACCCAGTTTGAGCGGTTATTTTTCGGCAACTCCCAAACAGTGGCCTGGCGTATGTACAACAGCTATGATAATCACGAATATTTTCGTCAAATCGTTCACGAATTTATTGCCCCTGATGCCCACTTGTCTAAGTCAACAACAGATGGAATTTCCAATTAATCAAGAGTTGCGAAGGTTTATAATGATGTTTTTCAGGATTGATTAAGAGACTGCTTCCGCTCTCTTTTTCAGTCCTTTTTGAGCTTTATCAACAAACCAAATTAGGAAGAACTAGATGCTTTTCCATACCTGCACTGGACAATTCTGTAATAAGTTGTTTATAGTTTATTAGCATTAGGAAGTGATTTGCTAGCTTAGGAGGGAACAATGAACTATGGGCCATATCATAGTCGTAGAAGATGAACGTGCAATCAGTGACTTAATTACTATGAATCTAAAATTAGTCGGACATACCTATAGCAAGGCTTATCGCGGGCTGGAGGTTATTGAACTGCTGGAACGTGAAAAGGCTGATTTAATTCTGCTCGATATAATGCTGCCCGAACTGGACGGTTTTGAGATCATGCAGCGGATTGCTCACTTACAAATTCCGGTGATTCTGATCACCGCAAAAGATTCACTGGCTGATCGCATCAAAGGCTTTGAGCTGGGCGCCGATGATTATATCATTAAACCTTTTGAAATCCTTGAATTGTTGGCAAGAATCAATGTGGTGTTACGCAGGAGCGAAAAAGGCATTTCCAATTTTCTCTGTGAAAACGTTGAGGTACGTTATCTTGAGAGGCTTGTGATGGTGGATCAGATACCCGTAGATTTAACCGCTAGGGAATTTGAGCTGCTTGAGGTCCTTATCCGCAACAGAAATATTGCTTTATCAAGGGAAAAGTTGCTGGAATTAGCCTGGGGCTATGATTTTGAAGGAGATACCCGTACCGTAGATGTTCACATCAGACAGCTGCGCAAAAAACTAGGCTGGGAAGAACGAATTAAAACCGTATTTAAGCTTGGTTACCGCTTGGAAGTTCAGGTCTAGTATGAGATTCTGGCATAAAATTCTGCTGTCAGTCCTCGCTTTCTTCATCGTCGCCCTAGATGTGAGTGTAATCATGATTATGAAAAAAAGCTGGCAGCTGAACATGGACAGCGAAATGCAGCGTGCTTCAAGCGAACAGCTATTAATTGCAAACAACATTTATGAAAATCTTGAATCGATTCAGACCCGTGGGGCCACACTTACCTCTACTTTAATCTCAAGTGTGGCTCAATCCTATGGTGAATTTTATCATAAGCAGGGAATCGGACTACAGCTCTGGGAGAATGACCAGCTGGTTTATCCGAATGTCGGAGTCCCATCAGTCTCAACACCGGAGTCACATTCTATTCAACTCTCTACTGAGCTCCCTGCTCCCTATCAAGCTTTGTCGATCGTTTATCAACGTGATATCAGTGACCTGTATGCTAAGCAGCATGAGCTGAACCGTTTTTTTGTAATGATTAACTGGATTATCGGTCCAATTCTGCTCCTATTACTCTACTTGCTGATCCGGCAGTTGACCAAACCACTTAAACAGCTTTCAAAAACTACAAAAACGATCGCTGAAGGCAAATATACCGAGCGCGTGCAGTTGCGCAGTAAAGATGAATTTGGTGAGTTGGCCCTGAACTTTAACCGAATGGCAAACGCAGTGGAGCAGCACGTGATCGAACTGTCTAATATGGCCGATGAAAAGCAGAGAATGGTCGATAACCTCGCCCACGAACTGCGCACACCTTTAACCAGTATGCAGGGATTTGCTGAATTTCTGACTTCCGCGAATATAGGCCAGGAAGAACAGCAAATGGCTGGTCAATATATCCTTAGTGAAACCTTACGCCTGAAGAATTTAGCCTTCAAACTGCTGGATTTGTCCGTCCTACGGCATCATCCTCTGACTCTGAAACAAGTAGACATATCAGATTTGTTCAAATCGGTTAAACAGATTGAGCAGCTTAAATTGGACGAAGCAGGCATCAAACTAGAAATGGATTATTCCATCCCTGCGGTTTGGGGTGATCATGATCTGCTAACTTCCTTCTTGGTTAACCTTGTCGAAAATTCCATTCATGCCTCTCCGCAAGGGAGCACCATCCGCTTGCTTGCCTATGTATTACAAAATGAAGCCATATTGGAAGTATGTGATTCAGGATTTGGGATGACACCGGAACAGAGCGCGCGTGTTTTTGAACCCTTTTATCGAGGTGAAAAATCGCGCACACGCGAATACGGAGGTGCGGGTCTTGGTTTATCTTTATGCAAGCAAATCGCAGATGCGCATCAAACTAGAATTTCACTGAATTCTACTTTAGGTCAAGGAACAAGTATCCGCATCTTTTTACAACTCCATAACATCTGTTCACCTACTCTATAACATCTATAGTTTAAGGTTAGGAAGATTCAGCATCATCCGAAGCAAATGGAGGATATTCAAGTGAATAACAAATTCCCCACTACTTTAGCTATACTCCTGTTCTCGGGGAGTCTGCTAATCGTCAGTGCAGTCATTCAAAACACCACCCATTTAGCTTTAACCAGCACCAAAACCCCAGGGGTGAAGTTGGAAGCACCAACGCCGGTGTCCACAGTGAATGACGATCTGCAACCGCAGATGAGTCCTAAAGAAATACAAACCATTAACAATTTCATAGACATGGCGGGTCATGAGACTTCTGAATCCAAACGGACCACTGTCACACCGCCTGCTGCAGAGAATTTGAGTCAGACTGATGCCGTTATTCTGGCTGCTTCAAGCGTACGCAAATTATTCGATGTGGACATTGCCAAGCTGCAGATGCGGGTTATTCTGAGTGATACCCGAACCTCGCTGCCGTGGACATGGGCTGTACATTTCAGTCCATATAACGCCAAGACCCTAGAAGGGCAAGGTAAGGAATTCTGGGAATATGATGTACTAATTGATCCCATAAACGGTATGGTAGTGAACACGACCGCGATTAATATTGCTCTGAAAAGAACACCAATTAGCGCTTCTGCTGCCAGCACTATCTATAAAGATGCCCGTTGGATCAATGCGGCCATAACTATCCTTACAGATAAACAAAAAGAAAACCGGAAAATTGCTACAGCAACACTGATCAACACTGACACCAATGATAAACGCGGCATGGTCGCTGTTCAGATGATGCTGGAAGATGGCAGCAGCTACACGGCAGAAATGCGTTATCCTGATCAAAGTCTACGCTGCCTTACCTACGAGACTGCTCAAGTAGTGAAATAAATCAAAAATGGAATCAGCTCTTCACTAATCCTACTTTTATGTCGATAATTTATATTACATGGAAAAGTATGGAGGAGCATATGAACACTAATCGCAGAACCGAACCTTTTCGATATACCCTTAAAGAACCTGTAACATTTGATCTTCATATTCTTACTATTAACGGAATCCAGGTTCCTTCCAAGCCTGTAAGGGCTGTATTGTTCGACATCAGTCGATCGGGTTGCCACTTATCGTTACCCCTCAATATCAACCCAGAAAATAACCTAGTACGCATTGGCATGGAAATGAATCTTACGGATGAATCTATGTACATAGAAGGAATATTGAAATGGAACAAAGAACAACAAGGCAGTTTCCACTACGGCATTCAATTGGACATCCCTGAGAATGATGGTGATCGACTCCCAAGGGTACTTCGCATCCTTGCTGGAGAAGGCAAAATATTAGTTCGTTAAGATAACAAAAAAGAGTAGTTTTAATCTAAAAAAGCAACAACCCCGCGTTTTCATGCAGGGTTGTTGCTTTTTAGCTATTGCGATCCAAACTTATTGTTGTAATCCGAAATCGCAGATCACCATTTCATGGATTTTATTCTTGAGGCACATCCCGTTCAGGGGATGCTGCTACAGCTTTTTCTTTCTCCAGTACCTCTCTTAAATCATCTTGAATTCTGCGATTCCATAAGGGAACCCCTGAGCGATAAGCAGCTCTGCCCGTCAAATGCGCAGATAAAGGTGAGGTCATAAATACAAAGACAATCCCCAGTAGCAGCTTAGCACTTATATGATCTAGAAAAAATGCAAAATATAGAAAGGCCCCGCTCAGAACACATAAAACTCCAAGGGTGGCACTTTTGGCAGCGGCATGTGATCTCAGATAAACATCAGGCAGCCGAATCAGACCATAAGCACTTACAGCACTAAGCAATGCCCCCATCAGTATTAATAAGGCAAACAGCAATTCACCGACTATCTTGATCGTTTCCATGTTCAAGCACCACTCCCCTTTCGATGTATCTGGCAAATGCCGTCGTGCCGATAAAGGAAAGAATGCCTATTAACAAAATAATTTCGATAAAAGCCTGCGTTCGGAGTAAAACAGAAAGAACGGCTACCATGGCTAACAGATTAATTCCAATCGTATCCAGTGCCGCTACCCGGTCGGGCAAAGAAGGTCCCTTCAACAACCGCCAGGCACATACACCAATCGCCAGCGCCATAATCGTAAGCGAGAGCATAAGAATAAAATGGATCATTAACGGGTCACCTCCAATATCGCACGCTCAAAGGTGTCACGGATATTCGCTCTGAACTGTGCGGGATCCTCAACATCCATGGCATGAATATACAAAGTCCGGTTATCATCCGATACTTCAAGTACCACAGATCCGGGAGTAAGGCAGAGCAATGTGATCAACGTAGCCACTTCCCAATCCGATTTCAGCTCTGTAGTATATTTCAAGATTGCCGGACGTATATTAAGCTCCGGTCTCAGAACAGCTTTTACCACTACATAACTTGAAACGACCAGCTCCCGCAGCAGCAACAGGATTAGCTTAATAATTGCCCACACTTTTCCTAGATATAATCTGGGCCAAAAACGTCGCATTCCGAGCAGAATGAGGATACCGATCAAGAAACCAATGACGAAACGTGGCCCAGTCCAGTCATTGTGCAGGAACATCCACAGGAATGCTATCATGAAATTCAATAATAGTTGAAAAGCCATAGTATCACTCCTTCATGACAGCGTTAATGTATAGTGCTGGATCAGCCAGTACAGCTCCGGCTTGGCTGACAAGTCCGTTTACCGTCTCCGCACCCACACCCATCAGAATTACAATTGCGAACAGAACAGCTGCCGGTGCCATCATAGCTTTATAATGAAGTGGTTTGACTTGTTCTTCCCTTTTCTCGCCACCCCAGAACACTTGCTGGAATACCTTGATCAAGGAATATAACACTACGAAGCTGGATGCAAGTGCAATCAGCGCCAGAGCCACGTGATTCTCGCCAAATCCACTCCGCACCATCATCACTTTTCCAGCGAAACCACTAAGGGGCGGAACACCAACCAATGCCAAAGTCAGTACAAAAAACATCCAGCCGGTCCACGGATAACGTCGGATTAAACCACCCATTTCTTTTAAGCGGTCAGTGCCTGAAGCTGAGATAATCATCCCACCCAGAAAGAATAATAATGCTTTGGCAACCATGTCATGCATTAAATAAAACACTACACCATTTAACGAATCCTGAGTCGCGACAGAGATCCCAAAAGCAATAAATCCTACACTGATGATGATATTATAATTAAATATTCGGCCCAAATCGTTGTATGCCAATGCCCCGATTGCCCCAAGTATCATCGTCGCCCCCGCCATCCAGGCAATCAATGTATGGGTGAGTCCCGGTTCTTGAATAAAAATCAAAGTAAAGGTACGAGTAATTGCATACAATCCGACCTTGGTTAGCAAAGCCCCAAACAGGGCTCTAACAGCCAATGGTGGTGCACTATAAGAATCGGGAAGCCAGAAAAAGAGCAGTAAACCTGCCTTAATCGAAAATACAATTAGCAGCAGGACCGCAATGACGTTCATTACACCGCCTTGTCCCGCCTCTGCTACACGCATAGATAGATGCGCCATATTCAGTGTTCCTGTCGCGGCATATAAATAAGCAATCGTCGCCACAAACAAGGAAGAGGAAATCACATTAATTAATACATACTTTAATGTCTCTCGCAGTTGACCCTTGGACCCACCAAGTACGATCAAAGCGTAAGAGGCAACTAACAGCACCTCAAAGCAGACAAACAAGTTAAACAGGTCCCCAGTGAGGAAAGAGCCAAATACCCCGGTTAATAAAAAATGGAAAAACGGATAGTAATAAAACCGTTCCCTGTCTTCCCCAATGCTAGCGAAGGAAAAAAACAGACAAGCCGCGCCAACAATGGCCGCAGTCAAAACGAGCAATGCCGAAAACATATCGGCAACAAACACAATGCCATAAGGTGGACGCCATCCCCCCATATATAAGGTCTGGATACCGTTTGTATTTACCTGATACACAATGAATCCTGCAACAAAGATATTTACAAACACACTGACGGCACTTATGATTCGTTGCAGACGTACTCGTTCTTTCAAAAAAATGAGTATAACTGCCGTAATGGCCGGAATCAGCAGAGGCAGCACTAACAAGTTGTTCATCGTCTCTCCTCCTTGGTTCCTTCCACATCATCGGTACCCGTCGAGCGGTAAGTCCGGTATGCCAAAACAATAAAAAATGCTGTTACTCCAAAGCTAATTACAATAGAGGTCAAAATGAGCGCCTGCGGCAAAGGATCGACATAAGCTTCCGCTTCCTCACCCAGCAATGGTGCAGCACCTGTCTTGAGGCCAGACATTGTCAGTAACAACAAATGAACGCCGTGCGTTATTAAAGTGGTTCCCAGAAGGATGCGCAGCAAGCTTTTGGAAAGAACTAGATAAACACCTACGGAAAACAGTACACCGATCGCCAGGGCAATAATAAGCTCCATTAGCTATCCCTCCCGATCGTAAATATGATATTCATAGTGACACCAATAACAGCCAAGAAAACACCGAGATCAAAGAACATTGCTGTGGTCAGTTCTGTTTTGCCCATAAGTGGCAGTTGGAAATAGCCAAACGCTTGGCTCAGAAAAGGTACATCGAATAAAAACGAACCTATTCCTGTAAGAAAAGCTACAGATACCCCAACCGCGATTAACTTACGATAGTCGATAGGCAATACCTTCTCAACCATATCAATCCCAAAAGTAATGGCGAGCAGTACCAATGCGGCTGATGCCATCAATGCTCCAATAAATCCGCCTCCCGGATTATTATGTCCGGCGAAAAACAGATAAAGCGAAAATATTAGTATCATAACGAAGGCTACTTTAGCTACCGCTTGTAGTAACACATCATCACTTACAGAAGAACGTGGTTTATTATCCTTCACAGCCCGCTTCAGTGGGGCAATAGTTCCATCCGTATCCAACTGCAGTTTGATCATGGAATAAATAGCAAGTGAGGCAAGGCCAAGCACTGTAATTTCAAACATGGTATCAAAGCCGCGGAAATCAACGAGCAGAACATTAACAATATTTTTACCGCCACCCAAGGTATAGCTATTCTCCACATAATATTTCGAGATGGATTCGAACGGACTACTGCCTAAAGCAGCAAGTGCAACCAATGTCATAGTTATTCCCATCCCGATGGAAATAATTAGCTTAGGCAAGCGGGACCGAAGTTTGAGCGGCTCTTTCTCCAGCTTAGGCAAATGCCGAAAACATAGCAGGAACAATGTAACGGATACTACTTCGACAATCATCTGGGTAAGCGCCAGATCAGGTGCCCGGAACAGAACAAAGAGTAAAGTAACCATATAACCAACCATTCCTGTTAACAAAATGGCTGTGATTCTGGAACGAACAAAGGGGATAGCCAAAGCGCCCACAAGCATAACCATAACAACAATAACTTCAAACAAAGAAAACGGAGCATATTCAGTTGTCCCAAGCGTTATTCCATCGGTATACCACACGGCTCCACCAATGGCTACGATCAGAAAAGCGAAGATATACATCAAGTAATGGCGCATGGAACCTGTCATATAGGTGCCAGTCAACGCCCTAGACGATTTCTCGACCAGCCGGATTACTCCGTCATAGACTTGATTTAAAGTGTAGCCACTGCCCCATTCTTTATCGACCAGACTCCAGCGGCCATAGATTCGGTATACAATAATACCAAGAATCACAACACCAAGTGTCATCCATATTTCTGGTGTAAAGCCGTGCCAGAAATGAATATTCACAACAAAGGGTTCTCCGGTCTGCAAGATAGGGTGAATAGCATTCATTGCAGGGATAATAAGTGTTTTGGATAATATATTCGGGAAAAAACCGATAAATATAGACAGCACTGCTAGCAGGCACGGGGCAAGCAGAAGTCCAAATGGGGCTTCATGCGGTTTTTTGTCCAGCTTCTCAGGCTGATATTTTCCGAAAAAGGTGTGGAAAACCAAAATCATACTGTATGCAAAAGTAAACACGCTGGCAATCCAGGCCAAAACCGGGAAGAGCGTAAACAACGAGGGAATAGACAATATATCCAGGTTTCGGATATTCAGAACAGCCGTAAAAAACATCTCTTTACTTAAAAACCCGGAAAATGGCGGCAAACCAGCCATCGAGAAACTGCCGATCATCGCTACCGTAAAGGTAACCGGCATAATGGAAATCAATCCGCCCAGCTTTCGCAGGTCGCGGGTACCCGTCTCATGGTCAACTATACCGACCATCATAAACAAAGAGCCTTTAAAGATGGCATGGTTAATAAGGTGAAAGATAGCCGCTGTTGTTGCAGCAGTGTAAAAGACTGAATCTTCCCCTACATAAAATGCCGCTGCCGATCCCATTCCCAGCAATCCCATAATCAGTCCAAGTTGACTAATCGTTGAATAGGCTAATAGAGCCTTCAGGTCCGTCTGCTTCATCGCCTGGATGGAGCCATAAATCAAGGTGATCAAACCGACGCCTGACACAACCCAGAACCACTCATATTGCCCCGCAAAAACAGGGCTGAAACGGGCGACAAGATACAATCCAGCTTTAACCATCGTTGCCGAGTGCAGATAGGCGCTGACGGGTGTCGGTGCCTCCATGGCATCCGGCAGCCAGATATGAAACGGGAACTGAGCTGATTTGGTGAAGGCGCCTAAGAGAATTAGTAGCATCGCCGGAATAAATAAAGCATGCCCGCTAATATCGCCAACCTCACTCCAAATTTCCCGGATACTAAAGGTGCCTGTCATTACATAAAGCATTAAAAAGCCGGCAAACATCGCTAAACCACCAAATACGGTAATCAACATAGATTTGAGAGCACCATACCGCGATTTTTGCCGCCGATGCCAAAAGGCAATTAACAGAAATGACGAAACACTTGTTAATTCCCAAAAGCCGTATAACACCATCAAGTTATCCGAGAGCACAACGCCAAGCATCGCCCCCATAAACAACATTAGATAAATATAAAAAGGGGTTAACGCTTCTTTTCGCCGGTCCAGATAATAAATTGAATAGATAATTACAAGACTACCCATCCCAGTGATTAGCAAAGCAAACAACAAACTTAATCCATCCAGATGGAAAACCAAATCAATTCCTAGTGAAGGAATCCATGAAATGGTTTCATATCCCAAATCCCCACCTTTAATAACGGGAATCCGGGTTAAGAAATAAACAAACAAAACGAGTGAACCAGGGAAAACAAGCCATCCTCTATGAAGGTTGGGTGCTCTCTTGGACAAAAGTGCGATTACTAAGGCCATTAGAAACGGAACAAGTATGATTACATGCAGCAAAGGCAGTCCTCCTTTTCCACTTGAGCTTATCAAGTTGTGAACTTTAGTACTTACTTTTTTACCAAAAGCCAAAGATCATATGATTGGTAGGGCCTTTTATACAAGGCCCCAAAGTTGATAAGGGCAAGCCCGATTATAAAGAATCGGTCAATGTGCCATCACAAATATGCAGATATCTAGCCTTTCCATCTTCTTGCTCAATTCTGAATAAACCGTTCTCAAATTCTGTGTGTAGTTCGTGAAAGAACTTTCCCTTAAGCGAATACTCTCCCTGAGGTTCATCACTGAGCTGGTACTCAGCCCCGTTTTTGACCAGGTAAGCGATAACGCCTTCCTCATGGGTTTCTTCCAGCCCTGCACGCATCCGCTGCACAGCCACGACATGCAGATCCATCATTTTCATTTTACCAATGAGTTCATTGATGAAATTACGTTTGGTAAGCTCCTGCCACCGAGTTTGAGCAGATTGTCCAATGACGATCTGTGTAACCTCATTCTCTTCAGCAACTTCTACAATAATATCTGTTGTTTTTCGGCCTTCACGTTTCCGAATGATAAACTCTGCGCCAGCTTCATCGGCAAGACGTTTCCAGACCGTCATATACATTTCTTTGCTCTGATTATATTCATCAATATCCGAACTATCGACATTTAATACAAACAATGGCGCCCCTATAATTTCAGATAGTTGGACACCACGCCGGATTAAACGCTCCCCATGCGGACCATAATGAACACAAACCATAATCTTTTCATTGTGTATGACCTTCACCCTCCTGTAACATGGCCAAGAAATACAAAAGGAGCCCACTGGCGTTAGGCCCCTTGCGTAATTCTAAAACCCGATAAGTTATACTTAATTATATCTATTCCTATGTTTTTTGTAAAGTTTGTTGGTTATCATGGAACATATTTCTTTTTAATGCTTGTATCATGCCCTTCTCTAGCAGTTGTCATACAATCGTTATTATATATTCCTTTACAGGAATATTCCCTCCGTGGTATATTATCATCACAAACAGGAAATACCAAAAAGGAGGCGCTATAGAGCCGCTTAACCAGAGTATGTCATAATAGAGATACGAATGAATTTAATGAATCGAAGTGATCCTTGTTTATGAATACTAACGTTATGAGTGCCTTAGCTGAGCCCCACCGCATGCAGATCGTTGAACTATTACGCGAGAATCCTCTAACCGTTGGGGAGATTGCAGAAAGTCTTCAGCTACGGCAGCCTCAAGCGTCCAAGCATTTGCGCGTCCTTAGTGAAGCGGGCTTAATTGAAGTTCAAGCTGTTGCTAACAAGCGCATTTGCAAGCTCCGTCCTGATCCATTTAAGGAAATAGACGATTGGTTAGACTCCTACCGCCATATATGGGAAGAACGATACGATCGACTGGATGATTATTTACAAAAGCTACAGAGAAATGAAAACAATAATAAATCATAGCCTCAGGTCGAAATTGGCAGGAAGCAAACAAATTTGAGGAGGATCTATCCCATGACAAATTCTAACCCGTCCAACCAAGTGGTATCCAAAGTTGTTGATGGCAACACATTAGTATTAGAGCGCGTATTCCAAGCTCCACGTGAGCTAGTATTCAAGGCTTTTTCTGAGGCTGAGCATTTGAAGCACTGGTGGGGTCCAAAAGGTTGGACGCTTCCCGTATGTAATGTCGATTTCCGTCCAGGGGGTACTTGGCATTATTGCATGAAGTGCGTGGATAAGAATCAAGGGGATTTCTACGGTATGGAGTCATGGGGCAAGGCGTTGTATAAGGAAATTACAGTCCCAGAACAAGTCATTTATACAGATGGATTCTCAGATGCAGAAGGTAATATTTCAAAAGATTTGCCTGAAACGCTTGTCCAGCTAGATTTTATCCACCTGGAGGGTCAAACGAAGCTGGTGAATACCGGTAAATACACTTCTCCGGAAGCCTTGCAACAAGTGATTGATATGGGGATGTTAGAGGGGATTTCCCAAACCTTCGATAATTTGGACGCCCATCTTGAGAATTTACAGAAGAATAACTAGAGCAGCTATCACACGATAAGTAGGACGATGCAAGGATACTCTCTCCTGCTCGTCCTATTATGTTTATTTTGCAGGAAATAAGAACCTGATACTATTCGGAAAATATTGCAGGAAAAACGTGTCATTATGCGTGCCCAGCGGATCCGTCTCAAACTTCACTCGCTGATCCGTTCCAACAATCTTCTCTTTTAAAATATCATAAGCACGTTTGCTGTTAGGCACCATGTCCTTCTGGGCGTTTGTCTTGTGGATCCCTTCCTGTTCACCAACATACATATAAATTCTGCATTCCCTATCTAGTCTTGATGTCTCCATGAAATGAATGAAATCTTTAAACCATACAGACGCAGATATCAATATAAAATTTCCAACAGTAGCTTCAGTCTTGTACATCGCATACAGACTTATTAATCCACCTAGTGAAACACCACCCAAAGCCAATTTCTCCGGCTCGTTGGAGATGCGATAGGAGCTTTTGATATAGGGTACAAGATCCTGATAGACATAATTCAAATAATCATCGCCCTTGCCCCCAAAGGACCAATCCTTAAAAAGAGCAGGCATTTCCCAAGGTGTATATTCATCATTCCGCAACTGAGAATCAATCCCTATAAAAATAACCGGTTCTGTTACTCCCTCTTCCATATCTTTCTCTATAGCTGTAATCGCCTCTTTGAACAAAAAATCTCCATCCTGTAAGAAAACCGCTGGGAATAACCGCTCCGGGAATAAATGGTATTCTTTCGGTAAATACACGGTAATCTGACGATCCATATGTTCAAAAAGCACAAGCTCGCCTGCCCTCATTTGGGTCATATCCCCACTCCTTAACAGTTCAGTACTCGAAACGCTCTACTCATAATCGTTGGTACTACAGAAGCGTGATTTTCATTGGGTGCGACATAGTGCTTAACCTCTAAATTAGGCAAAGCATACTCATTCAATTTTGAAAATAATATTGCTGCGTCATCGACCATAAACGACTCTTCACTCCCTACGGTAATCAATAACTTTTGTTTATCGGCCGTCAACTCTTGACCCTTGCTATAGAACTGCTCCGCATACGTCAGGATTTCATGATCATTCCACCAAATGGATGGACTAGAGGCCAAATAATACTGGAATAGCTTCGTACGAGTGAATAACGTCCAGAGGACAAATAGACCGCTGAGAGAGTGACCAAACAAGGCTTGTTTATACTGATCCACATTATATTTCTTGTTGATTGCTGGCATTAACTCTAATTCTAAAAAAGCCAAAAAATTCTCAGCCCCACCATGTGGACCTATGTCAGCATTTTTCAATCGGTCCGGATATACATAATGCTTCGCTGGAGGTGTGAAATCATAAAATCTTCTTTTAGAGACCTCTTCATCTGAACCATAATGTCCAATGCCAATCACAATTGCTGGTGCAATAAAAGTTTTCGGGGCATTTCTTGACTGCAATTTCACAACATCCCGACCCAATTGAAAATATGAATTACCATCGAGCATGTAATACACGGGGAAGCCCTTTTCTGGTGCTGCTTCTCTGGGAAGAGAAACCTTTATATCGTACGTGTAACCCATATACTGAGATTCAAGTTTCCATGATTCTGTGTGTTCGAGCTCTACTTGTGTTGTCATTTTTTCTGTACACTCTCCCCTACACTCTTGACTTTGCTAATAAATATAAGAAATAAGGAATTCCAATAATCGAAACGACTATACCCACGGGTAACTCTGCCGGCTGAAATATTGTTTTGGCAAAATAATCCGAGATCACCAGCAAAAACATCCCTACCACTGCACTGGATAACATAATATAGCGGTGATTAATCCCTACTAATCTTCTGGCGATATGAGGAGCCATCAAGCCTATAAAACTTATAGAACCGGATACAGATACACAAACACTTACGATCCCCACACTGCATAACAGAAAGATCAGCTTTTCTTTTTCTACAGAGATCCCTAAGCTCTTTGTACTGGAATCCTCCAATTGAAAATAATTGAGTAAATAGCTTTTTCGATACATTATAAATCCTAAAATAAGCACCCAAGGTGCGATCGTAATGATATAAGTCCAGTTCGCGCTGTAAATACTTCCGACACTCCAAACCGCAGCCATCTCATAATCACTTGCATTCATTTTCAGAGAAATATACAACGACAACGCACCAAAACCACTGCTAATCGCGATCCCTGTCAAAATCAAGCGTTGCATATCGAGTGCACCATTCCGCCATGAAAAAATAAAGATAATGACAACTGCGGCAAGCCCACCTACAAAACCAAACAGCGGCATGGCTAGTATCGAGAACCAGCTTTCTTTAAAAAAAGTAACTCCCGACATCTGAAAGAAAAACATAAATGCAACGATGGCAGCTCCTGCGCCTGCATTAATCCCAAGGATACCTGGATCAGCCAGCCCGTTACGGGTAATCCCTTGAATGACAGTTCCCGCCATCCCCAGACCTATTCCTACTAATGAGGCAATAATGATCCGTGGTAACCGAAACTGAAAAATAACCAGGTCAAATTTAGCATTAGGATCTATTCGCAGCAGTGTTTTTATCACGTCCATTACAGACATATCAAACACGCCATTCGTAAGATGAAAATACCCGGCCACAAGGGTTAACAGGATAAAAACTAATAGTGTAAGCATATAGCGGCTAAACTGTACTTTACTTCTATCCACGCTGCTCTCCCCCTTTAACCCGAATTAAATAAAGGAAGAAAGGGATGCCAATAAAGGCTGTTACAACACCAATTGGCGTCTCAAACGGAAAGTTAATATAACGGCTTAAGACATCGCAAAACGCTAAAAAAACAGCTCCAATCACCGCTGAGCAAGGAATGATAAAGCGATAGTCTATACCTACGATAAAACGTGTAATATGAGGAATGATTAGACCCACAAAGGCTATCTTGCCGACTAAAGCTACTGCTGTCCCGGTCAGACATATAACAGATATAATACTGACAATTTTCACCCATTTTGTTCGTTGACCCAAGCTAATCGCGGTTTCATCCCCCAGGGAAGCAACCATTACTGACTTAGAAATACTAACCGCCAAGAGCAGTCCAACGATTATAAAAGGAACTGATAATATTAGCATATCTGGATTAACGGTATGTATTTTCGAGCTATACCAGACGCTAACATTTTGTGAGACTTGAAAAAACATCGCTACTGCTGAGGCGATACTACTTAAAAAAGTACCAATTACAGTCCCAATAATAGCTAACCTGACTGGTGATAAACCGTTTTTAACCAATGAACCAAATCCGAAAACCAAACCTGCTCCGATGGCTGAACCCACCATAGATAAAATAATCATCTGAACATTCGATAATCCCGGATAAAACACCATAGCCAACGTAATAACAAATGCCGATCCGTCATTTACTCCCATAATCGATGGTGATGCAAGATAGTTACGTGTAATCCCCTGCATTAACGCCCCTGAAACAGCCAGAGCCGCTCCAACTAATAAAGCGGCGATTACACGCGGAAATCTAGATGTCATAATAATGTTGTGGTCCACATTATTAGCATCGAAGTGTGTAATCGCCTGCCATATTGTCAATATTCCAATATCTTTAACACCATATAAGACGGATACAACCATTGCTAATACGATGAATAATGGAGAAGTTGATAGGATCAATATAACTTTCCAATTTTTTGTATTCATCTTATTCATCGCACCTTCGGTTTTACTTCAACAGGTTTTCAATTGCCGCATCCAGGAATCTTACTTTAGACCAAGCCGTTCCACCTTGTGCCAACGGATCAATTGCATTTACAAACACATGCTTATTTTTGACAGCAGTTACGCTTTTGAAGATCGGATTCTTGAGCAAATCATCAAGTGCTGTTGCATTATCAGTATTCTCACTAGTCTCAAACTGCAAGAAAATATAGTCCGGATTAATATCCGCCAAAGCTTCTAATGAAAGCTCTGCTTGTGCTTCTGTAGAGGAGATCACCTCAGGAATGGCAGCACCCAGATCTTCATAAATAACCGGATTCAAATAAACGCCAGCAGGATACACACACATACTGCCCTGACGAATACGAATGACTAGAATGGATTGATCTTTCAGCTTTTCTCCAATTTCAGCCTTTGCACCCGCAGCTTTAGATTCATAATCACTAATAATTTTTTCTGCATCTGTGGTCTTACCGGATAATTGGCCTAATAAGAGCAAGTTATCTTTCCAGTTTGTTGAAATATGTGAATAAGGAATCATCGTTTGAATTTTATTAAGTGCGCCGGCCACATCTTCCCCAAACTTGGAAGACCCTAAGATAACATCTGGATCCAGTTGCAGAATCGCTTCATTACTTGGAGCAAATTTATCTCCCACTAAGGATGCACCCGCTAGGTCAGTTGACAGATAACCTGGAATAGCATCAGCTATTGCAAGTACACCTACAGGTTTCACTCCCAGTATGGCAGCATCTTCCATAGATTCGAGACTTGCTGCTACAATATTATTAATCTTTGCAGGCACGACATAATCCTTGCCCAAATATGTAACGGTTTGTTCAGTGGCAACAGCCTCCTGAGCCGCATTTCCATTGTTATTTGCAGTTCCTTCTGCTGCTACTGCAGCATTATTTGTGCTTTTTTCTGAAGCTGTCTTATCCTTTTCATTGTTACCGCAAGCCGCCAAACTCAAAGCTAAAACTGCTGATACCCCAGCTAATAAATATTTTTTCTGATTCATAATCAATCTCCCCATCTATATTTTATTTATCATTCTTCAAACTAAAGTAATGATAATGAGAATCGTTATCATATTAAATCATATGAGAATAATTATCAATACTTTTCTTTGATTATATGAAATCTTGTAATTTAACAGTTGCGTTGAATGATTAGTGAACATGCAGAAGAACCCGCACCAAATGCGGGTTCTTCTGCACTATAAATATGAGTCCATTTTTTTAATCAGCGTTATAAAACTCAGATAAGTCACGGAACAATAATCCGCACGCCTCTAGTCTATTAAGTTCCTCATCCACATCAGTGAGCAAATTGCTTTCTCTCTCATGGGCTGTATTGATTAGCCACGGTTGTCCCTGTTTTAGAAAACAAAGATCATCAGGCAGCCTGGTCTGTACCCACGAGTACAAGCTGGTGGAATAGGATAAAAGAATATTGACCGCTTCAGGTGAACAATCAAAAAAATAAACATCTGCATAATGCCCCATAAGCCGAGTCCCCGGCCAATAGTCATCTTTTATGACCTTTTTGAGAAAAGGTTCCAGCTGTTCAAGCAGTTCATATCCTTCTGGCTCCAACTCCATCTGATCACGTTTTACTAGAATAAATTCATCACATACTTCCATAGCTACCTGTACCAGCGTCTTGTAGGTCTGACCCGTTGGTTCCTGCAAAATAGTATGAATAATAATGTACCCCCTCTACTTACTTGTATTATTCAAATATTCTTTATGCATCCTACCCCAGCCACACATGCTATCCAAAACTGTAATTAGGGATTTGCCATGTTCTGAAATACTATATTCCACCCTGAGTGGAAGCTCATGATAACTCACCCGGTCGATAAGCTGATCCTCTTCAAGCTCCCGTAATTGTTTAGCTAACGTACCTTGGGAGACATCTGGGATAATCCGTCTAAGTTCACCAAATCGTTTTGTGCCATCTATCAATAAAATAAATAAAATGAGCGGCTTCCACTTTCCACCGATCTTTTCAAGTGTTGTAAGAACCCCGGTTAATCTCGGCTCCAGCAAATCCATGCGATCCCCTCTTTCGATAGTTATATAACTGTATGTTCGAACCAGCTAGTACGAAAAATCGTACCTAGTACGAAAAAAGTGCGTACTGTGCAGGTTATATTTTATAGCTAATAATAAAAACAAAACTTAATAAGTCCAATTAACTATGAACGGAGAAGATAAATATGTCCACTATTTCATTAAAAAACCAGCGCATCGTCATTATCGGAGGAAGCTCCGGAATAGGGCTTGCGACTGCCAAACAAGCGATTGAACAAGGCGCAGCTGTCATAATCGCTGGGCGTTCACAAGATAAATTAGAGAAAGCTCAACACCTTCTGGGATTCGATTCTGTTGAAATTCATTCACTAGATAATCAAAATGAACAGGACTTGAAGGATTTCTTTGAAAAAATCGGCGTTTTTGACCATTTGTTCACTCCGGGAGCCTCCTATGTTAGAGGACCGATTACTTCTAGCTTGGAGATTGCACACAGTTGCTTTAATGCAAAGTTCTGGCCGCAATATAATGCTGTAAAGCATGCCATCCCTTCTATCAACCCAACAGGCTCCATTGTTCTTATGTCCGGCGCATTCAGCCAGCGTCCACTTGCAGACGGTGCCTCCTATGCAGCTTGTAACGGCGCGATTGAAAGTCTGGGAAAAGCATTAGCAGTAGAATTGGCTCCGATTCGGGTAAATGTCATCTCCCCTGGAACCATTCATACCAACTTTAATTGGGAAGGCGCAGAACAGGAAACTAGAGACAAGGCTTACGACGAATATACGAATATCAATATCCTTGGCAGGGTGGGTCATGCCGACGAAGCAGCGCATACAACGATTTATTTGATGACCAATAGCTATACAACAGGAAGTACTTTATTTCCGGATGGGGGATATATTTTGCGATAAAAAACAGCTGAGTCAATAAGTTGGAAACGCTACTTATTGACTCAGCTTCTTTTAGTTGAAAGAATCAGGGAGAAATTCCCTGATTATCAGCCAGAGAATCATTTCCCCTTAGTTACGATCATAGTAAATTCAAAAAAGGAGCATAATCTCAGTTGAATTTTAATTTCTATGACTACTTCGTATTAAAGATTATACTTATGGAATCCTCCTGAATCTCCTTAATTGTATATATACCGATTTTTTCAGCAGCGCTCACTAACGCTGAGATATACTCAGGAGTTGAATTTAATTTCCGAGCAGAAAGCTTCAGGTTAATGGAGAACTCATCCCCATGCTCGTCAACATCAAGAGATTTCACATAAACTTTAAATACCTTTACATAATGCTCATAGTTAACCAAATGCTCTTCAGTAACACCTTGAAATGAAACATTTACTTTCAAGGATTCCGGCTTCAGGAAGCTCACCTTACCTGCCTTGTCTACCTGCCCTACTTCAGGATTCAACACTTGATATTCAACTCCATCAAGGATTGTAAAATCCATCCCATTATCCATAGTGACTAGTAAATTAAGACGTATATCGATAGCTTCTGGTCCGATTAATGTCAGATAGTCACTTACTTCATGCTTGATCGTTTGTCCAGCCTCTTTCCCGGCGAACATAATCAATGGACTATGTACACGTCTATTCCATGACTTCTCTTCATGTGTACCCAAAGGGTCCATCTGAAAGAATAGATCCTTCCCTAATACAAATCCCTTCGACTTTAGTACAGTCACAAGCGGATCAATTGGCATTCCTTCGGTTACGCCCATGTCGAGCCAAATCTTCAATGCAGGCTTCCCGGACTCTTTCGCCAACTCATCCAATATACGTCCATTGCTTACCCAAGTGGCAGGGGATAAAGCCCCTATCGCTGAGAAGGTCTCCGGGTGCTGATACCCCATCCATAAAGCCTGAATAGCACCGAATGACGATCCCATTATCATCCGGTGATCCCGATCGGGAATGGTCCGGTAAGCACCATCAACATAGGGAATAACTGTATTGATAAAATATTGGGTAAATTCGGCTGCACTCGCTCCATCCGAAGGAATAGACTCATCCGGAAATGGAACATACTCCATTCCCCGTTCTGATCCATCACTTGAAGCGACTCCTATCACGATAACCTTCTCCATGGTTCCATCAGCAACGAGCTGATCAATAATCTCCTCAACTCTCCATTCTTTGCCTAAAGAGCTGGTATTTGTATTGAAAATATTCTGCCCATCGTGCATATACACAACAAGATAACGCTCACTGTCAGCTTCATAACCTGCAGGTAAATAAACAAATATTCTCCGCTCACCTATATTTTCTATGTGCACAGTACCTTTTGCCGCCCCCACATTGGTTGGGTTCTCCGATGCATTAGAAGTATTGCTTATCGTTGGATTGGGGGTTGGTGATGTAGCAACTTTTTCATTTACATTTTCGTAACTGGAACATCCCGAAAGCGCTAACAAAACTAATACTGCAAACCCCAAAAAGCTCCATCTAAATAATCCATTTGAATGCATAGAACCCCTCCTGATTTTTTGTTCAAACGTTTTCACAACTCTTATTATACAGGATTTATATGGGATTATGAACATTTTTTCACAAGTTGGGGAGCGTTATAAAGCGCTCAAGTTTAATTGTATTTCATACAACTATAATCAAACAGAAGGCTCGATCACTGGATATAAGTGTATTTCGTGCAGTTATTTTCTGAAATTACTCCCTTATAAGTAGATTCTCTAGTTTTTAGTTGTATAAAGTACAGTTAAAGTCAGGATTATTCTTTGGGCACTCGAAATAACTGCACATAGTACAGCTATTTCGCACATTCCATCAACATCCATCACCAGTAACCGACACTAAAAAAAATCAATGAAGCAATCAGGCAGCCTCCACTAGCTCATCATTTGCAAAAGCAAACCTCCCCGCAGACCAAAAACACCAGACAGTGATTCTCCACGAACTGAAGGATCATTGTCTGGTGTTTTATTCAGATTCAGTAAGGGTTGTTTGGAGACAATCTCTTCTTTTCAATTAGTACTGTTGTCTTTCCTCGTAGGATACGAACAGCATTCTACGTTGCACATCCATAAGCATACGAATTACCCAACTTGCTAACAAGGCAACAACAAATCCAGCTACTACATAGGAGATATATTGTTGGGATAATGTCCAGTCGATCTGGAACAAAGCAAACACACTATTCTCTAAAATGTTCAAATCCATGGTTTGCAAGAAAATCTGGTGCAGCACAGGTAGTGTAATCAGGCCCAATGCAGCCGCTACTACAGTTACTGTTATTGAAAAGAAAATAATGCTGGATACGAATCGACCCATAATCAGCATGACGTTACGGGCAAACTTCGCTCCATGAAAACCTAACTTCATTCGTTGCAGGAAGCCCGCTCCCTCTAGCTGCATATCCGATCTGGCCTCTTCACTAGGTCTAGGAATATCTAACAATGATCTGACCAGCTCTTGCTCAAATTGTACGATGTAATCCAATCCCTTAGCTACTGCAAAAAACAAAGGAATTCCGATAAATATTGGGGTTAACGCAATGGATAACGTCAGCCCTGTCACCATAAACACGAAATATACAATCGTAAGCGGCAAAGAGATTAAGAAGTATAAAATACTCCGATATGTCTTTGGACTTGCTCCACGTTTGCGCGTTTTAGATTGGGGTTGGGATTCTGCTGGAATATGCATGGAATCAAGAGCTCCCATCGGCATAGTGTATAACTTATCATTCATTTCTATTGTCCTTTCTCTCACGTTTTTCAATTAATCTCATTATACGTGGGAAAAAGAAGGCTCAAAACAGTCTTGGGACTGGAGTCATACCAGACTAAAGGCTAGGATTTGTTGCTTCAAAGCGCATAATTAACCAGATTTATGATTTTGCTAGGCTACAACCCCAACTTATTTCCCTTTTCCAGCCGCACAATCTGCTGTTCGCCATTATCTGCCAGCTCTCTGAACTGATTAATGGTTTCACGCATTTTGGGGAGAGCTTCCTGCTTATAAGTACTGATGGAATCGAGAGCGGATAGCACATCTGTAAAAGCTTGCTTTAATGTATCCACTGAAATACTTGATTCTAACGACTGTTTATGGATTTCCGCCCCTTGGTTTTTCAACATTTTTGAGGTACCGCTGATCAGGCTATCGGTGGTTTGATTTAAAAGTTCGATCTTTTTTAAAACAATTCGTTGATTATACAGCGCACTAGCTACCGTAACCGATATTTTCAAGGCAGACACGGTAACATTTCTAGCTCTGTCCACCCCTCTGATCAGCTCTTTATTATTTCGAATAACCACCTCTATGGCCATAATTCCTTGTTGATTCACTACAAGCATCTGTTGCAAATCCATGACACGCTGCCGCAACGGAAAAAGCACTTCTTCTGTAATGAACCGAACTTTCTCCTCATCCTCATCACGCAGCTTAGCCGCTTCCAGTTGCGTCTCTATCTCCTGATCCATCAGCATGCCGAGCTGAATTTCTTTTTGTAGCTTTTTTGTAAGTTCCCGAAGTGCCTGTTGCTCAAATTCCAGCGTAGTATTATCGTTCTTCAAAACGGTCTTACCCTTGTCTAAAGAAATTATAATATCTGAAATGACAGCATCCGCCTTTTGATATTTAGCAAAATAACTACGTAATGGATTAAAGAACTTCCCAAGAAAACCCGTCTTGGCAAAATCTACTGCACTGGGATCCAAATCCTTCAGCTGGAGATTAAGCTCCGTCAAACCTTTTGCTACTTGGCCGCCTTCATCCCCTGTCTTTGATAAATTCCCCACTGAAACCTGCAACAGGGAGTTTTTGTCCGAAGAGGATCTCATCGTTTCCATACCGAAGCTATCAATGGATTGCAGCACCGCTTTCCGCTTATCCAGTGACTCTAAATTCAGATCCAGAATGGCGGAGACATTGTTTACTGCCAGTGTTTTCAGTTGTGATACTTCCTCAGGCTCAGGTTTGACCTGCTCTTCAATTACTGATTTCAGCTTTTCCTGACTTACGACTTCCATGGTAAACGACATAGAACCCCTCCTATAAAAAATAGCTTACATTTGAACATTGAGCAGGTTGCCGATTTTATAGACTACATCATCTGTATCTGCATTGATGTTGGCCGCTTCATTTATACTCGAAATACTCTCAAGCGCCTTAATATTCGCATTGTAGCCAATCGTGTAAATCGGGATTTTGTAGGTCTCAATAAGACCTCTGATATCATTCAAGGAATGCCCTTCATTGGTCTCTCCATCACTTAATACAAAGATCAACGGCTTCAAATCCGGATTTAGCTGTAATTCCGTTTGAAGCATATGGATGGCTACCGCGATCCCGTCAAAAGTAGCCGTCCCCCCATTTGCTTGTAGACTGTCAATCGCACCAACAAACATGGACTGCTGGTTCGTGTCATATTTTCCAATCGGAAGATTGATTGTAACGTTATCAGAGTAAGAGACAAAACCAATGCTGTTATCCTTGCCCAAGTACTTCTGGCCTGTTAATAAAGATTGCTTTAAGCGGTTCAAGGGTTCCCCGTTCATACTTCCTGAGACATCTGCCACAAATACTGCGGCGATAGGTTTATTGCCATTTTTCTTCTCTTTCCACAGCTTCTGAGCTGAGGATATGAGACTGCCATCCACTGTACTAAGCTCTGATTGGTAATCATTAAGACCATTGAAGCCTTTTTTCTCACCCAGCTCCTGGTATTTATCCTGTTCAACAAACTCAGCAAACTTCTTAATAATATCGAGTTTTTCCTGAGGAAGATCACCTAAAGCATAAAGCGGGCTGTCATGTCTTACACCAAAAGGAGTGAATACATACCCCCCTTTCAAATCTGTTGCATTCAAAAAGATCTGGTATTCTAAGACAAAAGCATCAAGCTTACCGGTTTTTGCAGCCTCTCGCATCTGTAAAGTGGTTGAGGCAATAAAGGGAACATTTGCTTGGAATTTCTCAAAGCCCTGCACCGCTTGCTCACCAAGTAAGTCTGAACCGCCAAACGTCCCAAGCGCTGTTACCAGAAAGTTTAAACCCGTAGAACTGGCAAAAGGGTCGGTATAGCCCATTGATAATTCATTATTTGCTATGGCATCTGTAACCGTCTTGACGTTTAAAGAACCGTATTTCTCTATTAGTTCATCATATTTCGCCTTACTGGTAACAATACCAGCTACATTACCTACAAGACGTTTAGTGATTAGCTGAGTGTTCATCCCGTTTGCTTTTACCATTTCGCCCCACAGCTCATTTGAAGGGGTAAAGGCATCTGGCACATACTTCCCAGATCTTATGTAATCTGTCGCTGTACCTGAAGCAATATTACGGATTTTCACAGAAACATGACTCCCGTTCACCTCAATATTAGAGTTGTTAAAATCTGTAGCAACTTCATTTAGCCAACCATCATTACCCGTTCCTGATTTCTCTGTAGAAGAAAATATCTCTACAAAGCTATCTGTTGTATTGTCTACGGATACAGGAAACTTTGAGATATCTGGTAGTGAATCCCCAATCGCGACAGGATCCAGATCAATCTGGCCTTTGATTTGCTCAGCAGTGGTCACGTTTATGTTCTTATATAGCTTCTCAAGCTGCTTCCCCGCATCTTCGGAAGAAATCTGGGTTTTGGTTTTTCCTATATTAGAAGTCAAGGTGATTCCAAAATACACGAGAGCAAAAACTACCACCGTAATGGTCCCTAAAACTGCTACTGTTTTTCCTTTATTAGCCATACACATCTCCCCTTCATTGCTTATAGAATTTCGTCTGCTTGATCAGCTCATCGATTTCCTTCATACAAGGCATCTCTTCAACATCTGTATAATCTGTACTGTCAAGTAGCGATATTTCCAGCAGCAGCTTATCCAGCTTCAGCAGAATCTCTTCATTTGCCCCAAGATACCCTGTTACGTAGGCTAAATATTCATTGTACAAAGCTGTCTTTTTTTGCACCAGTTTATCTGAGAACTGCGAGGGTCTATGCTGGCTGGAGAAAAGGGTGAACTCTGAGGCATCAAATACACTGAGTT
This sequence comes from Paenibacillus sp. FSL H7-0918, assembly GCF_038007025.1. Taxonomy (NCBI): domain Bacteria; kingdom Bacillati; phylum Bacillota; class Bacilli; order Caryophanales; family Paenibacillaceae; genus Paenibacillus; species Paenibacillus sp. FSL H7-0918. The sequence goes on from NZ_JBBOWJ010000003.1 coordinate 909,772, forward strand.
TATTCAGAATCCCTCGAATGTTCAGGTAAAAAAGCTTTGCTACTTCATAACTGACTGCATTAAATTTTTTGAAGCTAAGTTCAGTGGATTCGAATCTCTGACCTAAAACATCTAACAAGGTACTTCTCTTCTTTTCCATCCGGGATATCTGATCTAGAGCAAGCGCAATGTCTTTTTTCAGCACTTTGACATTTTTGTATTGAGTAAGCGCGGCTATATAATCCTCATAAGATTTCAGTGTTTTCACAGCAGGGATAGATGAAGGTTTAAACAATAAAATATAACTTCCGTAAAGAACAACAAGTAGACTAACAAACAACAATGTCACACCTAAAGCTATTTCAAATACACTGGTTCCTCCGATTTCCACCCCTAATAAACCTGGTGACAACACGATAATGTTCAGTAGTACCACACCGAGAATAAGTCCCAACAGCTTTATGGCTCTAACCCCGTTCATCACAACCACCTCCTGCATCCCAGTCACTTCTATTGTATGGAGCAATTTCTGTTATTACGTCTCTTCATTTGCTATATGCTAAAAAAATAAGGAATTAATCAACAAAAAAACCTTAACAGGCAATAAGCCCATTAAGGTTAACGATCCCTATTTTATACCCACGCATCATTTGAATACCCGCGTTGCTCCCAATATCCCGTATGATCGCCTTCGATCAGCTCAATCCGGTTCAGCCACTTCACAGACTTGTATGCGAACATCTTCGGAACGATTAACCGTACAGGACCGCCGAGATCGCTAGGAATCGGCTTTCCATCATGCATTACCGCGACCAGCACATCATCCATGTCGGCTTGTTCCAATGTGAGCGTATCCGTGTATACACCATCACCCGAATAGAATTTCACAGTCTTAGCTGTGGGCTTCACACCGGCCTGACTCAAAAGATCTTTTAGCTTGATTCCTTCCCAGGTATTCTTATAGACTGACCAGCCTGTCACACAGTGAAAATCACTCACCTGAACGGTCCGCTTCAGCTTTACGAACTGTTCCCAGTTCCACTTGAAATTCTGCTCCACAAGCCCATCTATCGTAAAAGACCAATTGTTGTTCGTAAACTCTGGAATCGGAGTGACTGTGTAAACACGGAATTGTCCTTGCGCCCCTCCTCCGAGAGGGGGTGAGGATGCCGCCAGTGGCTGGGGTGCAGGCAACAACTGATTACGATCACTTTCGATCAGCTTATCAATTGTTTCGCTGCCTCCGATATTTCCAATTGAACTGCCGAGCCATTTTATAAACGATGGACCTATAGTTACCGCAAGCCCAACACCAATCGATCCGCGTATGAAAGCTCTACGTGTATAAACCGGCTGCGGGGTTTCCCGATGATTCGAAGGGCTGCCTGTCTCAATGCCACTTTTCACTATCCGCCGGCTCGGTTCTTTAAGCCATTTTACCCGAGTCAAAGAATGATAAATAATATAAGGAAGGCCTATCCAGGTCAATAAGTCATGGACGATCAGAGCAACGTTCGATACATGTGGACCCACCACGCGGAATTGCCAGAGTAGTACTCCTGAAACGAACCAGCCGAGCAGCAATGAAAGTACAACGATTACATTAAAACGTTGCCAAGGCCGCTCCTTCAGTTGTTTCCAATGTTTCCCTGCCAGCAGCAAATAATAAATAACCGGAATGATCGAAGCGACACCGACCACGATATGAAGCCCTTTGATCCATACTCTGCCTTCCCCTAAGAAGCCACGCCAGAAGCCACCTACAAGTACAAGTCCTGTGAGTGTGAGCAACACAACCAGCCAGCCATTCCAGGTATGAAGCGCCCGAAGCTTTTTCCCGTATCCCTTGCGCAGCCGAGCCAGTAAAGGATTCATTACCTTTCCTCCTCTTCACTATGTATGCTCTAATAGCTCTTTCCTGATTCTACTCTAATAATGTTAGAAAAGACTTTGAAGCAGCTGTAAGAGGAACTCCACGCAGGGTAGCAATTCCTATGTTACGTTCTGGCAAAGGTGGGTCCAGAGGAATCTCGACAAGCTCACCTTTCTTCAATTCTTCGGTTACGTAATCACGAATAACAAAAGCAAGGCCAAAACCACGTTTCGCAAACTGAACAAGCAAATCCACACTTCCCAGTTCAAATTCAGGTGTAATCGTCAGATGATTAGAAGCTAAAAACTGATCCATATACTTTCTGGTGCTGCCACCCGCTTCTAAGCATAACAACGGATACTGTTGAATGTCTGCAAGCGGCATGGTCTTGTCCGCCAAATGACGAAAACCTTTGCCCCCTACCAGGCAATCTTGAAGCTGAGTACTTTTGCGAAAATCAATCTGTTTATCAGATGTCGGCAAGCTGACGATACCAAAATCAATTTTCCCTTCTTTTAAAAGCGTAAGTGTTTCTGGTGTCGTACGATTCGTAATATGAATGCGGATATTGGGAAATTGTTCATGAAATTGCTCCAAAAAAGGTAACAGATAATATTTGCATAAGGTGTCACTTGCTCCGATATGAATCTCGCCGCTGTTCAGATTGTTCATATCTGCGATCGCTCTTTCGCCCATGTCTACATGATGAAAGGCTTGCTCAATAAAGCTTAGCAGTACTTTTCCTTCTGTTGTTAAATCGACCCCGCGAGAAGTGCGAAAAAATAACGGGCCGCCCATTTTTTCTTCCAATTGTTTAATCGTGTGACTTACTGCCGGTTGTGTAATATTGAGTCGTTCTGCCGCAGCAGTTAAACTCCCAGTATTCGCTACCCAATAAAAAGAGCGATACCACTCCAAATTAATGTCCATCCCCACGTCATTACTCCACCTTATAATAGATATAACTTATATCAATTTTTCTAATGATTTAACTAGCATTATACTTAGTCCTGTAGCCAAAAACAAGCTTGGGAGGCGAAAACGCGTGACCGTAATTGCAATTGTAGGAGCAAACTGGGGCGACGAAGGAAAAGGAAAAATGACGGATGTGCTAGCTGCACAATCTTCCTTTGTCGTTCGTTTTCAAGGTGGTAGTAATGCTGGGCATACCATCATAAACCAATATGGAAAATTTTCATTGCATATGCTGCCATCTGGGGTATTTTATCCTTCCGTTACAAACATTATTGGACCCGGAACAGCACTTGATACAGAAGTCTTAATAATAGAATTGAAAGCTTTAACGGATAGAGGTGTGCCAAAGCCTAGATTATTCGTATCCGAACGGGCGCAAATCGTGCTTCCAATCCATCGTTTGTTTGATGAACTAGAAGAGGAACGTCTGGGATCTCAAGGATTCGGTTCAACAAAACGGGGAATTGCACCATTTTACGCAGATAAATATGCAAAGCTAGGCATACAGGTAGCGGATTTATTTGATACCGCCCGACTTGAGAAACGTCTTGAACAATTACTCGCTTCCAAAAATATTTTACTTGAGCATTTATATAAGAAAGCGCCGATCCAAATCTCGGAATTAATGATTCAGCTGCAAGAAGAAGCTGCACAGCTAGCGCCTTATGTAGCCAATACAACAGACTTGCTGCAAGAGGCTTATGCTAAGGGAGAGACTATCTTACTTGAAGGTCAGCTTGGGGCTCTGCGTGATCCTGATCACGGTATTTATCCTTACTCCACCTCCTCTTCAACACTTGCCGGGTTTGCACCTGTCGGTGCCGGTCTTCCTGCAGCAGCTATCACGAATGTCATCGCTGTAACCAAGGCCTATTCCAGTTGTGTCGGCGCTGGACCTTTTGTTACGGAATTAGAAGGGCCCGTTGCGGATGAACTTCGTACAAGAGGTGGCGATGCCGGGGAATTCGGGGCTACGACTGGCCGTCCTAGACGTATGGGCTGGTTTGATGCTGTAGCTACTCGTTACGGTTGCCAAATGCAGGGTGCCACTGAAGTCGTGTTGACTAATCTTGACGTGCTTGGTTATTTGGATGAGATTCCAGTTTGTGTGGCTTATGAGCTTGAAAATGGAGAGATCACCGACAAGTTCCCGGCTACGAATAAACTGAACTCTGCAAAACCGATATTCACGCATTTATCTGGCTGGAACTGCGATATCTCTCAGATCACCGACTTCGAAGATCTGCCAGAACAAGCTAAGCTTTACATTGATTTTATTGAAACCTCTATTGGCACGCGTATTACTACGATTTCCGTGGGTCCTAGACGCGAACAGGTCATTAATCGGATAACGAAATAATCATATACGTACTAAATCTCTGTAGAATTTAAAAGAAGCGCCTCTCTTATTAGAGAAGCGCTTCTTTGTTTTATTCATGAGAAGGGCTGCCTCATACGTAGAAAAATCCACTTTTGAGACAGCCTCTTTTTGTGTACTCTTTTTAAATCAACACGGCATCCACTTTCGTCTGCGGAGCCTTGTCACAGCGTTTACAGACCTTAACGACTGCTCCATCCGTTTTTTTCTTGGGATAAAGCAGCTTAATACGGGTGTTCTGACAGATTGGGCAAGTGCCCCTGCCCCTTGATGGTAAATTCCAAAGTGCATGTCCACGTTTTGACTTTGCCATGAATAAACCCCTCATTTCGGCCAACAATAGTCAACACTTTAATTCTGAAAGTGCTTCTCCAAAATGATATGTCGCAAAGACAGGCTCTATGACTAAAGTAACGCAGAAGTTAGGAAGAATTAATTCGTATAAATCATGGAGACAACACCGTTCGTAAAGGTAACATAGTTATAATTACCATACTGCCAGGTCTCCACTTGAATGCCACTACCTGATAATGTGGATTTACTTATTGGCTTACCCCAACTAAACTCCACTTGCTGCTTGGTCATCCCAGTAGCAACTATGCTCTTTTTAATCTTACTCCAAATCGCATCTGACCACTTATAGGTCTTAAATGGATCCGTTGTTAAGAAATATTCTTTATTTCCTAATGTACGGATCAACTCATCCCCCGACATTGTATAAGAGTTAAGAATTTGCCCCGTTGATAAAACCTTAAATGAAATGGCGAATTCACCTTCATAATCAGGTAGAATATCTACAATAGTGACTTTTTGGAACTTATAATCGGAGTCGAATTGATTGAGCCAATATGTTTTTCCAATGAACTTAACGAGGTTTCCTTGTTCTTCCTTCTTAAAAATCTGCGCAGTTTGTTTCGTATAGGCGAACAACTCTGCTTTGCCGAAGTAGATCTCCATCGTCTGATAATTTCCATCCCAAATTAACTCTGCTGACAGTGCAGTTTTTAAAAGCGTGGCAGGAAAAACTGTAGATCCGTCGATCTTTTGCACTTTACCACTCATTTTGACCTTCGCACCATTCACCATTGCAATATCGCTTCCGAGTTGAAGCTGTATTGGCAAATCTCCTAGGCGAATGCTAAAGATTTTAGTTGCTGTATTAACTTGGACTGTTGCTCCCAACGTTTGAAAAACCGATTGAACCGGCAAATACATTGTTCCATTAACAAATGCACCTTGATCAATATCATGGTCCGCACTGATCGAAACTTTTATTGTTTTGGTATCTGATCCTGAAATGACCGTTACGTTCGTTTCTCCTACCGCTAAGGCTTTCATTGTGCCATCGGCTTGCTTTTGCAGCAAATAAGGTTTTTCAATTACGACATTTGCTTGAGCTAACGGAACGCGTTCAGATATGCCATCGGCATCTTTAGCATAGATTTGTACCGGAACATTGTCCCCAACAGTGATTTCGGTCGCATCCATCTGAAAAATCAAATCTTCAACCTGCGGATTGCCTTCATTGTATGATGACGAAACTGAACTGGCACTCCGTAAAATACTACCTTGATCGTAATCGACGTTACGCGTATCTGCCGCCTTCACTGTATGTATTGGACCCAACATAGATACTGCTAACGCTGCAGTGATGCTCCATTTAATAGCTTTCATTTTCCTTACATCCCCCTCTAAATATATAAACCTTAATTACTGTATCACAATTCCACAATTTTACTAGAGAAAAATTTACAGAAATATTTTTTTGTATTTCTAGTGAATTTACTCCGTGATAATTACAGAGTCTTCCATTATAATCATGGATTAGGAGGTATTAACTCATGGAAATAATAGCCGACAGATTGATATTAAGAGATTATACAAGCGATGATTTTTCTTTTTATGAAGAACTGGAACTTAATCCTTTGTCTCACAAATATGAAAACACCGCACCAGATGCAAAACAAATTAAAGAGAACTTCCTTTCGATTCTGACTCAGACTACCAGCGATCCGCGTGAGCATTATGATCTAGCAGTATGTACAAAGCAAAATAGAACCCCCATAGGCAACGTAAGTATAAAGTTAAATTGGGAAGAGATCAGAGAGTGGGAGATTGGCTGGGTCCTACTGCCGGAATACTGGAAAATGGGCTATGCGACAGAAGCCGTCAAAACACTGATAGGCTACGCCTTTAGCTCTCTTAATGCCCATAGAGTCGTTGCCTATGCCAATGCAGAGAATCTTCAATCTGAAAAAGTTATGATTAGAGCAGGAATGATTAGGGATGGAATCCTCAGAGAGACTAGATTTTGCAATCAACAATGGTGTGACGAACTCATTTACTCTGCTTTGGAAAAGGAGGCTACATTAAATTGACAACAATCAAAGTTTTAAATGAAGGTTATGTAAGATTAGTAGATCATATGGGCTCAGATTTAACGGTTGCTAACGCTGCGCGTGTTTCTTATGCAAAACAATCTTTTGAGCTTAGTGATCGGGATATTAAACTAATAAAATTCCTTGCCCGTGAAGGACATACCTCTCCTTTCCGCCATGCCATCACACAATTTGAGGTTTATGCCCCATTAATGGTTGCGAGACAGTGGTGGAAATACGTAGTCGGTTCTGCTCATTACGAAGGTACTGGAGATAGCTTGGAAGCCTGGAACGAATCCAGCCGCAGATACATAACAGAAGAACCCGTTTTTTATCAACCTGCTGCGGGAGAATGGAGATCCAAACCAGAGAATTCCAAACAAGGCAGTGGTGACATCATTGCATGGGAGCTTGGTGAAAAATACACCCGTGAGCTTCAAGAATACACCGAGTTAGGATTATCTAAGTATGAAGCAGCTTTAGCAGATGGTATATGTGCTGAACAAGCAAGACTGTTTCTACCTGCTTATGGATTATTCGTTCGTTGGTACTGGACAGCTTCAGTTCAATCTGTAGCCCATTTTTTAAATCAAAGACTGGAGCATGACGCTCAGAAAGAAATTCAGGAGTATGCAAAAGCAATTTTATCGCTAATTGAGCCACTATTCCCTGTCTCTTTTGATCAGCTGCTGACAACCGGCTCTGTAGATTAATTTATTTCCTAATATAAAAAAGAGCCGCCAAACCCTTGGCGGCTTTTCCCTTTTTACACTACCAACCCTCGTATAACTTCAAACTCGTCCCTACTGACTTCAACGAACCCGAGTGATGTATATAAATTCGTAGCACGTTCGTTTTCGATCCGATGGCCAATAACGATTTTGTCACAATGATGTTCTGCTTTAATATAACGAATTAAGGTATCCATACCCGTTCTGCCTAAACCCCTGTTCTGATATTTCTGGTCAATCATAAAAGCCATAATCCAATAACTTCCATCCTCAGGATCTACGCTATACACAGAGAAACCTACCAATTCTTCATCTGCGTATAAAGCGAGCGGGGTCATACCACAATAAGCTGCTTCTGCTAACCAATAGACCACTGGTACAGGAAAAATAGCCTTTTGCTCATCCGATACTTCTAATTGAGTACAAGCGTACCAGTTTTTTTCAGTGATATCCTTCAGCACTATATGTGCTTGAAAGCCGGTTCGTAATCGGTCACAAACTCTTTCTAATTTCAGTTTAAGCTGTTTCGCCCAATCCGGGAAAATAGAATCATCCGTATTCTCCATACACCGAAGTAATCTAGCAAAACTGTATAAGTCTGCAAATCTTTGAAATTCAGGTATCAACTTCATATACTCATCATCTAGCTGCTTAACCGATCTATATCCATTAATAAAATGGTCAATGTTTCTTCTACTCTCATTATCATCCGATTCCGTCAGGTCTCTTAACGCCGATGTAATATCCATCGCAAACCAGTGATACATAGAGTCATCAAAATCGATGGCACTGTAGCGGGATTCTTCTTGCATATAAAAGATATTATCCATCTCAAAATCATAATGTACGAGCCCAGTATGCCCTACTCCAAAAGGAAGCTCTGATAGCCAAGCTTCAATCCGCTCATATTCCTTAAGCGCCTTATGCTCCTCAGGATGCCTGCTCAATACGGAATAAATAAAATTCAATGAATCGACCCAGCTTTTGCGATAAGGTGTGCTCGGTGCATAGGTTTCCGAAAAATTATGCAGACGTGCAAGCGATTGGCCCCATTGATAAAAATGAGGTTCCTTCATCTCATCAAGTGAAACATATTCACCCTGGGCCTGTTCAAAAACTACCCCGTGGTATCGCCCGTGATCCGTTAACAACGTTTCAATCCAATTGCCAGACTTAGAACGCACTGGAGAGACAGTCTCATAACCTTGTTCTAATAAATACATCATAAAATCCAGCTCTGCCTGGATATTGTCTGGAGAATTATCCTCTTCATGAGTAAACCTTAAATAAAAGCGGTTACCATTCCACTGAAAGGTATAAATAAAATTGCTGCTGGCCCTTACCATCTTTAAGGTTCCAGGCTCATGATTCCAATACTTAATCATCTCTTTAGCAGGAAGATCGTTCTCCGTTCCCCGCACCATGTTCATTAAAGTCATCATTGTCCGATAGTGCCTCCTGCTTCATGACGGATTTGATTCTGGGTTCCCCCATTAACATTATCGGTAAATTATTCTATTAAATCAAGGGAATTTGATAGGCTCTATTATTTCTGAAAAAAGAAAAGTGTTCAGCTTAAACTTCAGTTTGTCATACTTGATTTCAAACTCAGCATGATCTCCGATAGCATGAGAAATCTGCACACTTATCCCCAGCGTATTCTCCGTCAAGTACCACCTTATATCCGCTTCACTAGTATCTGCGTGCTGAAGTGAAGTCAACAATTCCTCATCTGATCTTTCAGTAAGAATATTCTTTTGCTCAATAATATCGGATTGAAGTTCGCTTTGCTTCAGCTCCTTCAAGTTAGACAAAGATCTGGCGCTTTCACCAATCGTTTCCCAGTTGAATTTCTCCCCCAGTACTGTTGTCCAACCTTGGGACTGCCCGATGGAGATTTGCAAATGAAGTTCCCATTTAGGCTCCATCTTAGCCGTCCAATAGGAGGACAGGACGTAAATCACTTCATCATTTGCCAAAATCACCGAATGAATGGAACCTTTGATTGCGGTCTCTGCTAAATGCACTCCTTTTTGGAAAAAAATATCAACAACGGAGTAGCTTTCAATCGAGTTATCCATTAAGCGACTTTGAATAACGTTGCCGCATCGGCCGAGAATTGGCTGAGTTATTGCAAAACCTTTAGTTTCCGCTCTCCATAGCTGTTCACCGTTTCGCGTTAAACAAATGAATTCCCCGCCGGTCAAATTTACGTGTAAATTACCGTCTGCGCCCAGGGAAGGGCTGGTGTCAACGTAGCTTTCCTCCGGTTGGTATATCCATTTCACTTCGCCATCCGGAGCAATGGCATATAACTGGCTAGAAAGACACCCATACATAACCCCATCCTGATCTATGACAGGGGGACGGTGCCCTTCTCCTTGACCCATCGGTTTCTCCCACAACAACTCTCCATCAGGACTAAAAGCATAAAGTTTGGAATTCACATTTTGACCAATATATATGATTTCTTCACGGGAAATAACCGGATCGCACCAAAATATGGACGAGCACTTGTAAACCCATCTTATGGTTCCATCCGCATCAAAAGCATAGAGTCTCCCAATAATTTGTGACTCATCTTCATATGTACACAGGTAAATATACCCTTCGCTGTTTACCACCGGCCTGCCATACGGTACACCATCCACTGCAGTCTTCCAATTTATCTGGCCGTTTTCGTCAACCGAAATGAGCTGATTATCTCGAATGCTATTGGTCGCAACTAAAATGGAGGCTGGGCTGATCAGCAGGGGAGATATAAGGGATGCCTTAGTCTCCAATAGCAGCTCCACAGTGTCAGATTCAAAGCAAACCCGAAACAGTTTGCCGTATTGATGATTAAGCTCGAAATCACCCTGCCCCACAGCCAAAATGGCTCTCCTTTGTTCATTCACTGTAAACGAGCTTAATCCATATGAAAAATCCGGCCGCCCCGAGTCAACAACTCGCTTCAAAACTGAAAGCGATGTTGGAGCTCTGAATCGGGATTGTCTGGTCCAATTCGCCTCAATGGGATGAATGGCTAATGGACGATAGCTGCCTTGTTGAAAACCGCCTATTCCTTCGTTGTTATTATAATCGACCATAATTTTCCCATCCTTTGTTATATAAGTTAAGGGATACAAACTGGAAAATTTGTATCCCTTAAGCCTAATTAAAATCTTGCTAGGCTGGTTTGGTCAAACAAGTTATCCGAGCCGGACCAGTTAAGGTCGAATTTCCCCGAGTCTTTGGACACATTGAATTCGTCGTAGCGATATCGTGTGATATGCTCACATTAATGAATCATCATCATAAATTCAACGTAAAAAGCGAAAAACTGCTTCCCATAACATGGATTAGATGTGTTGATGGTTGAACGAAAGGTTTATTCGGCAGTGGGTACTGGGGCGGGCTATAACTAATAAAAGAAACCACATGGAGTATTATTCACATGTGGTTCTAACTAAATTATTTAAAAATTTAACCAATCCCAAAACACTAATCAATCTTCAATGGTTCAATTGTTTTTACCGCACTCAGGGGAATCTGAGAAATAGAATAAATGTATTCTATACAGTTATTTCGTAGGCGAATGCAATCATTTTGACTTTAGTTGCATTTTCTACAACTAAAAACACGAGAAGCCACCACTAAGGCTGTAAATCAAGAAAATAGCTGTACAAAATACACTTATACCCATCGGCTGGAGGGATTCGAGAAATATAGTTGTACGATGTACAATTAAACTCGCTTCTACGTATTGCTCCCCGTGATTTTCTATACAGATAGATGGTGAATAGCCCCTTATAACTCTGCTCTCTTTACTTTATCGGGACTATACTCCCACATCTGCAGCCCCGCACCGATCATTCCACATAAATTACCATGATAGGCTGCTTCAATACGAACATTTTCCAGCATCGATGGCATTACTCTGCCCTTTACTTCCCTTCTAATGCCTTCAAACAAAAGTTCGCCTGCTTCAGCAACTCCACCGCCAATGACGATGACTTTAGGGTTAAAAATATGGATTAATGAAGCAATCGCGGATCCGAGCGCAGCAATCGTGTCTTCCATTAACGCTGTAGCCAGAGAGTCACCTGCCCGCCATCTCGCTATCACTTCCCGTGAGTCTACATTCTCTGGGGACTGGTTATGTAATAAAAGCTTGTCGCGCATGCGACGTGCGATACTTGTGCCTGAAGCATACTGCTCTAAGCAGCCTGTTCCACCACAAACGCATGCAGGCCCTTTGAAATCTACGGACATATGGCCTAACTCTCCAGCCCCACCCCAAGAACCGTGGACAAGATGGCCGTCTACGACTATCGCTCCACCCACGCCCGTACCAAGGGCAAGACAGATAAAATCTTTTACCTCTTTGCCTGAACCTAAATATTTCTCTGTTATTGCTAATACATTCACGTCATTATCAACGATTACTGGAAGTTGAAATTGTGTTTGAAGCAACTCCTTCAAAGCTGTGCCAGCATAGCCAGGGATAAGCTCCGAAGCGGAGCGGATACGCCCCGCCTCCCAATCCATTTGCCCTGCCGATCCTACGCCAATTCCTTGGAGCTGAATTCCCGCTTGTTGTGCTGTTATTTCATCCATTAATGTCCGAATTGCTAGTATAATACGATCCATTGTTTTCGTCTGTCCAGCCAATGTGCTTAGGCTTACAGTATGTAAAACGTCCCCTTGTGAAGAGACGAGTCCGGCATTAATTTTCGTGCCGCCAATATCTACTCCGATCGCATATTCTATATGAGGATCATACCCTTCCATCGCGGACTCACCTCCGTCAGTCATTGAAATTGCTCACGGCCTTAACATATCTCGAAGTGATCAATTGCGGCCTAGTAATTGCACTTCCTACAACAACATAGGATGCCCCCGCATTCTTAGCTTTTGCTGCGTCTTCCGGTGTCCATATCCGTCCTTCCGCAACAACAGGAATGTTCACTAATTTGCTTAATTGTTGAATTAAGACAAGGTCCGGTCCTTCCTGCTGTGTACTGTATGGGGTGTAGCCTGAAAGCGTGGTACCGATGAAATCCACACCTAATTTCTCAGCGGCAAGCCCTTCCTCAAATGTCGAAATATCCGCCATAACCAGCACACCTCTCAGATGTGCATATTCTATTAATGGCTTTACTGACTCTAAGCGTTCTTCCCGATTCGTTACATCAAGCGCAACAATCTCTGCTTTTGCAGAAACAATCGCCTTCACTTCATCTAAGGTTGGTGTTATAAATATGGCTGATCCGGGAATATCCCGTTTAATAAGTCCAATGACCGGTACATTTACTTCTTTTTTGATAGCTACAATATCTGGAACACCATTTGTCCGGATTCCTATAGCTCCTGATTGAACCGCTGCTCTTGCCATTTTAGCCATTGTATCCCCACCATGAAGCGGCTCATGCTCAAGTGCCTGACAGGAAACAATCAGACCTTTCACCGGAAAGATATCACTTATTCGAGTCATTATTAACCCTATCCTTTCGCTTCAAGAATATAATCTAATATTCTATTGTTCAGAGCTTCCACCCGCTCCTGATCGGAATCCTTAATCGGTAAAAGCGGCATTCTTGGCTGACCTGTTTCAAATCCGCGCACACTAAGGATCGCTTTACACGCACCATATAATGAAGGAAAGGATAGCAATTCAACAATGAGATCATTGATGATAAACTGCCATTTCTGCGCCTCAGCCATCTCTCCTTGCACATAACATTGTTCCACTTTTAGGAATAACTCTGGCATCACCCCATAAGTTCCACCAATCCCGCCATCTGCCCCAATACTGCGGCCCGCCAAATACTGCTCATCAGGTCCATTTAAGACTAGAAAATCCTTCCCGCCTGCGGCTTTAAATTGCTGAAGCTCAAACGTGCTCTCCGCCGAAATTTTCACCCCGATCACTTTATCCTGAGCTGCCATCTTAATCAGCAAGCTTTTCGATAATTGAAAGCCTGTAGTTTGCGGGATGTGATAGATAATAAATGGAAGCGCTGTACTATTAATAATTGCCTGCCAATGACTTTCAACACTGTCCGGAGACAGACGATAATAGATCGCAGGAACAGCCGATACGGCATGTGCGCCAACTTTCTCAGCATGGATAGCTAGTTCAACACTGTCTCTTGTAGATGGAGCACCCACGTGAGCAATGATTGTAAGCTCTTTTCCAACCTCTGCTATAACTGCCTCGAGCATTTGTTTGCGTTCTTCTACAGATTGCAGCATACCTTCGCCAGAGCTTCCGCCAATATAAAGACCTTTTACTCCCGTAGAAGCATACTGACGAGCTAATTTTCGGGCTGCTTCTTTATCGATTTCCCCCTCAGCATCATAACTGGAGTACATAGCAATAATAATGCCTTTAAAGGATTCAAGATCATATGATTTCATAAATTACAGCCTCCATCGTTTAATTCATTACTATTAATTTTCGTTGTTATAAGAATAACTAGCCTTTTACAGCCCCCATAGTAATCCCTTGGGTAAAGGCTTTTTGGAACATTAGAAAAATTGCAATCATAGGAATAGAGGCTAACGCAGCACCCGCCATAAGCAATCCATAGTTTGTTGTGAATTCACCCCGAAGAGTCGCTACCCCAAGTGGTAATGTCATCATTGAAGTCGATCTGGTCATGATCAGCTGACTGAAATAATCATTCCAAGAAGTGATGAAAGTAAAGATTGCCAGTGCCCCTATTGCAGGCTTTAACAAAGGTAAAATGATGGTTCCGAACAAACGAATTTCAGAGCTGCCATCTATTTTGGCTGCTTCAATTAATTCTCCTGGAATCGTCTGCGCGAACTGCTTCATTAGGAAGACTCCAAATGGCCAGCCAATCGCCGGTAAAATAAGCCCTTTATACGTGTTGACCCACCCAAAATCTGCAAGCATCGTAAACAGCGGGACAAGAATAACTTGCTTAGGCAATGCCATAGCGGCAACAAACATCGTAAAGATAATGCCTCGGCCAGGAAAAGACTTTTTGGCTAGCACATATCCAGCACAGGAAGAAACGATACAAATCGCTGCCATTTCACAAAAAGCAATGATGAAACTGTTAAACATCCAGCGCTCAACGGGATTCTTAAATAACTCGGTCCAGTTTTGCAGAGTCGGCTTAGCCGGAAACCATTCCGGGGGGATCGTTGTTGCCACAGTCTGAAGCTTAAATGCCCCTGAAACCACCCAATAAAAAGGGAAGATAAAAAACAACGTTGCTAGAATCAACAGGATGGTCGCTAATATTTTTGGAATCGTCAATTCTTTTTTCCATTTGCTTACTTTCTTAGATTGGCCAATAGGTGCTCTCAGTTCTAACGGATTCGTAGAATTCATGATGTCCCCTCCTTAATACTCAACATCACTGCCAAAGTATTTGAATTGAATGATAGAAATGATCCCGATCACAATCGCAAGGATGACACCCATCGCCGAGGCATATCCAAAATGACCGAGCATAAAGGCTTGTTCGTAAACGCCATACATAACAGTCGATGTGCTATACACAGGTCCACCCGAGGTGAGCAACTGAATTAGTGCAAAACATTGAAAGGTGTTGATCGTGGTAATCACGATAATATATAAGTTCGTTGGCATTAGCATTGGCCATAATATTTTCCGGAAAATCTGCCAAGGCGTCGCTCGATCAATCTCAGCTGCTTCTATGTAAGAAGTAGGAATGTTCCCAATAGATGCCACATATAAAATGATCGGCTGCCCTACAGAGGTCGTTATCAGAACCACAATAATAGCAAGCAGTGCAGTCCTCGTATCTCCTAACCAGGATATAGGCTCCATTCCCAAAAAGCTGGTCAAATAATTTAGAATCCCATAGTTCGGATGATAGATCCAGCCCCAAACGACTGTGATGCTTACGACCGAGGATACAGCCGGCAAATAGAACACTCCGCGGAAAAACGATCTGGCAAACTCTTTTTTCTTATAAATATTCATAGAGATAAATAACGAGAAAATAATAACGATGGGTACGGTGATGAGTACAAGCAATAATGTATTTCCCATCGACTTCCTGAAGTTATCATCTTTTATTAAGGAGATATAATTATCGAGGCCAATAAAGCTGAAATCTCTCAAGGAGTAATCAAAGAAACTAATATAGACCCCTTTCACCATCGGATAAGCTACAAAAAGCAGGAAAAACCCAAATGCCGGCACTAAAAAGAGATAACTCATCATCCAGTCACGAATCACATAACCTTTTATTTTGCGAACCGTTGTCCCCACAGTCCTTCCCCATTTCTTCGATGATTTAAAAAGAAAAGAGTGCTTCCCGCACTCTATTCTTTTGGACACCATTCACTTTTTTTATTTCATTGCAGCCTTTGCTTTCGTAATCGCTTCGTTTGCTTTTGCAGCAAAGCTGTCCAAAGCTTCTTTACCGGTTGCTCCTCCAGTTAAAGCACGTTGTAATTCAGGGAACCAGAAGGTACGAATATCAGCATATCCATCGGCAATGGTAGGTGCATCTGTTGTGAATTTACGAGCATACTCAGCGTATTTGTACTCTGCATCATCATAGAGGCCTGTAATCGAATTACGAACAGACAAACCACCTGTTTGAATCAAGTTTTTCTTCCCCCATACAGGATCATTAGCAATAAAATCAATCAGCTTCTTAGAAGCTGCAATCTTAGCTTCATCACCATTATTGAATACAGCCATACCGCCGAGGTAAGGTTCAAGCTTAGGTTCCGATCCATCTAAAGTAGGGAATGGAAGCAGAACATCTTCGAATTCAACCATTTTTTTAGATACGTTCTGAGCTTTAAGTACTGCAGAATAGTTGAGTGTAAAGGCTAATTTCCCTTGTAAAAATAAGTCGTTCACGTCAGCAGCCGCAAGGGAAGCCGCACCAGAAACGCTAAGTTTATCTTTTGTAGCTTGAACGATCCAATCCAACGCTTTTGCAGCATTATCAGTATTGATAGCGACTGCGGAATTATCTTCATTTAGAAATCTGGATACACCTAAGTTAGCAAGATATGCACGAGTTCCTTGATCTCCAGCCTGGCTCTTCGCGAAGAATCCGGTAGGAATAACATCAGGTGCTTTTTCTTTAACAGCTTCCAGCGCTTTCTTATATTCTTCAAACGTCCAAGTTCGGTCTTCCTTATCCAGAGGAAGCAAATCTAGCGCGCCAATCTTCTCAAAAACGGTCTTGTTTACCGCCATCATAAAAGGAGCTGTATTGATCGGATACATAAAGATCTCTTCGCCAACACTAGACTGTTTCCAAAAGGCTTCCGAAATATCATTTTTCACTTCATCGGTCACCATATCATTAAGAGGTGCTAATAAGTCCTTTTTACCCCAGTCAATAATCCGTCCAGGAGCATCATAAATTACATCAGGTGCGGTATTCGAAGCAATTGCCACATTCAGTTTTTCAGGGCCGCCTTCAAAGGTGATCATCTCAAGGTTGACTTTAATTTCCGGATTCTTCTCATTAAAAGCTGCAATGATTTCCTTCTCATATTTGCCAACTTCACCATCTAAAGCTTGAAAGCTCGGAAAATTCCACCATGTTATTTCTACTGGTTTAGCAGCAGTCTCAGTGGCCGCGGGCTCACTCTTATCAGTATTATTACTTGGTTCATTAGCGGAATTCGCTGTATTCGTATTTCCGCATGCAACTAACTGTGTACCTAAAAGTGCGACACCAACAATGCTCATTAGCCCTTTTTTCATTGCTCTCATGTGCTACCCCCTATTATTTTTGTGGAATAGAATGCTTTCTCATTCCTTGCGCTAATCATAAATCAATTATAAATTCAGGAGAATCCCACTCCTTTTACATTTAGGGTCGTATTCTGACCTATACCTTCTTTCAGCCCCTCTTCAATGTTATAATACATTACATATTTCACCTATAATTATTTTAATTTTTAGCTTATAACTTACATTTGATGATATCGTTGTTGAAAAATCCACTATAAATCTAGTCTTCCGGAGGGATTTCATGTACAAGCTTATGATTGTAGAGGATGAACCGTTAATACGGACGGGATTAAAACATTACTTTTCGTGGCAGGAGCTTGGTGTTCAGAGTATTGTTGAAGCGGAGAATGGAAAAGAAGGCGTCGCTACCGCACTACGTGAGCAGCCAGATTTAGTGATCACTGATATTCGCATGCCCGAAATGGATGGTCTTCAGATGATAGAAGAGCTTCGCCAATTCCTTCCTGATACTTTGTTTATTATTTTGACAGGATTTAATGATTTCGAATACGCTCAACGAGCCATTAAACTTGGGAGTGTGCATGCTTTTTTGCTCAAACCTCTGGAATATGAAGAAAGCCTAACCGTGATTCAAGAATGCATGAACAAGCTGCAACTTAAACAACAAGAACAAAGGATACGTTCTACTCTGGAAGGCTCACAACTTATAAAGCTACTACTCGAAGAAGAACAACCTGCAATTGACACTAATTTGATCGCTGAATTATGTAATTTTAAAAGTAAACATTATCTGTATCTCCCTTTTGTTTTGGCAGGTTTCCCTATCAGAGAAACACCTTCACCATCCACAAGGTGGATGCGAGAACAGGCGACTAAGTTCATACATCTTGCAACGGAGGCCTATCTCCCGGCGAGTCTGCCACGATCTATTTTTACATATGCTGCTAAATCCAAACTCTACGGGCTAATAGTCATGGGATCACAGACTGCAACGAGCATTGTCCCTTTTGAGACCCAAGTACTTACTGAACTCGATCAGCATTTGAACAAGCTTACGTTAGAACGTCATCTTGCCCTTTATCTTGCCATAGGTACAGTGACGAACGAACTGTCTCAAATCACTTCATTACTTCACGAGTCTGAAAAGCTGTTATATCAACGCTTCTATCAGAATGAACAGAATATATTCCATATCTCTTCCATAAAGGCAGGCGCCACAGCTACTAAACCAATGCTTATCCAACTAGATGACAACGATAAGAAACGAATAATCTCCTGCATCGAAAATGCCAATAAACAAGAAATTCTACAATTAATGCAACGATTGGCACAAGATATTTTGCATAAAGCAGATTTCCCTTCACCTGATCTATGGCTTGCGTATGTACAAGAAATCATAAGTGTCATTATCCGCTTCGCTAATAAAAACCACATTCATAGGGATGGTGTGTACAGCGATAAACTATTAAACCTTACTTTTGTTGAGGATTTTCACTCCCTTGAGGTCATGTTCGAGTGGCTGGGGAATTGGATGGTTCATCTGGGGAACATATATACCGAAGGTCTGACGGATAACCATCAGCAGGATGTGATTATCTTTGAACATATTAAATCCTTCATTAGAGCTAATATTGATCAAGATATTACTCTACAAATGGTAGCGGATCGCTTTTTCTATAACCCTTCTTATTTAAGCCGTCTGTTCAAAAGAAAACTCGATAAGAACTATATGCGATTTGTAACCGAAATCCGTATGGAATACGCGCAGGAATGCTTAAAAAAACCGGAAATTCTAGTGACCGATGTCTGCACAATGTGTGGTTACAAGAGCTATAAGCATTTCGTTAAAACGTTCCGGCTCTTCACCAACATGACCCCATCAGACTATAGAAAACAATCGGGGTGGTAAGCAAAATGATGCAAATAAACCAGCCAAAAAAACGCTATCGGATGCGGCATGTCAATCGGCAGATTTTTGTGCTGATGATCCTGACCATTACTATTCCTTTGCTGATTATATCCGCGATTATCTATATTTTTTCAAATCAAGCCGTCAAAAATGAATATCAAAGCAGCTCTAATCTCATCCTTAATAATCTTTCTTTCAACATCGACCAGTATCTGCAAAGTATTGAAAAAGGGACCCTTAATGCCCAGGTAGATAGTCAATTACAAACCGCTCTCGAGCATTGGACTATCAACAAAGATAATATCGGGAATGATCTAAGTATTCAGTATGGAAACACGATTGAACAGTTCATCAGCGGGATTGAAATGACGATTAAAAATGTCGACAGTGTGCAGATTTTCGCGGGGTCACGTGTATTCTACTCCGCCAATTTCAATCGTGCGGATTATGATGTGAAGGACTACACCCAAGAGGATTGGTATTTACAGACGCAGCAAAAAAAGGGGGGCGTAATCCTGTTTGGAAGTCATCTCCCCTTCTATCGCACCAATTCCAAACAATCCGTCATCTCCATCGCCAGAGTCATTAATAAAAAAGGAAGCAAGCAGCCCTTAGGTGTCATGTTAATCGATATCCGGCTGGATTCATTACGGGAAATCTTAAAGCTGTCCGAGAATAGCAAGCGGAAATTTATTATTTTAGACGATAAGGGGGGCAACGTTTACAGCTCAGATTCATTGGAGACGAGTCCTTTAGAGCCAGTCCCTATCGACAAACAGGCGCTTAACACTTTTATGAACAATGACGCCGGGAGCTTATATGGTACTTTTGATGACAAGGATTCGTACATTAATTTTGTTACCTCTCCTTACTCCAACTGGAAGGTCATTCAATATATTGATGAAAAAGAGATGACTAAGCAGGCTTCTTTTCTTGGCAAAATCATTTTAACCTTGGCGCTCTTATCGCTTGTCACTGCACTCTTATTTATGTATATCCTCTCTGAACGCGTAACCAAACCTATTATTCTGTTAAGCCGGAAGGTGAAGCTGGTGGGGATGGGGAATTTCGATGTGGATTTGTACAGTAATCGTCAAGATGAATTTGGGGTTCTATATAATGGAATTCGTAAGATGGTTAAGGATTTGCAAAACTATATTGAGCGATCTTCGATGGCCAAGGCTCAACAAAAAGTAGCCCAGTATGGTGCGCTCAAAAGCCAAATCAATCCGCATTTTCTGGCAAATGTCCTTGAATCTATTCAAATGAAAGCCATCATCAATGGACAAAGAGAGATTGGCGAGATGGTGGGGATCGTGGGCAGATTGTTTCGGATTCATATCCAGACTGGGAAAATCACCGTTACCCTGCGCGAAGAACTTGAGCATGTCCGGCTATATGTGAAGATTCAGCAGTTGCGTTTTGGGGATAAATTACAGTACATGGAGCAGCTAGATCCGCAATGCGAGATCGTTAAGGTCATGCACTTCTCCTTGCAGCCCATCGTAGAGAATGCTATCGTACATGGCCTAGAAAGCCGCAGTGAACCAGGTCTGCTTGAGGTATCCTCGGTGATATCGGGGGAGGATATGCTGATTATCGTTAAAGATAACGGCATTGGCATCGAGGAAGAGAAACTTAAGCAGCTGCGTTTCCGTCTCTCTCAACCCTCAGATACCTTAGATGAAGAACATATTGGCATTAAAAATGTTCATGATCGCATTCAATTTCATTTTGGCGAAAAATATGGAATTGAAATTTCCAGTTACGTAGGTGAAGGAACGACAGTGATCATCCGACTTCCCGTGTAATCCTAGACATTTTGCTCAGTAATGCCTAATTCAGGATCAAAGGTGAGCATTTTCGTCGCTATTTTATCAATAAAAAACCGATCATGACTAACTGTTACTACAGCGCCAGGAAAATGAATCAACGCCTGCTCCATCACCTGAATACTGGTTAAATCCAAATGGTTAGTGGGCTCATCTAAAATAATGACAGCAGCTCCGGAGAGAAGGCATTTCGCTAAAGCCACTCTGGCCTGCTGTCCGCCTGAAAGGCTGCCAATCGTTTTACTCAGATCCATTTCCGAGAATTGCAGCATCGCTAGAAATTTATTCACCTTCTTCCGCGGTGCGTCCAGTCCCAGTCCATAAACATTTACGGCATGGCTGACGGTATCTTTATGATCCAGCTCATCCCACATCTGATTAAAGTACGCATAACCGCCCCCGCGTTCCCAAGTCACTTCCCCCGATTCCGGTGCTTCTTGTCCAGTCAGTACTTTGATTAGTGTCGATTTTCCGCTGCCGTTCGGACCTACGATAGCTATCCGGTCTTCCTTTTGAATATCGAAGCTAATGTTCTGGAAAATGGAGCGGCCATCATAACTTTGTCCAATCCGCTTCACTTCCCCCAGCTTGTCAGGAAAACGTAAATTACTATAAATATCAGTGATTAATACGTTAACTGGATGAGGTTCCACTCGTTTTTTCATATCCGTTAGCTTACGGGATAGACGGTCCTTAGAAGACTTCTTACTACCACGGTTTTCAATGGCCTCGGACTCCATAAGGAGAAGTTCTTCTTCCCACTCAAATTGCCGATCGAGCACTTTTTTACGCATCTTCTTTTTACGAACGTAATCGGTATAATTGCCTTCATATTCCTGAAAATGATAGTTCTCGATTTCTATCGTCCGCGTGACCACTCTGTCAATAAATTGCCGATCATGAGAAACCAGAAGCATCGCCCCATTGAAACGGTGCAGCCACTGCTCCAACCATACGATCCCTTCCATATCCAAAAAATTAGTAGGCTCATCGAGCAATACAACATCGGGCG
The DNA here is from genome assembly GCF_038007025.1 of Paenibacillus sp. FSL H7-0918. NCBI lineage: Bacteria > Bacillati > Bacillota > Bacilli > Caryophanales > Paenibacillaceae > Paenibacillus > Paenibacillus sp. FSL H7-0918. The sequence goes on from NZ_JBBOWJ010000003.1 coordinate 931,551, forward strand.
CTTCAATTAAGACTTTAGCCAGTGCCGCGCGGTTCCTCCAGCCTCCGGATAACTCCTCTACAGGTTGATGCCGCGATCTCTCATCGAATCCTAATTTAGTCAGCACCGTATTGATTTCCACAGATACATTCCAGCCATCCAAATGCTCCATTTGTTCAAAAAGCTCAGCTTGGCGCTCTAAAAGTGCATTCATCTGGACATCATCCGACACCTGCCCAAGCTGTTCTCCTATTTGGTTAAGCTCCTGTTCAATGCGTGCTACCTCTTCGAAGCAAAGTTCTAACTCTTGTTGTACAGACAAAGACCCGGAAAGCTCCGAAAATTGAGAGAAGTAGCTGATCTTCACATTGGGATCTAATTCTACTTTTCCTGCCGTTGGCTCCTCTTTTCCCATGATTAGCTTAAAAACAGTAGATTTACCTGCTCCATTTCGTCCGATTAAGCCAATACGTTCGCCCTTGCTCACACGAAAATAAATATCTCGAAAGATCAATGTATTCTCATATTTCTTAGTTACGTTCTCCATTCGGATTACGCTCAAGTCTATCACTCCTAGTTCGTATAGATCAGAATTCATCGTTGAATACCCAAAAAGCTATTATAGCACTAATTAAAAAAAGGACTTTATAATCATATTATTACTTATATTTATTTCCGATATATGTATTTATATTAATATAAATTTATAAATACATAAGGAGGATTACAATGAGTTTGCTAAAATCATTCAAGAAAAATGCTAGTGTTATTATGTGCATTACCCTGCTCTTTTCTCTTTTTATTGTGTATCCGGCAAGTGCTTCTACCTTCTTCCAAGACCGCTTTGAAGAGGGCGATAATCTATGGACGTCCACTAGTGGGAATTGGACTATTGTTGAGGACGAAGGCAACAGCGTATATTACCAGTCTGCCACAAAAGAAGGACGTACTTCTGCAGGTGATCCAGCCTGGAGCGATTACACTGTGGAAGCGGATGTAAAAGTTGTTGATTTTAATGGCTCAAACAGAACTTATGTTGCGGGCAGATACATAGATGGAAATAATTTTTATGCAGCTTCTTTGTATAATAATAATGATGGCATGCTGGAAATCAGAAAGAAGGTTTCTGGATCTACTACAACTTTGACCAGCAAACCTTACGCTCTGCAAACAGGAGTTTGGTATAATGTAAAACTCGAAATGAGCGAAAATACCATCAACATGTATGTAAATGATACGCTGGAGCTCTCAGCTTCCGATTCCAAATTAAAAAAAGGTGCAGCAGGGCTCGTTACCTTTAAAACTATTACGATGTTCGACAACGTGACCGTTTCTGACACCATTGGCACTACACCGACACCAACACCTACTGCTACGCCGACTCCGACTGCTTCACCGACTCCGACTGTTACACCAACACCGACTGCTACGCCGACTCCGACTGTTACACCGATACCGACTGCTTCACCAACGCCTGCTGCTTCACCGACACCTACTGCTACGCCGATACCGACTGTTTCACCAACACCAACTGCTACGCCGATACCGACTGCTTCACCAACACCAACTGCTACGCCGATACCGACTGCTTCACCAACGCCTACTGCTACGCCATTACCGACTGCTTCACCAACGTCTACTGCTATACCGACACCGACTGCTTCACCAACGTCGACACCGGTTCAGGTTAGTGAATATGATTTGGCTGGGTTTGCCACAGGAACAACAGGTGGTGGAAATATCCAAGAAACCAGTCCACTCTATAAAAAGGTATATACCGCAGAAGATCTTGCCACTGCACTGAGAAAAGGATCCAAAATAAAGGTTATTGAAATTATGAACGACTTGGATCTGGGATGGAATGAAATTTCTGATGCAGCAAAGATCTCCCCATTTAGCGCTCATAACAATGCTTTAACACATCCCGTATTAATAGAGACTGGTGTCAGCAAAGTGTCTATGGACAACTTCGACGGTTTGACCATTTTCTCTGCTAAGGGTGCAACCATTAAACATGCCGCTTTTACCTTTAAAAGAAGCTCTAACGTCATCATCCGCAACCTTGAATTTGATGAGCTGTGGGAATGGGATGAAGCAACCAAAGGGAATTACGATAAAAACGACTGGGACTACATCACCATTGAAAACAGCAACAACGTATGGATCGACCACTGCACCTTCAATAAATCTTATGACGGAGTTGTCGATGTTAAAAAAGGCAGCAACGGCGTCACCATTTCATGGTCATCCTTCTTAGGGGATGATAGAAACGCAAACAGCTGGGTTACTCAGCAAATTAATGCTATGGAAGCCAACAAGGCTGCCTATCCCATGTACGCTTATTTAAGAAGCAGCTCAGTTGGCCTAAGTAAAGACGACATCATTGCGATTGCCGCTAGTCAAAAAAAGGGCCACTTAATAGGCGCAACAGAGTTTGCAGCTGATAATGCGCTTCTTTCTGTAACGCTCCATCACAACTACTATAAAGATATACAAGACCGCATGCCCCGCCTTCGTAGTGGTAATGCGCATGCCTATAACATTGTAATGGACAACGAAGATACCAGATTGGCTAAAAAACGTCTAACCTCCGCTATGGAAAAAGCGATCTCAAGCAAGGGGTATCAATTCGGGGTTACAAGTAACGGAGCCATCTCGACAGAAGGAGGAGCTGTATTACTTGAAAGTTCTGTAATCATTGATGTAGTGTATCCTCTTCGCAACAATCAAGCGGATGTAAATAATAGCAAATATACGGGTGCAATCGCAGCTTTAGATACGATCTATTCACTTGATGGAGCAACATTCAGAGGAGACAGTACAGCAAAGAACAGCCCTCTCTCCCCTGCACCCGCTGCCGTTAAAGCATTTGCATGGAACGGATTCACAACACTACCTTACAGCTACACTTCAGAGGACCCAGCTAGTCTAAAATCCAGACTTACCGCTGTTGACGGCTCAGGGGCAGGCAAATTGTCCTGGTCAAACGAGGAATGGTTGAAAACAAATTACAGCAACTAACTCGACTAACTAATTACTGAACACATATCCCATTACTACAACGAGAAAAGTTACTAACTTAGTTGTCACACTAGCGCCACCTTTGCAACAAATTAGCGACATATTAGTGCTACTAACGCCATATTAGTGCTACTACCGCCATATTAACGCCACATTAGCACCACATTAGCACCACATTAGCACCACTTTTGTACCGCCGAAATTGCTCAGACGCTCAGACAGTGATTTTACAGTTTAGAGTGTAATATTTACGAGGTCAGACGACGATTTTAGTTTACAGTGCAGTATTTACGAGGTCAGACGACGATTTTACAGTTTATAGTGCAGTATTTACGAGGTCAGATGGTTCGGACTCAGGAGCCCTTATTTCGAAGAATCCGGGCATTTCGCAGTGCTATCGGACTCAGATGCAGCTATTCAACCCGATATGCTCAATTTTGGTGTGGATTTAGACCAATAAGAGCTATGCAGTCCGAAAACTAAGCAAATTGGTCCAAAAAGCGAAAATAGCTGCAATACGGTCCGTTAGGAGTGTTAAGCGCCTGAGGAGCGTTATAAATTAGTTGCCACATTAGCAACTCTTTTGTACCGCACTAATGCCACATTAGCACCACTTTTGTACCGCCGAAATTGCTCAGACGCTTAGGCGGTGATTTTACCGTTTACAGTGCAGTATTTACGAGGTCAGATGGTTCGGACTCAGGAGCCCTTATTTCGAAGAATCCGGGCATTTCGCAGTGCTATCGGACTCAGATGCAGCTATTCAACCCAATATGCTCAATTTTGGTGTGGATTTAGACCAATAAGAGCTATGCAGTCCGAAAACTCAGCAAAATGCTCAAAAAAGCTAAAATAGCTGCAATACAGTCCGTTAGAAGTGTTACGCGCGTGAGGAACATGAGAAACCTGTGAAACGTGAGGAACATGAGAAACCTGTGAAACGTGAGAAGCCTGAGGAACATGAGAAGCCTGAGGAACATTAAGCGCCTATAGCCCCCGTGAGGAGCATTATGCACATACAGTCCCGATAGGAGCATCAGGAGTTTGTTCTCATTTAACAAGTGGCGTGTTTGGTGTTAAAAGGTAACTCGCAAAGTTAGTATAATGTCCCAACAATAACAAAAAGGCCGCAACCTGCGGCCTTTTTCTATATTACAACTCCCAACGCATATTCACTAATATCGCTTACCGCTCATTTTTTCAGAATATCAATATACTCTTCTTTCTCTCGATCTGCCCCCGCATTAAGTTTCAGTCGCAGTGACTTCGGGTGATCCAACACATTACTGCTGAAGTAACTTATAAATCCATCATCAGATCCACTACCAGAATTCGGATTAATTTTAATGTCGTGCTTCCCAACCTGCGCTGTTAATTCATAGGGGAGCTTTTGAAACAGTTCATTTCGGATGATCCAATCCGTTTTCAATTCCTCATTTATCGTAAATTTGAGCGCTATGCTTAACGGAGAAAGCTCGACTTCGGCTAGTTTTACTTCCTGTCCGTCAATTTTGAAGGGGTGGTCTACAACTAATGTCTCCGTCTTCAGCTCCCAAAACTTAGGATCAATAGAGAAGTTCACTTTTAAACGATCAGAATACCGCATGTCGGATAAAACCGTTCCTGTTTTCGGTTTACTTAACATTCCCGGGTCTACAGAGGCAATCTGAAAATCCGCCACTACGTCTGTTGGCCTTGGTTTATTTCGGTCCAGTGAGAATACAGTTTTACCGAGCCAAGTATATATGGTTCCCTCTGCGTGTGCTCCCATTCCGTCCCTATTCCCATTCTCCTCCATTACGTCTCGTCCAGTTTCAGCTTCTGTCAGCTTCACACTATTTACACTGTACACTTCCTGACCATCACTTGTTGTCCCTGTATACAGCAGCATGATTTTATTTTCATCAGCAAGCACAGCATTTAGAGTAATTTTATATCCATTTGATTCAGCACTCTTATTAACGATTTGTACATAATCATTCCGGATTGCAGACTCTAGTGTAAGAGCATCAATATCAGCTGCAGCCAATGTTTTAAAAGGCTCCAATACGCCCCAATCGAACGTATCAACACTCGAAGTCCCTTGCTGTGGCAACAGCTGGGTTGGATTGAAGAACAGCAAGCCCGCTATCATCACTGCAGCCGCCAGCACAGACATCGCGCTTTTTGTGAATATTAACCTTCTGCCACGTTTCTTGCCTAATTCCAAACCTGCTTGGATCGCATAGATCTGAGCGGCTGCATTCTCTATTTTTTGTTCTTGTGGGATACGTTCGGCATCGCTTAACATGGCAAGCTCCTCTTGACTACTCATTGTTCCATTCACCCCGATTCTTTATGATGGTTCGCAACTGCTTGAGCCCCTTATGCTGCCAAGTCTTAACCGTCCCCTCGGGTTTATTCATAATGTTAGCGATCTCAGTCAAGGTCATATCATTGTAGTATTTTAGCAGCAGCACATGGCGATACTTGGGCTTAACCTGCTCGAGTGCCCACAGCATTTCCATCCGATGATGGCCAATGTGTGTGACCTGTTCTCCTATTCTTTCATCTACCAGCGGCATGGAACGTTTTCTTCGTCTTTGTTCATCTATACAGACATAAATTAGAATTCGAATAATCCATGATTTGAATGCTTTGGGGTCCTTTAAAGTTTTTCTTTTAATCCAAGCCCGGCAAGTCATTTCCTGCATCGCTTCCAGCGCATCGTTTCGGTTCCGCAAGTAACTATAAGCAATACTGTACAATTGTTCTCTATGTACCAATATCGAATCGTAAAAATCCGTCTCGCTCCGAGTATCAAGAATCGTTACTTTTTTCATTTCTGCATTAGTCATCGTCATGTCCTTCCTTAGCCTCCTCTCTTCAACCTTTCATAGATTAAGACGGGGGAGGTATAGAAACGGTTTTTATTTCGTTTTGCTTTTTTTGCCCAAAGCTCTCTAAATTATAGCATTCTATAAAAATTGAACGAAAAATGTTATGATGAGTTAAATTGGACATAATTAATAGTACGCACTCAAAAGTGCCATAGGTGCTAAAAAGTACCCATACCTTGGAGGTTATCATGACAACAACATCTACAACAACTGTCAAGAAAAAATACAATATTTCTGTTGAAGCCACCCTAGAGGTCATCGGAGGGAAATGGAAATGCGTAATTCTATGTCATTTAACTCATGGCAAAAAACGCACCTCCGAGTTAAAACAGTTGATGCCCGGCATTACTCAAAAAATGTTAACCCAGCAGCTACGCGAGCTTGAGGCAGATGGAATCATCAACCGAATTGTTTATAATCAGGTTCCACCAAAAGTAGAATACGAGCTTAGTGAATATGGGGATAGTTTAAGCGATATTTTGACTGCATTATGTAATTGGGGAGAACAACATATCATTAAGCAATACGGTGATAAATACGCTGTTTTAGAGGATAACATCTTAAATAAATAAACCGCTATATCAAGGTAATGGTTGGAGATTTATGCTGCGAGAGTTGGACTTCAATTATACACCCACGAAAAAAGGACAGCTGAATCAGATCGATTCAACTGTCCAAAGCTTTGATTCACCCGTCCCTTAAATGGCGCACAGAGACATAACTTAAATTACGCCTTCTCCTCCTATAGCAGTTGCTGTGAATGATATGGGTCCAAATAGATTGATAGGCAAGTTGCTATCATTCTGAATTACCAATTCATAGTTGTGGACTCCAATATAAGCACCATCGACCCACTGAGCACTTAATTGAATATCAGTAATTGTAGTAAAACGATAAAAGGATCTATAAATATCGACTCCAGCTCGTCGGATGATAACAAGAAATTGGCTATTAGCAAGTGCAGTAAGACTAAAACTACCATTTAACTCGACTCTACTGGAGAAAGAAGCCGGATTAGCCGGACTAATATTTACTTGCGCTGTGGCTAGACCCGCTCCAGCTCCAGGAATCCCTGCAACCGTTATAGCAGTAGTAAACGGATCTAACGGGATTTTTGCCTGTGACCCATAACTTATTATTGTCGCCATTTATCATCACTCCATTTCAAGGTTATAGAGTAGTATATTGTGAATCCACAATGATAGATTGGACTTAATTCCTGATGATTATATACATTTAAGGTATACTTTGCTAGATCATATAAACCTAGATACCTCGTCAATCACCATACGATTTCTACTCATTGACAACACCCCTGTTCAGAATTACAATAATTCACATATCATGAACAACGATGACAAAGGGTAAGTAGACAGACGAACATGGTCTTCAGAGAGCCGGTGGTAGGTGCGAACCGGTGACCAGCGTATGCTCGAATGGCCTTTATAGTTGTTTTTCCGAACTATCTTAATGGATGCAGTAGGGAAAACCGGGGTTCCCGCCGTTATCAAGGGACCTGTATCGAGAATAAATTCAACCTCTCCGTACAGGTAAGAGAAGATCGAAAGCCAAGAATCGTAAGGTGACACGATCATTTAAGGTGGTACCACGACAACTTCGTCCTTATTGGATGAGGTTTTTTTGTCATTTAAAGGAGGTGATGGCCATGGATGATGGCTGGTGGTGGCGACTCGAGTGTAACCAAATGCTAAATAACAGGAGGAATTTATATGATGAACGAACGTGTCTTAACTGGAGATCGAGTGACTGGAAAGCTTCACCTTGGCCATTACGCCGGCAGCTTGCAGACCCGAGTAGCCCTTCAGGAGCAATATGAAACTTTTGTGTTTTTAGCGGATATTCAAGCCCTAACGACCCATTTTGATCGTCCACAGCTGCTGGGTCAACATCTGCATGAGATCACACTGGACTATTTATCTGCGGGTATAAATCCGGAGAAAACAACTATATTTATTCAATCGATGATCCCTGAAATCGCAGAGCTGACCCTCTTGTTCTCTATGTTTGTTACTGTGAATTCTTTACGGCATAATCCCACGATTAAAGCCGAATCGAAAAATTCGAGCTTAGATGAATTGTATTACGGTTTTCTTGGTTATCCAGTTAGTCAAACTGCTGACATAACATTTTGTAAAGCAACGATCATTCCTGTAGGGGAAGACCAACTCCCTCATCTGGAATTAACCCGCAAAATCGTCCGCAGATTCAACGAGATGTACAGCCCGATACTGGTGGAACCCAAAGCGCTGATCAGTGAGACGCCGAGGCTTGTGGGTACGGATGGCAACGCTAAAATGAGTAAAAGCCTTGGCAATGCCATCGAGCTGGACTCCACTAAGGAAGAGATTATCTTTAAGATACGAAAAGCCACAACCGATCCAGCGCGTGTGCATAAAAATGATCCTGGACATCCAGATATCTGTCCTATTTTTGCTTATCATGGTGCTTTTCGCTCAGCGGGGGTAACCGAAATTCGTGAAGGCTGTGAGCGGGGTACCATGGGTTGTTCTGCTTGCAAACAGTTGATTTCGACAGCTCTAGATCAGCTTATAGAACCGATGCGAGAGCGTCGTTCCTATTATGCTACTAAGCCCAAGCTTGTGCAGGAAATCTTAATCTCTGGAACACAGCATGCCCGCAGCATTGCTCAAGAAACAATGGCCGAAGTACGTGAGGCTATGAGTCTTAACTATTTTTCAATCTAAAAATGACCAATATAGGCACTCAAAAAAAGCCGGAATCTCATTGGAAGAGATCCGGCTTTTTTCTTCTCCTTACAACACCCAATTTCCCTTACGGAATACGGGTTCAATCGTGCCGTCCGCCAGCTCTCCGTCAATATCCAGCTCTGCTGAACCGATCATAAAATCGACATGAGTTAAGCTGACATTAGCTCCTCTAGCCACAAGCTCTTCGTTCGTAAGCTTTGTGCCGCCTTCAATATTTACAGGATAAGCACTTCCTAGCGCGAAATGGCAGGAGGCATTCTCATCAATCCCTGTATTGTAAAAAATACGGTTCAAGCGAGAGATTGGAGAATCATGCTGCACTAAGGCTACTTCTCCTAGATAAGATGCACCTTCATCCGTTGCCAGCAGTGAGGTTAAATGTTCGCGTCCGGATTCAGCTTCATAAGCTACGACTTTCCCTTTTTCAAAAGTGAATGAAATTCCTTCAACTAACCGTCCATTCAAATTAAGAGGGAGCGTGCTTCTAACTGTGCCATTAACGCCAGTCCGATGGGGCATGGAATAAATCTCTTCCGTTGGCATATTAGCTACAAAATATACGCCTTTATCATTCTCACCGCCACCCCCGCGCCATAAATGGCCTTCCGGAAGCTCTACATGCAGATCCGTTCCCGGAGCACGGTAATGCAAGCTTTTATAACGTTTAGCGTTCATTCTGTCCTGACTTTCTTTCAACTGACCAATATGCTCTCTCCAAGCAGCTACCGGATCATTGCTGCCCACACGATTCATCTGGAATACAGCTTCCCACATCGCCTCTACCCGCTCTTCTTCAGGAAGATCGGCAAAAACCTTGTTCGCCCAAGCACGTGTTGGCGCTTTGACCAGAGACCAGCTGATTTTGCTGTTCCGAGTATATTTGGAGTAGTTCTTGCGAGCAACAGCCGCTGCTTTGACTGCTCTAGATACCTTAGAAGAATCAATGCCATTAAACAGTTCAGGATCAGGTACTTTAATATGTAAGATGGCACCATTCTCTTCCGCGAATTTCTCCATCATCTCAGCCTGCCACTGTGGATAGTAATCGAAAGAATCCTCTGGGGCTTTTTCATAACGGATCCGTGTAGTTGCTTCATCGTCCCAGTCAACAATTACATATTTAGCTCCCGCTTCATAGGCTTTCGCTACAATCAAGCGAGTAAGTTCTGCGGTTTCTATCGGTGCATGTACCATAAGGACTTGTCCAGGCTGTACATTTACTCCTACTTTTACAACTAGGTTCGCATATTTCTCCAGCATTACTTCAAAATCTTTCATGAATTCTCTTCCTCCATCTCTAGGGTTGCTATAAGGACTCGGTCAGCTTCACTTCTTATTTTAACGCAAAACGAGGATAGTTGCGATTCGATTTAGATTCTCAGCTACTTCACTTCAGGTATTTCACCTGTATAGACACCTAGATCATTCTTATGAATCTCTACATTGGACGTTCCGATCTGCTTATCATTATGGTAAGCAATCACTGTGATCTTGGTATCCTGAGGTTCATCTATTTGCTTATTCCCCCCATCCATTGGACTCCAATAAATTTGATCTCCAGATTTGATTTTCAGCTCAAGACCTTTGTTATGCACCTTGTAGTCAGGGGGAGTCCATAACAATAAATTGCCGGATGTAGCCTGTATCTTAATAACATCCGCCCCTTCAGCAGTTATAAGCATAGGTAATCCTGGAGCACTACTATCAGTCACCCTGTATTCCGCTGTTGGGAACATAACATCCGGTTTTACCTCAAGTGATTGATTATTATGCCGCAAAATAAAGAAGAAAAAAAGTAAAATCGTTAAGCCCATGACGCCTGCGATGATTATTTTTTTCACTATTCAACCTCCCTTCCACCCTAATACTGTAACATATTTCCTTAATTTGGACAGTTATGAGCCAAATAAAGCGGCTCCCGCGAGGAACCGCTCACTTCAATCCCTATTTTTTATCCACCTGTAACAGTGTCACTGTCTTCAAAGCATAAGTATGCATGATTTTATCCTCTGAAATTACATTCAACTTGGTCAAGCTTGCCACCTTTGCCGGATCTGATTTGGAGAGCAAACGCCACACTTCGGGGTCTGATAAGGTCTCATATAACTTTGCATCATCATATTCTTTGCGGTTTTGCACGACCAGCTTCACTTTATAGCGGCCAATTTCAGTCTCGTTAGTTTCCTGCTCACTACAATAATTTAAAATATCCTGACGAAGCTCGGCCAATTCTTTTTCAATATCCTTTTGTTTTTGCTTGAGCCGATAATACTGCTGAACCTTTTTCTCCATCCACTTCACGCTCCTTCATAGACATATGTATGCCGGAAACGTTGGATAAATTAGTTGAGTTCCCTATCATAAAAACTTATAATGAGCCGGGGATAGCTAATTTCCAAGTAGAGTCAAATTTCTTATAAAAACAATTCCACGGCAGGTGACTTATGTTTCATTCGTACTTTTTTCCAATTTCGTATGCGTTCATGATGTTTCCAATAGCAGCGCTGGTCTTCACACTACCTTTTCTTATCGTACAATACCGCAGACATGGCTATATACATAAGCTTAGAGCTTTAATCCTATATCTGCTGCTGCTCTATCTGATGAACGCTTATTTTCTTGTCTTGCTTCCTTTTCCATCCTCCCGGCACAATGCTGCACCTTCTGGGAGTGTCGTCCAATTCATTCCCCTTCAGTTTATTCAGGATATTGTGGATGGATCGTCAATCATCCCTGAACAAATCTCGACCTACTGGTCATTACTGCGTGAGCCTGCATTTTTACAGGTCATTTTTAACGTTGCATTGACTGTACCGTTTGGAATGTTTTTGGGCTATTATTTTCGTACACGCTGGGTCGTGTGCATTCTACTATCCTTTGCCTTTTCCTTGTCCTTTGAGATCACGCAGATTACAGGAATTTATGGTTTCTTCGATCATCCTTACCGTCTTTTTGATGTCGATGATCTCATTACCAACACAATCGGAGGGATTTTTGGATTTCGAATTTCCATTTGGATCTCCGGGCTATTGCCACGTATAGAACAACTGGATACAAACATTGACCGCTCTGCCAAAAGAGTCTCCTATACCCGCAGAGGAATAGCTTTTCTAATCGATAGTATGGTGTGGAGCATCGGGTTTGGGGTACTCTTCGGATTCGATATAAAAGCTGCCTTCTGGATTGTAACTGGTATTTACTTCATGCTTGTTCCGGCTCTCACGGGCGGACGGACCTTAGGGAAATGGATGGTGCGGATTCGGGTGAAGAGCAGCGGGAATCATGCTTTTTTCTGGGCTCTGATGATCAGATATGGCCTGCTATATTGGGTGCTGCTTGGGATTCACGCTCTTTTGCTTGATTCCGCCCTTCTAGGGAATCTTTCCTCCGTATGGAATATGCTTATTCATCTGTTTGTTCTATTGATAGACTTGGCTTTCTTTATTCATTTAGTCATTAGTATATTCAAAAAAGAAACTCAGCTAATATATGAGAAACTAAGTCGAACTTCTCATGTTATTTCTTGGCCAGAGAAACGGCTCCAATCTGATGTATCCAGCAACAGCCCTGTAGAAAGCTAAACTAGTTATTTTTTAAATGGTATTTTTACATTGGAAATTATTATAGAATTAGGAGGTGAGCATTCTCAAAATTTAGGAGATGAGCGTATGGAAACTACAAGCAGCTTGCAGTTATCTAGAAGTCTTCCAGAAGAACAGGGGATTTCATCAACCGCAATATCCTGCTTTATTAGTGCAGTAGAAGAACAAAATTTAGGCCTGCACAGCTTTATGCTATTACGACATGGTTATGTGGTCTCTGAAGGCTGGTGGGCTCCTTACAGGTCCGTTCTTCCGCATATGTTATTTTCCCTTAGCAAAAGCTTCACCTCAACCGCAATCGGGTTTGCTGTTACTGAGAAACTTGTCACCCTCGATGATTCTGTCCTCTCCTTTTTCCCTGAAGAGGCTCCTTCGATTATCACGGAGAATCTATCCAATATGACAATCAGACATCTATTGATGATGGGTACCGGGCATGTCGTGGATACTATGGACACCCTTCGCAAAAGTACCGACGGGAATTGGGTGAAAGCTTTCTTCTCCGTCCCCGTCGAGAAACAACCGGGTACACATTTCCTATATAATACCGGTGCTACTTACATGCTGGCCGCGATCCTTCAACGGGTTACTGGCCAAACACTGCTAGAATATTTAGAACCGCGCCTCTTCGTTCCTCTGGGCATTCACGGTGCAACGTGGGAGTCTTGTCCACGTGGAATTAACACAGGGGGATTTGGCTTAAACATTACAACCGAGGATATCGCTAAATTCGGCCAGCTATACTTACAAAAAGGAATCTGGAATAATCAACGGGTTCTGCCTGAAAAGTGGATTAATGAGGCTACTTCCAAACATATTTCCAATGGCGAAGGTGATCATGACTGGGCAATGGGATATGGGTATCAGTTCTGGCAATGCCAGCACGGTGGCTACCGGGCAGATGGCGCCTTCGGTCAACTCTGTGTTGTGCTTCCGGAGCAAGATGCCGTAATTATTACTACTGCTGCATCAGACAGTATACAAGGAATGTTGAATGCTGTGTGGGAACATCTGCTTCCCGCGATGAAGCCAGCTCCCTTGCCATTAGAGCCGGCTGCTTCTGCCCACTTGGTTGAAAAATTAAAGAATTTATCTATCCAACCGCCACAACTGCAGCCCTCTTCATCACAAGAAGAACGAATAAACGGCTTAACCTATAAGCTCGATGACAACCAATTTGCCTTGGACACCTTCTCTATCTCTTTCAATAACAACGAAGCTGCAGTTACTTTACAATTTAAGACTGGAGAGGATTCTGTGATCTGTCTTGGTCGAGGGAAATGGCTCGAAAGCTTCGCACAGGTCATTGATGCTTCCTTGAACCGAATCATGTCCAGCTTTACTTGGGTTGCTGATGATCAGCTACAGCTTACTTTATTGTTTATTGAAATGCCTTTCTGCATAACTCTTGAAATAATCTTACTAGAGAATCAGCTAATTCTTAAACAAAAGTTTAATGTGAATATGGGACCGACTGAATTCCCTGAGATCATTGGCAGACTATAATTCTTAATGAATACAAAAGACCGCTTCGTCCTTTAAAGAGACTTAGCGGCCTTTTAAATATTCGATTCTAATCTGTGAAATCAGCAAGCTTGAGGATGACCGGACAATGATCGCTCCCCATAATGTGGCAATCGATTTGGGCATCCAGCAGATTAGGTGCAAGTCTAGAAGAAGCTAGGAAATAATCAATCCGCCAGCCTACATTCCGTTCTCTCACCTTGGGCATATAAGACCACCATGAATAAACACCTTCAAGCTCTGGATGAAAATATCTAAAGGTATCTATGAAGCCGGACTCCAGCAGCGTACTCATTTTTCCTCTTTCTTCATCGGTAAAGCCAGAGTTTCCGCGGTTAGCTTTAGCATTTTTGATATCAATATCCTGATGGGCTACGTTCATATCGCCGCATACAACGACTGGTTTTAGCTTGTCCAGTTCCAGAAGGTAATTGCGGAAACGGTCCTCCCATTCCATTCTGTAATCCAATCTAGCCAGATCTCGTTTGGCATTTGGTGTATACACATTCACTAGATAAAAATGTTCGAACTCCAGCGTAATAATCCGGCCTTCCGCTTCTTCATCCTCTTCCATTCCGTATCTCACAGAGATCGGCTTGATTTTGGTGAATATAGCTGTGCCTGAATACCCTTTTTTCACTGCATAATTCCAATATTGATAGTATTCTTCACCCTGTTCCAGAACAATCTGCCCTTCTTGCAGCTTCGTCTCCTGAACACAGAAAATATCTGCTTCTACTTCCTTAAAATAATCATCAAACCCTTTTTTAACACAGGCCCGAAGACCATTCACATTCCATGATACCAACTTTATCATTAACGTTTCTCCTTGCATTTTGCTTTAATAGTAACCAGTTTATCATATTACGGCCAGAAATTTATAGAGGGTTAGGGTCATCTTGAGCAGTTCCGCGAATAGATTTATATCCTAATCATTTATTATCCATGATACAATAGCAAAATTGACTCTATACAAATTTTCTAACACGTGAGGTAAAAAAACTTATGAATGCACCAAATCTTTTACGAGGGTTTAACTTTTTGTATTTTGCTCTGCTAGCCATGTTTATTCCCTTTCTGCCAGTCTATCTAAGTGAACAAGGTCTAAGCCCATCGCAAATCGGCTTCATTATTGGAACTGGTGGTTTTGTTACCATCGTTGCCCAGCCTTTATGGGGGATGATCAGTGATAAAACAAAAACCATCCGCAAAGTGCTGTTAGCTCTGCTGTTATGCTCAGCGGTAACCGGATACTTTTTGTTCGATTCCAGCAGTTACGTTGTTCTCATTCTTTTTGCTATGCTGCTGTATTTCTTCTTGATGCCCATTGATCCGCTGACAGAAAGCTTGAATTTCCGAGTCTCTGAGGCGGCTGGAATTAGCTATGGTTCTATCCGTACATATGGTGCGCTAGGTTATGGTGTAATGGCTCTGATTACTGGCTATGTGCTTGGTTTTTTCGGCTCTCATGGAATAGCTCTTCTGTTTGTTGCCATTTGCCTTATAAGCTTTATAGTAAGCTGGAACATGCCAGATGCCCCCGTCACAGGTAAGCCGGTCACGCTGGATAGCCTCAAGCACTTTTTTGGCAACAAAAAGACATTGATGTTTCTGGTGCTCATATTTATTAGCTCTGTACCCGCACGAATGAACGATACATTTATTGGAGTTTATATTCGTGAGCTTGGTGGCAGTCCTCAATTGGTAGGCCAATCATTTTTCCTCGCGGCAATAAGTGAAATCATTGTCTTTGCATTAAGCTTCTGGTGGTTGCGAAAAGGAAAAGAACTGATCATCATATCGATTTCCGGAGCCTTCTATTTCCTTCGTTTCTTGATTTCAGCTTGGATCATTGATCCACACTTGTTAGCGTATTTGCAGATTCTGCAAATTCTTACCTTCCCTGTGTTCTACTCGGCTGCTATTCAATACCTGTACAGCATTGTACCCGAGGAATGGCGTGCTACAGGGCAAACCGTCCTTGCACTATTGTTCTTCGGTGTATCAGGTATCCTGGCTTCTTATGCTGGTGGGGCATTATATGATGCCTTTGGGGGTAAAGCTCTTTACTTAACGATCTCCGCAATGTCGTTTGTCGGCATGCTATTCGGATTGATACTGTATCTGATTTATCGTAAAAAAACGGAATAAGCGTACGAAAATAAACCGGGGATGTCCCAGCCGCTTTCTAAGTGGCTATTGGACATCCCCGGTTTTTTCTATTAAAAAGTGCTAATTCACCATGGCATTCGCTCTAGCATTAATAGATTTTCAACATAGAATATCCTATCAAACGAAAAGGAGGTCGTTACTATGGCCATCGTATTACCGCTTCAATATTTCAATTTAGCCCCTGTCATTGGTAAATCTTATTATGAAAACCTTGCAGGTGGAATTAACGCTGCTGTTACTGTGAACAACAACTCCAACTTCCCAGTAGATTTAGTAATCACTCGTGTGAATGCTCCAGTTATCACATACACGATTCCAGCATTCAATAGCCTTACGCTTGCAGTTCATGCCCTTTTGGTAGCTGCACTCTTAAGTACTCCTGCTGGCACCACATTCGGAACTATTGAAATTTCAACATCAGATTTCTAATAGTGTAGCATTAAGCATCTCTAGCTGGAAGTTCAGCTAGGGATGCTTCTCTATGTGAATCTAGCTTAATCCTTCTATTGTATGCTGCTCCATAAGCTGCTTCAGCTTGGTTTCAGTATTCGAATCTCCCGCAGGAGTATAGATGCTGCAGCGTAAATCTGCACTGCCATGAACCTGCAAAGAGGTTAGATGAAATAACATTTTTCCCGCCTTGGCATGTCTGAATTCTAGTAACACATCCGGGGCCGAGCTAACCCGACTTTGCTCCCACATCTCATTAAAAGCCGGATGCAATTCTTTCAATTCCTCTATAAATTCATCATACCAATGATCCTCTACATACTGTCCGTAATACGCTCTGAAGATAGAAAGATAACCGCTGACGAATTGTTCCCAATTCACTGCTAAGCGCCTAAACTCCTTACGAACAAATAACAATCGGATCATATTCCGCTCTTCGATAGGCAGCTTTGAGAAATCAAGAAAAACATGGGCGGCAGCTTCATTCCAACCGACGATTCCGCAACGTCTATCAGAAATAATCGTAGGACAATATTTAAGTTCCTGTAAAATTTTCTGCAGCGAAGGACTAATTACGGAAGATTCATCTTGCGGATAGGGTGTGGTTCTGGTTCCAGTTTCTAAAGCCAGTGCAAAAAGATACTTCCGCTCATCTTTAGTCAGCCTAAGTGCAGTGGCAATACAGTCCAAAACAGAGGACGAGACTTTTATATCTCTGCCTTGTTCAAGCCACGTATACCAGGTACTGCTTACCCCTGCAAGCTGTGCAACCTCTTCCCTGCGGAGTCCTGGCGTTCTTCTGCGTGTGCCTTCTGGCAAGCCTACAGAGCTTGGTGAAATTGCCGCACGACGTGCTTTCAAAAAATCGGATAATGCTTGTAATCTTGTTTGATTAGCCATAAGCTACCTCCACTTTGGGATTTCTGTTCCTTTAGTATAGTACAAATTATACTAGGATAAACGATAACTTGTAATAGGATAAATAAAGTGGAAAAATACTAGTATACACTAGCTGAGGAGGTTCATTATGGAACGCGTAGTGATTACAGGCATGGGCTTAATCTCACCACTTGGAAATACAATCGAACAATTTTGGGATCGGCTAATTTCTGGTGAATCGGGTATATCCCCGATCACTTCATTTGATACAACAGGTTTTAAGACGAGAATTGCCGGCGAAGTACGTGATTTCGATGCAGAGGGCAGATTTGGGCGTAAAGAGGCACGGCGAATGGACAGATTCAGTCAGTTTGCCCTCGCAGCTACTGAAGAGGCTTGGAAACATTCTGGCCTCCAGCTTGATAAGATTGACAAGGAGAGACTTGGCGTTTATGTAGGATCTGGTGTTGGAGGAATTCAGACCTTGATGGATCAAGGTACGGTCCTGAAAGAGCGTGGACCTGATCGAGTCAGCCCTACCTTAATTCCCATGATGATCTCCAATATGGCTGCGGCGATGATCAGCATTAAATTTGGAGCTCTCGGCCCGACCATGTCTCCAGTAACAGCTTGTTCTATTGGAAATACTGCAATTGGCGAGGCCTTCCGTTTAATTCGTTATGGCGGTGCGGACATCGTTATAGCCGGGGGTTCTGAGGCTGCTATTACTGGAATCTCGCTGGCCAGCTTCGGGAATGCCACCTCTTTATCTACACGAAATGAAGAGCCTACTAAAGCGAGCCGCCCTTTCGATGGAGGACGGGATGGCTTTGTAATCGGTGAAGGTGGCGGCATAGTCATTCTTGAGTCACTCTCCCATGCTCAGCGTAGAAACGCCAAGATTCACGGTGAAGTGATCGGGTATGGTGCTAGCTCTGATGCTTATCATATGGTTGCCACTCATCCAGAGGGGATTGGTGCCTATCAAGCTATGAAGTTAGCGCTAAATGAAGCTAATCTCCAGCCCCACAACGTAGATGTAATCAGTGCGCATGCGACAAGTACAGTAGTAGGAGACCATTCTGAAACCCTAGCGATTAAAAAATTATTTGGCGAGCATGCCTACCACATCCCCGTAACCGCTAATAAGTCCATGACTGGACATGCTTTAGGGGCCGCTGGCGGCTTAGAAGCCATCGCTTTAGTTAAGAGTATCCAAGAAGGGATCATTCCTCCTACCATCAATCAGGACACGCCTGATTCCATCTGTGATTTAGATTACGTACCTAACAATGCACGAAAAGCTAATCTCGAAATAGGCATCTCTAATTCATTTGGCTTCGGCGGCCATAATGCTGTTATTGTGATCCGAAAGTTCGTAGACTAATCCTACATTATAAAAGGGGTTTCAACTTAGCCATTACACATGACTAGTTGAAACCCCTTCTGCTGTTAATCCTTTTAAACTATCTTATTCCGAAGGTGATACATGACTTCCCCAGATAGAGATCCCTTCATTAGAAACCGCGGTGAACGTCATAACATTACTGGCTGTAGCTTCATTCCACTCTTTCAGGAACACACCCTTATAAGTAGAACCACCTATCGTTAACTCTGCAGTATGATCGTCGATAAGCTTCCACTTGCCCTTTACTGCGCCTTTGATTTTACCACTCTTCGTCAATTGAATTAGCTCCGATTGCACGATATCTGCCGTAATTTCTTTATTATGATTCACATATTTGTATTCGCCTGCGATTTGCTCTTTCGTATATTTATCAATGGTCTCGCCACCATAACGGTGTGGTGCGACCACCGGCCAGCCATCAGCGTTCATGAACATCTGGTGTACTCTAACCTCATGCTTTTCACCACGATTCGGGAACCGTGTATGGAAGATCAAATAATACTTGCCAGTCTCTTCATCGTAAAATGCGGAGTTATGTCCTGGTGATACATATCCTTCCCCACTTACTGGGAGCTCATCGTCATTATTCAGGAATTCGAAATTCCCCATGAGTTTAACTCCGTAAGGAGCATAAGCAGGATCATCAAACAATACGCCAGCTGTGCCCTGTGAATCGATCATATCCTGGCCCTCAGAATCTTCAAATGGTCCATCAGGTGTCTTCGAGCGAGCTACACGGATGTTATATCCGCCATCAGCAGCCAGCCCCCCGTAGGATAGGAACAGGTAGTAGTAATCCGTCTCAGGACTGTACAGCATATAGGGAGCTTCTATCCGCGCATGATTTGCGCCTAGAAGCTTTTTGCCATAACCTTGATCTGGCAGTGGGAATCCTGTGCTTGTATCCAGTTCCATAATAAAAATACCACCGGAATAAGAACCATACACCATCCACAATCTTCCTTCTTTATCAAAGAACACATCCGGATCTACAACATTCGGCTTTTGTGTGGCATCATAAGTTTCTCCGTCATCGCCTACGCCCACCATACCTGACTTTAAGAAGATCCCTTTGTCCTTATAAGGTCCTTCAATATGGTCTGACACGGCTATACCAAGTGCTGATAATGGGGAATCACCTTTACACGCGTTGTAATACATATAATATTTACCATCCGCCAATTGAATGACATCCGGTGCCCATAAAGTGTCCGTCTTTCCCCAGGTTAAGGCCTCTTTTAATTCCTCTTTGACATTCGGGATGAGTACGTTTCCATCAACAACTCCAGAGGACAATTGAGTCCAGGACATCAGGTCGTCGGATTTAGCAGAAGCCAAATGCGAGCCAAACACATAGTACTTATTATCAGCCAAAATAATGGAAGGATCATGTACAGAAACATTCTTGAAGACAGGCTGAACAGGCTCAGGTCCGCTGTTTGTGTTGCCAGAATTAGCCGTGTCGTTGTTGCACGCGGTTACAGCTAATAATGAAACGCTAAGTAAAGTAGTAATAATTATCTTCTTCATCGTTATACCCCCTATGTATGCCTTTTCATTTTGAGATGAAAACGATAAATAGTCAACCCTTTTATTTAATTAAGTTCGTATTAATTCATATTTATTTAAATAATATTGAACATTGTAGAAAATAAAAAAAAACGCTAAGCCAACTAAATGGCCTAGCGTTTCCTCTTATTATTTAGTTAAAACAAGTTGCTTACTTAGCGCCTTCTTGCACTAAAACTGGCTCTGGATAAGCGTTCTTAAGTATACGTTGTCTATTCTTAACGACTGTTGGTGGTTCCACCTTAGGTGCCATCGGATGCATTAACCAAGACTTCACCATATGGGTATCCGAAACCTTATACATTGGAGGCTCTTTCTCCATATCGATTTGCATAGCATAGGTGCTGCGAAGTGCGAAGGCATCACCCTTAGGCGGTTTGATCAAATCTGGAGGGGTACCAGGAATAGCGGTAAGCAAAGAACCTTTGCTCTCTAAACTTGGCATGGATGCAAGCAATCCCCAAGTGTAAGGATGTCTTGGATCGTAGAAGATCTCTTCTGCAGTTCCCATTTCAACAATTTGTCCGGCATACATTACCGCTACACGATCCGCCATTCTTGCTACAACACCAAGATCATGGGTGATAAAAATAATCGCCGTATCAATCTTTTTCTGCAATTCCTTCATCAGGTCAAGAATCTGTGCCTGAATGGTAACGTCGAGCGCTGTAGTTGGCTCATCCGCAATCAGAAGCTTAGGGTTTGCTGCAAGTGCCATTGCGATAACGACACGTTGACGCATACCGCCACTGAACTCATGCGGATATTGATTGAAGCGGCGCTCTGGTGAAGGAATACCTACTAGCGTAAGCAGTTCAACCCCACGTTTATTGGCAGCTTCTTTGGAGATTTTCTCATGTTTGTGCAGTACTTCAGTAATTTGTCTGCCGACCTTCATCATCGGGTTCAAGGAAGTCATCGGATCCTGAAAAATCATACCGATCTCTTTACCACGAATCTTCTGCATTTGCTTCTCAGTCTTACCGATCAAATCTTGTCCATCAAATAAAATTTGTCCACGTTTATATTCTCCTGGCGGCGTTGGAACTAGCTTCATTACCGCTTGTGAAGTTACACTTTTACCGGAACCGGATTCCCCAACTATCGCTAGAGTTTCACCTTTATCTACATGGAAGCTAACACCACGGATCGCTTGTACTTCTCCACCGTGTGTTTTGAATGATATCGCTAGATCTTTTACCTCTAAAAGGCGCTCCATCTTGTCACCCTCTCATTTCCTCGTCAATTATGATAATGATTCTCACCAAGTTGTAAGCAATAAGTATTATTTTATCTAGTTCTAAGGGTTCTAGTCAAGATTTTTCTGAAAAAGATATGGCCAGCAGCAGCCTTATGTACTAGTTCTGTTTAATGCGAGTTCTATTCTTCACTAACAACCACAATATTGGCGGAAGCAGCAAAAGAACTAACAGCAGAGACCATCCGATATCTCCAAGGGATACCAAGTTGTCATTCAATAGTCGATAATACGCATAAAGAGAATAGGGAAGAACTACTAGTACTGCTGTAACTACCCCTGGTGTATATATCTTTAAATATATCGTCTGTCCTAGATGAGTAAATACATGTAAGAAAAATACCGCAAGCACTGCCAAGTACAATAAGTAATTAGAAAAGAATACTGCAATACAAGTTACCGTCACTATAAAAATATACACGAATAATACGTCCATTGCAAAATTACGTGTAGTCATTTGTAACATCGAATGATACGTCTTGCGCATAAACGAAGGAATTGCGTCCTCTAACCTGGTTCTATACTTTGCCCCCCATGCTTCAATCGTTAATATTTCTTCAAAATCATGAAACATAAATAGGATCGGCAACAGCCACAGCAAACTTACGATATCAATATGTACACTTAGCCACTCAAACATGAGAATCCTCTCCCTTCTCCTGCTCAGCCTCCTTACCTTCTTATGTTGTAATCTTGCTGAAAATGTCCTAACCCATGAAACGTTCCCAACCTTCCAGCAGATTATCCTGTGCCCACTGGAAATGGCCTTGGCTATCGTATTTACGCGAATAACACTCAATGAAATAAATTAAATCGATATATAAGTCGTAGAGCTTTTTGCGTGCACATTCATTAGGGCTATCAAAACTGTCCCCATAACCTCTACAGAAATGCTCAGAATCCTCAATATAGCGAAAATAATATTCCATAAGGTGATCGCCCCATAACGCCCGTTCCCAATCGATTAAGGCAACAATGCTTCCCTCTCGCACAAACACATTCCCATCCCATAGATCCCAGTGAACTAAACGTGGCTCAGTGACCACATCCATCACATGTATACGGCTGTTGATCTCCGCCTCAATCTTTTCTAAAGGAATGGGCATCTTTGCCTCTAAGCGCCGAGCATCATCAAGGAGGTTGCCAATCAAATTTTGAAAGGTTTCCCGCCAAGAAGTCCCCTTTATCTTCGAGGATACATTAAATAATCCGAAATGATCCCCTTGAATCTCATTGATAATCCGGCTATAACGACCTAATTCTTCCTCAATACAACTTCTTTGCTGCGGACTAAGCTCTTCCTTAATTTCATTATAGGGCTGGCCGATTATTTTCTCCATGAAAAAAAAGTCACTCGATATTAAATTTCTGCTGTTATCATAAGCGTATACCTCAGGCACAGGTACCGTTCCTTTAGACTTCATTAGCTGCATTGCCGCAACCTCTGTAGCCATGATATCGTGCTCGTAACTTAGCGTGTCTGTCTCATCGGATGGCGATATTTTAAGGATCGTAGCTCTGCCATCTGACAATAGGAGGTCATAAGCTGCGTTGAAATAACCTCCCGTCAATTCCGTACTTTGAATGATTTTCACATGGCTTCCAAAAGCAGCACCCACCAGGATGTCCTGCTGCTCAACCGTCAATTTTGTTTTAGTCTGACTTTCCAAGACTTCACCACCATACAGAGTTAAGTAAAAATCCAACCTCATAAAAGCCCGGGATTCATTGTATTTGATACAAGAAAGATAAACAATCCTTCTCCATTGGAATGAAAATTGTTAAAATTAGAAATAACACGTATCATTAGCTGCTTTTCATGAAAGAGAGGAAACTATTATTATGATCATAAAACCTAGAACACGTGGCTTTATATGTACAACCGCACATCCGCAAGGCTGCGCTCGTCAAGTCAAGCGGCAAATTGAGTATATTAAGGCACAACCCGCGATCAAAGGACCCCGGAAGGTGCTTGTCATTGGCGCATCCACAGGCTACGGCCTCGCCTCACGGGTTACAGCCGCCTTTGGGGCTGGAGCCAGCACAGTAGGCGTATATCGGCCGAGCAGCAGCAATGGAGCCCGTACAGCCTCTGCTGGGTGGTACAATTCCGCCGCCTTCGAACAACTTGCGGAGTCTGCAGGCCTGCAATCCTACAGCGTTACCGGAGATGCTTACTCCAAAGAGACCAAAGAAAGAACGATTCAGCTGATTCGCAGCGAATTAGGACAAGTCGATTTGGTCATCTACAGTGTTGCTTCTGGGCGCCGTACAGACCCGGAGACAGGTGAAGTATATAACTCTGTTCTCAAACCTATTGGCGACACCTTTACCAACAAAACTGTAAATTTTCATACGGGTGAAGTCACTCAAATCTCCATCGAACCCGCGACCGATAAGGAAGTTCATGATACCGTACGGGTGATGGGCGGTGATGATTGGCAGTTATGGATAGAAGCACTCCAGCAAGCCGGAGTATTAGCTGATCACGCAACCACTATTGCTTATTCGTATATCGGATCAGAGCTTACTCAAGCCGTATATCGCCAGGGAACGATTGGACTTGCTAAAGACCATCTCGAAGCTACGGCAAGAACACTTAACGAAGCGTTAGCTGTTACTCACGGTAGAGCTTATGTAGCGGTCACAAAAGGTCTTGTCACACAGTCCAGCTCGGCGATTCCTGTCGTGCCCCTCTATATTTCCGCCCTTTACAAAGTCATGAAAGAGCACGGTCTTCATGAAGGTTGTATTGAGCAAACCTATCGGTTGTTTGCTGAACATCTCTACGCAGCGAAAGGAACTCCTGTGGATGAAGAAGGGCGTATCCGTATAGATGATTGGGAATTGTCTCCGGCAGTCCAGCAAGAAGTAATAGAAATCTGGGACCAGCTTACTTCAGACAATATCTACGACCTAACGGATCTGCATAGCTATAAACAGGAATTCTTCCAGCTATTTGGATTCGAGACTGAAGGTGTAGATTACGAAGCTGATACTGATCCAGACGTAACTGTTATAAATCTGCGCTAAAATTAATCGTGTTTTTGGATTATCTTCTGCCTGAGGATAAGGGTTGTTCGAGAGCATAAATCTCCTCTTCCAGAGAAATCATCTTTTGCTCAATCATTTTTCGTGCATCTGCCAACGCTTGATTGTAAATATAAGGCGAAAGTTCTTTGAGCATAAAATCGAGAAGGTTCTCGCTGGCTAATTGCCCAATTTCACTGGACAGCTCTGTGTCAAAATATTCTTGAATACTAGCTGTAATCTGAAGCTTATGTTCTCTCGGTATTTTTAACGGCTGCATGGTAATCCTCCAATCTAGTTAGATACAGGAAAATGACGTGCTTTCGCACGTCATTTTTCACACCTATAACCTTCATTCACTGCTGCCTTTAAAACGGTTCCAACCCTCAGTCAAGTTATCATGCGTCCAACGGACATAACCTTCGTCTGCATATTTGCGTGAATAACATTCGATAGTAAGAATAAGATCAAGATAAAGATCATAAAGCTTCTTCCGCTGAATCTCGTTCGGACTGTCGTAGGTTGTTCCGTACCCCTTATAGAAACCGGCAGAATTCTCAAAATGCCTAAAATAATACTCCATCAGCACATCGCCCCATAGGGCTCTCTCCCAGTCAATCAGCGATACGATGACTCCATCCTTCACAAATACATTCCCATTCCATAAATCCCAATGCACCAGTCGTGGCTCGGTTACGGCATCTAATGCAGGGAGATACTTGGAAACCTCCTGCATAATCTCTTCACAGGACGCAGGTAGCTTTGCATTCAGCCTCTTGGCATCAGCAAGTACACTTTCCATCAGGCATGAAAAGGTCTCTCTCCACGAGGCTCTTGGCTCCTCTGAATCCGTTCCAAAAATGCCAAAACGTTCTCCGCGTATCTCATTGATTATGCGATTGTAACGCCCCAGCTCCGTTTCGATAGCGTCTCTCTCCGGAAGCGAAAGACTCTCCTTTACATCACTGTAGGGCTGGCCCTCCACCTTCTCCATAAAGAAATACGGAATAGGAATAAGCAGCAGACTTTCATCATAATGGTAGACGGCAGGCACGGGCACAACACCCTTATCTGCAACCATACGGAGAGCTTCCACTTCAGTTCGCATAATGTTCTTCTCGTAACTTAACGTATCTGTCTCTACAGCAGGGGCAACCTTTAGAATGACAGATTTCCCAGTGCTGAGTTCCAAATCATAGGCTGTATTAAAAAAGCCTCCCGTAAGTTCTGAACTAAGGTTAACCGCAGTTTCTGAACCGAAAACCGCTTTCACCAAAATATCCAGCTGTTCATCATTTAATTTAACTTTCGTGAAGCTCTCCATTTCGTTTAAACCCACCACATTTCTGTCAGTGGCTCCTCAATCAATACTTGTTGAAGGTTACTTACAGCTTTGGAGAAACCTTCTTCAATAGACATCAGCCCATCTTCATGCTCAATACTAACCACATAGTCATACCCAACCAAACGAAGTGCACTAATAATGTCAGCCCAAGTCTTAAGATCATGTCCAAAACCGACAGAACGGAACTGCCAAGCACGGTCAAGCATCTTGGTATACGACTGCATATCAGTTAATCCGTGCATATTGACATTCACAGGATCAATAACGGTATCCTTCGCATGGAAGTGATGGATTGCACCTTGGCGTCCCAAAATATGAATCGCTTGCACAGGATCAATTCCTTGCCACCACATGTGACTCGGATCAAGGTTCGCACCGATCACTTCACCTGCTGCTTCTCTCAGCCGCAGCAGAGTACCTGGTGTGTGTACAGAGAATCCGCCATGCAGCTCAAGACCTACCTTTACATCATGCTGAGCGGCAAAGGCACCCCATTCTTTCCAATAAGGAATAACCTTGTTCTCCCATTGCCAGTCCAGAATTTCTTGATAATCATTGGGCCATGGAGCTACAGGCCAGTTCGGATATTTAGCACCCTCATGATCTCCAGGACATCCAGAGAAGGTATTCACAACCGGAACCCCTAGCTTCTGCGCCAATTTGACCGAGTTTACGAAATCCTCATGATCCTTTTGAGCAAGTTCTTTTTGCGGGTGCAATGGGTTACCGTGGCAGCTCAAAGCACTGATTGTAAGTCCGCGAGATTCCACGGCATGTTTGAATTCTTGTAAGGCTGTTTCATTCTCCAGCAGCATTTTAGGGTCGCAGTGGCTGTTGCCAGGATTGCCTCCCGTACCGATTTCTACCGCCTTTAGCCCTTTGGATACTACGTAATCAAGAGCATCCTCCAGCTTACGACCTCCAAACAAGACCATAAATACTCCAAGTTTCATTGTAGGCCACCTCCTCTTGGAAATAGTTTACTTATTATTTATCGTAGATATCAAAATTCTTCACCACTTGATTACTCTCAGCAGCTTCAAAAATAACTTCTATCAAATTCTGTACCCGCATAACCTCAGCGTTCTTAACGATAGGTTCTGCAGTTCCCTCAATGACAGCAGCGAAATTATCATAAAAGCTAGAGCTTAACTCCGACGGCTGAGGTAATTCCTCAGTGATCGTTGCCCCCTCCGATGGAGGTGCCATAGTTTTAGTTAGTCCTACACCTGCACGAATCGGCTTCGGTTCGATTTTTTCACCTGCGTTATTTCTGGTCACCAATCTTCCAGTTAAAGACCAGTCTTCAATAATTCCAGTGCCTTCGATACCCTTCACATACCATCTTGGCAAAGTAATAAAGTTAGTCGTGCCAACCTCTACGATCGCTTTAATTCCATTCTCAAATTGCAGAATAGCTTCAAAACCGTCATCGACATCGTTTCCTAAAATAAAGCTTAAACTACTGCTCACACTGGTAATTTTGCTATCAATCATGAATAATAGCTGGTCCAATAAGTGAACGCCCCAATCCAGCAGCATCCCTCCGCCTTGTGCCTTAACATGACGCCAGTCTCCAGGAATTCCGTTCGCTCCGTGCACGCGGGATTCGATCTGGAATAGGGATCCAATCGTCTCCTCGTCGTACATTTTTTTGATAGTTAGAAAATCTTCATCCCAACGTCTGTTCTGATGCACCATAAACACACGTCCGGCTTCATCAGCCGCCGCCAGTATTTCTTGAAATTCAACCTTTGATAGAGCAACTGGCTTCTCACAAATGACATGTTTGCCAGCTTGTAATGCACGAATCGCAATTTCTTTGTGCACATCGTTCGGTGTGGCAATTAGAATAATTTCGACCGAAGAATCTGCCAATACTTCTTCATAACTTTGGTACGCCTTGTAGCCAGCGTCGTTGGAATTGGTACGACGTGCTTCAAGCACATCGTACGTTCCAACTACGATTAAGGTAGAGGTCTCTTTTATCAATCCTGCGTGATAACTTCCCATTCCTCCAAAACCAACAATGACTACAGAATGTCTGTTTGAACTCATGAACTTCACACCTGCTTCTCGTTTAGTTATCTGATGTTCCGTCAAAATACACAGCACGACCTGTACGGGAAGATTCGTAAATAGCCTCCAAAATTTGGGTAACGACAAGGGCTTGTTCAGGTTTAACTACTGGTTCTTTATCTTCCCGAACTACTTCAAGCCACAAGCGAGCTTCACGATCGGATTCACTCTCTTGTCCTCCGTTAAAGAAAGCTACTCCCCCTGCGGACAAGTCAATTTTAGTCTCGTATAGACGGCCACCACGGTCACCATTTAAGCGTAACCCGTCCTTCATATCTGCACCACCCTCTGTACCTGCTAGGAGCGTCTTCGCTTCTCCAAATTCAGATACATTAAGAGCCCAGCTTGATTCCAGTACAATTGTAGCACCATTTTCCATGGTAATAAATCCAAATGCTGAATCTTCTACTTTAAATTGTTCAGGGTCCCATGGACCAAAGGCATTTCCGCCGTTTTTACGGTTACCAAGCTTATGGAAAGTCGAGCCCATAACACTACGCGGTTTATAATTGTCCATCATCCATAATGTTAGATCAAGCGCATGCGTACCGATATCGATCAGTGGACCGCCGCCTTGCTTTTCTTCATCCAGGAATACGCCCCATGTAGGAACCGCACGACGACGAACGGCAATCGCTTTTGCATAATAGATCTCACCAAGCTCACCGTTTTCACAAACGTCTTTAAGATATTCACTATCCGCACGATAACGGTTCTGATAAGCTACAGACAATTTCATGCCTGTACGTTTGGCAGCCTCTAACATTTCCTGTGCTTGAGCTGTAGTCTTCGCCATTGGCTTCTCACACATTACATGATTGCCAGCTTCCAATGCTGCGATTGTGATCACGGAGTGACTGTCATTCGGTGTACATACATGCACGATATCGAATCCTCCGGCTTTCAAAAGCTCTTGATAATCTGTATATACAGCCGCGCCTTCAGCACCATAGGTTTTTGCTGCTTCCTGTGCACGTTCTTCGACGATATCACAAAAGGCTACCATTTCAGCGTTTGCTTGACGTGACAAACTTGGCATATGTTTTCCATTAGCAATTCCACCGCAACCGACAATAGCAATTCTCAACTTTTTAGACATGAACATTTCCCCCTTGATTAGCGTATGCTTTTACCCATTTCAAACTATCTTCTACACTTCCTAATGGTGAACGGCTGCAATAATCCTGCTCCACTACCGCCCACTCTACCTTTGCCTGTACAGCCGCATCAAGAATTGCTGTAAGGTTTACTTCTCCTTCGCCTAGAACAACCGTTTCCGGTGAACCATCCTCATGTTTCTTCAAATCTTTCAGATGGATGATTGGCAACCGGCCAGCGTATTTATTGATATACTCTACGGCATCATAACCTGCGTGATGTACCCAGCATGTATCCATTTCAACTTGCAGCAAATCAGCCGGCACCTCTTCAAACAAACCGTCAAACGCTGTACGGTCACCATATCGATCAGTTAACTCAAAGTCATGATTATGGTACAAAAGAACCGCTCCACGCGCCTTACACTTTTCTCCAATAATCTTCAGATTCGCAGCAACTTCTTCATAGTTACGTTGTTCTTCTGACAGATACGGCACAATTAGATGATGATTTCCAATCTCCAGGTTGTACGCGATCTCTGCCTCTGTATCATTCAACAACGCGTCATAGGGACGGTGTGCGCCCAGCGCTACTAGTCCAAGTTCATCAAGCAATTGTTTGACTTCTGCTGCGCTACGGCCGAAGTAATGGAAAAACTCCACACCTTTATAACCAAGGGCTGCTACTTTACGCAGTGTCCCTTCAAAATCCTGTTCCAGTTCTTCTCTGAGCGTATACAATTGCAGGCCTATCTTCAGCATTTTCGAATCACTCCAATTGGATTTAAAGTTAGCTTTCTGTAGTGACAATCACTTGAACAATAATGCTGTAACAGAATTGACTAATCTGATTCACATCAGTTTCCTTAAACTGTCATTCTTGTAAGCACAGCTAATACCGACTGTTTCTAGCGTTGATGGTCGATTTCTTTCTTTATTGCTTAGCTACATAGTAATATGAAAGCGTATATATTAAAATGAATAATATGATTAAAACATGAACAATCTGCTTATCATTTCAATACACCCAGGAGGACCTATGACTCATTCTGCTACCTGTCACGTATTATCAGCCGGATTTTCTTTTCATCGCAAGCCTTTTCATATGTCTCAAAGTCAAGGGAACCAGAACTTTCTTATACGTCTGCAAACAGAAGGAAGGAGCCGTGCATTGATCGATGGTGTAATGTCACCTGTGGAAAGCGGGGATATTATGTTATTCGCTCCAAATGATCCTTACTATTTGATCATAGATAAAGAAGAGTACCCTGTGGGCAAGCCACGAATTGAAAGCGGAGATTATCATATCTTTTGCGGAGGAACATGGATTGATGAATGGTGGCAACGTTCACAAAGACCCACTCGCCTAAGTGTGCCGCTTAGTGAGAGTTTTCTTGGCTTGTTTCGCCAATTGATTCTGGAGCACCGTCGACTTTCCGACTTCTCTCCAGAAATATCTGCCTGCTATCTGCAAATTCTATGTATGGAAATCGACCGGCTAATTACAGATCAGCCAGCAATTACTCCAAAAGGTTATCTGGCATACCGAATGAAGCAATATGTTGAGGAGCACGCAACCCTACCCTTTCTATTGGAAGATGTAGCAGGTTTTGTGGGTATATCCGTCTCGCGGGCCGTTCATTTATTTAAGGAAGCCTTTGGGACCAGTATTATTAAATATGTAAACGATGTCCGACTGGAAATGGCCAGAGAACGGATAACCTTCAGTCCCATGCCGCTGGAGCAAGTAGCAGAAACTTGTGGTTTTGCGAACTACACCTATTTTCACCGGGTCTTCCGAAGTCGTTTCGGGATGTCACCAAGAGAATATCGTGTGCACAGCAGAGAACAGGTGTAAATGAAGAAAACCCGTTTCATTGCAAAAGGGTTGTCCCTTAGTAGAAAAGGCTACTTTTAGGACAACCCCTGCCTCTATATTTGAACATAACTCGTGAGCATGAGATTATTCTTTTACAGCCGAAATGATCAGGAACATCGGTCTACGCTCCTCATCCTTCATCCATAGATCATTACTCATTTCTGCTGAAGGCTTTGGTTCTTTAACCGCTTTAATAGTAAAGCCAGCTTCAATCAGGTCATTGAAATAGGTGGAAATCGTGCGATGGTATTTAATCACATTTTCTGTTAAGAATTTCGTTTCACGAAGTCCTTCTGATTGATAATGATCTACGGGCCAATGCAGGCGGTTTCCTTGTTCATCGGCATACCAGTCTTGCTCTTCACGTGAAGTAAAGATTGGATGCTCCACTGAAAAAATAAAACTCCCGCCAGGCTTAAGAAACGAATGCACCTTTCGGCAGATGGCTGCAAAAGATTCAATATAGTGGAAAGCCAATGAACTGAGAACCACATCAAATTGCTCGCTCGCAAAATCAATGTCCTCAATCGGCAGCTGGATATAAGTTATAGCAGGATCGTTCGTTTTTTCACGCGCCTGTTGCAGCATTTTTTCAGAGATATCCACACCTATAACTGAACTCGCCTGCTGCTCACGGGCATATAGGCAATGCCAGCCAAAGCCGCAGCCCAGATCAAGCACACTTTTATTATGTAAGTCTGGAAGAAGCGCCTTTAATACATGCCATTCTCCTGCTGCTGCAAGCCCTCCAATAGAACGGGGCATTTGCTGGTAGGCAGAGAAGAAATTCGAATCGTCATATTTATTTTGTTTCATCAGGGATACATCTCCTATATATTATTTCTTCAATTACTATACGCTGAGCGATGTTCTCTTATCAAATAGCCAATAAAAAAGGAGCATCATCTTGGAAGATCTGCCCCTTATATCTATTCTTATTCAATTGTTCCTGCTTGCTTGGTGTTAATCGTACATGCTGTGAAATGGCTCCATAATCACTATTCAATCTACGACTCTGTGCTGCGCACCAGGCTCCGGAGCGCTCTGCCTTACGCAAGGCTTTTTGTGTCTTGGTTCGTGCCATGTGACACCACTCTCCTATTCATGGGTGAATGATTATTGATCTTACATCTATAAGACAACTTCATTTTAACATATTCCAGACTATGAGCGAAGCAAGAATTCCGTTACACTTAGAGCAAAGCTAGTATTCTATCTTATCTAAATAGATGCGGAGGTTTAAAGGATGAATTACCAGGTTTTGTATGAAGGTGCTTTTGCTATGTTAAAGGTCCAACTAAATCCCGGTGAAAGCGTAAAGGCTGAAATGGGCGCAATGGTCGCGATGTCACCTAACGTAGAATTAAAAGGAACCGTGGATGGTGGTTTAATGCGCGGTCTCGGGAGAATGCTGAGCGGTGAGAAATTCTTCTTTCAAGAACTTAGAGCGACCCGTGGTCAAAGTGAGGTATTGCTGTCACCTGGCTCACTCGGCGATATTCAGGCGATAGAATTAGACGGATCGTATAAACTGTTAGTTCAAAAAGACGGATTTCTCGCCGGAACTGAAGGCATTCAAGTAAATACCAAAATGCAGAATTTAACCAGAGGGCTCTTCTCCGGTGAAGGCTTCTTCATTGTAGAAATCAGTGGCAGAGGAACGGTGTTCCTGTCTTCCTTCGGTGCTATCCATGCAATAAATTTAGGACCTGGTGAAGAAATGATTATCGATAACGGACACCTCGTAGCATGGCCAGACTATATGGACTACAAGGTGGAAAAGGCAGCCTCTGGCTGGCTTAACAGCATAACCAGTGGTGAAGCACTTGTCTGCCGCTTCCGTGGAGAAGGTGTAATTCTCGTTCAGAGCCGTAACCCTGGCAGTTTCGGAACGTGGATCAAATCCTTTGTACCTACTCGAAGCTAGACTTCCTAGAACGCAGTAATCAAAAAAGACACAGGCTTAGAGAAAGCCTGTGTCTTTAGGTTAGAAAGCAATCTTACGAGACTGCTTTATCTGCTTCTGCTTTTGCTTTTTTGCAGCCAGTACGTTTACATGTTCCATAAGTACCCTTGAAATCAAGGCGGTGATCCGTGACGTTAAAGCCATATTCACGTTCCACTCTTCTCTCCAGCTCCACAAGCCAGTCGTCCTTAATTTCCTCCAACCGACCGCATACGCTGCATATCAAATGATGATGCATATGCGAATGATCGTTCCCGCGCAAATCGTAACGGGCAACTCCGTCTCCGAAGTTCATCTTCTCTACAATGTGTAGCTCACATAAAAGCTCAAGTGTACGGTATACCGTTGCCAGGCCCAGATGTGGATAGCTGTTCTTAACAAGCATATATACTTCTTCTACGCTTAAATGATCCTTCTCATTGTCGAGCAGAACGTTCACTATAGCTTCACGCTGAGGCGTTAATTTATATTTTTGCGCCGCAAACAATTGACTGATATTTGATATTTGATCCATTTGGTCTCCTACCTTCCCGGAACGATTTAACATCCGTACCCTCTGAGACGCTCCTATTTATGCAGTTAAGACAAACCATAAATAGTAATCGTTACGATATAATCATAACAAAATTAACCACGAATGAAAAGAGCCTGACATCATTATATCATTTCATGCCACTTATCCAAAGTACTACACCCCAATCTGGCCTATATTTCTATTAAAATCTACTTTTTCGTGAAATAATACAGATTAGACCGCAACCTTTCCATAATTTACAACGTTAAAGGAGTGACAAAGGCTAAGGAGCCTATCCATACAACGAGGTGAAAAGACATGAACATGAAAAAAAGCACACTAGCAGTAATCACAACCGTAGCCATTTTCTCCTTTTCTTTGGGTGGTCAGATGTTTGCAGCTGGGAACACCTTTAAGGATATTGATAACATAAACGGCAAAGAAAAAATCATTTCTTTAAAAAATCAAGGGTTAATTAAAGGTGTCAGCGAATCTCAATTTCTCCCTGGCTCTAAGGTAACTACAGCCCAAGGGATTCAGTTTATCTCCGGCGGTCTTCAGCTCAGCCTCGCAGCCATTGACTTTAACAAAGCTCCTGTTGCCAGCGGCTTGTTCACAAAAGTAAAAGACAAAGCCTGGTACGCTGAAGCCTTTATCAATGCTTATTACAATCAAGTTAAGCTACCAAAAGACATTGATCCTAGCCTAATTATGACCAAAGAGCAATTCACTAACTATCTAGTGCAAGCGATCGAAGGCGTAGGTAATCTGCCGATGATCAATATCGTTCCAGTAGATATCGCTGATGAAGCGTCACTGACCCCTGCATATCAAGGCAGTATTCAGCGCTCCCTGAAATACAAGATCAATACTCTAGACGCTAACGGAAAGTTTAATCCAAAAAGCGAACTCACCCGTGCCGAAGCTGCGATTATGCTCTACAACGCTTTGGAGTTCCTGAAAACTGGAGTATAAGCCAAATTTCAGTTACTCTTCTCATTTGAATAATCTACACACGAAAAAGCAGCTCCGGATGATTCCCGAGCTGCTTTTTCATATATATTGTCTTTCTACTCTTCTTCACCATTCAGTCTATTCAGAAATTGCAGAGCCCGGGGATTCTTCGGATGCTCCAGCACTTCTTGCGGAGTTCCTTGCTCTAAGATATGACCGCCATCCATCAAAATGATCCGGTCCGCTACATCGGCGGCAAATTTCATCTCGTGGGTCACAATCACCATAGTCATACCTTCTGCTGCTAATTGTTTGATGACCTTAAGCACTTCCCCTACCAGCTCGGGGTCGAGCGCCGAAGTGGGCTCATCAAACAACAGCACTTCTGGATCTACTGCCATAGCCCGGGCGATGGCCACTCTCTGCTGCTGTCCACCTGACAGCTGATGTGGATAGTTATCAGCTTTATCAGCCAAACCCACCTTAGCCAGCAGTTGAAGGCCCCGCTTACGCGCTTCTTCCTTGGTTCGTTTCAAGACAGTTACCTGTCCCTCCATCACATTGCCTAGCGCAGTCATATGCGGAAATAAATTATACGATTGAAAGACCATCCCTGTTTTCTGCCGAAGAGCTAATACGGAATTCTGAGGAATTTTCTTATGATCTGTAAAATTGATGGTGATATCCCCGAGTGACAGGCTGCCTTGATCCGGGATTTCCAACAGATTAAAACAGCGCAGCAGTGTAGTCTTTCCGGAGCCGGATGGCCCAATAATGACAAGTACCTTTCCATGCTCCATTTTCAGATCAATACCCTTTAACACTTGGAGTGCGCCGAAGGATTTATGCAAATTAATGATTTCAATCACAAGTATCTCTCCTTTAGGTCGCAGAGTAACGATCGAGTCGTTTCTCCAAGTAATTTTGCAGCGCCGACAGCACAGAACAGAACACTAAATAAAACAATCCTGCTTCGGAGTATACCAGCAGAGGCTCATAAGTGGTAGAGGCTACCTGCTGAGCAGTTCTAAACATCTCCGTATAGGTGATGATCG
The DNA here is from genome assembly GCF_038007025.1 of Paenibacillus sp. FSL H7-0918. Taxonomy (NCBI): domain Bacteria; kingdom Bacillati; phylum Bacillota; class Bacilli; order Caryophanales; family Paenibacillaceae; genus Paenibacillus; species Paenibacillus sp. FSL H7-0918. The sequence continues at coordinate 966,961 of NZ_JBBOWJ010000003.1, forward strand.
CTGCAAGCGATGTATCTTTGACCAAGCTAATAAAAGAATTGGATAACGGCGGTACAGAAACGCGTGCAGCTTGTGGCAGAATTACGCGGCGCAGAGCCTGCCCACGAGTCATCCCGACTGAGAAGGCAGCTTCCCACTGGCCTTTATGTATCGACAGGATAGCAGCGCGTACGATTTCCGATGAATAAGCCCCTACGCTAAGGGTAAATCCAATGGTGGCGGCAATGAAAGGGTCGAGTACAATACCAACAGCCGGCAAACCATAAAATATAATAAATAGCTGCACTAACAACGGGGTTCCCCGAATGACCCATACATAAAAACGGGCGATTAGCTTCGGAATTACCCACGGTGAAAGACGTGCCAACGCGGTTAGGATCGCCAAAATCAATCCAAGCACAAAGGAAAGTAGAGCCAACGGAATGGTAAAAGCCACCCCGGCTTTAAGCAGGGGTAGCAGTGTATCTAAGAAAATTTGTATTTTGCGGTCATCCATTATTCAGACATCCTTTTTAGCTTCTAGGCTTAATTAGCCTTGCTAGCCTTGTATTATTTTGAAACGTCAGCTCCAAAGTATTTCTCGGAAATTTTCAAGTACGTTCCATCACTTTTCATCTCTTTAATCGCATCACTGACCGCATTCACCAGCTCATCATTGCCTTTCAGGAATACCGCAGCACTTTGTGAGCCTTCAGGAATCTCATCAACCACTTTAATTTTTGCATCTGGTTTTTGTTTTTTCAGATCCAGATAAGACAAGCCATCATTCACAGTTGCATCAATACGTCCCGAAGTCAGCAGATCCATCGCTTGATTGAAACCGTCCGTAGCTACGATTTCAGCACCGTTCTCACGAGCGATGTCGGATAAGTTACTGGTCAGGGATTGTCCGGCTTTTTTACCCTTTAGATCAGCAAAGGTCTTAATATCCTCATTGTTTTCGCTCACGATCAATACTGCCTTGGATACAATATAGGGTTCAGAGAAATCATATTTCACTTTGCGATCTTCGTTAATGGAAACTTCATTAAAAATGACATCAAACCGTTTCGCATCCATCCCAGCAAAAATACCATCCCACTGAGTTTCAAAAAATTCAGCTTCAACACCTAAACGTTTGGCTACTTCTTCGGCAATTTCCACGTCAAAACCCGTCAATTTCCCCGCAGTGTCATGATAAGTAAAAGGTGCATAAGTCCCTTCTGTACCTATCCGCAATTTGCCGCTGGCCTTCACAGCCTCCAAACTGTTTTGCGCTGAAGATGCTGCTCCACCATTCGTTCCAGCTGTTGGTTCAGCAGCCGTATTGGTATTCGAATTATTGCCGCAAGCCGCTACAAGGACCACGGTTAACGCCAATATAATAGTTAAACTCCATTTTTTCATTATTAAATCCCCTCTCTCTATCCGGTTTTTTTCCGGTAAATTGAATAGTACACTGCCATCACATGATCGTCAATACTTTTTTCCGATTATATACATCGGAATTGTAATATTAACTAGATTTCTACTTATATCTTACCCAATCTTGGATTAATCCTTCACTTCTTTCTCTCTTTACTTCTCAGAAAGATATGGTATATTTATAAACAAATTAATATGGACCTGTTATTTCACTAGGGGAGTCGGCCGACTGAGACGGAGCTTCAAGCTCCGGACCCTTGGAACCTGATCTGGATCATACCAGCGGAGGGAAGTGGAGCAGAATTTTCATCAAGCATGTTAAGTGTTATTATGCAGAATGAACTTTTTGACCCATTCATTTCCTCTGGAAATGGATGGGTCTTTATTTGTTTAGGCGCTCCACAAAAATATTAGGAGGTTAGATCATCACGACCATTTTATCTATTCAAGGCCTAACCTACTCTTTTCCGGAAACTGAACAACCCCCTGTATTCGCAAATCTATCCATGGATATCAGGCAAGGGGAATTCGTCTCCGTAGTAGGTGCTAGCGGATGCGGGAAAAGCACATTTTTCAAAACGGTTGCCGGTTTACTCGAACCTACTCATGGAAAAATAAAACTCCCTACGCTCCCCTCAACCGCTAGTCGTTTAGGTCAGATCGCTTATATGCCTCAGCAGGATTTATTGCTGCCTTGGAGAACAGTGCTCGATAACTGCCTTTTGCCCTGGGAGATCAAGCCCAGATTTAGTAAACAGAAAACGATCACTCAGATTCGGGAAATGTTGGCCCGCTTCGGCTTAACAGATGTAGAGAAGGCTTATCCCCATGAACTTTCGGGAGGTATGAAACAGCGAGTAGCATTTCTGCGCACCTTAGTGGCTGGAGGCGGAAGTGGTCTTATGCTGCTGGATGAGCCCTTTGGCGCTCTCGATGCCATGACCAAACGTGAGATACACCGTTGGCTGTTGGAGTTATGGGGTGAACTGAATCAGACGATTATGCTCATCACTCATGATCTGGAAGAAGCCCTATTGCTCAGTGACCGGATTTATTTATTATCTGGCGGTGCGCACAGCGAATTACAGGAGATCGTTGTCGATCTACCAAAACCAAGACATTATAAGATGAACTATGAACCCCGGTTTATAGCACTACGGGCAGAGTTGGAGCGAAGATTGCATGCAACCTATACCTTTTAAAAAACATCTAGACAACTATGGTCCCTTCCTTCTTCTGGTACTGCTCATTCTTGTAATCTGGGAGTCAGCTGTTCGCCTTCACTTGATTCCAGCCTTTATTCTCCCTGCACCTTCATCTATTGGCATCGCATTGATCGAGCACAGGCAATTATTATTTGGACAGCATTTATTGGCGACGTTACAGGAGATACTGGTGGGTTTTGTCCTTTCTGTGATTTTTGGTGTATTGCTGGGCATTGGAATGTTCCTGTTTCGCCCCGTAGAAAAGGCCATCTATCCCTTCCTTATCATTAGCCAGACGGTCCCATTAATTGCGCTATCCCCCATTTTTATTATGTGGTTCGGATATACGCTGTGGAGCAAAGTGGCTGTGGTGTTTTTGACGGCTTTTTTTCCAGTCGTAGTGAGTACATATGATGGACTTCGTACAAGTGGCCAGACTTACAAGGACTTATTATTAACATTTGGTGCAAACCGCTGGCAGCTGCTTGTCAAAACCCAAATTCCACTGGCATTGCCTGCTTTTTTCTCTGGCTTAAAGCTGTCCATAGTATACTGCGTCATCGGAGCTACTATCGGGGAATGGCTCGGCGGCAGTAAAGGACTCGGTTACTTCAGCCGCAGAATGGCCGGAAATATGCAGAGCGATGAAATGTTCGCGGCTGTATTTCTGCTGTCCGCGCTTGGTGTTGTGCTTTTTCTGGCGATAGCTTTACTCGAACAATTATTTTTAAAGAAAAGAGGATCTAACCAATGAATCATTTAAAATCACCACAACGAGGACTTATTTCTGTATTTCTAGTATGCACACTTTTGCTCTTAAGCAGCTGCGGGAAGGCAGACAAGCTAAATAACAACTCCCAAACCGGTTCCTCCAATTCCGAAAATAAACAGTCACACAAGCTGACGATTATGCTTGATTGGTATCCCAATGCCGTTCATTCCTTTCTATACGCTGCGCAACAGCAAGGTTTTTTCCAAGAGGAAGGTTTGGATGTCGAGATCAAAATGCCTGCGGACAGCAATGACGCCCTAAAGCTTGTAGCAGCAAATCAAATTGATCTAGCGCTCAGCTATCAGCCTCAGGTACTTATGGCACGCGGCGAGAAAATTCCTGTACGTTCGATTGCAGCTATCGTGCGGCATCCACTGAATCATCTGATGGTTCCTCAGGCAGGCAGTATTCATAGTCCCAAAGAGCTCGCAGGAAAACAAATCGGCTATTCCTCCATTCCGCTCTATGAAGCAATGATTCGGACAATGATCCAGAGTGATGGAGGCGATCCTTCATCCGCCAAGCTGATTGACGTAGGTTTTGACCTTATCCCTGCGATCTCTACAGGACAAGTGGACGCAATAATGGGCGGGTTCATCAACCATGAACAACTGATCCTTGAAAAAGAGGGACATCCGGTCACCTCGCTTAATCCAACGGATTACGGAGTACCTGACTATTATGAGCTTGTGCTGGTGGTCAGCGAACAAGGATTGCAAAATTCTGAAGCCTACTTCAAAAAATTTCTAAATGCCATAACAAAAGGACAGATATTTGTGGAGCAGAATCCTAAACAAGCCCTGGATTTACTGATTGCACATGAAGATGCAACTTCACCGCTCGACAAGGAGATTGAGAAAAAAAGTCTTGAGATTCTACTGCCGCTGATGAATGCTGGCGATCAATCTTTTGGTTATCAAGACCCGACATCTTGGGAAAAGGTTCAGCTGTGGTTATCCACCAACGATCTTCTACCAGAAGATATTAAAGCACAGGAAGCTTTTATCAATCTGTAACGTTTAGTTAGTTATTCATACAAGCTTGAGGAGGAATTATGATGAGTTACTTAGCCAAAGTACGGGAATCCAACCCCTTGATCCACAACATCACTAATATTGTAGTAGCCAATTTCTCAGCCAACGGTCTGTTGGCGCTGGGTGCCTCTCCCTTTATGGCGGATGCCCACGAAGAAGTGATCGACATCGCCGCTATGTCGTCTGCTGTAGTTCTAAATATAGGCACACTCAATGACTACGCCATTCAATCTATGTTGCTCGCTGGTAAATCCGCTAATAAACACGGGGTTCCCCTAGTGCTTGACCCGGTAGGTGCAGGCGCAACTTCTTATCGGACCGCTGTCACTCAAAAGCTAGTGAATGAGATGCAAATCACCGCACTGCGGGGGAATGTAGCTGAAGTCGCTAATGTCATTGGAGAGAGTTGGTCCATTAAAGGGGTGGATGCTGGCGAAGGTGAAGGCGATGTAGTCCTTTTGGCTGAAGCTGCTGCGAGGAAGTTAAGCTGTGTGGTCATCATAACTGGAAAAGACGATGTGATCACGAATGGAAAAAACACTTATATTGCCAGCAACGGTCACCCTATTCTCACGAAGGTTACAGGAACTGGCTGCTTGCTCAGCGCTGTTGTGGGTGCATTTCTCGCGGTAAGTGGAGGTGCCTCGTTGGAGGCTGCAGTAGAAGCCCTCTCCTTCTATGGAGTAGCCGCTGAAATCGCCGCTGAACTAACAACTGGTCAAGGGCCGGGAAGCTTTCAGGTTGAGTTTCTAAATCAACTGACATGGGTCACGCCAGAAGTCTTCCTAGAAAGATCTAGTATCAAACAGCTCAGTTAATGACCCTCAAAGGAGTGAAATCGATGATTATATCCAAAGCTCTAACCATTGCCGGCTCCGATAGCGGCGGTGGAGCTGGCATTCAGGCCGATCTAAAAACCTTTCAAGAGCTTTCTGTCTATGGCATGTCCGTCCTCACAGCTGTGACAGCGCAGAATACGTTGGGTGTCCAAGGGGTTTATCCAGTGACTCTGGACGCCATAATTCAGCAGCTTGATTCTATAGGACTTGACCTGCAACCAGATGCCGTAAAGACCGGGATGTTATTTAACAGCGACATCATCCGCATTGTGGCAGATAAAATTAAGTATTACGGCTGGTCTAATCTTGTAATTGATCCTGTGATGGTCGCTAAAGGAGGGTCCACACTGCTGCTGCAGGAGGCGGTTCAATCCTTAATCAGCCATCTGCTGCCCTTAGCATTGGTGACGACACCCAATATTCCCGAAGCCGAAATGATCACAAAGATGACGATCTCCACCATCGAAGAACGCAAAAAAGCAGCCAAAATCATTCATGGCATGGGCTCCAAATATGTAGTGCTAAAAGGGGGGCATGATACCTCAACCACAGCCGTAACCGATCTTCTATTTGATGGTCACGAATATACCTTATTGGAGAGTAGCCGGATTCAGACCAGACATACGCATGGTACAGGCTGCACCTATTCAGCAGCAGTTACCGCCGAGCTAGCCAAAGGCAAATCCGTAGCTGAGGCCATTCAAACTGCCAAAGCATTTATACAAGCGGCGATTGAGGACGAGCTGGGCATAGGGGCTGGGCATGGACCAACCAATCATTTTGCTTATCAGAACAGACTGCGAGGGATAAACAATGCAACGAATGAACAGTGAACATCTGCGAGATCTATTAAAAGTCTATTTCATTATGGGTAGCGTAAATTGCCGTAAAGCTCCTGTTAAGGTGCTGCAGGAAGCGGTTGCTGGAGGCATAACCATGTTTCAATTCCGTGAAAAGGGTACCGGATCCTTAAGCGATAAGGCACGACTTAATCTTGGCAGACGACTTCAAAAGATCTGTCATGCCAATGGCGTGCCCTTTATCGTGAATGACGACATTGATTTAGCGATCGCGCTTGATGCGGACGGAATTCATGTAGGACAGGAGGATACACCTGCATTGGCGATCCGCCAGCTACTTGGAGAGAATAAAATCATTGGTGTATCCGCTCACTCCTTCGCTGAAGCTCAGCAGGCGATTGCCGATGGAGCCGACTATCTGGGTGTGGGTCCCATTTATCCTACGTCATCCAAGGAGGATGCCAAAGCTGTTCAAGGCACTGCGATGATTGAAGAACTAAGAAATAAAGGCATTACCATCCCATTGGTTGGCATTGGGGGAATCACGCTGCAAAATGTTGCACCAGTATTAACAGCTGGTGCGGATGGGATTTCTGTTATCTTAGCGATTGCCGGAGCTGAAGATATTACCACAACTGCCAGAGGCTTTGTTGACAAAGTCAGTTTAAGCGGGACATAAGCTCATACAGCTCTTCACTGCTTAAATGCCGCCATTGTCCCAGCTCCAAGCCGTCTAATGTAATATTCATAATTCTTATGCGCTCCAGCTTTAGTACTCTATATCCTAACTCCTTGCACATTCTGCGTATTTGCAGATTAAGACCTTGAGTTAGGATAATTCTAAACTGACATTCTGTGATCCGATAGACCTCACAAGGTTTCGTTGTGACTCCAAGAATGTTCACGCCGCTAGACATCTCTTGTAAGAATTCTGACGTAACCGGTTTGTCTACATGAACTACATATTCTTTTTCATGCCCATTCTCGGAACGCATCATTTTATTTACAATCTCTCCATCGTTGGTTAACAAAATGAGGCCTTCCGAGTTTTTGTCTAATCTGCCAATCGCAAAGATCCGTGAAGGATACCCTACAAAATCAATAATGTTCCCAGCCACATGTGGGGCTGCTGTACAGGTAATGCCTATCGGCTTATTCAAAGCGAGATACACTGGCTCCCCTTTACTGCTTGTTATCGGCTCCCCATCGATCCATACGATATCCTCTGGCTCTATAAGAATGTTCGCCTCACAGACAATACCGTTTACAGCGATTCGACCTGCTGCAATTAATCGTTTGGTTTCCCTTCTGGAACAAAAGCCTGTTTCGCTTATATATTTATCGATTCTCACTGCTGATCCTACTTTCATTCTATATACTTACCTTACCTCTAGTCATAAAAAAACACCTGATTTTAACGATCAAAATCAGATGTTAACCTTCAGGAATAACCCAGTTTAAGGGAGCTATTTGGTGCTTCCGCTTTTTTTCACGTTACTGCCCTTGCTTCCACTTGCACCTTTAGCACCTGGACCCGTCGTTGGATCACTTTTAGCAGGTTTAACTGGTTTTGCTGTTTTGTTCCAGCGTGTCCAGCCTTTACTCCCCGTACCTCTGCCTGTGCCGCCACCTTTACTTTTTGCACCCATCATATCACTCCGTCAGTCATTCAGAATTCGTATAGTTTATACACTTTACCTATCTTACCACACTCTCAACCTTTCTGTTTAAGTAATAACAAATGCTTCATCTAACTAGCCACTGTTTAGAATTTAGCATCTTTATTCATTTCATGAATATCAAAGGTATCCTGATGTATTTCGATGGCGATGACGGTGTCCTTTTTTTCAAAAAATAGCACATGCCCTAACCGCTTGTCCTCCAGCTCTATCCATCCAGCATCGTTTAATTTATTAAAATAGCCGTCAGGCCGATAAAGACCTTGTTCTCCTCCTATATTATCCAATTCGTACTTTACACCTATTTTTATATTGGGGTTACTTGAAGTTGTTGTCACTTCGATTTCTTTGGCATTCTTCGGAATAGGAATTTCGGCATTTATAGAGGACACTCCATACTCTTGTTCCTCTTGAGCTGATGATGTACATCCAGTTACAAAGATTGATAATGACAACAAAATAAAAGTAAATAAGTACTTCTTCAATTAAATTCCTCCTTCTCAGATGATAACTTATTTTACCAAATCAATCCATTAAAAAACACCCCACCAAAGACTAAGCTTTGATGAGGTGTCTATTCACATCAGCTTTGCAGCTCATGCATGGACTTATTTCGGTTGAATATAACCTTCTGCTTTCAGAAGCTCAGCGATCAACACAGCACCGCCAGCTGCTCCGCGCAGGGTGTTATGGGAGAGACCTACGAATTTGTAATCATAGAGGGCATCTTCCCGAAGTCTGCCCGTCGATACGCCCATTCCGTTCTCGATATCACGATCCAGCTTAGTCTGTGGACGATTGTCCTCTTCAAAATAGGTAATGAACTGTTTAGGTGCGCTAGGCAGTTCAAGCTCCTGAGGACGTCCTTTAAAGCTCTTCCAGAGATTCAGAATCTCTTCTTTGGACGGTTTCTTCTCAAAAGAAACAAATACAGCAGCCATATGTCCATCCGCTACAGGCACACGGATACACTGCGAAGTAATCGTTGGCGCTTCACTCTTTACGATACCCTCTTCTTCAACGCTTCCCCAGATCCGCAAAGGCTCTTGCTCGCTTTTCTCTTCTTCGCCACCGATATAAGGAATCACGTTGTCCAGCATTTCTGGCCAATCTGCAAAAGTCTTTCCTGCACCAGAAATGGCTTGGTAGGTGGTGACCACCACTTTAGATGGATTGAAGTCTTTGAGCGCATGAAGTGCAGGCACATAACTTTGAATGGAGCAGTTAGGTTTAACCGCAATGAAACCTGTCTCTGTTCCCAGACGTTTTCTTTGCTGTGCAATAACCTCAAGATGCTCCGGATTAATCTCAGGAATGACCATAGGCACATCAGGCGTCCAGCGATGCGCTGAGTTATTGGAGATTACTGGCGTTCCGGTGCGAGCATAAGCCTCTTCGAGCGCTTTAATCTCATCTTTTTTCATGTCTACAGCACAAAAAATCAAATCCACGTCCGCAGCAACTTCTTCTACCTTAGAAGCATCTTGGACCATAATATTCTTTACGTTCTCAGGCATTGGAGTAGATAACTTCCATCTGCCCTTGGCCGATTCTTCATACGTTTTTCCAGCAGATCTAGCACTGGCAGCAATCGCAGTTACTTCAAACCAAGGATGATTCTCTAGAAGGGCAATAAAACGTTGTCCTACCATACCTGTGCCGCCAACTATGCCGGCTCTTAGCTTTCTTGACATCAGAAAATACACTTCCTTTTGATTAACTGTCCTATTGTGGATAATAGGCCGATAATTAATGATATACGGCGCGGGAACATTTGGCGAGTGTTAACATCAAAATAACATTAAAAATTTTATTTTTAGCGGATTATATTGAATTTCACTAATGCTAATAAAAGAAATAGCTGCACTCAGTACAATTATAAGTATATTTTCTGCTTAGACAACTCTTTAACTGCATTCTCTACAACTATTTCCCCGAAAAATAATGGAAATGCCCTCTAAGTGAACTTTTAGATGTAAGAAATGCAACTAAATCGCATCTGCAGAGCATTTTATAGCATATAGTTGTAGGAAATACATCTATTTGCGATTGGTGAGCATAAATCAGGAATCTGCGATCAGCGATTAGCGATTAGCGTTCAGCGATTAGCGTTCAGCGATTAGCGTTCAGCGATTAGCGTTCAGCGTTCAGCGATTAGCGTTCAGCGATTAGCGTTCAGCGATTAGCGTTCAGCGATTAGCGTTCAGCGATTAGCGTTCAGCGATTAGCGTTCAGCGATTAGCGTTCAGCGTTCAGCGATTAGCGATCAGCGTTCAGCGATTAGCGTTCAGCGATTAGCGTTCAGCGATCAGCGTTCAGCGATTAGCGTTCAGCGATTAGCGTTCAGCGTTCAGCGATTAGCGATCAGCGTTCAGCGATTAGCGTTCAGCGATTAGCGTTCAGCGATCTGCTATTCGCGTTTACAAGCTGCTTCAACCAACTAAGCGTTTCTTACCCCCGCTCACTTAAACCAACCCTTTTCTTTAAATCGAGTGATTGCCTCGATGCGGTTACCTACATCCAGCTTATCTAGTATAACTGAGATGTAATTCCGGACTGTTCCCGTGGTAATGTACAACTGGCTGGCGATCTCTTTTGTATTTTTACCGTCGGCAATGAGTCCAAGTACTTCCTTCTCCCGCTGAGTCAGAGGATTTACTTCACCGCTGTAGGCTTCATCCATTAGCTCCGGTGCATACATGCGTCGGCCTGCCATCACATTACGTATCGAAAGTGCCAGTTCTTCGCTAGGACTGTCTTTCAGCAGATAAGCATGAACTCCCGCCTTGAGCGCACGTTCGAAATATCCCGCACGGGCAAAGGTGGTTAATATCATCGTTTTGCAGCCGCTATTCTTCAGCGCTTCCGCAGCGTCGAGACCACTCATCGCTGGCATCTCAATATCCATAATACAGATATCCGGCTTATGCTGCTGAACCATCGCTACAGCTTCTTCCCCGTTGCTTGCCCGGCCCACGACCTTCATATCCTCTTCTAAATCCAACAAAGATGCCAGCGCTCCAAGGAGCATTCGCTGATCCTCAGCGATTACAATCTTAATCATTATACGGTTACCTCCTGTTCCGGATGCTTAAATGCATTTGGGACCTTAATCACTATCGTAGTCCCCTCATCTCGCACGATATCCATACAGCCATTTACAAATTCAAGACGTTCCCGCATACCTTGCAGCCCATGTCCTTTAAAATAAAGATCATTGCCCGGGATGCCGGTTCCATCATCTTTCACTTTAATGATGAGATCTGTGCGTGTGGGTTCAATGATAATTGTGCAAGATTGTGCATTACTATGCTTCACAACATTTGTGACAGCCTCCTTAATACACATGCTGAGCACATTCTCCGTAATCAATGAAGTATTAGACAGTTTAGGATTGCCTTGCAAAACATAGTCGATCTCCGCAGCCGCAAGAAACTGCTGAATATGAACGAGTTCGTCCTCAAGCCGAATGCCGCGCATTCGCGTAATCATCTCCCGGACCTCTTTCAGTGCACTTCTTGCCGTCTGGCGTACATCATTGATCTCGGCTTTGGCTTGCGTCGGATTACTGTCGATAAGCTTTCCTGCCAAATCACTTTTCAGACCAATTAACGAAAGCTTCTGACCTAATGTATCGTGAAGATCACGTGAAATCCGCTGGCGTTCCTCGAGCTTAACTAATTCTGAGATACGCTTATTAGCATCCTCCAATTGGTCTTGCAGCTTCCCTTGATTATTGCGGTTATAGGTACTGATTGGCAGCAGGATCACTGCAATCATACTGACAAGCACAAAGGGAAGCTGGCTGATAAATACGGGATTACGCGACAGCAGCTCATAATTGATCGTAATAATCGTAGTCAGCAAATGAATGGAGTACAGGGTGAAGAACCCTACTCGATTCTGGATATTCCCAATAAAAAAGGCTAAAAAAAGCGCAAAATACATATATCCAAACAACAACGTCATCGTTATAGAGACCAGTATCTGCACGCTCGTCCAAAAATAAACTAACCAACCCTTGGAGACAAAAGAAAGCACATAACAAACAAAAAACACAGCGATCATCAAGATTCCCGAAACTACCTGGTAGGGAGAAGAGGACCGAAAGATGAAATAAAACGGTAGAATATAAAATACGACCCATACATAAGGGCTAAGACCTGTACTTTTATGAAAAATATGATGCCACTTCTGCATGTTCGCTCTCCTTTTTGCCATATGCCACTCACCTTATTCTAGCATAAATCCGGTAAAATCCGGTGAACCACAACGATAAAGAGAAAAAAGATTAGAGCGCGAATGAGTTCTCCGGCTCTAACCTTCCATATTGCTGCTATTTGATTACAATGTAGCCATTATTCTCCCTGGAGTCTGGGCTTATGAACTTGCAGGACCTCGCCTGCAGTTTTCGGTTTATTTAATATGGACTTCATCTCTTTGAAGCTGATGAAACGTTTATTTTCCTCATCCCAAAGACGGAAATTAAGAGCCTTCAGGCTGGTACCAATCGTAATTGTTGTTGCTTTTTGTAGCGGTGGCGTCGCGTTATGCGCTTTTTCCAAATTATAGTTTGGCACCTTTGGACTTAAATGATGCACATGGTGGAAGCCGATGTTGCCCGTAATCCATTGCAGCACCTTCGGCAGCTTATAATATGAGCTACCTTCAACCGCGGCCATCACATAACTCCATTCAGATTCATTCTCGAAATAAGAGTCTTCAAACTGATGTTGGACGTAGAACAACCATATGCCGAGAAACCCTGATACAAATGCTACAGGCAACTGCACCATAAGAAATGCTTGCCAGCCAATCGCCCATATTAGCAAGCCATAAAGCGCTGCGATTGAAATATTCGTCAAATAGGTATTCATCCGCTCTTTGCGTCTAGCACCTTTAACATTGAAACGATACTGAATCATAAAAACAGCAATCGGTCCAAGACCAAACATCACGATTGGATTGCGGTAAATCCGGTAATATAGACGTTTCCAGAAGGAAGCTGCTGCATATTCCTCGACCGTCATAATCCAAATATCGCCGATCCCTCTTTTATCGAGATTACTGGAGCTGGCGTGGTGAATGGAATGACTATGTTTCCACTGCCGATAAGGAACCAGTGTCAGTACACCTGTGATCGTTCCGATAATATCATTCGCTTTACGATTCTTAAAAAACGATCCATGTGTGCAATCATGAAAAATAATAAAAGTTCGAATTACAAATCCTGCTGCAGGAATAGCTAACAGAAGGGTGAGCCAATAGGAAACGGATAAAGAGAAATAAGCTCCGCCCCATAACAGCACAAGTGGTCCTAAAGTATTGATGAGCTGTCTTATACTTGCGTTGCGGTCATTTTTCTCGTAAGGGGCTACACTCTTTTTAAGGCTGGAGAGCTGTGATGTCTGTTTTGTAGTCATCTATATCGTTTCCTCCTTGATGTGTCCGGCTAAGGATCTTTTCATCTACTCTAAGTATAGGTGATGAAGTGTCATCCTATAAGTCATAAACATCAAGTAGAGAGTATGACAAATGTCATACTCTCCTTCTCATTTAAATTACGTTAGCATTGCAGCCAACATCCATCTTCCTTCACTTCGTATTGACCTTTGATCTCACCAATTCCATTAAGGATTAACGAATCTTTATTAAAAGTTGGAGGTTCATCTAGTACGAGGTGCAGTTTATTAATATTTCGAAGGTCAGCTGTATAGTAGCTAATCACTGGCTTTTCCAGAAAATACTCCGCATCATTGATTTGGATTCGTAAATTATTCTTATGAATGCATTTCTCATCTCCACCAATAATACCCATAGGATTAAAACCCGTAGATTTTATATCTCCTTCAATATACAGGTGGTACCCATCAAGGCTGATAAAATCAATGAATTCCTTCTCCCTGATTGTTTTGACCGATTGCATAATATCTTCCGTTTCTTTGCTGATGGATATCTCCTCGAAGGGAATGACGACTTGATCCACAAATTGCTTAAAAAACGCATATAAACTTAACTCCGATTTCATAAACTCTTCTTTCCAATCGGAGCGAAGCTCATCCAGCAGCAAACATATAAACAGACCAGAACCGTAGCAGCTTCTTCTGATATTAGCCGAAGATTCAAGTTCATCTATTAAATACGAACTGAATTTGTGCAATACTTCCTCATTAGGTAGGGTGGATTTTTCGGCATAGGCATTTAATTCAACATACCAAGCGGGTCCTTCCAGCGTTTCGATAAGATATTCATTTAGCACGTACTCCCCAAGCAGTTGTTCTCTTTGTTGACGGATGGCAATAAATCTGTACATTGCGTGATTACGCTCTTCAATAGTAGCTGCCATTACACTAAGATATAAATGATGTCTTTCTTGAATCCGCAATTCCATATTTTCGAGGGATAAAGGGTAGGTAATCATCAATAATTCATCTGCATAACGCTCATCTCCCATCAGGAATTGATAACCGTGAAATAATTCGTGTACACAAATGGCGTACAAGTCTTCGAATTCTTCATGTAATTCCAGATTAACGATGGCTGTAGGGTGATCCTCATATAAGATGATGGTATCTCCTGAGAATTCATTACTCCAAGAAAGCAAATGTGGATGATATCCTACCGTTTTGAATTTGGGATGATTGTACAGATACACGTTATCCTTATTATAAAATGCAAAAGAAACAGCCTCGAACCCTTTCCAATATTTCTGCAGCTTGAGGTTCGTTAAACACTTAACAATCATCTCCAAATGAAATTCCATCCCTTACCTCCTCGTTAATGGCTCTGCTTAGTATGCTCTTCTCGGTATTCTGTTGGTGTTTGACCACTAGCCTTTTTAAAAACCTGTGTAAAATAACGTGGGTCCTGATAACCGACAAGAGGAGCTATCTGATACACTTTTACGTTGCTGCTCTGCAAAATATACTTTGCCCTCTCCATCCGGCAGTGAGTAACATACTCCAAAAAGGTATAACCCGTTATTTGCTTATATAAAGTGCAGAAATGACTGATGCTGAGATCAGCCAGCTCCGCTACTTCCTCAATACTTAAATCTTTATGGTAATTACTCTCAATATAACGTTTCGCTTTCTCGATGGCGCTACGCGTATCCTCGCGGTTCACAGGCTTGTTCCCTTGCTCCAATCGCACACCAAACTCTTCTTTCAGAGCAGAGATCACTTCATTTAAAGTGCCGAGATTGTGCATCTTGCTAAGTAATCCATGCAAGGACCAATCTGAATTTATATTCAAATACTCATAATTTCTGTACAACACAACGATCAATTCAACAAGAAGACGTTCAGCCATATCCTTAGGAACAGCTTGTGACTCAATAAATAAAGCAAGCTCATCAAATAAAGACCACATCCGGTCTCTATTTAAGGTACGTATACTTTCAATCAGCGCGGTTTCCAGCTCTTTTGGGTATCTCACCTCTTTACTGCTTGGGAAAGATATCTCTTCATCAATAAAGACCCCGGCAAGCCCCGAATAGAACCGTTGATATAAGGCCTTCGCGGCCAGAGGGTAAACCGTACTTAATTGATCAATGCCTTGTGTGGTGCGGCTGATGCCTACGGAACAAGACTGCTTGGAGTATCTCTTGATTCCCGCTATCAAATGTTCACCAAGTTCTCTCCTGCTGGCGCTTAAAGATCCAGGGAACAGTAGTATCCACTCTCCATTATGAAACGGGAAAACCGTCAGCACGCCATGCTCCAGTGACCATTCTTCCACAATATTGCGGATTGCAAACAGCCATAGCCGTTTTTCTTCTACACTCCATTGACTGCTCAGTGTGGTGTAGTCATCTAACTGGACAACAGCCATGAAATATCCGCTCTCCAGTTCACTGTTCTCCAGCCATTTCAGATGCTCAAGCGGCCTTGCATTTCCCAAAGTGATTTCTGCAAACAGACGTTCACGTGCAAGCAGTGACAGCATCTGGACAGAATGAATCAGCTGATCATTTTGCTTCTGTTCATCCAGCTTAGTTCTGGCGCGGTTTAGCATTTCAACCAGTTCATCATGATCGATCGGCTTCAATAAATAATCAAAAGCACCTTGACGTAATGCTTCTCTTGCATATTCGAACTCTCCGTACCCGCTTATAAAAATAAACACCAGCTTCGGGTTTTTAGACAATACTTCCTTCATCAACGTAATCCCGTCAATTACGGGCATGCGAATATCACTAATCACGATATGTGGTGAAGTGTCTTCTATCAAGCGGAGAGCTAATTCTCCATTTCGGGCCTCTCCCACAATCTCCATCTGAAGATCATTCCATGGAATGGCTGCTTTTAAGCTACGAAGAATAATCGGCTCATCATCCACGATTATTACTTTATATTTCTCTTGTAACTCATCCATTCCCTGCACCTCCAGCATCATTGTACACTTGAGCTTTGGATCAAATTCCAATATTGAATGGAGGATGCCTGCACTTGCTTTAACGCTTGCTCAGCAGACATTTCTCCGTTAATCATCTGTTCTATAACACTCAGGAACGTTTTTTTCACTTCTGGTGACAATACATTATCATAAGGGACAAAGCTCTTCCGGTTAACTTCCATCATATTCATGACTTGCGCGAATACGGGTCCTGTCTTCTCAGGATCAAAGGCGATGCGCATGGACGGAATTCTCAACCCTTCATATACAATCCGAGTCTGAACCTCCTGGGTGTAAAAAGCTTTCATGAGATCGAGTGCAGCCTCCCGCTTCGCTCCGCTTAGTTCGGAGGAAAGACCGATGCCAAATGTATAACCGCCGGCAATCGAAGGTTGTTCCCCCTTCTTCAATGTGGGAAACGGAATAACACCTACCTCATTTTGAAAATCCGTAGGAGCTGCTGTTCCGGCAAATAAATTGATATCCCAGTTTCCGTTCAGATACATCGCAGCCTTGCCGCTCGTAAATAGTCCCACCGCATTTTCTGTGGATAACGCATTCGATTTCGTACTGAAGGCACCTTCTTTGATCCATTGCTCCAAGTGCTGAAAAGCCTTTAAATACGCCTCATTCTGAAAGCTGGCTTGATCTTCACCAGTGATCAGCTTCTCGATCAAGTCGGCGCCGGCATAACGATCCATTAAATAATGTGCAAAAATTCCTGCGGGCCAACGATCCTCGTTGCCAAGTGCAAATGGAATATATCCTGCCGACTTCAGCTTTAGTATGGCAGCATCAAGCTCTTGCAGCGTTTCTGGCGGCTTCAAACCGAGCTTTTCGAATATGGTTTTATTAAAATATAAAGGTTCAGCATTCCCTTCAATGGGCAAGCCATAAATATGGTTGTCAAAGGTCCAGAGATCCAGATCCTTGAATTGATTGGTTAGCGCATTCTCCCGGACGAAATCCGTCAGATCAATCAGACGCTTAGAGCGCACATAGGGCTCAATTTCCGCTCCACCGAACAAAACAAACATATCTGGCGGGGTGCCAGTAACCATCTCGTTCTTCAGCTTTTGATCACGGTGCAACGTCTGATCCACACCTTCAAAGTTAACTTTCACATTTGGATGCTCTAACTGGTATTTGTCCACGATATCTTCATAAATAGTCAACAGTGGCCGATCATGCTCTTTAATCCAGAAATGACGGAAAGTTAATGTGATTTTCTCTGGTGAATCATCTTCAATGGGTTCTTGCTTTCCTAAAGTTATAAATAAAACCGCACCCGAAATCAGCACTAGATATAACCACATCCAGCCCCATTTCAATAACCATTTTTTGATAACATTCTCCCCCTTTCTTTCCGTACGGTCGATTACGGCAGTATTTTTGGTATTCGGATTCGGATGGTTGAACCAAAGCCGGGGGATGAACACACTAGTATGCCGTATGGACTGCCGAACCGAATATTCAAGCGTTCATGCACATTTTTAAGCCCCACGCCGCTATCACTGTATTTCTTCTGAGCACTTCCCTCGTTATCCCAAAGACTCATCATCTTGGCAAGGTCAAAGCCGGGTCCGTTATCTTTTACGATAATGATCATATCCATGCCCATTTCATAGGCCGTAATCTCAATGATCCCTGGGTCCTCCATCTGCTCAATCGCATGATACAGCGCATTCTCAACAATCGGCTGAACGATCAGCTTTTGTGTCATGAACGTCCTAAGACCATCCGAAAGATCTATAACATAAGAGAATTTATCTTCAAAACGAAACTTCTGGATATCCAAATAATGACGGACATGCTCGAACTCCATATGCAGCGGAATCAGCTCCTGATTCTGACTGATGCTGATTCGCAGCAGCTTGCCGAGTGAGATGACCATTTTGCTAATATCTTTATTGCCTTGCAGCACTGCCATCGAATTAATCGATTCGAGTGAATTATAAATAAAATGAGGGTTAATCTGCGCCATTAGCGCTTGCATTTCTGCTTCCTTCTTACGACCCTGCTCAGTCTCCACCTGCACAAGCAGTTCATTGATCTGCGTGCTCATCCGATTAAAGCCATCAATCAGCAAATCACTTTCATCATCAGCACGATAGGGTGTAGTGATCGGCGTAAATATCCCCTGCTTCACCCGCTTCATCCCGTTAACCGCACTATTAATACTATGAACGAGCCTCCGTACGAAATAGCGGTCGAACAAAATGGCGGATAACAGCGAAACTGTACTTAAAATAATCGCAATATTCCGGATGGATACAGATTCTGACGAGATGAGATTCATAGGTGTAATGGCTACTAAATACCAGGCTGCATTATGAGAAGGTAGGAAGGTTATGAGTGATTTTTCCCCCTGATAGTTGTCGATGTAATAGTCATGTTCCTTAGCATAATCATTTTGTAAAAAGGGGAACTCTGTGCGTTGTCCAATATGTTCACCGGATTTATTAAAAACGATATTTCCTAGCTTGTTGACCAGCAAAATATCCCCCTTCTTAAGGGTTGCTGCTTCCCAGAAAATCTGATCCAATAAATCAGGTTTTACATTAACAACCAGATATCCGATATCTTCGAGAGAATATGAATCTTTGATTACTCTTGCTTGTACAAGTACCGGATTGCCGGAGATCTCCGAGTCATTTTCTCCCGGTCCTGACCACACGGGCCGCCCTTCGGCGCCTTCCATCGCGTCAAACCAGCTTTGTCTCTTCAAGTCCTCAAAAGACATCGATGCATTGTATTGATAAATTAAACGATCTTTACTATAAAAACTAAATGAAGTAATCATTGGATGATCAATGAGATAACTGCTAAGCTCCTGCTTTCGATCATAAGTGATTACAAAGTTCTTCTGCTTCAGTGATTGCTGAACAACCGGCTGCGTAATTTTTGAATTCGTGATCGAGGTGATTTCACTAAGCGCGAATTTAAGCTTTCGATCCGTTTCAAGCAGTGAAATCCAGTAGAAGTTGCTTGATTTTTTCTCCATTGCATTAGAAAAATTAACGTAAGTGACGATCCCCATCAGAATAACCGGAATAAAGACGAGAAGAATAATAGCGAACAAGATTTTACGGCGGAGTTTCATGATATTCCCCTTCCCCCTGCTGTCTCTGTCCTCTAGTATTCTTCACAAAACCGCCTATTCCCTGTAAAGATCAAAAAGTAAGATCAGCTCTTAATAGCTCCTGAAGTAAGTCCAGCAATCACCCAGCGGCTAAATAACAGGAATACAATCAGCAGTGGCAAGGTTGCCGTAAATGTTGCTGACATGATCATTCCGTAGTCTAGACCATCGCGATTGGAGAACAGCTGTTGGAGCGCAATCTGAATTGTGAAATGCTCTTGATTCTTCAGTACCACTAAAGGCCAGAAGAAGTCATTCCAAACGGTCATAAAATTCAGTATACCTAGTGTAGCCATAGCTGGAGTAATGACCGGGATAGCGATGTTCCAGAAGATCCGGAAATGTCCGCCGCCATCGATCCGACCTGCTTCAATCAATTCCGTATGTACAGCTGTAGTGATATACTGCCGCATCCAGAAGATCCCGAAGGCATTAACCATCGCCGGAACAATAAGTGCCTTGAAAGAGTCTATCCAGTGGAGCTTGGCCATAATTACGTAAGTAGGTAATACACCAAGCTGCTGTGGCACAAATAATGTAGCAATTACAAAGTAGAACAGAAAATTTTTAAACGGAAATTCATATTTGGCAAAGGCATAACCTGCCAGTGTACAGAAAAACACGACTGATATTGTAACCATAGATGAGACAAATAATGAGTTGCCCAAGGCTTGAAAGAAGTCTGTTTTGTCCAGTACCCGCTGGAAATTCTCAAAAAACTGGTCTCCAACCGTAAGCAAAGGTGGCACATGGAATACTGCGCCTCTGTCATTAGTGCCAACTACAAACATCCAGTAGAAAGGAAAGATGGACACGAGCGCACCAACAATCAACAGCAGATAAAATCCTAACTTGCCGATGATCCCTAGATCATCCGGATCTTTTTTAAATACACGCAGCGTACTCACGCTTTACCCCCTCCCGTATCTCCACCCATGCGATTTGAGACCAGCATATTGAGGACAGAGAAAATAATCGTGACCAGGAACAGCAAGACTGCCGTAGCTGCTGCCGTACCAAAAAATCCGTTGCGGAATGCTTCGCTATACAAATAAGTAACCATAGTGATTCCTTCCTGACGTGTAGATCCAGTTCCCGCTTGGCCCAAAAATACATAAGGCTCAGTGAACAGCTGCAAGGCACCTATAGTTGAAAGCAAGGTAACAAATACAATGAATGGCTTCAATAGCGGTAACGTTATAAAGGTTAGCTGTTGTCTTCTGTTCGCACCGTCAATACGTGCCGCTTCATATAGATCTGTAGGGATACTTTGCAAGCCTGATAGAAAAATAATGGCATTATATCCCGTCCAGCGCCACATTACCATTGTAGAAATGGCGATTTTAACGCCCCACCAGCCAGAGTTGAAGGCCATACTATCCAGTCCCAAGCCGTTTAGTATCCAGTTGATCATTCCGTTGTTGCCAAACAGTGTACTGAACACGAGCGTAACCGCAACGATAGACGTAATATTAGGCATAAAAAATAAAACCCGGAACGTCTTCTTAAAGCGAGTCATCGCCGAATTCAACAAAACAGCAATCAATAGAGCTAGTAATATCTGTGGAACAGTACCCATAAGCCCCATAATTAACGTGTTGCTAAAAGAAATCCAAAAGGTCGGATCACTTGTGACCAGATCATAGTTTTTCCACCCTACAAATTTCATAGGATTCAGGGCATCCCATTTAAAGAACGAGAGATAGATCGTGAAAAAGATCGGATATAGTCCAAATATCGAGAACAGAATAAAAAAGGGCGAAATAAACGTGTAAGCAGTGATGCGGCTCCTTCTTTGTTCAGTTAAAAAGCGGCGCTTGCTCTCGGCATGCGGACTTGAAATAACAGGTTGTGCCATGTCACACCTCCAGGTAATCTAACGTGTAAATCCGAATTCACAGAGAATGTTTCACTCTATGAATCCGGACCTTCTAGAAATTGAATTTCATAGGCTTTTAGCTGCGTTCAGCCAATGTTTTCGCTTGTTTTACTGCTTCGTTCCATTCTTTGGTCGGATCTGCTTTTTTCTCCAACACATTTTTCAAGGCGTTTTTGAAGAAAGTATCGGTTTGGTCATGAAGCGGACCGTAGTATACAGGTTTTACCCGGTTTGCTGCTTTACCGAATTCTACAGCGGTTTGTTGTCCACCGAAGAAATCATCTTTGAAATCTACGAATGCAGGATCTTCATACAGGGCAGGAATGGAAGGCATAAGGCCTTTGGTTTTGAAAGATTCCAGTTGGTTTTCCTTGTTATCCATCCATGCGATAAAGTCATAAGCTTCTTTCGAGTGTTTGCCTTCTTTTGGCAGCGTCAGGAACGAGCCACCCCAGTTACCAGCACCTTCAGGAAGCTGAGCAATTTTCCATTTGCCAGAGGAGTCTGGAGCATTACTCTTAACATTTCCCGCCATCCAAGCTGGTCCCATAACTACTGCAAATGAACCGTCGTTCATGCCTTGACCCCATTCAGGAGACCAGAGCATAACATTGCTGATCCAGCCTTCTTGAATACCTTTAACCGTGAAATCATAAGCTTTTTTGACTTGCGGATTGGTATCTCCGATAAAGCTGCCATCAGCTTTGCTGAAATAGATTTCATCAGCAGATTGATCACGCAAAGCATTAAAGGTAAGATCCGTAAGGTCTACAAATGGTTTGCCTGTTTTCTCTTTGAAAGCTTTGGCAACAGCTGCGAACTTATCCCAAGTATCAATAGCAGCGCCGAATCCTTCTGAGTCACTTGGCAGTCCAGCTTCTTCAGCCAAATCTGTGCGGTAATATACAACCGTTGGACCGATATCTGTTGGAAGACCTAGCTGGAAGCTGCCATCTACGGAAGAAGCTTGTTTCCATTTCCAATCCAGATAGTTGGCTTGAATATCTTTGGCGCCCAGATCATTCAGGTTATAGAACTTGTCCTGAGCGTTGATGAAACGTTCCATGAAACCGATTTCAAGTTGGAAAATATCAGGCGCACCCGATCCAGCCGACAAAGCAGTGGTCAAATTATTATGGTGAGCGGTTTGGTCACCGGTATTTTGCACTTTGATCGTAATGTTTGGATGTTCCTTAGTGTACTCCTTCGCTAAATCCTCGTAGTTCACGTTGCCCAGTGTCCAGAAAGAAAGTTCGATTTTCTCAGCCGGTTCTGTTCCCTCATCCTTAGTAGGTTCACTAGTTCTTTCTGCGTTGTTACCTGCATTTTTGTTTGATGTGTTGTTGTTCTCGGCGTTGTTGCCTCCGCATGCTGCCAGTGAACCTACGAGCATGATAGCGACTAACGATAGCGCCAAGTGTTTTACTTTATTCATTCCCCTGTACCCCTTTCAAAGGTTTCTCTTACAAGAATTAGTGTACAGGGTTTAAATTCTTTTTTTGAGGAGGTAAACTTCCGATTTATGGTGGAAATAATTACGAAACCATTCATATTTATGTTATGTCTAAGGAGGGAGTATAAAATTTCGTCCAAATATGTTCCTCACAGAATACGTGTACTTCATCATAAATTGGATTTCTTGTGCTTCCCCAGGTATACTATTTTTATTTCTTACTTCATTACATGATCAAAGGAGTTATTTCCCATGCCCATTAACCGCCCGCTGCTAAGCGACAGCGATTTCCAAGAAGCCGTTGACCGCAAATTACCTGTTCGTGTATTTCAGGACGATCATTTAGTAAATTCAGGAGCAACCGTTGTCCGCTTCACTGATTTCGATGTTGTTATTCAATCTAGAGTTAGTGATCTGACTTACTACTCACGCAAGAGCTGCGAATTTTTTGAGGTTAGACCCTAAAGAAAGCCGGAATGCAATGATCTCTAGGATCATCGCGTTCCGGCTTTCTTTAACAGACATAGGGTATAGCTTTCATCTTTAATTTTTGTTGTAGGTGCTGTACGCTTTCATTTTCTCATTCAGAACTTCCTGGAAACTCATTCTCTTCTTGTCTGCTTTTCCTTGCTTGGGATTGACCACGGGCTGAGGTCTAAAAAACTGATGATTGTAAGCCATAAGATTATGTACGATCACATTCATTGGATTTCAACCTCCTTCCGTGATGTTCCTGAAATTTACATTTCTGCTTGGTTACTTACGGCTTATTTACCCATCTTCTCCAAAGTTTAAACAGTTTTATCAGATTCATATTAAAAAATGAAAAAGTGCACCCTTTACAATATGCTAAATACATCTTTGTAAATCACGTATGTCTTTCCACGAAATAAGTTTAATCTCCTCATTAATAATCAATTCCTTAATTTCAATATCATTTAGAAGACGATATTCCAATTCTCTTTCTGTATAACATTTCGTTATTGCTATTAATTGATCTGTTATTTTAGATGGATGTATAGTTAACTGTGTTATTCCAGGTTTTAAATTCTTTAACAATTCAGTTAATCTCATTTTCATTTTGCTATATTCCGCAGCAGGGTAAAAACAGTAAGGAAGAGAAATTATATCATCGATTAATAAAATCCCCCTTTCTTTTGCTGAAGAAATTCTTTTTTGAAACAATCTCAACTGATCATTATTAAAAAAGGGTTGTTCTAATATCCTAATAGGTAAATTAAAGGGCAGGCGGTACTTTTCACACAAATCAAATATTATTTCTAAAAAATCTCGCCCAGTGTATAACCCCATAATACTCCCCCCATGACTATCCAGATGAGTTGGATCAATGTCTTGTACGATTGCACTTTGGATTTGCGATTCTAACTCTATTCTAATCTCGTCATCAGCAGCGTTTCTTTCCAGAAGAGTGGCATCTTGATGAAAATCCCCTTTCCCCGTAATTAAGCTACTCAAGATTTTTTCTTTGAATACTGGTTGATACGGATATTTCTCGCCACTCGTTAGCGTTAGATGAATTCCAATATTCTTTATTCCTTTCCAATTAATTATCTTCATAGCGTCATTTGAGTCTGGGCAAGGCATCATAATAGATGTGGATGTTATAGCTTTTCCTTCAAATAAGTTAACAATAGCTTCATTAGTTCCTTTAGTTATTCCGAAATCGTCGGCATTAATTATTAACAGACGGTCGTCAGCCGCAAAGCCTAATTTTCGAATCATAAACCTTCCCCCTATTACTGAATAATTTAACAAAAAGAAAATAAAAAATAAGGACGTAGACACCGTGAAGTGTTTGCGTCCTTATTGTGAATAGCGTGCTAAACCAATTATTCGCACCTTAGAGCAGTGGAAACCTTGAATCTAGCGCTGAGACGGGAACCTTGCTTTCCCCTTCTCATCATTATTATGATCCACTCGCCCTCTCATCAGTTCAAGCAGATATTCGGGTTCTGAGTTCATATGCAGCATTTGAAGTGCAGTTTTTGGTGCAAAACCTTCAGCCACACTATGGGAGATCAAGGCTTGCAGTGGATTAAAATAACCTCGAACATTCAGCAGCCCTATAGGCTTCTGATGAATACCAATCTGCATCCAGCACAGAATTTCAAATAGCTCATCGAAGGTTCCAAGACCTCCCGGCAAAGCAATAAAAGCATCCGCCATACCGCTCATTACCGCCTTACGTTCATGCATACTAGAGACCTCAATCAGATTCGTCAATCCGGAGTGTCTGATTTCATCTTGAAAAAGATCCACTGGCATAATTCCTACAGCTTCGCCACCATTAGCGAGTACCCCGTCCGCAACCTGTCCCATAAGGCCATTCCGCGAACCTCCATAGACCAACCTACAGCCTTGTGCCGCTATATGATAACCTAATTCCCTAGCCATTTCCGTATATTCAGAGTTAAGACCTGGATTCGATCCGGCAAACACACATATTGTAAAAGCCATTCCTATCACTCCAGACTGGTTATTATGGTGAAATTGAGATTAATTCACTTATTGTACCTCAGAATATTAATATATGTGTTAAATGTAAGTCATCTTTTTGTTTGTAATGTTAATTGGTACAGCGTACTATTCCACTCCGCAGATAGACCTGTAGCTTTGGCCAAAGCCGCTGCTGGCACTAGAGAAGTATAGCTTACTTTAATGGATTCTGCTGATGGTAATGAAATTTTCTTCCCAGCTTTCGTCAACGTCAGTTCCCCCTCCAAAGACAGGGTATATCCCAGACTTTCTGCTACATCCCTAATCGGTACTTTTACACTTCCATCCATAAAAATAGCAGACTGTGCGGAATCCATTTTTTGACCATCTACAATTACAGTAACAGGCTTTAAAATAGGAGATATAGTAAAAGGACGTGAATCAACCGCGCTAATTCCGAGTTGACCAAACCTATTTGTTCCCCAAGCCACAGCTGTTCCATCCTTCAGGACTGCATACTTACTATTCTCACCCATGGCAAAAGAAACAGGATCACTCAATCCTTTTATTAACTTAGGCTGCGTAAAAACTAAACGGTTGTCGGTTGATGGTTGGGTACTCCAAGTCCACACGGTGCCATCATTTTTAACAGCTGCAAAGTTGTCTAAATCCAGCGTAAGTTTTGAGATCGTTTTTACGGCTGTAATCTTTTGCAGACCTTGTAGTGAGGTACCAGCTTTCCATACCCAGTATTCTCCTTTTTTATTGCCAACAAGATTGAACCCGTTTTTCGTCTGGACAGATACAATATCCGTAAGACCTGGCATCTTGCTCATCGTGACTTCGTTATAATTATTGCTGTCAATTGTTCCCCAGACGCTCCCGCTCTCGGTTAAAGCCAGTATACTGAGATCGCTCATAGAGACGGACTTTACATGGTATAAATCCTTAACTGGGGTCGGTTTCTTCATCACATTCGTGTTCTCTGTTTGCGGGATAGCACTCCAAATCCACAGCGTACCGTTAGTTCGAATGGCGGCATGATAAATACTGCTTCCGATCCACTTCACTTCGCTCAAACCCTGTACCTTAGTGGCAGCAGGCAGCTCTGTATAGCCCACATCTGAAGCTTCTGGAGGATTCCACTGGAGTAGACTTCCATCGTTTCTCAAAGCTAATGCACTATGCAATCCTGACGATATACTAACCACATCACTCATTCCTGAGATCCCTTGAGGAAGCAGAACCTTGTGTTGTTTAGCACTTGCCCCATTGCCAGCTTCTGCTACACTCTTATCCCGATAATCTCCCCAAGCCTTAACCGTACCGTCTTCGTTCAGCGCTACATAGTACGCTTCGCCGATCGCCAGCTGTTTCGTATGTTCAAGCCCAGCTATTTTATGGGGAGTAATCGTCCACCCCTCAGGCCCGGCGGTACCATTAGCAAATTGACCAAAAACATTACTCCCCCAGGACCAAACATCTCCGTCAGTTCCCACCGCAAAAGAGCTTCCACCCCAAAAACCAGGCGAAGCAACAATCTCCTTAATCCCACCCAACTTCCCAGGTGATGGAGCTGCACTTATAACTTGAGGGACAGACAATGCAGTCACCAGACTTGAACAAACCAACAAACTAAACAGCCTTAGCTTCCTTGAAAATAAGTGCATCTTGATTTTCCCTTCTTATGATATTATTGTAATTATTATTTCTATTACACTAAGACGCTATAAAGCTGACAAAAGTTGTAGTTTATCTTAAATCCCGGGATTCAGATTGGTTTGAATTATGATATAATTACGCTGCCTTAGATCTACTCTTATTCAACCGCAATACCGGAACCAAATGATCATGGAGGGAAATCATGCTTAAATTTATAGGTATTATGATGCTTTTCAGATTAGTAGGCAACCCTTTTCTGGCTTTATTCATCCTGCTTGTTATCTTATATTTCTTAGATCGGCGATACGTGGGAATTTTCCCTAGTATTACAAAGCCCTTCAAACGGGTGCGGCAAATCTCCAAGCTGCGCACAACAGTATCATTGAATCCAAATGATGTTTCTGCTAAATTTGATTTAGCCCGGAATCTGTCAGAACGTAAAAAATACAAGGAAGCCAAGGATATCCTGCTACAGATCGAAGACCGTTACGAACAATCTGCCGAATATTGGGTGGAGCTGGGTCATGTGAATCTTAAGCTGGGCGCTTTGGAAGAAGGCGAAGATCAGATGCTTCGAGGTCTAGAAATCAACCGAAAAGCCCAATATGGTCAGCCATATCTTCGGTTAGCGGAAACCTTTCGCCATACAAATCACGATAAAGCGTTGCATTACGTTACTCAATTTCAAGAGATTCAATCTTCCTCTAGTGAAGCCTATTATTTAGCCGGCTCCATGTACAAAGCACTGGGCAGAACTGAGGATGCTAAACGTGCTTTCGACGAATCCACCGCCATTTACCGTTCGCTACCCAAATATAAAAAACGGCAAGAACGCGGCTGGGCGTTACGTAGCTTTTTTGCCAAAATGAAATAAACTTTGTACTTATATTTTCACAAAAAAACCTCTAGCCGCCTATTTAGGCAAACACTAGAGGTTTTTTGCTGTGTAGAGTGATTACATGTTTACATCTTGTTTAGTGGGTTCTCCACTTTGTTTGACCGCAAATGGCCACCAGTTCCCACGGCCGAAGATCCGCACCATAACAGGAACAAAAAACGGCAAGAAGATTAGTGCATACAAGGCCAACCCTACAAGCACCACTGTTGCAATCTGCATCATCGACAATACCCCTGAAGGGTACATCGATGCGAAGGTGCCGCCCAAAATAACTACCGCCGAAAGAATGACTGTTCCCATATTGCGCATAGCATGCAGGATCGCTTCCCGTACATCCCATGTTTTATATTCGTTAAAGCGGGCCATTAAGAAAATACTATAATCTACACCAAGTGCAATCAGCATAACAAAGCTGAAGAATGGCGTTGTCCAGGTAATCCCTTCAAAGTGCAGAAGGTGAACGAATATAGCCTCTGTAACACCCAATGCTGAAAAATAAGTAATCAAAAGAGAAATAATAAGGTAAATCGGCATTACGATTGAACGAAGCAGCAACACCAAGATAATGAAGATCCCACCCAGCATCAAAATTACTGTACGTGTGTAGTCTTCGTTGGAAATATTACGTAAATCGTTCTGGCTGCTTGTAACCCCGCTGATTGCAGACTCTGCATTTTCCAGCTTCGTTCCTTTCACTGCACGATCTACTGCTGCTTGAATATCATCAACACTGTCAATAGCTTCTGAACTATATGGATTCTCAGTGAATACTACATCCAGCGTCATTACCTTACGGTCGTCAGACAAGTAGGTATTAAATACCTGCTCTATACCTTCAGCTTCAAGAGCCTCAGCCGGTACAAAGAATCCACTCAGCTCATCATCCTTAGCCGCTTGAATCTGATTCAAATAATCTTGTGCAGAGCCCAGCCCACTGGTAATTTGTTTCAGGCCGTTTGCACTGTCGCTTAAACCAGTAGTTAAGGCTCCTATCTGCCCAGTTAATTGACCAAAACCATCCGCAAGCTGCTGCTGTCCGCCTTGCAATTGATCTAGTCCACTAGTAATGGATGGAATTTTATCTACGATCTGTCCTTGGCCTGCTGCGGCCTGCTCCAGCCCATATTGCAGCTGACCGATGCCCGCAACAAGCTTAGCTAAACCTTGTGCGAGTGCGGTTTGCCCTGCCGAAGCTTTGGCATAGCCAGCATTCGCCTCATTTAAGCCAGCTGCTGCTCCTTTAAGCTGCTCTGAGATCTGCCCGAGACCCGCTGCCAGCTGTGCTGCCCCAGTACCACTCTGCGTTACGGTGCCTTTAATGGTCAGGTAATTAACATCCTGCAGAATTTCCGGATAACTGCTCTCAAGACCATTAAAAGAACCATCCAGTCCCTTCAACGCTTCTGCCACACCTTGCAGCTGCTGCGGAAGCTGCCCAAGCCCTTGATTCAGCGCAGTTAAACCGCTGCCGATTTTTTTATATCCCTCCAACAGCTTCGTATTGGCATCCGCAAGCTGCTTGGCACTAGCAGCTGCCTGTTGAAGTCCTGCTTTGATTTCTCCTGCACCAGCTGAGCCGCTTTTTATTCCGCTCTCAATACGTGCCAGCCCATCGCCTAACGCGACGATTCCATCTTTCAGTTCTGCTGTGCCTTCCGTCAGCTTAGCGCTGCCTTGAGCAGCCTCTGTAAGCTTAGGTACATTTTCACTCAGCTGTTTACTAGCTTCAGACAATCCCGTTTGAATCTTGGTCAGTCCCTCACTGGTCTGATCCAGACCGTCAGATAAAGTCCCCACCTGATTCGGGATTAAGAAATCACTGATCAGCTCTCCCGTTGGACGAGACATGCTGCGCACCGATTTTACGCTGTCCACTTTTTCCAGCTCGCGGCTGATTTTTTCTGCAAGTCCAAGATATTCTGAAGTATCCATCCGATCATCATTTTTGATTACGATCTTGCCAGGCATGGATTCACCCGGCCCGAAGCTATCCGAAATGATGTTAAATCCTTTTACCGAGGCATATTCTGAGCCAATTTCCTCCAAGCTGTTGAAGGACAGCTTTCCGCTATAGGTAACAAGGAACGGAGCTACGATTACTGCAACAATTAGCAGCGCGGCCCATGGTCTTTTTAAGGAAAAAGAACCTGCTGCTCCCCAAATACGGCTCTCACTGTGCTCCAGCTTGCCGCGTGAAGGCCAGAAGAGCTTTTTGCCAAGTACCGCCATGAAGAATGGAACAATGGTTACAAGCGCCAGCAGCATAACCGCAATCCCCACGGCAACGGCTACCGCCGAGCGATACAGAATGAATTTGGATAATCCAATCGCTACAAAACCTACGAATACCGCAAGTCCGGAATAGAACACCGTTCCCCCAGCCTTACGGTAGGTTGCAATAATAGCACTTTTGGTATCTTCTGCTGTCATCATTTCTTCTTTAAAACGACTGATTAACAGGATACAATAATCCGTACCAATCCCGAACATGACCGCAACCATAAAGATTTGAGTAAATGTAGATAATGGAAAATCATAACGGTCCACTAAAAAAGCCACAACGGACTGAGAAACAATATAGCTGAGTCCTACCGTCAGTAGCGGAACAAACGGTGCCACGAACGAACGGAACACCACGAACAGGATAAGTAAAATAAAGACTACCGTAATATATTCCGATTTCTTAAGCCCGGCTTCCGAGCTAGCAATCATATCCTCAGTAATCAAACCCTCACTGGTTAAATAATGATCCGCCTTAACATCTGAGAGTAATTCATCCACTTTATCAGGAAGTGCGGTGACAGACTCTCCTCCGCCTTTGATAGACAACGCCACCATTATCGTCTTACCATCCTTGGCAATCAACGTATCCTTAAGCTCACTTTGTGAAAAAGGATCGGTGATGGAATCGATCTGCAGCATCTCCTTATTCGCAGCCAACTTCTCAACGCCCTGCTGGATACTAGCTGTTTCATTGGCTCCGATTCCCTCTGGATTATTGAATACAAGAGCTACCTGATGCAGTGTCTCTCCGCCCTTATCATTCGCCGCTTCCTTTAAGATTTCTGCCGCTCTAGATGAGGAATAGCCATCAGGTACAGTAACCTGCCCCTTCTCACGGACAAGATCAGAGAACGAAGGGGCCGTCATGACCAAAACTACGGCCACAGCGAGCCAGATTGCGATAACCGCCCATCTTGCTTTTAGAATCGTCTTCATGGATTCTTCCCTCCATCATCATTCTGAATTAAATTCGCCAGCTTCTCGAACATCATGACGAACATTTCAATATCCTTCTCTTCAAAATGAAACAAATACGGGGAAATCACTTCATGTACCTGCGTCTCCGCTGCTTCAAAAACTTTTTTTCCGTGCTCAGACATCGACAAATACACCTGGCGGCGATCATTCTCGTCACGAGTTCGCTCGATTATACCCGCTTGCACCAATCTGTTGATGATTGCAGTAATGGAGCTTTTACCCACGCAAAAAGATTCAGCAAGATATGTAGACGTACATTGTTCCTGAGCATTAATCAACCGAAGAATTTGATACTGATCATTCGTTGTCTCCGCCGCAATACTATCTTTAATTCTTGCTGCTACTTGTCTTGTCACAATCAAATAAGCATCCATGTAGCGATTGATCCAATGTTGCACTTCGTTATCCAAAGCTTCCTACCTCCAAAATATAGTTCAACTATCGAACAGTTTCATTGTCAAACTATAATACCTGCTTTTATAAAAGTCAATTGGCTTTTTTTCGGGCATTTAAAGGCAAAACGCAAAAAAAACAGGCCGAGATTCCTCTCGACCTGCCATTTTATGACCTTCAAAGACTTTTTAGTCCTCTTCCTCGGTCTCTTCAACTTCGTATACACATCTTAACATTTCAATTCCGGCTTCATTCTCTCCTAAGCTGTACACCATGAACCCTAGACTGCGATAAAAATCTGCGGCGATTTCATCCTCAGTCTCAGCTACCAGATAACGCGGCTGACGAGTAGCGAGCAGCTCCAGAATCATCCCCCGCGCATAACCTTTCCCTCTATTCTCTGGCAAGACGGCAATATGCCGAATGTCCAAAGAACCGTCTTCGGTTTCTTCGAAGCCTACAAGACCAAGCAGGAGTTCTTCTTCTTCCCAGCCATATAACTGCAGCCCGGCTTGTTCGCTGTACTCAGACGATGTCTGCTCCAACGCGTTGGGGTCATCAATGACCGCATACGTCAACAGCTCGTTCACCTCAGGCGAACCAATAAGGGATTTAAGATCTACCAACATTGTTCACATTCCTCCTTCTCTGTTGCTTCTGTACCCGATTCGAAACATACAGTAACCCGTCCATATCCCTAACATGTTTAACAATAGATCATCAATATCAAAGCTTCCGACATGCAGCAGCATTTGCAGAGACTCCAAAAGCAGGATGCAAGGAACAGCATATAAAGAGATTCTTTTCCAAGAAATTGGCCGTGTCTTTGCAAGTGGAATTAGTATTCCAAATGGAATAAACACAACAACATTTCCAAGCAGATTCACAAACCGGCTGATCAGCGATAACCCGTTATTCATGTCGAAATAAAGTGACACCGTACGTAATGGAATCAAATTGTACTGAAGCGGGCCACCTGTATGGATCTCACGCCCAAAACCGATGAACATCCAATAGATAACAGTAGCACTATACAGAGTCAGCCCTATCCGTGTCAATGCTCTCAGCTTCCGTAATCTGCTGGATTCTCCAGATCTACGAATGATCAATTGCCCGGTTTAACTTCTATAATTTCAATACTTCCATCTTTTTTACCCACAATAGCCATTGCTGCAATTCCAATAAATAAGCCGTGTTCCACAACTCCTGGAATACTTTGGATGGTCAGTGCCAGCTTCGGTGCGGACTCAATGACTTCGAACCGGCAGTCTGCGATGTAATTGCCGTTATCTGTCTTGTACAGCTCTTCTCCGCTACGACGCAATTCAGGATTGCAACCCAGCTTGGCAAGTTCAGCCACAGTCCATTCCCATGCAAAAGGAACCATTTCCACAGGCAGCGGGAATTTGCCAAGTGTGTTTACCACTTTACTCTCATCAGCAATAACGATCATACGAGTACTGTTACTCGCAACAATCTTCTCCCGAAGCAGCGCGCCACCGCCACCTTTAATAAGCTGTAGACTACTATCCAGCTCGTCCGCTCCGTCAATGGTCAGGTCCAGACTATCAATATCTCCAAAAGCTACGATTGGAATCCCAAGTTCACGCGCCTGTTCTTCGGAAGCACGGGAGGTTGCTACAGCGGTAATTTTTAGACCTTCACTGACGCGCTCACCAAGCTTGTTGATCGCCCAATAGGCTGTAGATCCAGTGCCAAGGCCGATCTTCATGCCATCTTTTACAAATTCCACTGCTTTTTCCGCGGCTAATTGTTTAACATTGATACTCATTTTATTACCCCCATGTTATCCGTTATAATGATCTATGATGATGTTGAAATCACCTATTGTTCAGGAGGATTCCGGATGAGAACCGAAAACCAAATTCAATCTAAAATCAACGTATTGACACTGCAGCGCAGATCTCTGGAATCAAGATTAGCTTCATTAACAGAGAACAGCCCACAGCAAGATAACCTACAAGCTCAGCTCACTAGAATTGAAGATATGATCATGATGCTGGAATGGGTGCTTAATGCACCCGTAGGGAGATATCATGCCTAAGTGCTGACTGCCATCCATTATTTTACCAATCAATGTGCCGGTAGCTGTGTTTAACATAAAACACGATTGCTTCCGGCTGTTTGATTCTTTTTTATATCCAAATTTGTATTATGCTTTGCGCAGATCAAAAAATCAATATTTTTCACCCTACTCTATGTATATTGTAAATTCACTGCATCCTCTAGATTGAGAATCATCTCTTTTTCTGTGTGATTAGCCGTCCTGTGTAAGTAGGCTTTATGCTCTGAATACGCATCCAAAGGCATTGGTCTACTAATCTTGTCAAGCATATTACGCTCGACATCAGCCAATAAGTAATCCCCTTTTCCCGCTGCAACTCTGCACAAAATAATCAAAGCTACAGGCTTGTTCACAACAACCGCTCCATTCGACCGCGCAAATACAGTGTATTGAAATAACGGAATGGCCTCAGGTTCTTCAACACCAGCTGCACTAGATTGGTCAAAGATAGAATACATAAGGGAAGGATCACTTGATGAAGTACCGAGTTTCTTCTGATTAGACACCAACTTGCTGTTTTGGTAGGTAAGGAATCCCGCTGCTGCCAGCACAAGCACAAGTAAAATCACCAATATCGCATACATCATCCCATCCCCACCTCCCACTCCAAAATAACAATTCCGGTTATATATTATCATGGAGGGAGGCCTAAGCCAATCTTATATTATCTGAAATTCAGCGCATACAGGTAATACTGATTCTATAAAGTTATTTTGAAATATTCAAAATAACAGTTGAAACTTTGATTTGCATGTCTCATAATGTAAATATGAATGTTGCTTGTCAATCCATATGGAAATCAAGGGAGGAAATTTAAAATGAAGTTTTTCTTGGATACCGGAAACATTGAAGAAATCAAACGTATTACTCGCCTAGGACTAGTGGATGGCGTAACGACTAACCCTTCGCTGATCGCTAAAGAAGGAAGATTGTTCAAGGATGTTATCAAAGAAATCGTTGCAATCGTTCCAGGACCTGTAAGCGCAGAAGTAATCGGACTTACAGCAGAAGAAATGCTTAAAGAAGCATACGAAATTGCTGAATGGGCTCCAAACGTTGTAATTAAACTCCCTATGACTGAAGATGGCTTGGAAGCTTGTTATGAGCTTACTAAAAAAGGCATCAAAACTAACGTTACACTAGTATTTTCCGCGGCTCAAGGTTTGATGGCTGCTAAAGCAGGCGCAACTTATATCTCTCCTTTCGTAGGTCGTCTGGATGATATCGGTGTTGACGGAATGAAGCTGATCAAGGATCTGAAGACTATCCTGACTAACTACAACTTGAAATCCGAGATCATTGCAGCAAGTATCCGCAACATTGCTCATGTTGAGCAAGCAGCTATTGCTGGTGCACACATCGCTACAATCCCAGGTTCACTTCTGCCAACCCTCTGGAAGCACCCGCTGACAGATAACGGTATTGAACGTTTCTTGAAGGATTGGGAATCTGTTCCACAAGCCTAAGAATATCTTTTATTCTTTTATCTAGAGGGCTATCCCACAAGCTGCGGCAACGCAGCTTAGGGATAGCCCTTTTTTCCATCCAGAGACATTGAGGAGGTTTGGCGAATACGTTTCGGCCAGATTGGAGGAATTATCTTCTCTGTGTCTTTAACGCCTGGCTCCCCCTTTTCCCCCTTACTCGGAGTTACTGCAAACAAGGTCAGCAATCCACCAATTGCCCCTACTGTAGCCATCAACGCAAACAAGACCCAATGCCCACTGCTTAGCAGCAACGATACCACCGGTGGCCCCAACGCTACCCCTATAAACCTCATACTACTATAAAGAGCGGTGATTGTGCCGCTGTTCTCCTTCTCAATCCCCTCCGTGATTAAAGCATCCATACAGGGAAGTACAATTCCGATTCCAACACAGCCTAAACCCATAAACCCTACTAAAAAATAAATGCCTTTGTTGAATCCCGCACAAATCATCGCCGCAGTCAGTAACACCATGCCCCCAAAACCCAGCCATTTCATTAGCGTTTTATTCTGACCAATGATCTTTCCTGTTCCATAGGAGGACAGACATAAGAGGGCAAGCGGTATCGCCAGCACAAACCCCTTCGTTGCCCCGTGCATTTTATATTTAGTTTCCAGCATTTCTGATAAATAGAATTGGACACCAAAGGTCACAAACATACAGATGCCGCCTATGGCAAAAATAGCGTACAACCAACGTCCCTTTTTACGTAAAACGCTCACAATTCCAGATAAAAACGCCCGAAGTTCCTGTTTCTCAGGTTCATCCTTTGCTTCGGGTTTTCGGACCAGAAATAAGACTAACAAAAATGAAATTAGACATAGAATGGGAATTGCAATAAAAGGAGCAAACCAGAGCCATATCCCAAGATAGGCACCAAGAATTGGACTGAGTACTTTACCAAACGTATTGGAGGTCTCAATGATTCCCAGACTTTTGCTCACATCTTCTTCTTCCTTGAACAAATCGCCTACAAAGGGGATTACAATTGGAAAAGCACCCGCTGCACCAATTCCTTGCAACAGACGCCCCGCTAAGATCACCCAATAAGCGCTAACCCCCTTCATAAACCAAGCAGCCACCACGCAGACAGCACCGCCAATTGCGGCAATGATTAAACTCGGAAGAATAACCTTCTTTCGCCCAAAACGGTCTGACAGATAACCTGCAATAGGGATCATTACAATTGCCATCAATCCATACACGGTAATCAGCATACTGACTTGAAAAGCGCTAATGCCGAGTTCTTTGGAGATCTGCGGCAGAATAGGCAGCAGCATGGAGTTACCGAGGGTCATTATTAGTGGGATTGATGCTAAGGCAAGCAGATCCCATTTTCTTTCCTTCATGAACTGACCACCTTTGTCATTGTGTACAACATTCTTTATTGTGGTTTGTTCGCCCTTCTTTATTCATGAAAACAAAAAGACCGTCCCTCCGCTGCTGCGGAAAGGACGATCTTAAAATGAAGAAATCTATGCTTACAGCGACCCGGCGCTTAAAGATGCCACATTAGCGGACGGTATAAAATGGCTAGGTTCACCCAGACTAAAAATGTGCAGCAAGTGCATAGCCCGAGTGCACGCTGTATAAAACAATTTGCGTTCACTTTCTCTGCCATATTGTTCAGCCGAGCCATCATAGATGACGACCGCATCAAACTCCACGCCTTTGGCTAAATAAGCAGGCAGAACCAGTGTCCCCTTCTGAAAATTCGGTGTTTCCTTTGTAACAAGTCTCACCGGCAGGCTACGATTCAGTTCAGCATGAACCCTTGCGCTTTCCTCCGCTGTTTTGCAGATGACCGCCACATAATGATATCCCTCAGAATGCAGCTTGCGGATATCCTGTTCCACAGCATTCAGAAGCTCCTTCTCGCTGGATACCACACTTATCTGGGGTTCTTCTCCCCGCCGATTAAAAGGTACGATTCGTTCTCCTCCAGGGATCATTGACCGCGTAAACTCCACGATCTCATAAGTTGAACGGTAGCTTTGGGTTAACGAGATCACTTCTGTGTTCTCTTCACCATATATACTTACGAGACTAGACAAATCCCCCAGTACCTCACCTTGCGCATAAATGGCCTGGTTCAGGTCGCCTAATACGGTCATTTTTGCTCTTGGAAATAAACGCCGCATGAACTCTAATTGGAATGGAGAATAGTCTTGTACCTCATCTACAATCACATGGCGGATCAGTGTGTTGGTCCGGAAGCCTTGGCTTAACTCCTTCAGATAAAGGAATGGCGTAGCATCCTCATAAGCAAGCTCGTTCACTCCAATGGATTCCAATGTTTGCTCACAGATATCATCCCACACCTCTGGTAAAGGATAATCTCCATTGAGGCGCACCATAAGCTCGCGATCTGTAAATAACGTGCTGTACAAGCCCTTAACGTCCACAAAACGACCCCGTTTAGTCCAACCCCGCAGGGGTTTGAGCCGCTGGCTGACTACATAACGAGATAACACTTCTTTTTCCGTATCAAAATCGTCAAAGCTATCCTGCGAAGCTTTCTTCTTCCGACGCAACATCTGATATGCACGGTGATAATCGCTGGAATCCAGCAGCTCGATCTGATCTTCGACCCACTTCGCATTTCTTTCCTCATGAGTAAAATCTGCAATTTTCTTAAGCAGCCAGCGGATCATCAAATCCACACGATTTGCAAGCTTTATGGCAGGATCGTACGCGTAGAACTGGCGTTCCATTTCTTCTTTACTGACCACTGCTTTCCCTTGAAACATTAAAGGCTTAAAAAGCATACCCTCCTGTTCCAACAACGTAGCATACCGCCGAATCACATCAAGGAAAGGGACGGACGATTTATAGGCAATGCCTTCTCTGCGTATAGCCACCTCAGGACCCTCAGGAGCATTAAGTAAACTTTCGGTCTGACTAAAGACATCTTCCAGCAGGAATTCATGTCCAAGACGATGTTCTAAATACATTTGAAACGTTGTTTGCTGCATATTTTCTTCGCCTAGCTCCGGGAGCACTGTAGATACATAGCTGTTAAACAGCGGATTCGGTGAGAACAGCAGCATTTGATCTGCTGATAATACTTCACGGTATTTATATAGAAGATAAGCTACCCGCTGCAATGCAGCAGAGGTTTTTCCGCTTCCCGCTGCTCCTTGCACAACTAGCATCCGGCTTTTGTCGTTGCGGATTATCGCATTTTGCTCTTTTTGAATTGTAGCAACAATACTTTTCATTCGATCGTCAGCGCTATGACTTAGCACCTGCTGCAGCAGCTCATCCCCGATCGTAACCCCAGTGTCAAACATAACTTCAATTACACCGTCAGCAATAACAAACTGGCGTTTAAGATTCATTGTTCCGGAGACTAATCCTCCAGGTGTTTCATAAGCTGCAGGACCTGGTGCTCCGTCATAATACAGACTGGAGATAGGCGCACGCCAGTCATAGATCAAAAAGGTGCCATCATCCTCCATCAAAGATCCAATCCCTAGATAAATCTTTTCCAGCCCGCCCGTTGGTTCCTCTGTGAAATCAATTCGGCCAAAGTAAGGAGAGACAACCAGCTTTTTATATTTTTTCAGCGCCTTGCTTGATTGCAAATGATGACGTTCCCGTTCATTTAGGATTTGGGACTGTTGGCGAAGACTTGTTGAGGTTTCTCCCAAATCATCCGGGCTACTGAAGTTTACGGTTACCTCTTCCCAGAAGTCTTTCCGCATATCCACTACATCACTGCGATGAAGTCCAAGCTCCTCTGATAAATTGCGAATATGGGCGGACAAAAGCTTGGTTACTCCGTCAACCCGTTCCTGTTCCTCTTTCCACTGACTTTCATTGTTATCCACTACATTTCATCCCCTTTTGGAAGGTTGACATTCCATTTGAATCATGATATGATAAATTTGCATATTTATGTTTTTAAATGCATACTTATTCGATATCTTATCATTTTAGCAATTTCAGTTTGAGATTTCAAGTATTCTCTTAAATAGATGATCCGGTCCCTGTGGAACCGGATTTTTTGCTGTTACAAAGCTTATATGTTGCTCTTCACAAGGTTATGTTTAGGCTTCATGCACAGATTCTTTATCCTCCGCTATACGATTCATCTGATCGGCCACTTTATCTAAGCGCTCCAATTGATATCCGTAATCATAAATTGCAGCAGCCACAACATATAAACGCAGCTGACCTATTTTCTCTGCATTATACCCCAAAATCGCGGTATTCAGGAATTCATCATTGTCTTCTCCCAAGGGTTCGGATTCATTGGCATTGGGCTTTAATTTGTCTTCAAACTTAAGTAAGATGTGCTGATGATATTTGATTAAATGTTCCAAATGATTATCAAATAGAGCATCTGTATGTTCGGTCCGATCCGCCTGGAAATAATGCCGATCTACGGCCTCGAGAACATCGTAACCTTTTTGCAAAGAAGCTAACAGGTTCTTATACACAACCATTTGTCTAGTCTGGCTATACTTGGCCCGTTTTAACTGCTTCTGCTCCTCCTCAAATAATGCATACTTATCAGCCAACGATTTTATGGATGAATGCAAAGCATTTTTTTCATCACGAAATACACTTTCCTTCATCTCATGAGAAACCGCTGTTCTCAGCAATAAAGAGAGGCTTGAAAAAACATTCTCAATTTGCTTAATGTATTGCTTACGAGGTTTTGGAGGAACGACAATAATATTGATTAGAAATGCAGAAACAATACCTGTCAAAGTTAATAAAAAACGATTAAGTGCGAATTGCCATTCACCCGAAGCCTCCATCACTGTTATTACAGTAACTAACGTAAGACTTATCGTATCCGCCCGGTTGATTTTCATACTGATCATAATGACTAGAATACAGACCAAACCGACTGCTATTGGGCTGTTGGATAACAGCATCCCTCCGAGTAAAGCCAGAACGGCCCCCATTGTACTAGTCGTGAGCTGGTCAAGAAAATAACGCCAAGAGCGATAAATAGAGGGCTGCATAGCGAAAATCGCCGCAATCCCTGCACCCACGGCAGAAGGAAATTGAAGCATTACAGCTAAATACAGGGCTAGCGTAACGGCCAAACCTGTTTTAAATATGCGAGCTCCTAAAGCCAAACCTATCCCTCCTAAAAATTAGCCCACGCTACAATATGAACATCAGCGAACCCTCGTACTTCTAATTACCCCAGCCTGGAGTTGATGAATTTTAAGAACCTTTAAGCTCTCACTCATGTTTCTTTCAGCTTTCAGGGAATACTAATTCGAGTAGTGCCTATCACATAACATACGAGGTGATTGAATGAATAACAATATCAAAAGATTAATGACTTTCACGACCGTTATTTTTCTCAGCCTGTCTCCAGCTCTTGCGCCAATCGGAAGTGCTTCTGCTGAGAAAGTAACCCCTACAGCCACCGCACCTGGTGCCCATCCTTCAGAGAAAGGTCACGGTCACCATCCAGGAAAAGACGGAAAGGTTAGGGCTGGTGGACATTTCATTATTTTTGAAACGGCTAAACTGCTGGAAATGGATCGTACAGAGCTAATCAATAGCCTGAAAGCAGGCAAAACGCTCCCGCAACTTGTTCTTGAGAAAAAAGGCTGGACGGAAGATCAATATATTCAGAAGCTCTGCGAATCGGCAAACCAACGGCTGGATCAAGCCATCACCGAAGGACGTCTGACAAAAGATGAAGCCCAAAAGCTTAAAGCAGGACTTCCTGCGATGCTGAAGCAAAGAATAAGCAAAATGGGGCAATTCCAGGATCGCAAAACATCTGAACAACATGTGACGACTCCTTAAACAATCCTCTTACACATAAAGACGGATATCTTCATGCGTTATGAAAGATATCCGTTTTTGTATCTATCCTACTTCTTACGCGAGCTCTTGTAGATTTGAAATAAACAAATGGACAACATCAGCCAAGCGCCACTAGCCATATATCCCCCAATTACGTCACTCGGGTAATGAACACCCAGATAGATACGGCTCCAGCCAATCCCCACGGTCATGAATACGGCGAACATTATTAATAAGACCCGTTCATGCCTCCGCCGCAGATGACGCCACAATAAAAAGGCAATAACGCCGTACAAAGAGAATGCTGCCATTGAGTGCCCGCTCGGAAAACTATAACCAATCTCTTCAACAATGCGATGTAAATTCGGACGTTCTCTGTGAAAACATAACTTCATTATTGTATTCAAGAGCTGTGAGCCTAATCCAACCCACAGGAACAAGATTAATTCAAATCGGTGTTTCAGCAAAAAATAGAGCAGTGCCATGGTAACGATAGATAGGCCAATAGCGATCTTAGAGGAACCAATCAGAGATAAACCTTTGGCGAATGAGGTCAACCCCGGTGATTCCGCTGATTGTACCCCATCAATAATATAGTTATCAAAGGTTGATACCTTATTCATACTTACAAGGACAGCTATAACGGCGAAACAAGCAGCAAACCCTAAAAAAAAGCGAAAAGCTCTAGACCAGTTCTGATAATAAAGCATAAATACCTCCATGTCTATTCAGGTGACTGTTGATCTCATTTCCAGTGAGGGACTAACCCATGTTATAATTATTGAGAGAAAAAAATTCACAGAAGATGGAGTGCTGCCAAAGTGGAGAGTTTAAAATTGCAAGAACGATTGTTGAACCAGTTCATTTCCACAAAGGTGCCTGTGACGATTTTTACGACGAATGGTGTGAAAATGCAAGGGCTCGTAACCTCGTACGATGCTTTCACAATCACTTTACAAGGTCAAGGTGATGGCAGGCAAAATGTACTATTCAAATCTGCAGTATCCACTATTGTACCTCTTAAGCCCGTTTCGCTCAAATAGTCTACTCCCTCATTCACCTCATCAACCAGATAATCACAGGCTTTTATTTTCAAAAAAAGGGAACACCGGACTTTATATCCGGTGTTCCCTTTAGCATTTCCCAAGATCACTGATTCACTCTTCAAATGGAGTAACTTTATACAGGAACATTTACGGGCTTCACACATACCGGTTTGGATACTTCAGCTGTATTTCCAGTAAATTCGAGTCGGCCACTTGCCGCTTCTATTGAAAATACAACCAGGTTATTCGCATCACGATTTGCCACGATAAGATAAGCTCCATCTGGTGTCAATGCGAAGTGACGTGGATGTCCCCCACGAGTAGATACATATTCCAGATGTGTAAGCTTAGCAGATGCATTATCCACAGCATACACAGCGATATTATCAGCCCCACGGTTTGAAGCGTACAGATATTTTCCGTCCTTGGAAATGGCGATTTCAGCGCAAGTATTCTCTTCGTTAAAATCATCAGGCAGCGTCGGCACTGTATCTACAGTATGCAGAGTGCCTGCGGCACTGTCATATGTAAACGATGTAATGGTGGAATCCACCTCGTTAATTACATAAGCAGACTTTCCGTCTGGATGAAAAGTGAAGTGGCGTGGTCCCGCTCCTGGATGCAGCGCCGTATCACCATGCACTTCTAGCTTGTTGGTTTCTCTATTGATTCTATAGGCACGAATTAAATCAAGCCCAAGATCAGATACAAACACATACTGCCCGTCCGGACTGAAAATAGCGGAATGGGGATGAGGGCGGTCCTGCCGTTCAGGATGCTGGCCATGACCTGAATGTACGGCCACATCAACTAATTGATCCGCAGCTTTCTCTTCATTTAATTTGATCAAACCAACGCTTCCACCATGATAACTACATACAACAACGTATTCATCATTCAAATCTCTATTGATATGGCAGGTGGTTGTTTGACGGTTGCCAGAAGCAGGCATGGAGGGAATGCGTTTCAGTTCACTCAATTTCCCGTCTTTTGGATCAATGGCAAAGGTAACAACCTCGCCTTCTTTTCCACCCTCACCATTCGGTTTTTCTCCTATAGCATATAGACGTTTTTCAGCGGTATCTACATTAACAAAGGTAGGATTAGTTAAGCCCTGCACCGAATCCAGCAGCTTTAGCGTACCACCTGCAGCTCCATCGAATTCAAACACCTGCACTCCGCTTTCCGCGGCACTTGCATAAGAACCTGTAAACAGCAATAACTTATTCTGCTCATTCATCTCTATATTCCTCCTCAAAAGTATTGCTACTTCACACTCATTAGATGTGATCATCTATATAATCTACAATTTTTAAACGTTAATTACAAACGATAAAGTTAGAAATGTACGAAACAATTCAAAAATGGGTCTTTCCAACGATTAACTGTTGTGATATAATGAAAGCGCTAACATTAGTCTTTTATTCCGTATAAAGGGGGAACATGAATGAGTAGCATCCTGCTGGAAGCCAGAAATGTGTACGAGGACTTCGAGGTGGAAACAGACATTCTGTTCTTTAAGGTCGGGGACCATGATTTGGTCATTTTTCACGGCAGAAACTATAACATAAAAAAGAGAATGACTGCCGAGCAATTAAATCGATTGTTGTCCAATTCAAGTTATTATCATGTGTACGGTGGCTGTTATGTCAACCTGAACAAGATCAGCTCTATCGCAGATGACTGCATTTATTTCGGTGAAATGGGCCTGTATGCTAAAAACGTACGTGTCCCAAGACGAAAACAAGAAAGCATTCGTCATCTTCTGAAAGGACTGAAGTAGACATCTTATTCCCATTAGCCGGAAGGGCATGTTACTGATGCCATTTCCGGCTTTTTGCTTTTTATTAATAGAAACTTAAAAAGATCCTGCCTTTTTTTATACTTTCTTAAGGTTTAGGATTAGGATTTCTGTTAAAGTTGTAAATAGACAAGCAACACCTATATTGAAGGGAGTCATTACTAATAATGGACAAAAAAGATCTGAATGGAAATGAGAACTTAGAAAACAACAGTACCACGGAAGAAGAATTGAACACTTCCGAGATTATCAATGAAGAGGTTGAAGTAGCGCAAGTTGCTGCTGAGGAACCTGTGAATACAACAAAAGCAGACAGTATTCCAGTAATGAACAAAGTCGGTGCGAACAACGCTACGCCACCTACACCTCCGACTGCTCCTAGAAGCAATAAAGCTTGGATGATTGCCTCTATCGTATTAGCTGCAGCACTAATCATTGTTCTGGTCGTCCAAAAAGACGACAGCAAAAAAGCTGTTGCAACAGTAAACGGAACAAAAATCACAAAAGAACAACTTTATGATAAATTGATCGAAGCAGGCGGAGAAAGCACGCTGCAATCTATGATTACAACTGAGCTTGTTTATCAAGAGGCTAAAAAAGCTAACGTAACTGTTACAGATGAAGACATCAACACTGAACTTGAAGATCTTAAAGCACAATTCGGCGGAGAAGCTGCCTTTAATGCTGCTTTGTCCCAAAGCTCAATGACTGTAGACGACTTGAAAAAGCAAATGCCGCTGCAAGTAAAGCTGCGTAAAATCCTTGAGCCACAAGTCACTGTAACGGATGATGAAATCAAAGAATACTATGACACAAATAAAGCTACTTTCAGTGAAGAAGAACAAGTTCGCGCTTCCCACATTCTCGTTGAGACTAAAGAAGAAGCAGATGCAATTCTGAAACAACTGAAAGAAGGCGCAGATTTCGCTACTCTTGCCAAGGAAAAATCCTCTGATACGGGTTCCAAGGATAATGGCGGAGATCTAGACTTCTTCAAACGTGGCGATATGGTAGCTGAATTCTCTGATGTAGCCTTTAAGCTAAAAGTTGGTGAAACCAGTGATGCTGTCAAATCCGATTATGGTTATCACATCATTAAAGTAACCGACCATAAAGATGCTAAAGATTATACACTGGAAGAAAAGAAAGATGAAATTCGTAAAACACTAGTTTCGCAAAAGGTTTCCACTCTGTCCTCCACTTGGATGTCAGAAACAACTGAAAAAGCAAAAATCACGAACACACTTACTGACGCTAAAGAAGATGCAGCTGCAACAGCTGAGCCAACTGCAAGCGCAGCAGCAGGAAATGAATCCACTAAATAATTGTGCCCGTCAAAAAGCAGGACAAGCGTTAATAAACGCTGTCCTGCTTTTTTTATTTCT
The DNA here is from genome assembly GCF_038007025.1 of Paenibacillus sp. FSL H7-0918. Lineage (NCBI taxonomy): Bacteria > Bacillati > Bacillota > Bacilli > Caryophanales > Paenibacillaceae > Paenibacillus > Paenibacillus sp. FSL H7-0918. Next base: position 1,011,825 of record NZ_JBBOWJ010000003.1, read on the forward strand.
ATGTTCAGGCCTTTGATTAAGCCTTAATGACCTTTTTTACGGATTTGTTTATCGTGGTTCTCCCCCCACTCTTTCGCCTGCGCTGTGGCAATTGAAATCGCCCGCCCCTCCTCATAACCATCTTCGAGGAGCGCATTCGCAATATCGATTGCCTTATTGCGAACAGGTGCTGTGAAGTTCTTCAATGATTCTGGATAATCCTCTTTGTTCCATGGCATACCAAAAACCTCCTTAACCAGTCTATATACATACTTAGCCTGGTTAAGGAGGTTTCAAACGCTTATTTCACTTATTTAAAGACTTTAACACGATCTTCAATCGGTTGGAATTGTTTCTCACCAGCAGGAGTAACTGTTTTACCAAATGGCAATTGAGCAATCAATTTCCATTCTTGCGGGATGCCCCATGCTTCTTTTACTTCATCATCAATCAGTGGATTATAGTGCTGCAAGGATGCACCTACACCTGCTTCAGAAAGTGCTGTCCATACTACAAATTGCAGAATACCAGAGGATTGGTTAGCCCAAATTGGGAAGTTCTCAGCATATAGAGCGAAGTTCTCTTGCAGGCTCTTCACTACCGTTTGATCTTCGAAGAATAGTACGGAACCGTAACCTGCTTTGAAAGACGCTAATTTTTGCGCTGTTCCTTCAAATTGTTCGGCAGGAACGATTTTACGCAATGTTTCTGTAGTGATATCCCATAGTTTATCGTGTTGTTCTCCAAGAAGAACAACGGCTCTTGAGCTTTGGGAGTTGAAAGAAGTTGGGCTATGTAGCACCGCTTGTTCAACGATTTCTACAATTTGTGCATCCGAAATCGTAGATTCTTTACTAAGGGCATATATGGAACGTCTTCCTTTTACTGCTTCAAAGAAATTGTTAGACATAAAATAACTACCTCCATTAATTTTAGTAACTTACTTTTGTATATCTTAGCACCTTTTTTCTGAAAACACAACAGTTATTCACAACTTATTTTGTCGGATATATTCGTTGCCAACTCTTATTGTCGCATTTATGGGCTTAATTATGCACCTGATCTATTAATCATTAATCACTTCAGGCGGGCTAGAAACTGCCCTCTTCCTTTTCCGATATACACCACGAGCTAAAATGCGCTACAATAGTGCAGCAAATGTATAGAAGGAAGGTTATAATCATGAAATTCCCAAGCGAGAAAGCCCTTGTTCGGCATAGAAAATCAGCCTTAATCTCATTATTGCTGCTCCTTTCAATGAGCTTGGCTCTAACTAGCTGTAAAGACACAAATTCGTCTAATTTAACCTCAACAGCACAAGATCCGAATGATCTTCACCCCCTCACTTTCTGGGTGGCAACGGACACTCACTTCTTAGATAAGAAGCTACAGGATGGCGGTACAGCTTTTCAAAAATATGTAACTGGCGGTGATGGAAAAATGCTGCCTTACAGTGATGAAATCCTTGAAACCTTGGTTTATGACGCTGAGCAGCAGAAGCCTGATTTTCTCATCCTGAGTGGAGATTTAACAAATAACGGAGAACGCAGCAGCCATCAGGAGCTAACCCAAAAATTAAAGCGAATCGAAGCACAAGGAACCTCTGTATATGTCATTCCAGGCAACCACGATTTATTTAATCCTTGGGCCAGATCCTTCAGCGGGGATAAGCAGCTTGTTACGGATTCCATTACAGACAAAGACTTTACCAAGATGTATGAGGATTTCGGTTACAAAGAAGCTGTATCACGTGATAAAGAATCACTAAGTTACATCGTTAAGGCATCGCCAAATTTATGGCTCCTTATGATTGACAGCAGCCAATATCATAACAATCAGAAATACGGTTTCCCCCAAACGGACGGACGCCTGACCGCCTCTACCCTATCATGGATAGATAATTCTGTTAAACTGGCTGCCAAGGAGCATGCTTCTGTTCTCACGGTTATGCACCACAATCTACTAAGCCACACCTCTATGTCTGTTTCAGGCTTTAAACTGAATAACAGTCAGGAAACAATAAAGGTACTTCGTGAAAATGAACTTAATTTAGTCTTGTCAGGCCATATCCATATGCAGGACATCCGGGTAGACCCGGTAACTTCTTCGGAAGAAACACCAATTTATGATATCGCAACAAGTGCAATGGCTGTCTATCCACATCAATACGGAGCGATGACCTTCGATCCCCTGAGCAGAACCGTCAATTATGAAGCAACGCCCTTAAATGTAGAGGGATGGGCTAAAGCTAATGGCAATACAGATCAGAATCTTTTAAACTTCAAGACCTATGCTGAGGATACTTTTGCTACAAACTCTTATAACAAAGCTATGGATGGTTTAAAGGAGAGTTCCTTTACGCAGTCTGAAAAGGCATCGATGGCAGAGGTAATGGCCAAGCTAAATGTAAGATATTTCGCGGGGACAGCCGGCAGCTCCTCAGAAGATATTAAAGCGATGCCAGGCTACAAGCTTTGGGAAGGCCTACAAGAAGGCTTCTTAGGTGGATACATCCAAAGTATGACAGAGGACAAAGAACTTAGTAATATAGCTTTAGAGGTGGTATTAACGAAGCAATAACTGGATTATGCATTTCATATAAAAAACCCAGCCTCCACCCGCATTTATGCGTCAGATGGAAGCTGGGTTTATTGTGTTAATTAATCGTTAAGATACAACTATTTCCGTACAATAGTAATCCAACCATCTTCATCTACCGACACAGTAGCATGAAGCGCTTCAGCAAGCAGACGCAAGGATACATATGCATCGCCATACTCGTCAACAAATACAGGTTGGGCAAGCTTTACAGCCGTGCCGTTAATCAAGGCTTCGGAAGAACCGATTTTGAATACCAGTTTATCTCCGTACACACCATCAGTAACGTTAATTGCACGATTGGCCGTATCCCATTCTACAGTAGCATCTAAATCTTCTGCCAAATAACGCAGTGGGATATAAGTAGTGTTCTTGTCTACAATCGGGTAATAATATTCGTCATCAGGTTCGATAACAATGGTTCTCTTCGTAATGCCCAGATCATCCTTCAATATACGATATACATCAGAATCTGGGGCAAAGTTTCTCAAAGTCTCTCCAGGTGTAAGTCCGGAAGAAATATCAAGTGCACCTTCAGTGCTGATTGGATCAGCGGTTACAGCACCGCCAATGTTCCAAATCTGACTGGAAGCTTTAAGCGAGAGGCTCTTCAATGGGAAATCCTCGGTACCCGGAAGCGCCACTTTCAGATCAACATTCTGTTTACGCACATGCAGAGCACTATCAACGAATATATCAACAGATAACTTCGTATCCTTACTCAACACGGTCTTCATCTCAGGAGTTGATTTGTAAAGACTGTCCACTTGATTGTCATATACTAGCAGCAATGCATCAACAGCCAATTTGGCAGCATCATGCAATACAGTTACGACAGCTTCTTTATCATCCAGTGGAATATCTCCGAATCCCAGATTGAAAATATCGCCAGAACCGTCTTCATCCATAGCTTTGATCACAGGGTACAGATAGTCGTAAAGACCACCCACCAATTCAGTAAAACCTTCTGTGTCTTTGGAAACAGACTTCAGGAAGCCTTTTAACAATGCAGGAAGCTCATCACCAGTCACTTCTGCATGCAGCTTCGTCATGTTCAACTGCTCACCATACACAGCATCACTAACCGGTGTAATGTTGATTACGCCAGGATTTGGAAGATTCTTAACAACGAATTTCGTCAACAGCTTACTGACATCTTCAGCTTTTGCCGTATCCAAGCCTACTTCACCTAAGATTTCATCGTATCCTTGTACAGGGAAGTAGAACGGTTGTTTTGCTCCTTCAACTGTAAAAGCAAGTGTTTGTTTGTCCATAAACAAGGTGAATGGAATATTCAATTGTTTATAACCAACAGTTCCTTGGGCCGATAAACTCCCATTATCTTGTAACTTAGCTTTACTAATATTCAAGGAAAAAGAATTAATAAGATCAACCATTTCCTTATCTTCCGCGCTAATTCCCTCTATGGGCTCAGCATTCATGGAAAAAGTCATACTGGATTCTGATGATTTAACATCAACATCCCCAATCAACGCCTTATTAACATCGAACCCCCCTACCGACTGACAGCCGGCAAGAACTAGCATCAGTGCGACAAAAGGCAAAAACCACTTCAATTTCGCTTTAACTCTACTCATAGCATGTCTCCTTCATCTTATTTTGTGAAATCAATCCATTATCTCAGCTAAGGTAAGTTTTGTAAATCAAAGTTCCTTTTATTGTAAAATGTTTAGATATTCAACAAACTTCGCCATTCGATCTGAGCCCAATCCTTGTAAATTACAGCCTTAACTATCGCCAACATCAGTAAATGTGCAGGATAAAATGACCACCACATCCAGCGCGGAACCCGGTGCCGCTCCAAGCGATCCCAAATTAAAGGCGTAAAAGCAATCAGCAAGGTAGGTAAAATACTGAGCATCTGTACAACCCAATAATTATAAAACATATAGAAAAGATTCAGTGCCAGATGGGCTCCAACAAGCCAGTACGATTTCGTATAACGAAAAATCAATACTAAGAGCAAACCGTACGCATTATAATCTATAGGGTAATAATCCATTAACACTATAGCAGCAATTACCACAGGTATACCAAGCCATAGTGAAGGCAGCTTGTCCAAAATTACCAGTACGATTGCTGACAGCAATAACGTAAACACCACGTTCCAGCCACCAGAATTTAGCGCTAGATTATAGGGAATCTGGGCAATAATCGCAATCAAGAGCAACCGAAATAAATATTTAGGTCTGGATGAAGTATGGATATGTCCCTGCACAAGCCCATAACAATAAATCGGAAAAGCTATTCTCCCTACATATCTCCAAGCAAGATTCTCCGGGAAAAAGATATAGCCAATATGGTCGATTAGCATCGTCAGCATGGCAATAATCTGCATTACAATCCCCCTTAAGCATGTTGAAATATAAATTCGCCAAGTCCATCCTCATTTCCTTTACCAATAAGCAAATGAAGACCGCGGAGAAACGATCATCCGATTTCTGTGCACCTCCCCCCTTGACTTTATCGAATACTATTGAGTAATATTAACTAGCAACAGAATATGGCAATGATCAAAGACATGATTTCCTACACGAACTGTCCAGAGAGAGAAGTCCAGGCTGCAAGCTTCTCCAGTTACCGGTTGTGAAGTTACCCCTTTGTAGCCGTGGCGCTGAATCCGTAGAACTTTGTTTTTTCGGTAGTATGCGGCACCGATTTATCCCCGATATCGGATACCAATGAGGTCCTGTCTATATGACAGGTCGAATTAGGGTGGAACCACGAGCTGAACGCACTCGTCCCTTTCTGGGAGAGATGCGTTTTTTTGCGTTCACAACTAACAATATTTGAGAAACGGAGGCTAAAATCATGAAGATCAAGGTAACACTGCAAGATGGAACAATTAGAGAGGTACTGCAAGGAACAACGATTAAAGAAGCAGCAGGTGCCATAAGTACCAGTCTGAAAAAAAATGCTGTTGCTGGAAAAATTGATGGAAAATCTGTTGATCTAAACCAAGCGATCGAACATGATTGCCGGCTCGATATTGTTACGTTGGATAGCAAAGACGGTCTTGAGGTTTATAGACACAGTACTGCACATATCATGGCGCAGGCCATAAAACGTATATATGGAGATAAAGCTGTCCAGCTAGGCATAGGTCCTGTTATCGAAGACGGCTTCTACTATGACATTGATATTGAGAAACCTCTATCCACTGATGATCTTGCTGCAATCGAACAAGAAATGGCGAAAATCATCCAAGAGAATCACCAGATTGTCCGCCGTGTGGTGAGCCGCGCAGAGACCATTAAACTTTTTGAAGAGCTGAATGAGCCTTTAAAGCTGGAGCTTATTCATGATCTGCCGGAAGACACAGTATTAACTATTTATGATCAAGGTGAATTCTCCGATCTTTGCCGTGGGCCACATCTTCCCTCTACTGGCTTGGTCAAAGCCTTTAAGCTGTTGAATGTAGCGGGTGCCTACTGGCGTGGAGATTCCAATAACAAAATGCTGCAACGTATTTATGGAACTGCCTTTCCTAAAAAAGCGCAGTTAGAGGAACATTTACTGTTTCTTGAAGAAGCTAAAAAACGTGACCACCGTAAGCTCGGCAAAGAACTTGAGTTGTTCATGTTCTCAGAAGAAGCGCCAGGCATGCCCTTCTATCTTCCCAAGGGAATGACAATCCGTACAGAGCTTGAGAACTTTGCCCGGGAATTACAAAGACAGAGAGATTACGATGAAGTTCGTACACCGCTGATGATGAACAATCGGCTTTGGGAGCAGTCAGGACACTGGGATCACTACAAGGACAATATGTATTTCACAGATGTAGATGAAACAAAATTTGCCCTTAAGCCGATGAACTGCCCTGGGCATATGCTAATTTTCAAAAATAATCTGCATTCCTACCGGGAACTGCCTATCCGTATCTCGGAATTCGGTCAAGTGCATCGCCATGAATATTCCGGAGCACTGAACGGGATGATGAGAGTCCGCACTTTCTGCCAGGATGATGCTCACCTCTTCGTTTTGCCAGAGCAAATTGAGGATGAAATAAGACGGGTAATCTCACTGATTGACCATATTTATCAAGTGTTCGGCTTTGAGTATAAGATTGAATTATCAACTCGGCCGGCAGATTATATGGGATCTGAAGAATTATGGGATCAGGCTGAACAATCTTTACAAAATGTATTAGACAATCTCGGGATCGAATATCGTGTGAATGAAGGGGATGGCGCGTTCTATGGACCTAAGATTGATTTCCATATCTTAGATGCGCTAAAACGAAGCTGGCAATGTGGAACAATACAACTAGATTGGCAAATGCCAGAGAAATTCGATCTTACTTACATCGGGGAAGATAATCTTAAACATCGCCCGGTCGTAATCCATCGCGCTGTTTATGGGTCGATCGATCGTTTTATGGGGATTATTACTGAACATTTCGCTGGGGCTTTCCCACTGTGGCTCGCACCTGTTCATGCGAAGTTATTGCCAGTCTCTGAGAACTATGTTGACTATGCACTGCAAGTGAAGCATCACATGGAGAAGGCTGGCATTCGTGTCGAAGTAGATATCCGAAATGAGAAGTTAGGCTACAAAATTCGTGAAGCTCAGCTTGAAAAAGCACCTTACATGCTTGTACTTGGAGAGAACGAAAAAAATTCCGACACTGTCTCTGTAAGAAAACGTGGTGAAGGTGATCTTGGTTCGAAGAGTATCCAAGACATCATTGAACAGATTAATGAAGAGATTATTAGTAAGAGATAAATTTAAGGGGCTGTCTAATCGTAGAAAAACTACGTTTGAGACAGCCCCTTCTTTATAACCTATTCATATTCACATGAACTCTATTTTACGTACAGGCGGCTGCTCTCTTCCCAATATTCACCTGGTTTCAGGCTGAACAAGCCGATTTCATCAGCAGGAAGATCTACCATTGGCGCATTCACCAAGTTAATTTGTGGCTCAGGGCAGAAGAACTGTTCTGTAGCACCATTATTCCAGATCATCCATTGTTTGTACGAAGTCCCTACATCGTACACCAAGGTTACTCCAGCTTTGCTATCGGTAAGCTCCATCCGGTTGCGTCCGTTCTGAGGTACAGCCGTGTAGTGATTGTCCATCGATGCAAAATATGGATTCACACCTTCTTCACGAAGCTGAACTTCTCCTGGCTCCAACGCCTGGAATTTGCCTGTTGGCAGCATGCGGTCGTTGAGCTCCCAGCGCTCGCCAATAGTAGCTTTTACGCGGTAATCTTGTGCACTGCTTCCTGGTGCGAAAGGTGCGTTAATGGCAGTGTGGAATGCCAGCAAGCAAGGCATCACATCTTCTCCATCATTGTGTACCAGCACCTGTTGAGATAATCCTCCTTCGCCGAGGGTATAACGCAATTTGATCGTATACTTATGTGGCAAATACTGATAAGAAGGATGATTCTCATCCACCTTGATGAATACGGTTACGAAGCTTTCAGTCTTACCGCTGCCAAATTCTTCGACTTCCCAAGCTGCAGTATGTAAAAATCCGTGTAAATGGTTGCCCGTTGCAACTTCATTTACTGGGAATTGATAAGTTTGACCATTCCATGGAAATTTACCATCCTCATAACGATTTGGAGGAAATAATACAGGAATTCCGTGAATCCCCGGACTTGCCTTAAAGGCTTCCATCTCTTCAGCTCCAGGCTCATGCAGGAAGCGATATCCGTTTTCGGTATCACGGAAACAGATCAGGTTGCCGCCAATGCCTGGCAGAATAGCTGCCTCATAACGACCGGCTTTCAACCAGATAGCTGCTTCTCCTTCATATTGTCCTTCATACGCTGTGATTGACATAATATATTGTTCTCCCTTCCAGTGTCTGATAATTGTCTCCACTTGATAGATTACCACATCTAGTCATGAGGTGACATGCTCTTTTTACAATTGCTCCACTTCTACGCTCATTACATGTTCAATTTTCTTCACATCGTAATAGATTTCTGTTGCGTAATCCCGATCCGGTGCTGAGATCACCATATCGATCATTTGTCTGCCATCTTCCAAATCTTTAATTTTCATTCTTCGAATCGCTCGGGATGGACCTCTAGTACTACGCTGCGAGCTGACCTGAGGCCGCTCGATTTTTTGGATCACTTCTGTAAGCACAAAATTAGCTTCCATAATGATCCTCACTGAAACTTCATGTTTATTCAGTACTTCTGGTCCTAGCGAACGGATTAAATGAGGAACTAAATTCACAGCAAACATCAGCAGAATAACCGCATATGCTGCCTCAATATAGAATCCCGCACCCACAGCTATACCAATTCCAGAAGCTGTCCAGATGAGTGCTGCCGAAGTAAGGCCCGAAATGGCATCTCCGCCTCTACGCAGAATAACACCCGCACCCAAAAAACCAATCCCGCTGACAATCTGAGCCGCAAGCCGCATTGGGTCCATGTTTGGATGCTCTGGACCTGCGAACTTATCAAAGGCATGGATAGACACCACTGTGACAAGACAGCTCGCAATGCTTATGACCATACTGGTCCGTATCCCCAGCGGTTTCTGCTTGATCTGTCGGTCAATCCCGATGAACAGCCCGAACAGCATGGCCACTAGTAACTTCATTAATGATTCCAATTGAAAATCCATATCGCAATCTCCTTTCTCCAGAGATACTCCATTATAACGGAAATTGGAGATAATGATTAGCTTTATTTTACAACAAAAAACGGCATAACCATCCTCAGCGCATATGCTCTTTCGACCCGTGTGGTCCGGCATAGCGACGAGGATGGAATCCGTTATGAGAGGCCAAGATTATGTTGAAAAACTAACCGTGCAGAAGCGACTCTGCACCGTCACAATAAATTTCCGTCCCCGTAATATGATCTGAATCTTCAGACGCCAGAAACAGCGCCAGCTTCGCTACTTGATCAGGTCGCCCCGGACCTTCTTCCAACGGTTGATCTCCCTCAGGAAATTCTACTGGGATTTTCACTTCTTTCAGATCCTCTGATGGAAAAGTGTTGTCATCTATATTGGTCTTTATAGCCCCAGGACAGATCGCATTTACGCGGATTTGAAATTGAGCCAGTTCCAGTGCCGCCATTTTCATAAAAGCAACCTGTCCTGCCTTTGTCGTACTGTAAGCAGAAAAACCAACATTAGAAAATACACGATTTCCGTTAATGGAGCTGTTGATCAGGATGCTGCCTCCGCTTTCTTTTAGATGCGGTATCGCATATTTAACAGTCGCGAAGGTTCCACGCAGGTTAATATGAATGGTCTGATCCCAAGCTTCAATATCCATCGTTTCAATAGGCGTCATCGCCCCATTAATCCCTGCGTTGGCAAAAACAACATCAAGACGACCCCATTTCGCGGCCGCCTTATTTATCGCCGCTTCCACTTGTGGTGGTTCAGCAACATCACATTCGATAACTAGGGCTTCTCCGCCCTCTTTCTCCACTTGCTGTCTAACCTTTTCAGCATTTTCTACAGTTCTGTCCAATAATACAACTTTGGCTCCGTTACGTGCGAACTCAAGCACGGTTGCCCGGCCAATTCCTGAGCCGCCTCCGGTTACAACTGCAACCTTACCTACAAGCTTTTTATCTGCCATATCGTGATATCCTCCTTCTTATCATGCAAGTCTTCCAGTTAAGTTCTTTCCTTAACCTTAACCTTGCATACAGAAGTTGAACCGACAGATATTTACTTTTCCTTTAGGATTATTATTCTCCCTGACGAAGATGAATGATGAGATCGTTTAATCCAACTTCCCGGATCCCTTCCACTATAAGCTCAGCTAGAAGACGAGCCCCTAAAATCTGAAAATGTGTATTATCCTGCACCCCACCTGGATGCGCAATAAATTCTCCTGGATAGCTCCACATGAATAAATCTTTTGAGCCCTCTGAGCCATAAGCTTCAAAGAGCTTGCGGCTCTTCTCGGCTAAATCAATCAGTGGAACCTGCTCGGTATCTGCGAGTTCCCGCATGGCGATTAAATAATCTCCATGCGTGTCTACAATTGCTTCTTCACTATCAAATCTTCGCCGATGTACAGAGCTCACAAGAACCGGATAGGCCCCCGCTTCTCGGGCGACTGTAATCAACCGGAGCAAATGTTCTTTATATGTAGTAAAGGGCTCGGTATGTCTTAAATCATCAGTTTTGGAATCATTATGTCCAAACTGGATGAACAGATAATCTCTGGGTCTGATATCTGCGGCAATGCCCTCCAAATGCCCTTCCTCAATAAAACTCTTGGAACTGCGTCCAGAAAGTGCTCGATTATCTACAGCTATTCCGGCTTTGAAGCAGCGTGGCAGCAGTTGGCCCCACCCCGCATAGGGGTAACCTTCTTCCCCTTGATCGGTCACCGTGGAATCTCCCGCCAGAAATAAGACTAGCGCTTCATTGTCCATCTGAATGTCCAAGGCGTTAATACGCGGTGCCGCACCCGAGAACGATAGCTTTAGCTGCCCATCCTTAACCCTAATTGCAAAGGATTCGCGCAAATATTGGTCCGCAGGCACATTTAGCGTGTCCAATACGAACTTGCCTTCTCCAGCTTTGATAAATGTGCTGGTATCTGCCAGAGCATCACCCAACAGCAGCGTAACACGGTAGATCCCATTCGGGAGATCCAGAAGAAAAACTGCTTTCTGTGGGATGCAGCAATCGCTTCGCAGTATATCTGTTCCCCCTCTGAAACGACCAAAGACGGAGGAATCAGAAGTGAAACCATACCCTATTCCCTTAGAATAAGATGTGTCCGGCCGAATTTTGGTGTAGCCAGGCTCAGCTTCCTTAATCCCAAAATCAAAACGATAGCTATCCAAATTCAGCCGCACCTTTCTTAATTAGAGATTTAAAACATTTATATTCGTTTGCTGAAATCAACCTTTCAAACCACTGGTGCTGATTCCTTCTACAATCTGCTTTTGGAAGATAAAGAAGATAATCATGACTGGTGCCAAACTTAGAACAGACATGGCGAACATTGGACCCCAGTTGGATACGGACTCACTGTCCAGGAACATTTTAAGCCCCATCGAAACTGTATATTTAGAAGGTGAGTTCAAGTACAATACCGGTCCAAGCAGGTCTTCCCAGCGCCAATAGAAGGAGAAGATCGCCGCAGTAGCCATAGAAGGACGAATGAGTGGAAGTATAATTCTGAAATAAAGTCCAAATTTCCCACAACCATCGATGGTAGCCGCTTCATCAAGTTCAACAGGTATGGTCCGAATAAACTGCAGCATTAGGAAAATGAAAAACGGGACACCGAAGAACTGTGGAACAACGATCGGTTTGATACTGTCGAGCCATTCCAATTTGGCATAGATAATGTATTGAGGGACGAGCACCACATCGGAAGGAAGCATCAGGGTCATCATCATGATTCCGAACCATAAGCCATGGCCTACAAATTTATTGCGGGCAAAACCGAAGGCAACCAGTGAAGATGAAATGACTGCGCCCAGTGTTGCGACAATAACAATTACAAAAGAGTTCTTGATGAAGACACCAAAGGAGTAACCTGCAATACCTTCCCAGCCTTTAGCATAGTTCCCCCATTCCCATGGATCAGGTATAAGGTGTTGTGCTGTAACAAATACAAGCCGGCTCTCTTTAAAAGAACTCATGATCATCCACAGAATCGGATACAGCATAACGATAGCGAGGCCACCTATAAGGATGTGATAAAGCGGCCATTTCAGTTTAATTTTCGCCATGGATTATTTTCCTCCTTCCGACTCGTAGAAGACCCACGATTTGGATGTCTTGAACAAGATTCCGGTCATGATGCCGACAAGCAACAACATTACCCAAGCCATAGCCGAAGCATAACCCATATTATTAAACATAAAAGCCTGACGGAATAAATAGAGAGAATACAACATAGTGCCGTCCATAGGTCCGCCTTCACCTTTAGAGATAATATAAGCTGGAACAAAGGTCATGAATGCGCTGATCGTCTGCATAACTAGATTAAACAGAATCACTGAACTTAAGAGTGGCATAGTAATCTTGAAGAACTTTCTGAAGAATCCGGCTCCATCCACACTAGCTGCCTCATACATTTCACCAGGAATATTTTTGAGACCTGCCAGAAAGATCAACATGGATGAGCCAAACTGCCACACAGATAGAGTTATCAACATGATAAGCGCAGCGTTCGGATTGCCAAACCAACTTACCGGTCCAATTCCGAAAAAGCCAAGCATGCCGTTAATAATTCCAGTATCACTAAAAATATTACGCCACATGATGGAGACCGCCACACTACCCCCTATAATAGAAGGTAAATAATAAGTTGTCCGATAGGCTCCTACCATGCGTGATTTCGTATTTAGAATCATGGCCACAAATAATGCGAAGGTTAGACGTAAAGGCACACCGATAAATACGTAAAGCAACGTTACCTTTAGTGAATGCAAATATTTCGGGTCATTTGAGAACATTTTGATGTAATTATCAAATCCAATCCACTTAGGTGGAGCGAATAAATTGTATTTGGTAAAAGAAAGATACAGCGAAATGATCATCGGGATCAGTGTGAAGCAAAGGAAGCCAATGACGAACGGACTGATGAAGGCATATCCTGTAAGGTTGCTTCGTAACCGCCGGCCGGTGAGGTTCTTTTTCTTAACAGCCAATGGATTCGAAGGTAGGGGATTCGTTAATGCCAAGGGTCTCCAACTCCTTTTTATATGAATAATATGGGAAACGGGATGCCGCCTAGCGAAAGGGCACGCCGTTTCCCATGTGAGACGCAGTATAGTTATCTGTTACCCTACGATTAACGGCTGGAGAGAATAGAGTTCGCTTCTTTTCGGAACTGTGCCGCTGCTGCTGCTGGATCGATTTTTCCGAAGTTCATTTGTTCAGCAAGGTCTGTAAGCAGGGCTACAACCTCTGGTGATCCAACCGGTGGACTCATAGGTGAAGTAGTAGGCTCCATGTCAGCAACAAACTTAAATACTTGCTTACCGGAATCAGTTAATTGTGTAGCTACAGATTCTTTGATTTTGCTTGAAATCGGTACTCCGCGTTCGCCTTTGATCAGGTTGTTAGCTTCCACATCATTAATCCAGAAATCAACGAACTTCGCTGCTTCTTCCTTCACTTTAGAGTTAGAAGTAATTGACCAGTACATACTTGGCTGCATGTAAAGCCCTTTATCCATATCTGGACCAGGCATTTGTGCCAGCTCCATAGGACGATTTACAGCGATTTGCAAAGCAACGTATTGGTTCGACCATTGCCATACACCGATACCTGTCCCTTTAACAATATCCGACTCTTCAATAACCCCTTTATTTTGGCTCAGTTTGTCTTGTGATGGGACCGCTCCATCTTTAATCAAACCAGACAACATTCCGAAAAAGTCAGTGAACAACGCATCGTCCTCATAGCCAAGTGCGGAACCATCATTGTTATAGAGTGCCAGCCCTTTTGTACGCAGATAATAGTTGAAGAACACGTCTGCTGCCATGGAACCGTCCATATACAGTCCAGCCGACTTAGCTTTCGCGGCGATTTCCTTGTATTGATCCCAAGTCCAGTTCTCTGGGATAGAATCAACACCTGCCTTTTTCAGCAATTCTGGATCATATTGAAAACCAAGTACGTTAACCCCTAACGGAATTCCGTATTGCTTCTCACCGATCACTCCAGTACTCAGCACGTTCTCATTCACATCGCCGACTTGAATCTGAGAGTTCAAATAAGGTTTCAAATCTTCGAGCTGTCCGTTAGATCCATATTGATTAATATAGGAAATATCCATTTGAACGATATCAGGAAGTCTATTTGCAGCAGCTTGCGGAGCAAGCTTTTTCCAGTAATCATCAAAGGATGCATATTCAGGCTCAATGGTTACATTCGGATATTTGGCTTCATACATATCAATAACTTGTTGTGTATAAGAATGTCTTGTATCTCCACCCCACCATGCGATACGCAGGGTTACTGGTTCTGCTGAGGTCGTGGCCGCAGGTTTCGTCTCCGAAGGAGTATTTGTAGCGGAATCCGTAGCAGCAGCATTGTTATTGTTGTTACCTCCACAACCAGCTAACATCGACGACAACAATAATGGTACGGCTAGTAAAGCGAATCTCTTTTTCAATTTCATGTCCCCTTTTCCTATGATAGTGTAAAGGCTCTGATCCCTTTAGGTAGCGCTTTCATTGGTTAAATTTTCTCAAATATTCCGTGATTATTGAATACAAAAAACCGTCTTGTTTGTTCAATAATCAGTTCGCTTGAGGGGGTTTCATGAAATCTGTAGGGGTCTGGCCGGTTACTTTTTTAAAAACCTGACTGAAATATTGTGCATTTCCACCGAAGCCGAACATTTCAGCCAGCTCAAATACTCTTACATCCCCACTTCTCAAAATATGCTCCGATGCTTTAGCAATCCGGTAATTGGTTACGTAATTCGAGAATTTCTCTCCGGTAATTTTCTTGAATATTTTGCCGAGATAGTCGGGATTCATATATAACATTTCAGCAGCGACCGAGCTAAGCGACAGCTCTGCATTCTTGTAATCCTCTGCGATAATTTTGAACATTTTGTCTACAATAAGCGATTGCCGGGAACTAAAATGTCGGTCATACATCGCTGTTAAGCGAACCGCTGCCTCTTTGACGTATGCTTTTAAACCTCCCAAGGTTCTAATTTCGGCAAGCTCCGCCAAGCCCGATGTGAAGCTATTTCTTTCATCAGGGACTGCTAAACGAATCATAGCGGAATATAACTGTAAAACATATGAACGCGTCACGTTAATATCTAACCGTTCATCCGCGAGCAAGTTGAATAATCGTTCCAATTCCAGCTCTACCGTATTTTGATCGCCTGCTTTTATAAGTAGACAAATATGCTCTTCATCTAGCTCGATATCATTTCTTCCACTTAGCTCATCACTTGGGATATCACTCCCGGTAATCAAACCGCCCGCCTCCAAATAAAAACGATGGTTCAGGCATTGCAAGGTCTGACGATACAATCTCCGGGAATGAATCATAAGGTCAGCATCACTAATCGCGATTGTCACATCCATTTTATAAAACTTGCAGAAGACCTCTCTTACTTCAGCAATACGTTTAAGCAAGGGGCTATTCTGCACCGTATTTCCTTCGTCTTCCAGTAATATTAATAAATGACCGCCTATCGTCGCACTCAGGAGTGTTTCCTGAAGTACGTCCTGGGCAATATTTTGCAGAGCGAACAATTGCTCATATTCGTAAGAACCTTCTAGTCGGAACAGGAGCAAGCGTACCGTTTTGTCATTGAGTTCAATGCCGAATAATTCCTGATAGTACTCTAGATCCTGACTTCCATAAGTTTTGTTAGAGATCCATTCCTTCAAAAATTGTTCTTTCACATGGGGCAATACCTTCTGAAGACGTTGTTTCATACTATTTACGAATTCGCCCCGGCTCTTCTGTTCATCTAGCTCTGCTACCAGCTCAACCAGTGCATCATGGATCTGATTCTCATTGCACGGCTTTAAAAGATAATGTTTAACCCCGTTCTGCATAGCAATACAAGCATAATCAAAATCCTTATAACCAGTCAGCATAACGAATTTCACGTCTGGAAATCGTTCACTGCATTTTTGCACCAGTCCCAAACCATCTAAACCAGGCATAGAAATATCCGTAATCACTATTTCAGGGCTAAGCTCCTCTATTTTCACCAAAGCCTCAATCCCGTTCCACGCCGTGCCTACAAGCTCTGTTCCCGCTCGTCCCCAGTCCACAACCTGCGATATCCCTTCCAGAATCAAGCGTTCATCATCCACCAACAGCAGTTTATACATTCTCTAGCACTCCTTTTAAGTAAGGTATACGCACATGTATAGTTGTTCCTTGACCCGGTTCACTTTCTATGGAAGTGCCCCATTCAGGGCCGAAGACGATTTGAATCCGTTCCGCGATGTTAGCTAAGCCGATGCCTTCTCCACGGGTCTTAACTCTTCCCATCTGCAAATCTTTGATAAATTCAGCGCTCATTCCCGGTCCATTATCACTGACTCTGATATCGAGCCCCTGCTCATCTTCACTAACTGTTATAGAAATGGTACACGGTTCAATATTAGGCTCTAGTGCATAGCGGATAGCATTTTCGATTAAAGGCTGCAAGGTCAGCTTCGGAATCAAAGCGTCATGCAGATGTTCAGGTACATCCATCCGGAAATCAAGCCTCTCATCAAACCGTGTTTTCTGGATAATGACATAATTGCGCACGATAGTGATCTCTTTTTCAAGTGTAATCAGCGGATCCTTTAGACCAATAGAGCTGCGGAACAAGTAACCGAGCGCTTCTACCATTTCTGAGATTTTGGCTTGTTTGTTCATTTTGGCTAACCAGTTGATTGATTCCAGTGTATTGTACAAAAAATGCGGATTAATCTGGGCCTGCAAAGCTTTTAGCTCTGTCTCTCTAATAATCAGCTGCTTCGCATAGTTCTCATCAATAAGCTCTCTGATCCTGCGGATCATCATTTTAAAAGTCCGGTTTAGCTGACTAACCTCGTCCTGCGCAGTCTGTGAAACCACACCTAATGACTGTTCCTCCAGATTGTCCAGATCGCCTTTCTCGATTTGCTTCATTTTTTTGGTCAGCTTAGAGATCGGACGTACAATACTGCGAGCAAGCCTGTAGCCTAAAAGGAGACCAATTAATAAGATTAGTGCGAATATGATGACGACCAGCTTTTTGACAAAAGTAATATGTTTGAACATCTCATTAAATGGAGTGGCATTGATGTAGATCCAATCTATATAAGATGATTTCGTCTTGGTTATAAAGTAGGTACCTTCTTGATATTTGGCCGTGCGATATAGCTCCGGACGTTCTGTCTCTTCTTTAAGCTCTTCTGGCAAAAGAATTGGCGCTTCAGGATAGATTGCCTGTCCCGTCGTGGCATCAACTGCGATTAATTGGTCAGTATCGCTCGTACTATCCGCAATGATTAGATCGATCCGAATACGGATCACGAGTGTTCCCAGATCATCCAGCGTAAACGTTGACCCTGTATAAGATTTAATCTGCCGAACCGCCAAAAGTGAATTTCTGTTTCCTTGCGGATACCACACTATACTCCCGCTAGCTTCCGCAGCTAACGGCTTTAACTGATCCTGCAGATCCTGTGATACTCCTTCACGATTGCCCGCAGTCATTACTCCGCCACTCGTATCCATCAGCATCATGGAATAAACGTATTTCTCTGCCCCTGCAAAAGCAACCAGCCTGTTTATGATCTTGTTATGTAGAACTTGTCTTTCATAAGGCTGTGGATCATTCTGCAATTGGCGCAGGCATTCTTGAATTTGCTCATCAGACACCACTGTAAAAGAAAGCTGATCCAATTCTCTTAGGGCATTTTCGATGCTAATGGAGGACATCCCCAGTACCTCAGAGGCCTTTTCATAAATTTGCTTGTCATAGATACGATACACATATTGTAAAACGGTCAAAGAGAATAAAAAGGAAAGTAGAAGCAAAAAGGAAATAATCAGTATCATTTTGTTGAAAATGCCCGAACTTCTGTAAGCGCTAACATTTTTCCAAATCATCTGCATTCTCCGCTCCCTAAATATGATAATTTTCATTTATTATCACTATAATTCCATTATAAACCATAATGTTCCATTTGGGTAAATTTACGTGAACTGAAAGATAAGGATAGTATAATGGCTCGGCGAAAAAATTCCTATGTAAAAAAGGGCTCGAAATGAAATCCAGAATCAGACTTCACTTCAAGCCCTTATATTGAGCTACCTTCACACCTACAACTGACTAGCCAAGCATCATTCGGTCATCTGCCAATTTATGTCCGCTGATTGTCTCGAATTCTCCGAGCAGCCGTTCTACAGTAAGATCTTTTTTACGTTCCTCATCGATATCCAAAATAATACGGCCCTTATCCATCATGATCAGACGATTGCCAAGACGAATGGCCTGTTCCATGTTATGAGTAACCATTAGGGTGGTTAACTTCATCTCACGGACAATGGACTCTGTAAGTTTAGTAATCAGCTCCGCACGAGAAGGGTCAAGGGCTGCTGTATGTTCATCTAAAAGTAAAATTTGCGGTTGAGTAAAGGTCGCCATTAGCAGACTTAGCGCTTGTCTCTCTCCACCTGACAACAACCCTACTTTTGCCCGCAGGCGATCCTCCAGCCCAATCCCCAGACGGCTTAGCTCATTGCGAAACAAAGCTCTTTTAGCTTTATTTACGCCAAAGGTTAACCCTCTGCTTTTGCCTCTTTTATAAGCCATAGCTAAATTTTCTTCAATCGTCATATGTGGAGCCGTACCCGCCATTGGGTCCTGAAAGACACGGCCAATCCAACGACTCCGTTGAAATTCCGCCAAATGGCTGATTGAATTTCCCTCAATGCTGGCTATACCCAGATCCGGCTTCATGACACCGGAAATAATGTTCATCAGTGTAGATTTGCCAGCTCCATTACTTCCAATGATGGTGACAAAATCACCGGGAAGAAGCTCCAAATCAATGCCGAGCAGCGCTATTTTCTCATCGGGTGTACCGGGATTGAACAGCTTAGATACGTTCTCTAGTTTAAGCATCGATGGTGCCCCCTCTCTTGCTGCTTAGCGCCTGCTCAGCTAATTCAACGGAACGCCTCCGCGCCATATTCTTCTGCTTCAGGAAACGCTGAATCGACGGGAATACAAGAGCGAAAATAACGATAATTGCTGTGATCAGCTTAAGATCCGAAGCTTTCAGCCACGGTACCCGCAAGGCAAGTGCAACTACGATCCGGTAAACTATGGATCCGAGCACAACAGCCAATGTGGCCCGAAATACATTTTTAGCACCGAATATGGCTTCACCGATGATCACCGAAGCTAACCCGATTACAATCATCCCAATACCCATAGAGGAATCCGCAAAAGTAGAATACTGAGTGATTAGCGCCCCCGAGAGCGCCACCATTCCATTGGATAAACTGACACCAAGAATAGTGGTATTATCCGTGTTCACACCCAGACTACGGATCATTCTTGCATTATCTCCGGTAGCCCGCAGCGCAAGTCCAAGATCTGTACGCAGGAATAAATCCATTACTATTTTCACAAAAATAACTACAAACGGCAGTACGAGCAGAGGATCAATGGAAGTGAACAAGGTAGTGTCGCCCATTAAAGACCAGTTCGGTTTGCCACCAAATATCCGCAGATTAATGGAATAGAGTGCAATCATCATCAAAATCCCGGATAACAGTCCATTAATCTTGCCTTTCGTATGTAATAGGCCCGTACACATTCCTGCCAGCATTCCACCAGCAATAGCGGCCAGGGTAGCAAGCCATGGTGCATAACCGTTAGTAATCATAACAGCGGCAATGGCACCACCAGTGGTAAAGCTCCCATCTACAGTCAAATCTGGGAAATCAAGAATACGAAAGGTAATGTATACACCTAAAGCCATAAATGCGTAAAGCAGTCCCATTTCAACGGCCCCGAGCATCGAATTTAACATAGATGACTTCCTCCTTCGAGCGGAAAGGGGCGTTCTCACGAAATCGCCCCCTATATAATGGCTTATTGAATAATATTGTTAGCTTGATCGGCAACTTCTGCCTTCATTGCATCAGTCACTTCTATGCCTTGCGCTGCTGCAGATTTCAGGTTAAGAATGAGATCGAGTTTTTCTTGCATGGTTACTTTCATATCAGCTGGCTTTTTACCATTTTTCAAAATATCCACGGCCATTTGACCCACTTGATAGCCATGATCGAAATATTTAAAACCAACGGTGGCGAAAGCTCCCTTTTCAACCGTATCACGGTCACTGGAGAAGAAGGGTATTTTCTTGTCATTAGCTGTTTGAATAATGGTATCCACTGCACTTACGACTGTGTTATCCAAAGTAATGTAGAATGCATCTACACGACCCACAAGTGATTCTGCAGCTTGTTTGACTTCAGAGGTATTCGTGATGGCAGCCTTCACTAGCTCGATTCCATGTTTATCCAACTCTTTTTTAGCAATCTCAGCCATAATTACTGCATTTGGTTCACCTTCATTAATAACGATGCCCAGCTTTTTCACGTTAGGAAATTGGGTAGCTATAAATTGCATTAATCTGTTAATCGCTTCGGGATTGGTGTCCGATACCCCTGATACATTGCCACCTGGATGCTCCAGATCCGTGACTATCTTCGCGTCGAGTGGGTCAGTTACGGCTGCGAATAAAATCGGTGTATCCTTACTTGCTTTGCTGAGTGCTTGAACAATTGATTGAGCGGAAGGCGTTGCAATTGCCAATACCAAATCATTAGAGTCAGCGGCAATCTTTTGAGCAATGGACAAGTTATTCGCTTGATCTGCCTGAGCATTCTCAAGGTCAACCTTCAGGTTCTCACCTTCAACGATTCCTGCATCCTTCAAAGCAGCGAGAATTCCTTCACGTGTAGCATCAAGTGAGGGGTGCTCCACATATTGCGAGATCGCAATTTTGTACGTTTTTGAATCTGCTGCTCCTGCATTCGTAGGGGAATTACCGGAATTCGCTGCATTTCCTGCGTTTCCCGCAGTGTTATTGTTACCACAACCAGCTGCTACGAGCATGAAGCATAAGCTTAATCCCGCCAAAATGTTTCTCTTTTTCATCAAAGTACCCCATTTCATTAGTTTATTAACGCATACATCAAGGTGAGCGACTCAGCATTATCACTTTTATCGATAAAAGCATTAAAGCATAAGCTTACACGTACCTCACATTAATGATAGAAATCTATTAAACCTATATTATATGGAGGTTGTTTATCCGTCAATCACTTATCATATTTCCATAGATTTCAAATTCTGAAGAATATATGACATCAAAACAGGTAATGCTTGGTTGTCTCTTACAGCGATTGCCTTCGTTTCTTTTACATAAAAAAAATCGCCCTGCACAAACTGAATTTACAGTTTGAAGATGGAGCGTGTTAAATGGCTAATAATCACAAAAGACTACTAACCACCGCTACTGTATTGCTTGCTGTCGCTTTAACGAGTTCATCCTGCGGTTATTCATCTCAATCGCAAAAACCTAAGGTTAACGCGCTAACTCCTGATGGAACAAATGCCTCCAGTTATTATGAACAATCTGCAATTACCGACGCTCAGGGAAAGTATTGGATTCCACTTAAGCCTGCGGTTACTTCGCTCGGATATCGGATGAAAGATGATGGTTCTAGTGATGGATACACTAAAATCGGTTATAGCGATGTTATGTATATGCTGCGCCCTGGCTCACCACAGGTATTCTCACTTGGGGAAAAAATCACACTGCCACAAGCCCCTAGACGGCAAGAAGGGCAAATCTATATCACCCCTTTAGCCTTGTCCAAATTTCTGCAAACAGAAGTAGGCTGGAATCCCCAGTCGGGTGAGATAAACATTGCTACACCGTCCGAACGTAAGACTATCGAAAAATTATCGACGGTCGAATCCACGAGTGAATCTAAATCTTTACGCATTCAAAGTATTTCTGAAGCGGATAAAAAGGAGTTAGTCGCTTTTGCCAAAAATTTCTTAGGTGTACCCTACGACTTTGGCGCTGGATCTTATGAAGAAACCAAAAAATTTGATTGCTCTTCTTTTACAAGGCATGTATTCAAAAAATTCGGTGTCAGCTTACCTCGTTTAGCTAAAGATCAAGATAATTTAGGTACTCGTGTAAGTCGAAGCGAACTGGATGTAGGAGATCTTATCTTTTTTACCGTTCCCGGCCGATTTGAAAGTGATGCTATACCTGGTCATGTCGGTATTTACATTGGAGACGGAAAGTTTATCCACACTTGGGGTGAACCCGGAGTTCAGATCAGTGACCTCGACTCGGGTTATTGGAGTAATGTAATCCTCCACATGCAACGTGTTTTATAAGCTTCCCATACTTTAAAAGAAATCATTCAAAAAGCCTGAATCCCTATTGAAGGGATTCAGGCTTTTTGACTACAACTCTTAACCAAATTCTTAATCCCAGCTCTTGCCCCTTCCGCTTATCCGGACAAACAGCTTTACAAGTTCTACTATGACAATAATCGCTACAGCTGCTGCACATACTATTCCCCACTGTATTCCACTTAAATGTGAGACACCAAACCAGTCGTTTAAGCCCGGGATGATGATCACAAGCACAAGCATTAGTATAGAGATCAGCGACGCCCATAACATATACCGATTGCTGAACCAACCGATCTGGAATAGCGATTTTTTATTGGATCTCACGTTAAAAGCATGGGCAATTTGCAGTAATCCTAATGTGGCAAAGGCCATTGTAACCGCAATACCTTCATTGTAATGCGTATGCGCCCATTGGTACACCAATAACGTAAGTGCCGCTTCTATAATCCCTTGATATATAATCCCGATTCCTACGCCGCCAGCAAAAATGCTACTGCTTGCTTTACGCGGCTTCTTCGCCATTACATCCTCACCGGCTTTCTCAAGCCCTAGGGCAAGTGCAGGTAAAGTATCCGTAACGAGATTAATCCACAGGATATGGATCGGCTCTAGAATACGCCAACCAATCATAGTGGCAATAAATAATGTCAGCACTTCCCCAAGGTTAGCGGAGAGAAGGAACTGGATTGCTTTGCGGATATTGCTGTAAACTTTCCGTCCTTCTTCAACGGCAACAACTATAGTCGTAAAGTTATCGTCGGCAAGCACCATATCTGATACACCCTTGGCAACATCCGTTCCGGTTATCCCCATGCCCACACCGATGTCGGATGATTTAAGTGCAGGAGCATCATTTACACCATCTCCGGTCATCGCCACAATTTTTCCTTTTTGCCGCCAAGCCTTAACGATACGCACCTTGTGTTCAGGAGAGACGCGTGCATAAACCGAATAATCGGTAACCTTCTCCGCAAATTCCTCTTCGCTGAATTTATCCAGCTCACTGCCCGTTAATACACCTGATTCATCTTGAATAATCCCTAATCTTTTGGCAATAGCCGCTGCTGTATCACGATGATCCCCTGTAATCATTACAGGTCTTATTCCCGCTTTACGGCAGATGGCTACCGCATCCCGTACTTCCTCACGCGGCGGGTCTATCATACCAACCAAACCAATAAATACTAACTCTATCTCCGTGGTATCTGGTGAGAGATCGGTCGGCAGCTGCTCCTCATCTCGGAAAGCAAACGCCAACACTCGAAGTGCGTCATTTGCGAGCATTTTATTACTCTCCATGATATTCCGCTTATGTTCGTCTTGTAGAGGTACAATTTCTCCATCCACATAAATATGGCTGCATTTGGACAAAAGTACATCTGGTGCACCCTTTGTCAGCACACGATATCGACCATCTTCTACCTCATGAATCGTTGTCATCAGCTTGCGATCAGAGTCAAAAGGCAGCTCATTTTTACGTGGATATTTCTTTTCAAGCTCCCTTTTGTCAGTACCTATACTAAGCGCATAATCGACTAACGCGGTCTCCGTCGGATCGCCGATGATTGCTTTTCCGCTCTTGGTTTGGGGATCCTTGGTTCCAGCTTTTGCTTCAGTTTCACTAGGAGTCTTTCCTTCGTCAATGCTGGAGTCATTACAAAGCGTCATAGCTTGAAGCAATAACTCACCACCAGGAATCCCTTCAAGTCCTGCACTGGAATCAGTGGTCTTTCCGTTGACATGTACTTTTTCGACAGTCATTTTATTTAATGTTAAAGTACCTGTCTTATCGGAGCATATAATCTCTGTACTTCCGAGTGTCTCCACGGCAGGAAGCTTGCGAATGATCGCTTTTCGTCCCGCCATTCGCTGCACACCAAGCGCGAGAATGATCGTAACAATTGCTGGCAGCCCTTCCGGGATAGCCGCTACCGCAAGTGAGATCGAGGTAAGTAGCATATCCATTAGCTCTCTTCCCTCGAAGATCCCAACGGCAAAGATAATCACGCAAACGCCAAGAATAATAAAGGTGAAATATTTCCCTAGTTCATCCAGCTTTTTTTGCAGCGGTGTTACATCATTATCTTCCTCCGAGATAAAACCGGCAATTCTACCGACCTCCGTCTGCATTCCTGTTGTTGTAACGACACCAACCGCCCGGCCATAAGTAACACTGCTGCTCATGTAAGCCATATTGGTGCGGTCACCGATTACAATGTCGCTGCCTTCAAGCACACCGGCCCGCTTTTCTGATGGCAATGATTCTCCTGTAAGCGCGGCTTCCTCCGTCTTTAACGATGCGGCTTCCAAAAGTCTTATATCCGCCGGAACTACATTTCCGGCTTCCAGTAATACGATATCCCCGGGAACGAGGTCTTCACTTTTTATCTCAGTAACCTGACCGGAACGTCTTACTCTGGCATGCGGAGAGGACATGCTTTTAAGCGCATCGAGTGCCTGCTCCGCCTTATTTTCCTGAATAACTCCAAGCACCGCGTTCAGAATGACTACAAGCAAAATAATAATCGTATCCGTCCATTCCCCCAAAACTCCTGACAATACAGCTGCTACTAGCAAAATAAAGATCATTACATTTTTAAATTGTTCGATAAACTTTTCTAATAGCGATTTAGTCTTCGCTTCTTGCAGTACATTCTTCCCATATCGCTCCAGAAGTTTAGCTGCTTCATCGGAAGATAAACCCTCTTTCCGAGTTTCCAGCCTATTCAGCACTTCTTCCTCGCTCAGTGTATGGAAGGGTACCAGCCCTTGCGATTGTGAATTATTTGAATTCAAGACCATAGCCTCCTTCCAGAATTGAGATCTGGTAAAACCTCTCATATGAGTTTTACCCAAAACAGGCATGGTGATTCTTGAATGGTATGTACTTTTTTAGAAATTTAGATGTTCTTTCTTCAAATCGCGATTGAAGCTTTTAAACCTAGTCCCTTGATACAGGAGTTCGCCTCGGTCACCTTCTACAATCAGGCCAAAATCCTGATCTCTTACCTGCAACTCTAAACGAGAGCCATCGGCAAACTCAAACGTAACGTAATAACTAGTATTTGCTCTCGATTCACCGGATCCACCCCATACCTCGGTTCGTTTGGTGACCGCTGTGCAGTTTGCTTTTATCAAAGGACTTGCGTTATTGGACATCCAGATTCTCACTGATTTAACAATTATAAAAACGAAAAGGCCAAGAAAAAGCAAAGCAAATAATTTAAAAAATAGTGGCATCTCATGAATGAAACTTCCGAAAAAGCTGCGCTCATCAAAACCGTTAAAATCCTGCCATTCGCTCAAATTTATCCCTCCTGACTGAAACTAGATAATAAAAGTTATCTATGCTGCGAAATACGTCATTTTTCCCGTTCGGTTTCATGTTTTCATCATCTATATATGAATTTTTTTCACAAAACAATTTGGATTCAAAGGAAAAGGTATGGTATGCTTTTTATACTACATACAGTTGGGAGGTGTTATTTCGGTGCAATATATAGCGCGTTTATCACTACATTGGTTTCTTCGTATCGTCCTAATTCTGGGAATGATGTTTTCTTTTCCACCTGCCTGGTCTGGAGGAATATTCACTACGGAGCAAGAATCAACGACATCCGAAATTGAACGCTACGAGCGAAAGTTTACACCTCCCGTAAGGATTGCACCTCAAATAACCCCTCAGGTAGGAGCCATCAAAATAACTGAACAGTGGGGAGCGAAGTCCCTTGCGGTAATTGCAATACTCCCTGTACTTTCTTTACTGTTCCGTCCAGTGATTTATAAATTCCTGCTTCGACTGCGGCTGTACCTGTTAAAATTCACGTCTCATTTTCTAATTTCACTCCACTAACGAAGTTCACCTCTGCCCTAAATGAATGTCGGCTGAAGGGAATTTAGAACTTCAATTGATAAAAATCTTAGGTTCATGAATTATAGAGATGCGGATTTCCCGGTGGCTATACATGCTCGCATTGCTCATCATCCACTGGAAGAAAGCAAGTATCTTGGCTGAACCATGTTCTGGATATCCGTTCCGGAGCGCTTTTACATTAGTAATATTCGCAGCACTATTCTTGATTGCTGGATTCTCCGAGAGTACTCGTCTAGCAGACAGAAGTTATTGGCGCACTACTAGTGGACTTGTCCTCGCTGAAACCGAACATGTTAGACGAATTGAAAAGCTCGTGATCCTATTTCGTTATTTCTTAGGTGCCATCTTCTTCTTCAGCTAGAGACTGAGGTACATCCACCCACCTTAGGCGGTGAGGCGCTCTAAGCTCCCTTGCAGCAGTTGTCGTTACGCTGATTGGCAACTTCGTTGCAGGCTTGCTGGCCGGACGAAGCGTTGGTCACAGCCTTCATGCTTCATCTATCATTGGATGCCTATAGTCTCACGGGATAAACTTTAAATTGTTTTAGCCAATTTGGGTAAAGAAAGCGGAGTGCTGGCTATTCTTCACTATTTGCAGCCATTTGCAGCCGTTTGCAGCTATTTGCAACCATTTGCAGACATTCCCAGACATTTACGTGCTGATCCTTGTTGTCCTTGGACATTGTCTGACGAAGGAATCTAAATAGATTTATAAAATAATGGATAAAGTATTCAACTTTGAGAAACGACATGATGCACGAATATCCAAAAAATCTGCCATAGCCACTGAAAATAAGTAAGGTCGTTTCCCCTGTTGAAGGAGGAAAAACTATGCAGAACAAAATAAATCAACGTCAACAGCTACAAAGAAGCTCTACCTTCCGAGTTCTCACAGTCATTACCGGCGCATTGCTTGCTGCTGTAGGATTGGAATTATTTTTAATGCCACATGGCCTTGTTGTCGGCGGGATTACAGGTTTATCCGCATTATTCGCTCATACTACTGAAATGCAGCTTGGATTGTTTCTATTTCTATTCAATCTGCCCTTTATATTTATGTCGCGAAAGCAAGTAAATCTCCGCTTTGCTCTTTACACTGTTTTGGGATTAACCTGCCTAACCATCGCGTCTCTTGCGCTGCATCGTTTTCCTGCTGTGATTAGCGATCCTTTACCTGCCGCAATGGCAGGAGGCATCTGTCTTGGAGTAGGTATTGGAATATCTGTGAGATTCGGCGGTGTAAATAAACAAGCCAGTGACCAGGGGTATTCTCTGCTGAGCGGCGGACCTCCAAAATCAACGGAAGTCGTTATTATGATCCTGAACTGTGCAATTCTGCTTTTTGCAGGTACATTGTTCGGTTGGGAGCAAGCAATGTATTCTATTATTGCCTACCTGCTGGCTTTCGAAGGTGTTCGTATCTCACTACGGGGATTATCCCACTCCCGCACTGCTTGGATTACCAGCAGCCGATGTTTGGACATTCAGCAAGCAATCGCAACCTCCCTAAATCGAGAAGCTGCGATTGCTGAAGGTTCAGGGCAAGATGGAGAGGTTAGCACGTTGTTTTGTCTGACGAACAGAATGGAAGAAGAGCATCTTCGGGCACTCGTTCTACAGTGTGATTCAGAGAGCCAAATTGTGTTTAGATCAGCCACTAAAGATCATAGACAAACACGCTTACACGAATAAAAAGAAGGGAGCGCCCTTAAGCCATCAAAATGGCTGGAGCGCTCCCTTCTTTTTGAATTAGCCTTTGATCGCAACCAATTTTTCTGAGCGAGACCTAATTTCTTGAGCGAAGACTCCTTTTTTTTGTTTGAGACCCAAAACTTCTTGATCGAAGCCTCAAACTCCTTGTGTGAGGACTCAAACTTCGCTTAATCTAACATGTTTGCGCGATTGAGGCAGCTATCGGACATAGGAGACCTTATACGCGAAATAATCCTGAATTTTGGATGCTATCGGACCCCATAGCTCCTATTGGCACAAAAAACGCCAACTATGAGCTTATTTCTTATGAATAACTGCACTGGGGTCCGAAACCTCGCTCCAAAGGCGATATATTTGCGAATAACGTCATTGGAGTCCGAAAGCCACAGCGGATGATCATGATTCGGCGGTAGCGACTTGCGGATGAACAAGATTCGGTGGTACCCGACAGCAGATGAACTTGATTCGGTAGCATCAGACGATGGATAAGCATAATTCAGCGGTACCCCACGGCAGATGAATGGAATTCGGTGGCATCGGACACAGTGGGCCTTATACGCGAAATAATCCTGAATTTTGGATGCTATCGGACCCCATAGCTCCTATTGGCACAAAAAACGCCAACTATGAGCTTATTTCTTATGAATAACTGCACTGGGGTCCGAAACCTTGCTCCAAAGGCGATATATTTGTGAATAACGTCATTGGAGTCCGAAAGCCACAGCGGATGATCATGATTCGACGGGATCGACTTGCGGATGAACAAGATTCGGTGGTACCCGACAGCAGATGAAGTTGATACGGTAGCATCAGACGATGGATAAACATAATTCAGCGGTACCCCACGGCAGATGAATGGAATTCGGTGGCATCGGACACAGCGGACCTTATACGCGGAATTATCCTGAATTTCAGATGCTATCGGACCCCATAGCTCCTATTGGCACAAAAAACGCCAACTACGAGTCTATTTCTTATGAATAACTGCACTGGGGTCCGAAACCTTGCTCCAAAGGCGATATATTTGCGAATAACGTCATTGGAGTCCGAATGCCACAGCAGATGATCATGATTCGGCGGTAGCGACTTGCGGATGAACAAGATTCGGTGGTACCCTACAGCAGATGAACTTGATTCGGTGGCATCGGACAGTGGATGAACAAGATTCGGTGGGAACCGACGGAAGATGAATGTGATTCGGTGGCATCGGACACAGCGGGCCTTATGCGCGAAATTATCCTGAATTTTGAATGCTATCGGACCGCATAGCTCCTATTGGCACAAAAAACGCCAACTATGAGCCTATTTCTTATGTATAACTGCACTGGGGTCCGAAACCTTGCTCCAAAGGCGATATATTTGCGAATAACGTCATTGGAGTCCGAAAGTCGCAGCGGATGATCATGATTCGGCGGGAACAGACGGTGGATGACTATGATTCGGGGTCAGTAGACGATGGATGAACATGATTTGGTAGCATCAGACGATGGATAAACATGAATCGGTAGCATCAGACGATGGATAAACATAATTCAGCGGTACCCCACGGCAGATGAATGGAATTCGGTGGCATCGGACACAGCGGACCTTATACGCGGAATTATCCTGAATTTTGAATGCTATCGGACCGCATAGCTCCAATTGGCACAAAAAACACCAACTTCGAGTCTATTTCTTATGAATAACTGCACTGGAGTCCGAAACCTTGCTCCAAAGGCGATATATTTGTAAATAACGTCATTGGAGTCCGAATACCTCAGCGGATGAACATAATTCGGTGGGATCGACTTGCGGATGAACATGATTCGGGGTCAGCGGACGGTGGATGAACTTGATTTGGCGGGATCGGACAGTGGATGAACATGATTCGACGACATCGTACGGCGGGTGAATGTGATTCGGGGTATCGGACGGCGGATGACTATGATTCGCTGTATTAGACGTAGGATGGATATAATTCGGCGGGATTGGATAGCGAATGATCATATTTCTACGGTATTGGACAACTGTTGACTATGATTCAGTGGCATCTGACGAAGGTTGACCATGATTCGGTGGCATCAAACGATGGATGAACATCATTCAGCGGTAGCGGACGACGAATGGCTATGATTCGGAGGCAACGGTTGTCCGAAATAGAGTCACTATTCAGCAAGCCGTAACTACGGCCAAAAAAGCAAAGCAGCGATCCTCCAGTAATAGGAGGATCGCTGCTTGCAGACTGTCACATACGATGAAAAAAACATCTATGGACAACCCCTACTTTTCATTTAATCCGCTACTTAACGGAACATTCCCCACAAGCGGATTAAATGAAAGGTGTTGTTCGGATCGATTTTCTGCGCGATGATAAACTTTACAATTTGTTCTTCCTGTGTCGAGGTCAATTTCTCGTTCAATACACCTGACGCTTTTCGTACCAATCTGCGAACAACCGCAGGATCCTGCAGCTCCTGTTTCGAGATGCCCTCAATCATACTTTTGATACGATCCTTCACAGTCGAGTTTTTCATCTTCAGCTTGATGCGATCCACCAACTGAGGGCTAATTCCGAATTGTTGATAACCCAAGTGTAGCACCTCCCGTCATATCCAATCTTTCACAGTATATGAGCCTTCGGTGCTACATGTGCCTAGTTAGTCAATTAATTCTCCTTGGAAGATTTGTTCACTCTGTAAATAATGCCGAAGAGATGCATATTCAGGTGATGTCCAAAAGGCTTCATCCTTAAGCAGCTCAGCAACATCATCCCGCGCCTGCTCGAGAATTTCAAAGTCAGCCGTCATATCTGCCAGCCGAAACTCCGGCAATCCACTCTGCTTTGTCCCAAAAAAGTCCCCCGGACCACGCAGCTCCAAATCCCTTCGGGAAATCTCAAATCCGTCATCCGTATCGGTCATGGCAGTCATTCGCTCACGTCCAATTTCAGATTTTGGATCAGCTACCAACACACAAAAAGAGGCATGCTGCCCTCTTCCTACCCGTCCACGCAGCTGGTGCAGCTGTGACAGGCCAAAACGATCCGCATCCATAATGATCATCAATGTAGCATTAGGAACGTCTACACCCACCTCCACCACCGTAGTGGACACAAGCAGCTGCAGCTCATTGTTATAAAACGCCCGCATCACTTCATCTTTTTCAGCGGGAGTCATTTTACCATGTAAAAGCCCAACTTTATAGCTAGGGAAAGCTTGGCTCATCTGAATATGCAAATCAATAGCATTCTGCACATCCAGCTTCTCTGACTCTTCAATAAGCGGACAGATCAGATAAGCTTGACGACCGAGATCAATTTCACGCTTAATCAAATTCAGCACACGATCCATAAGATCATGCTTTACCCAGTAGCTAGTTATTGGCACCCGGCCTTTCGGCCTCTCAGATAAAGTGGATACATCCATATCGCCAAAAACAGAGATGGCTAGCGTACGAGGAATAGGCGTCGCCGTCATCGTCAGTACATCCGGATTATATCCTTTACGCCGCAATACACCACGCTGATTCACACCAAAACGATGCTGCTCGTCAGTTACTACAAGTCCCAGATCACGGAAAAATACATCCTCCTGAATCAAAGCATGTGTTCCTACCACGATATCAAGCATCCCCATTTGCAACGAGGCCAATAATTCTTTACGTTTTCGGCCAGTCACACTGCCCGTCAGGAGTCCTACAGTAATCCCAAACGGCTCAAACATTCTGGTAAGTGAACGCATATGCTGCTCTGCTAAAATCTCTGTAGGCACCATAAGTGCGCCCTGAAAACCAGATCTTACCGTAGCAAAAAGCGCCACTGCCGCAAGCACTGTTTTACCCGAGCCAACATCTCCTTGCAGCAGACGATTCATGCAATATGGTGAACGCAGATCATGTAAAATCTCCAGCTCTACACGTTTCTGCGCATCTGTAAGCTCAAAGGGCAGACTGCGTACGAACTGGCGTACCGTCGCGTTATCCACTGTGTGGACTACCCCATCCATCCGCCCGCGGTTCAGAACCCTGAACGCTTGCATCTTCAACTGGAACAGGAATAGTTCCTCATATACCATCCTACGGCGCCCCTGCTGCCCTTCACGAGTGTCCTCAGGCCTATGAATTGTGGCAATGGCCCGTTTACGCGGCATGAACTCATATTCCCTCATAATAGAATGCGGTAAAATTTCTGGAATCAGATCCCCATACTGCTGAAGTCCCTGATTAATAACCTTCCTGATCCAGGATTGCGTGATCTTACCACCTACTGAATAGACTGGCTGCAGTGTTCCCGTCTTCCCTTCACCACGATCCGGAAATTCATAATCAGTCACTGTAATCTGATTGCGCTTCTGATCCCATTTTCCGGTCAGCACAATTTCCCGTCCCACAGTGAGTTGCTCTCTTACGTAATGGCGGTTAAACCAGGTTGCTGTGAACATCCAGGGCTCTGCAACCATCTTACAGCTAAGACGAGACTTGCCGCCAAAGCGCTGCAGCACAGGGATACCGATCACTTTTGCCTCAACGGTCACTTTATCCCCGTGTTTAGTCTCGCTAAGCGAGCGGGGCCGATAATCCTCGTAGCGGAACGGATAATACTCTAATAAATCCTTTACTGTAAAGACGCCAAAGGCGTGAAGCTCGCTTTGCTTTTGAGCACTCACGCCAGTTATGTTTTTTACTTCAATTTGATTTAATGCCAGTGTCATATTTATCCCTCATTTTGCAGGCCAAATGAACACAGCTAATGTACCGTTACCGACATGGCTGCCCACGACAGGGCCGACGTTCGTCAGCACTTTTTCTTCCAAGGTGAAGTGTCCTGCAAGCTCATTCAGGAACTCCTCGCCGGAAGCCGGTTCAGCCGTATGACCCACGGCCACATTGATTTTGTTTACACCCTGCAGATCCCGCTTGAACAGTTCAATCATACGGGCGACAGCCTTCTTACGGCCTCTAACTTTCTCCACCGCATAAATAATTCCTTCTGCATCAATGGACAGGATCGGCTTAATATTCAGAAGTGTCCCCAGAATAGCGGAGGCTTTCCCAATTCTCCCGCCTTTTTGTAAATATTCAAGTGTATCTACTAAGAAGTAAAGCTTACGCGTTTGACGTAGGCTTTCTACAGCCTCAAGTATCTCTTCAGGTCCTTTGCCCTCAGCAGACATTCTGGCAGCTTCCACTACCATAAATCCAAAACCATAAGAAGCGGAGAGAGAATCCACAACAGTGATTCCTTCTCCCTCTTCCTCCAGCATCGATTTAGCCAGCAATGCAGATTGATAAGTCCCGCTCAGTCCAGAAGAAATATGAAAGGAAAGGATAGAACAGCCCGGGTTACGCTCCAGAATACTGCGGTACACATTCATATATTCAACCGGTGAGGGTTGAGAAGTAGTCGGCAGCTGTGAGGTACGGGGAAGACGCTCATAGAACTGCTCCGGAGTCATATCCAGATTGTCCCTAAAAGCCTCTTCGCCGAACATTAAGGTCAACGGTACTACCTCAATTCCGTACGTTTCCGCCATTGTTGGCGGGATATCTGAAGTGCTGTCGGTGACGATAATGGTACGATTCATGGATTTTCTCCCCCAAGCTATAATTTTGCCAACTACGCAATAGCAAATTTCTACTCCATTGTTAAAGAACCATTAATTCCTACCTATGGCTCTACAGAGAACAGATAATAATACAGGGGTTGGCCACCCTCATGAATCTCAACTTCCACATTCGGATAAGTCTCTTCCAGCCACTCACTCAAAGAATCAGTAGCCTCGGATTCTGTTTCTGCACCAATAAGGATCGTGACGATTTCGTCGCCATTCTCCAGCATGTTGGATAACAGCGCCTGACTTGCAGCCAAAAGATTATCCGCCGCAGCAACAATTTTAGAATTAGAAATCCCAATAAATTGGCCCGATTTAATCTCCAGCCCATCAAAGCTTGTATCACGCACAGCGTTCGTTACTTGTCCGGATTTCACATGAGAGATTGCTTCCAGCATATTCTCAGAATTAGTCTCCACAGCATCTTCCTCTTGGAACGCAAAAGCTGCTGCTATTCCCTGTGGAATACTTTTACTTGGAATCACCGTAATCTCACGTTCGCCTTCTAGAAGATCTTTAGCTTGTTGAGCGGCAAGAACAATGTTCGAGTTATTCGGCAAAATATAAACATGCTTCGCAGATATAGAAGAAATCGCGTTCACGAAATCCTCCGTGCTAGGATTCATTGTTTGACCACCAGCTAGGACTACGTCCACTCCAAGGCTTTTGAAAATATCAGCAATACCTGCGCCAGAAGATACCGCAATGAAGCCGTAAGGTGCCAAATCATCAGCTGGTGGCTCAGCAGGAGACATTTGCACTGCACTCTTCTCATTCGGCATATCAGCGAATACATCAGGCATTGGTGCAATATCCATACCCGCAGTCAGCAGGTCACGATGCTGCTCTCGCATATTAAGAATATGAATCTGCGTGATCTCCCCATAAAGAAGAGCCAAGTTCATCACTTCACCTGGAGCCTTAGAATGCACATGCACTTTAATCGTCTCATCATCCGAAATTACAATAATGGAATCGCCATTAACTGACAACGCTTTCCTAAAAGCTTCCTCATCAAAATTAGTTCTCACGTTAGCGCCTAACTGGCGATTAATGAAAAACTCCATATCATATAGAAATTCTATATCTTCAGTAGATAGCTGTGACTGCGCAGAAGACTGTACAGAAAACAGTTCATTTTCAGGTTTCGTTAACACGGGTTTAGGCGCTGGTGCAACTGGTGTGTGGGTTTGTCCTTGCACAGATTCAGACAGACCGGTACTTCCGTTCGTCAGATGCTGGTGAAACCCTTCATAAATGTAGACCAAACCTTGACCGCCAGAATCTACAACACCGACTTGCTTCAATACAGGTAATTGCTCAGGCGTATAAGCTAAGGCTTCTTTTGCTTTGGCTAATACCTCTGTCATCAGCTCCACAACGTCAGTAGTACGGCGGGCATAATAAACAGCATGTCTTGCAGCCTCTTTAGCTACAGTAAGAATAGTTCCCTCTACAGGTTTTACAACTGCTTTATACGCAGCGTCCACTCCGGTTTGCAGCGCAGCAGCGAACTGCTGTGTATTAAGCTCATCATGTTGAGCCGCATACCTGCTAAACCCTCTGAATAACTGGGACAAAATAACGCCGGAATTCCCGCGAGCTCCCATTAATAAGCCCTTGGAGAGTACACCTGCACATTGGCCCACAGAAGTGGTGTTATTTTTCTTTAATTCATTCGCACCTGCGGTCATCGTCAAATTCATGTTTGTACCGGTATCTCCGTCTGGGACCGGAAAAACATTTAGGGAATTGACGTGTTCTGCATGCTGTTGCAGCTTATCCGCTCCAGCCAATACCATAGCGGTAAAATCTGTTCCGTTTATAGAACGCTTACTCAATTGAGAATTCCCCTTCCTAACTTCATGCCTAATCATTCTATGATTAACAGGACATAATGCACTAATTTACATTGTACTATAAGTATTAAAAGAAATAAATGTTTTTGAATCGGTTGACGTAGCAAAATTTGCTGTGATATTATAGATAAGTATTGTTTATGCAGGTGTTAGGAATAAGGAGGTGTAATCTATGTCCCGCAAATGTGCAGTAACAGGCAAGAAACCGAGCAGCGGCAACCACGTGTCTCACGCTAATAACCGCAACCGTCGTTCTTGGGGAGTTAACGTTCAGAAGGTCCGTATCCTCGTGAACGGTAAACCAAAACGCGTGTACGTCAGCACCCGTGCTTTGAAAGCCGGTAAAGTTGAACGCGTTTAGTCTTTAGCAATTTTTAAGACCGAACGATAACTTATATGAAGCAAAAAGCACCCTTTACATTTGTAAGGTGCTTTTTTTCATGTTTTCTTTTCTGTTAGAGGCTTAACTCTTCTGAAATGTGT
This sequence comes from Paenibacillus sp. FSL H7-0918, assembly GCF_038007025.1. NCBI lineage: Bacteria > Bacillati > Bacillota > Bacilli > Caryophanales > Paenibacillaceae > Paenibacillus > Paenibacillus sp. FSL H7-0918. The sequence continues at coordinate 1,047,830 of NZ_JBBOWJ010000003.1, forward strand.
TCAATATTGCTTTAACAAAACCTCCCAAAAACCTTGGCAGCTTAAACGTGTAAAATTTCATGATTTACCCTCCCATCAATTCATGCCGTACGCAGGAGACTTTCCTCTTGTCAATAACGGAAACGAACTGCAGTCCTCCCTGCCAAAACAAAAAAAGGCTACATGAGATTTCTGCTCATGTAACCATATTTATGCACCGAGGACTTGGCCTATACCTCTAGTCTCAATCGCCTATTTTTTAACACAGTGCTGATTCGGCTGCTTCTCGAATTCCTTGGATCGCCGCAGCACGATCACTCCGGCCAAAAACTGCATTCCCCGCTACCAAAACATCGGCTCCAGCTGCCACAACCAATGGTGCTGTATCTTCCGATACTCCACCATCTACTTCGATCAATAAATCTGGATTCACTTCATTCGCCCATTCTCGAATTTGAGTGATTTTGCGCAAAGTGTTAGGAATGAATGCTTGACCACCAAAGCCTGGATTAACGGTCATCACCAGAATCATATCCACATCCTCCAGCACCTCACGCACCGCTGATGCCGGAGTACCCGGATTAATTGCTACACTTGCCTTCAGCCCCAGTTCCTTGATCTGATGAACCACACGATGCAAATGAACGCATGCCTCAGCGTGAACGGTGATCACACTTGCACCAGCTGCAGCAAAATCAGGGATATAACGTTCTGGTGATTCAATCATCAAGTGAACATCAAGTGGCAGCTTGGTATGTAACGATACAGCTTTTACAATAGGTGGACCCAACGTGATATTCGGCACAAAATGACCGTCCATTACATCCACATGTATCCAATCTCCACCACTGGCTTCCGCCTCTGCAACTTCTGGACCTAAACGCGCGAAATCCGCCGACAATAAAGATGGTGCTATTCGTATCATGATGTTAGTACCTCCGCTTTTTATCTTTCATTTCATTAAAAAACAGTTTGTAATGATCATAACGACTATCCGCAATTTTCCCTGCTTTCCAAGCCTCTATTACACGGCAGTCTGGTTCATGCTGATGACTGCAGCCCCGGAACTTACAATCGGATGCGTATTGAGCAAATTCACGAAAACAAGTGGACAGCTCTTCTACACCAAGCTCCAAGAAATCAAGCTGACTAAAACCTGGGGTATCTGCAACAAAACCTCCACCACCAATATCCATCAGCTCCACATGACGGGTCGTATGACGACCACGTCCCAATCGTAAACTGATCTCTCCAGTCTCCAGTTTAAGCCCTGGAACAATACGATTCAATAAGGTGGACTTACCAACCCCGGATTGACCCGCAAATACGCTGATGCCTCCAGTAAGCCTTTGTCTTAGCTCATCGCTTCCGGCACCAGTAAGTGAACTTGTGACCATCACTTCATATCCGATATCCTCATAAAGTTCTTTAACATAACGGGTAGCTTCACCATCATCATCCGCCAAATCCTGTTTAGTCAGAACAATTAGGGGTTCCAGACCCGAATGCTCAATATGAACTAGAAACTTGTCCAACAGATTCAGGTTCATATCGGGCTCCCGAACGGAGAATAAAAGCACTGCGAGCTTAACATTCGCTACAGGTGGACGAATCAGTTCAGATTCTCTAGGTAGAAGTTCATCCACCATTCCTTCTCCATTCTCAGTAAGGATATAAATAACCCGATCTCCAACTAGCGGAGCGATCCCTTTTTTCTTGAGAATTCCTCGGCCTCTGCATTGAACAGAATGCTCTTCAGTCGCAATTAATCCTTCGCGGAGCGGTTTCACATAATAATAACCGCTTAACGCCTTAACAATTATTCCTTCAGGCATACATAGTGAGCCTTCCTCTCCTGATTTTGCGAAAATGACCCAAGTCTGATATCCCCGGGTCATTTCGCTACGCCAACCGTTCAGGTTAAACCCTGTTTAGTTGTTGTTTTTATCTTTAGATTTATCCTTGCCTTTATTGTTGTGCTTATTATTGCCATTATTAGTCGATTCACTATTTATAGAACTATTGTTTATGAACCCTGTTTGATTCACCGCCCCGTTATTCCCTCCGTCATTCTCTGAACCTGAACCCGGCAAGATCTCCGGTTCAATCGTAGGTTCAATTGTAGGCGTAGGTTCAGCAGAAGGTGTTGGAGTTGGCTGTGGTGTTGCTATAACTGGTGGTTCAGGCTCCTGAACGGTTCCGTTCTTCGCATCGATATAAGGAATGACATAAGTGTCCAAAAGCACACCGTCACGGGTAACAATAACCGAACCATCTTTATTAGGAGCCAATACTAGATTAACGGATAACACTTGGCTCTTTCCAATGGTACGTGTTCCCCAATCCTGTTTCTCTCCATTATTGCGTGCATCCACGAATTCGATACGAATCTTGCTCTTTTTCCCATCCTGAGCAGGAGCGACTGGCACATTAAAGGTATAATTCAGGGCTTCAGGTGGATAACCTGTACTTAAGTAAATCGTAATCGCTGTTCCAGGTGGAACAGAAGTACCTGTCCCTTTATCAAATGCCCAAGTCTTTGTTACTTTACCTTCTTCAATACTGAAGCTGGATTCTTTCTTCACTTCTCCAAGAACAAGCTTGGCACCTTCAAGCAGCGCCTTTGCCTCACTCTCCGTCTTACCGATGAGATCTGGCAACAGTACACTTTCTTCTCCTTTACTAACGTAAAGGGTGATTTGAACCGTCTCAGGATCGAATTCAGTATTTAATGCAGGGTCAGATTTTACAATGAGACCTTCATCTGTATTTTCGTCATAGAGAGGTTTATTATCAATTCTGTCTTGGGCTATACCCAGCGCCATCAATGCCTTAACCGCATCATCAAAGCTCTTGTTAACTACATCTGGCATCTTGGGTAATGGCTTAGCCGTATTCACAGTGAGTATAAGGGACGCTCCTTTTTTCACTTTGGCATCCTTTTCCCTACTCTGCTTAATGACCACATTCTCTTCAAAATTCGGACTGTAGTCATACAGAATAGGATCAGCAACCTCAAGCCCCAAATCCTCAAGCTCAGTTTGTGCTTGTTCTATCTGTTTACCTACTACATAAGGAACGGAAACCTCAGGAACAACTAGCTGTGATTTAACGTACCATACGAGACTGGCCATAGCCAACAGCAACAGTAAGGTAAGCCCAATCCATAATGTGGGTTTTGCCCATTGTTTTTTACCTTTGCTTGAAGGCACCGGTTCATCATCTTCATCACGAACCATCCGTTCCTCACGATGATTACGATTACCATTGCTTCTTTGAATCGGTTTTATCGCCGGGATAACCCGCGTACGATCCTCATCTTCTTCATCGTTGAACAGAATCTTCGCCTCACTGCGGCGCTCCGGCAATAAACATGTTTCCAAATCCTGTAACATTTCTTTGGCAGAGTCGTATCGCTCCTCCGGGTTTTTACGCATTGATCTCAGAATTACATTCTCAACGCTTTGCGGAATGAGTGGATTCAGAAGTTTTGGCTCTTCAAACTCTTCTTGCAGATGTTTTAAAGCTACACTAATCGGACTCTCTCCCAAAAAGGGCAGGCTTCCAGTAAGCATTTGATAAAGTACAATACCTAATGAATACAAGTCAGACTTTTCTCCTGTAGAGACACCTTTGGCATGCTCTGGCGAGAAATAATGTACTGAACCGACCACAGAACCGGTCTGTGTAATGGTTGTTGACGTAACTGCGCGGGCAATCCCAAAATCGGTTACTTTCACCCGTCCATTGCGTCCGATCAGGATATTATGTGGTTTTATATCACGATGAATAATTTGATTCTGATGCGCATGATCTAGGGCATCACAGATTTGTGAAGCGATCCGTACGGATTCATCAACCTGCAATGGCGCTCGTTCTTTTATAATTTCATTAAGATTCTGACCCTCAATATACTCCATGACAATGTAATGAATTTCGTCTTCTTGTCCTACATCGTATATGCTGACGACATTCGGATGAGACAAAGATGCGGCAGACTGCGCCTCACGCCTAAAACGGCGAATAAATTCCTCGTCATGCACAAACTGATTGCGCAATACTTTGATGGCGACATTTCGGTTTAAAAGAATGTCATGTGCTCTATAGACGAGCGCCATTCCACCTCCGCCGATCCGTTCGATGACTTGGTAACGGCCGCCCAATTCGTGACCGATCATCAATCCCACTCCTTTGTTTCGGGCACAGCGGCCTCTCCATGATGTTCTAACAAAGCGACGCTAATATTATCGCCACCGCCGGCGAGCAGTGCCAGCTGAAGTAAACGGTCCGCTCTTTCCTCTAACGATATCTCATGTATACCTGCTACTTTGCCTAAATGCTCATTTGTGACAAAGTTGCTTAAACCATCGCTGCATAGAAGCAAAATTTCCCCTGGTAACAGAGCTATAGGCGCCATATCAACCTCAACCTCAGCATCTGTTCCAAGCGCCCTCGTCAGCACATTACGACGCGGATGATTATCCAATTCCTCCACACTGATCTGACCGTTCTTGAACAGCTCATTGACTAGCGTATGATCCTCGGTTAGTTGAACTGCCGCACTGTCTTTTATTAAATAGGCTCTGCTGTCTCCGATATGGCCAATATATCCGTTTGATCCATTCAAAAGAACAGCAACGACAGTAGTACCCATATTATGATACTTATCGTCACCGGAAGCCTCCCTGAACACAGTGCTGTTAGCTTCCAAAATAGCAGCTGACAACGCATCACGCAGAGCTTCGTCTTGAAGTTCAGGCTCTAACCCGTCCAGGTTATTCCTCATTGTCTCCAAAGCGAGCCTGCTTGCGGTTTCACCAGCCTGATGTCCACCCATCCCATCGGCAATAATACCGAGTGTATAACCGTGGCGCGTCGCGCCGATCCAGACCGAATCCTCATTGACAGAGCGTACTCGGCCAATATCGCTGGCATGAACTGTTCTGATCAAATATCCTCACCCCAACTCCATATGTTTGGCACGCAGCTGTCCGCATGCGGCCGCGATATCATGGCCTTGCTCACGGCGAATAGTAACATTCACCCCGTTATCAGCCAAAATACGTTGAAACTCAAAGATATCATTGCGTGAAGTACGTACATATTTCCGCTCAGGCACATGGTTTACCGGAATCAAATTGACGTGGCACAGCATGCTCTTAAGCACCCCGGCCAATTCCTCAGCATGCTCCGGTTGGTCATTTACCCCGCCGATCAAGGCATATTCAAAGCTGACACGTCGTCCCGTCTTAGCTTGATAATAACGCAATGATTCAATTACATCATCAAACGGAAAACGGCGGTTAACAGGCATTAGCTTTGAACGCAAGGCGTCGTTAGGCGCATGAATCGAAATCGCCAAATTAATCTGGGTATCTTCTTCTGCAAATTTATAAATGCTCGGTACAATACCGCTGGTGGAAACAGTAATATGCCGTTGTCCGATATTTAGGCCCTTCTCATGAATCATAAGACGCAAGAATCTCATTGTTGCATCATAGTTCTCAAACGGCTCACCAGTACCCATGATAACAATGCTGCTGACACGTTCGCCGCGCGCATCAAGGATTTGTTGGGAACGGACAACCTGAGCTACAATTTCTCCCGCTGTCAAATCCCGTTTTAATCCACCGAGTGTGGAAGCACAGAAAGTACAGCCGATTCGGCATCCTACTTGGGTTGTTACACAAACGCTATTGCCATAATTATGTTTCATGATAACTGTTTCGATAGCATGATCGTCATGCAATCCAAACAGGAATTTTACAGTTCCATCTTTAGATTCCATTTTAGTAATTTCTGTTAGCGCTGCAATAGAGAATTGTTCATTCAGCTTCTGGCGAAGCCCTTTGGACAAATTGCTCATTGCTTCGAAGTCATTCACACGTTTTACATACAGCCAATCAAAAATTTGTCCACCACGAAAAGCAGGCTCACCATTGTCTTTCGCCCACTGTTGTAACTCTTCTAAAGAAAAATCATATATTAAAGGTTTCATTATTATCTACACCTGTTCTTTCATAAGGATATGCGTATTATTTCTCATTCTTCCTATTTTAACACAAATTTCAGAGACGGTAAAAGAAAACGCCCGCCGTACGGTAGCCCGGCGGGCGGAGGATACTACAATTGTCAGAAAATTTGCTATATTACAAGACTCTCTGCAGCTTGGAAATATAGAACCCGTCGCTCCCATAATGATGAGGCAGCAGCTGAATTCCCTCACCCTCAGCCAGCGCAGTACCCTCCAGCCTGTCCCATAATGGGGAGGCAAAAGTTACAGCGGTGAAGTCAGGATTCTGCTTCAAAAAGTCAGCTACTACTTCACTATTTTCCGCTTGTTCAGTAGTACAGGTACTATATACCAGAATGCCACCCGGTTTCAACAGTTTAGAGACCGACTGCAGCAATTCCCGTTGCAATGACGCTACGCTAGCCACATCTTTCGGCTGCTTACGCCATTTGAGGTCTGGCTTACGGCGAATTACGCCGAGTCCAGAACAAGGTGCGTCGAGAAGAATTCTATCAAAGGATTGATGCTCTAAAGTGTGCTCCAGCTCCAGCGCATCTGCACTGCCTGTAGATACGCAATCAAGACCTAAACGTTCTGCTTGATCTGAGATCAATTTCGCTTTATGCAAATGCAGATCATTAGCGTAAATTGATCCTTCATCTTTCATGAGCTCGCCCATATGTGCTGTTTTGCCCCCCGGAGCAGCGCAGCAGTCAAGCACCCTCATCCCAGGCTCCGGAGCTACCGCTTCAGCTACTAGCATAGAACTCTCATCCTGAACGGAGAGATATCCATCACGATACCAAGAGGTGAGCGCTAGGTTTCCGCCGCCTTTCACAACAATGCCATAGGGACTAACCTCAGATGCTGAAGCTTGCAGACCTTGTTCAATCATCTGGTTCAGCAGAGCTTCACGACTGATCATCGTTGTATTCACACGTACGCTGACCGCAGGCGGCTCATTATTAGATGCACAAATCGCTTCCGCCGTGTCGACACCGTACTCGGTAATCCAACGTTCCACTAACCACAACGGATGTGAGTATAATATCGATATCCGCTGCGCTTGACTCAGCCCCTCAGGCAGAACCGGTAGATCACCAGCGCGCAACACACTGCGCAGCACACCGTTAACCATCCCTGAGATTCCCTGGTGGCCTTTTTTCTTCGCTATATTAACAGCCTCATTTACAGCTGCATGGGACGGTATACGATCCAGATACATAATTTGATATAAACTTAACCGCAGTAAATTACGGACCCATGGCTGTAGTTTAGCTATCCCTTTACTAACAAATCCTTCAAGCACATAATCCAAGGTGTTCATCCGCGAAATAGAGCCATAAACAAGTTCTGTGACCAGTCCGGCATCTTCTTTGCTAAGTGTAGCCTTCTGTAGACTGCTGTTGAGCAGCAAATTGCTATATGCACCTTGCTGCTCAACTTTAACCATTATATCAAGCGCGATTTCCCGGGCAGAAGCAGGGGCAACCTTACCCTTATTGCCAGCTCTGCCGTTGTTGCCAACTGCTTTGGAATTGTTCCCCTGTCTCTTCCCAGCGTTAGGATTTACTACTGATCGGCCAACACCATTTCCACCGCCGCTCAACCTAACACCGTCCCTGGCTTCATAACAGCACCACGGCTAAAATCGGCCGCACTCATTGCTTTTTTGCCAGCAGGTTGAACCGTTGTCAGCAGCAGACTTCCGTCACCTGTTTTCACTTCGACACCTTGCTCGGTTACAGAAAGCACCGTTCCTGGAGCACTATCGCTTGCTTTCTGCTCTTCAGGCAGTTTAGAAGCCCAAGCTTTAAAGGTCTCACCATTCCAGAGCGTGAATGCGCCGGAAAAAGGAACTAATCCACGAATTCGATTATAGTTATCACGCGAGCTCGCGTTCCAATCCAAACGTTCATCCTCGCGATTAAGGTTAGGAGCATAAGTTGCCTCACTATCGTCTTGCTGAACAGCTTGAACTTTTCCACTCACTAAACGTGGCATTTCAGACTTTAACAGATCTCGTCCCGCTAGGCTTAGCTTCTCAAAAAGAGTTCCAGAGGTATCTTCAGCCTCAATAGCCACTTCGACACGAGAGATCATGTCACCGGTATCCAGCCCTTCCGCCATATACATCAAAGTAACGCCGGTCACTTTCTCACCATTGATGATACTACGCTGAATCGGAGCACCTCCCCGATATTTAGGAAGCAACGAACCGTGTACATTCACACAACCATTCCGCGGTAAGTCCAACACAGCTTTAGGCAAAATTTGACCATAAGCAGCCGTGACGATCAAATCCGGCTCATATGCAGCCAGCTCAGCGACTGCCTCAGGACGACGCATGCGTTCAGGCTGAAGCACAGGTAATCCGAGAGCTAATGCGGCTTCCTTAACTGGTGAAGGAGCCAAGATCTTTTTTCTCCCCTGCGGACGATCCGGTTGGGTGATGACAGCTACAACTTCATAGCCTTCATCTACCAGCATTTGCAAGCTTGGCACCGCAAAGGCTGGAGTTCCCATGAAAACAATCTTCATATTCCTCACTCCTCAGTCTCGTTAGCAGTCATCTCGTACACTTTTTCAGCGATATCTGTAAACAGAACTCCATTCAAATGGTCAATCTCATGCTGAAAAGCCCGGGCAAGTAAACCACTGCCGGTTATCGTAATCTCTTTTCCCTCACGGTTAAGGCCACGTACAGTTACAGTCTCCGCACGGCGTACATCACCATTCAAGCCAGGAATACTAAGACATCCTTCTGGTCCTAGCTGTTCACCTTCCATGCTGATGATTTCAGGGTTAATCATTTTGATCAATCCATGCTCTTCATCCGCATCCACCACAATTAGACGTTTCAAAATTCCGACTTGGGGTGCCGCCAGCCCTACTCCTTCAGCGTCATACATCGTATGTGCCATATCATCCAGCAATTTTTTAACATTAGGAGTAACTACAGCTACTTCTTTAGCTTTTTTGTGCAATACTTCATCCGGTTCCTTAACGATCAAACGTATAGCCATTACAAAACACCTTCCCGTTCTGAACATTTCTATATTTAAAGTCAATTGATAAAGCTCTTTTTTTACATTGTAACATGATACGGATTTACATCAACATCTGCGGATCCACATCAATGCTGATCTGAAGACCAGTATCCCGTACAGAATCCTCTAACTCTTCAGCCACTTGGCGGACAAGTCCAATTACATCGATGGCGCCGCGCCATTTTATCATACACTGGAATCTATATCTACCCTTTAATCGAGGGATAGGTGAAGCCACAGGACCCAACAGATCTAACACATCACTGGTTAGCTTATCGAGACTTCCATACCATCTTAGCTGTCTGGCTTTTCCTTGAAGATTCAGAGCATAATTCTCTGCCATCCGCAGTAGAAGCGGCAGCTGTTCATGAGACAATGTGACCAGGATGAGTCTGCAATACGGCGGATAATGGAGGCCTCTACGATGCTTCAGCTCTTCACGTACAAAAGAGAGATAGTCATGTCCGCTGGCATGAATAATGGAATAATGCTCTGGCGTATAGGACTGAACGACCACTTCGCCTGGAAGCTGATGCCGGCCTGCTCTGCCTGCAACTTGTGTAAGCAATTGGAATGTCTTCTCTGCTGCGCGAAAATCGGGCAGGTTCAACGCTGAATCTGCTGTGATTACACCAACAAGAGTGACATCTGGAAAATCCAGTCCCTTTGCTACCATCTGAGTCCCCAGGAGAACATCCGCTTTTTTGTCCCGGAATTGGTTCAGCAGCTTCTCATGTGAGCCTTTTTCTGTTGTTGTGTCCACATCCATTCGAATCACTCTTATGCCTGGGAACAGCTTACCAAGCTCTTCTTCCACACGCTGTGTACCCGTTCCGAAAAACCGGATATGCTCACTCCCACACTCCGGACAAAGCTTAGGTGCTGGTTCAGCATGGCCACAATAATGACAACGCAAATTGTCACTACGGCTATGATATGTTAGTGAGATATCACATTCTGGACAACCGGCTACGTAACCACAGCTACGACACATGACAAAGGTTGAGAAACCTCTACGGTTAAGCAGCAGCACCGTCTGTTCTCCGCGTTCCAGCCTCTCTTCCAGTGCTGAATGAAGCTTTCGGCTGAACATCGAACGGTTGCCTTCTTTAAGCTCTTCCCGCATGTCTACTACGTTCACCTTTGGAAGTTCATTTCCAAGCGCACGGGTAGGCATCTCCAGCAGTACCGGTGAAAAATGAATATCACTCTGCGATCTTGCAGCATGATAGCTTTCCAGCGAAGGCGTGGCAGATCCAAGAATCACAGCTGCCCCACACTGCTCCGCTCTACGAATAGCAGCATCACGGGCATGATATTTCGGATTCTCCTCCTGTTTATAAGAGGTCTCATGTTCTTCATCCATAATGATCAGCCCTAAGTTGGAGAAAGGAGCAAACACGGCCGATCTTGCGCCTACAGCGACTGTGGCCTTTCCTTCACGGATTTTACGCCACTCATCGTATCGCTCACCAACAGACAGCCGGCTATGCATAACCGCGACCCCGCTGCCGAACCGTCCCTTAAACCGCTCCACCATTTGTGGCGTTAAAGCAATCTCTGGAACAAGAACAACAGCCTGTCTACCCTGATCTAAACAACGTTTAATACACTGCAAATAGATCTCTGTCTTACCACTACCCGTAACGCCATGAAGCAGAAATACTTCGTGAAGCTGCTCTTCTACGGTTCGAGAAATCCTTGTATATACGACCTCTTGTTCCGCTGTGAGCGGTAGAGGTGCGGTAGGTTTAAAATCTCGCCCTTGATAAGGATCGCGATAGACTTCAATTTCACTGATCTCGATAAATCCTTTTTCCTCCAAGGCCTTTACAGTACTTGCCGTTACTTGGAGTGCAGACAAAATTTCTTTAAGGGCCATGGGGAGTGTAGCTTCCATATCAACTAAAAAGCTCAGAACTTCCTTCTGGCGTGCTGATTTTTTCGGAAATTTGTTCAAAGCCTCACGGGCAGCAGTGACACCTATCGCCAGATCGACTGCCTTGAGCTTTTTCTTGCCCATTTTATCCTTAATGGATTGACTCTCTATAAGTACTCCACGCCGCAGCATGAACTTCACCGTCTCAGCAGCCTCAGGAAATGCACGAGTAAGCTGCTTCATGGAAACTTCGCCACTACGTCCAATAAATTCTGTGATTAGCCGTTCCTCATCCCCTGTGTCCGCAAACATTGGGAACAATTCTTCCTCTGGAAATGCTGTCTCTTCCTGCACATCTCCAAGTGAAATCAGCCGTTCTGCCTTCCCTTTTAGAGCGGTGGGCAACATCGCCTGCAGTGCTGAAATTCGTCTACATGCATATCTTTTACTCATCCAGTCCGCAAGCTCAACTAATTCAGGAGATAAAGGCGGGAGCAGATCCAACACTTCTTGGATTGGCTTCAGGCTAGGATTCACTAGGGTCTCGCCTGATTCTAAAGAAACTACAAAACCTTGGACTGTCCGGTGCCCAAACGGAACGGCTACCCGACTGCCCACTTCAATCCATAATTTCAGGGATTCTGGAATACTATAATCAAATGGCCGGTCAGTGCTGCGTACAGGCACATCCACAATGACCTTGGCGATATCCATTATAATGAAGCTCCAGTAATGCGCTCTGCCACGAGCGTCAGCAAACGACGAGCAACCTCATCCTTCGACAATTGTGGCAATTCAAGCACCAATCCATTCACATCATATATCGAAACGATATTCGTATCCGCTCCAAATCCGGCTCCTGCAGCCGCTACATTGTTAGCAACGATGAGATCGCAGTTTTTGCGGACCAGCTTGTCCTTAGCATAAAATTCCGTATTGCCCGTTTCCGCAGCAAAGCCAACCAAAAACTGCTTGTTTTTGTTCTTACCGAGTGTTTCCAGAATATCCGTTGTCTTCACAAGCTCAAGCGTCATCGTCTCTCCGCTTTTTTTAATCTTAGAAGGCTCACTATGCTTCGGACGGTAATCCGATACAGCCGCCGCCTTGATCATAATATCGCAGCTGTCCCACTGTGCGGTAACTGCTTCATACATTTCCTGTGCAGATTGAACACGAATGACTGAAATCTCTGGATCCTGTGGAGGAGCCTCATCTGTACGCGCAGCAATCAACGTTACCTCAGCTCCCATTGCGCGTGCAGCACGTGCTAATGCGAAGCCCATTTTACCTGATGAATCATTGGAGATATAACGTACTGGATCAATGCGTTCTACCGTTCCACCCGCTGTGATGACGATTTTTTTACCCACAAGAGGTTTGGATGCGACGCTTGCTTGATGTGCAAAAAAATTCTCAACCACACTCACAATAGCCTCTGGCTCTTCTAGCCGACCTTTGCCAACGTATCCACATGCCAGCAGTCCTTCACCAGGCTCAATAAATTGAATGCCCCGACTAGCGAGAATATTCAAATTATTAAGTACAGCTGGATGCTGATACATATGAACATTCATAGCTGGTGCAACCATAATAGGAGCCGTAGTAGCTAGCAGCGTTGTAGATAACATATCATCGGCGATCCCGTGCGCCATTTTGGCAATCATATTTGCGGTCGCGGGTGCTACCAGCACAAGATCCGCAGCATCTGCCAGATCAATATGTGAAATGGAGGATGGATCTCTCTCCTGGAATGTATCGCTGTATACTCGTTGCTTCGATAGTGACTGTAGAGTTAATTCTGTAATGAACTGCTTCGCCGAAGCTGTCATAATGACATGGACCTCGGCACCTTTTTGGACAAGCTTACTGGTCAAGGACGCCGCTTTATAAGCAGCAATTCCTCCTGTGATCCCAAGTAAAATAGTCTTCCCCTTCAAGCTCTTCAACATGATCTCCCCCCTGTTCCCTACTCTTACAACGAATGGCTATCTTTACGACGAGAAAAAAATAACAACCTTCCGGTTGTCATAAAGAGCCCGGTTCTGGGCTTTCATCATAAATTTAAGACCCGTAAATGCTCCATAACCCAAGAAGAAACGGCAGCGCCTCAAACAAATAGGCGGCATCCGTTTCTACAATAGGTCATTATTACTTATGCTTGAGACTACTCTTCACCGCGGGTTAGAGTAATGCGATCTTCGTAAATTTCCTCAAGAGCAACACCAACAAATTTATGCGATCTAGGATTCTTCACATCTGTCTTGCCACCCTCACGCAATTGTCTAGCACGACGTGCAGCAGCGACAACGAGCGAATACTTACTGTCAACCTTAGTCATCATTTCATCAATGGATGGATATAGCACTGGGACACCTCTTCATAGTTTACTGTTAATACATTTGACCTTCAGCATAAATTATCTGACTTTACAATGTTCGGCGATAATAATGCTTTCTATTCTCTTACAAGCCAGATCAATCTCATCATTCACAACAGCATAATCATAATGCTGCATTAAGTTGATCTCATCCTCCGCTACAGTCATGCGGTGATCGATCACATCTGGATGCTCAGTACCCCGTCCGCGAATGCGGTCCTTCAACTCGTCCATGGATGGAGGAAGAAGGAACACAAAAATCCCTTCAGGAAATTTCTCTTTAACTTTGAGAGCGCCTTGAACCTCAATTTCGAGAATAATGTCTTTGCCGCTATTGAGAGTTCTCTCCACAAAATCACGTGGAGTACCGTAATAATTACCTACGTACTCCGCGTATTCAAGCAATTGATCGGCTTCGATCATTGCCATAAATTCATCTTTGCTTTTGAAAAAATAGTTGACGCCATCTTCCTCACCCGCACGCGGACTGCGAGTAGTAGCAGAAACTGAGTAGACAAGTTCGGGCATCTTCGGACGTAGTGCTGTACAAACAGTACCTTTACCTACGCCGGAAGGTCCGGATAATATGATGAGCAATCCTTTTGACATAATACACTCCATTTAGTTGTTATTCGTCGTTGTCGTCATCTTTACTGGATAAGCGATGCGCCACAGTCTCCGGCTGTACAGCCGATAGGATGACATGATCACTATCTGTAATGATTACGGCACGAGTCCGTCGGCCATAGGTGGCGTCGATCAACATATGCCGATCACGTGCCTCCTGGATAATACGTTTGATTGGTGCAGATTCCGGACTGACGATAGAAATAATGCGGTTGGCAGACACAATATTTCCAAAGCCAATGTTAATAAGTTTGATTGCCATGTTCCGGTAGTTCCCCCCATAAAGTTCTATGCTATTACCTATTCCCGATTACTCTATGTTCGCAGCTTGTTCTCGAATCTTCTCCAGTTCTGCTTTCATATCTAGCACAAGACCCACGAGAGTTAGATGATTGCATTTCGATCCGATTGTATTCGTCTCACGGTTCATCTCCTGAATGAGAAAATCCAGTTTGCGTCCTACCGGTCCTTTCCCCTTCAGGAGGGCTCTGCATTGCTCGAAATGACTATACAACCGGGTCAACTCTTCATCAATATTACAGCGATCTGCAAAAATAGCGATCTCCATCCCAAATTTATGCTCATCAAAAGCGAACGTCCCATCATTTAGTTCATTTAATCGATGTCGAAGTTTCTCTCGATATTCAATGATTACGACAGGTGCAAGTTCAACCATTTCAGCATGCATGTTCTCAAGATGGTTCAGGCGCTGTTCAATATCAGCGGCTAGAAAACTTCCTTCACGGGCGCGCATCTCCAGCAGAGACTGCAAACACTGCTCAAGTCCCGCCTCCAATACTTCGGAGTAGTCTTCTAATGTCGCAGACACGGCACCCGCAGCCTCGTCTTTGCTGTCCATAATACCGGGTATAGAAAGTATATCACGTAAAGTCAACTCACCACTCAAACCATATTCATTCTTAAGCTGCTCTGCTGCCTTTAGATAGGTCATTACAGCAGAGTGATTCAGAACCGGTCTAACAGTCGACTCATCGTGCTCTCTATTGATGGTAACATCTATTCTTCCCCGTTTGATGTGCTGTTGAACCTTTCTTCTCAACACATCCTCATAACCCGTCCAATCCCGGGGCATCCGCAGTACAACTTCGCAGTACCGGTGATTCACCGATTTCACTTCGAACATAATCTTGTAGCCGCCGAATTGCAGGGACGATTGACCGTATCCGGTCATGCTAAATGACAACGGAATCACATCCATTACACTATTGTAATTGATTATTACTAGCGAAACAAGGGGGACAATTTGCGTCCTGATTTCTCCCACACATACTCCATTAGCTGTGCGCTCATATCGTAGAACATGAACGGAGTCATCAGATAGATCCCATTAAAATGGGCAGTAGCAACATCTAACAGTTCCTTAGCGATAGCGACACCTTCTGCTCTTCCAGCTTCCCCTTCAAGTCCCTTCATCCGGTTGCGGACATCGTCCGTAAGCTGAATACCGGGAACCTCATTATGTAGAAACTCTGCATTTCGTCCGCTTGCCAGTGGCATAACCCCAATGAATACAGGGATTTCCAGATGTGCTGTTGCCTCAGCTATCTTCACGATAAGTTCCTGATCATAGACAGGCTGGGTCATAATATAGTCGGCACCAGAGGCGATTTTCTTCTCCAGACGTTGCACTGCCTTATCCAAATATTTAACATTCGGGTTAAACGCAGCTCCGATTACAAAATTCGCTTTCTGTTTCAAAGGTTTACCTGAGAAGGAAATCCCGTCATTCAGCTGCTTGATCATTCTAATTATCTCAAAAGAAGTTAAATCATAAACCGAGCTTGAGCCGGGAAGATCTCCAAATTTCGCAGGATCACCTGTTACGGCCAGCACATGATCAATTCCAAGCGCATCAAAACCCATCAAATGGGATTGAGTACCAATCAAATTACGATCCCGGCAAGCAATATGCACTAGCGGACGAAGTCCGGTTTTAGCGTGCACCAAATGCCCCAACGCCATATTGCTCATCCGTGTAACAGCCAGAGAGTTGTCGGCGAGTGTCAACGCATCCGCGCCTGCTCTTCTTAGCGCTTCTGCACCCTGCATAAACTTTGCGATATCCAATTCACGAGGTGGATCAAGCTCAACAATAACCGTATGTCGTTCCTTTACCAGATCAACCAGGTTCGGCTCTCTACCCTCTCTATTATCATCGCCAAAATTATCTTGCAGCGATACACGCTCCACAGTAGGTGGCAACGGTTTAGGAAGCGGTTGCGGTACATAATTCTTCAGTGCAGACGAGATTTCTGCGATATGCTGCGGAGTTGTACCACAGCAACCACCGATTATCCGGCAGCCCATCTCCGCAAAAGTCTGCGCCATTTGCCCAAAATATTCTGGAGAAGCCCCGTACCGGTATTCTCCGTCTACATAATCCGCTACACCCGCATTTGGATACACAGAAGCTGGCAAAACCAGGCTCCCTTGTACAGCTTTGAGCGCCCGCTTCATTCCGTTCGGGCCTGTGTTACAGTTAAATCCGATAACATCAGCGCCATCGCTTTCCAGGATACGAAAAGCTTCCGGCAAAGTTAATCCATCTAATGTGCGTGCTGTTTCATCGACAGCTAATTGGCAAACTACAGGAAGCGAGCTGATCTTGCGGAGCGTTCTTAGAGCTAAATGCAGTTCCTCAACATCGTAGAAGGTTTCCAGCATAATGCCATCTACGTCCTCTTCTAACAATGCAGCAATCTGCTGTGTAAAATATTTTTTCAGTTCTGTGGAAGAGAGATTCGCACGTTTGCCCGCGCGAATAGATCCTACAGCTCCTAATACATACCCATGATCTCCAGCAGCCCGGCGAGCGATTCTAACCCCGGCTCGATTGATTTCCTCAACCTTAGATTCTAGACCATATTTAGAGAGCCTGTCATAGTTCGCCGAGAAGGTGTTGCTCTCCAGCAGCACTGCCCCTGCCTCAATATAGCTGCGGTGAACATCTTCGATTACCCCCGGAGAGGTCAAATTCAATTCTTCATAGGAAATGCCGACCGGGAAACCCTTCTGATATAAGTAGGTGCCCATCGCTCCGTCTCCGACTAATACTTTATTTCCCCATGCGGAACGTAAATCCGGCTTCACAACAAGATCCTCCCCTGCCACATTAGTTTCTAACTTTAGTTTCATACTAATGTAACATAAATCGGTATGGATGATAAGCTTTCCAAAAGAAATGCATTTAGACCAAAATATCCACCATGCATGTTCATCTATAAAAAGCTTCATACTAACGTTAATGCTGATATTTCCATAAAGGAGAGAATACTTTGAAGAAAAAAACAAGAAAGTTTCTGATCCGAAAATACGCTGTAACTTTACTGCTAGCCACTCTCTGCTTATTGTATATTTATTTGCTAGATTGGCTGTATGGCTATGGGCTGGGTAACGTCGGCTATATCCTTAATTATCTATTCTATACCGCCTCTGAGAAAGCAACGGCTTGTATTTTGCTGCTCTGCTTGTTCATCCCCGATATCTACTACTGGAAAACAGGACATCAACCAGAACGTGGCGGGGAAAGATGACTTCTTATCGCCGCAACAATGACAAGAATTACAGGGATCAACACCATAAAGAAGGGGAAAATCGTATATAACAATCTCCCTCCCTCATTAATATGTTCAGTAAAGCTCCGCGCGTTCAACATCGAGCTGAACAGAATGATCAGAGCACAGGGATAGACCATTCTCCGGTAAGGAATTTTGAACAATTCGGAAATCCCTATAAGTGCCGCCGCAAAAAACACTGACATTTTGAAAAAAACGCCGATAATCAGCACCATAACTACTAGAATATCCACACGTTGAATAAAATCGGAGATTGAAATCTTGCTAATCGTGGGCATCAGAGGGAGGGGTGAACGTTTCACAATATCTGTGCCCAGCACGGAGATATTCAGCATCATAGTCAGACTTAAGAGCAAACCTGAAACAAATATCCCTGCTCCGATGACCCAAGGACCTTTTTTAACATTGTTCAGATAGGGCATTAGCATGGTAAAACAAATCATTTCACCAAAAGGGAACATATAGTTCTGGCGAATGACAGATTCGATCACAGGCTGGAACCCATTCTCAAAAACAGGAAGCAATCGATTCAAATTAATGGAGCCCGATAACATCAGCATAATCGAGCAAAATATACCTATCAGCATTACGAGAGTTGCGAATACCAATGAAGTTCGGGATAACACCTCTACTCCTTTATGCAAAACATACGCAGAAGATAAGATCATCAATGTAGATATGATAAACAACGGTGTGCGGTGCATAGTAGCCATAACCAGCATGGAACTGCCATCCCGTAAATCACGACCCGCTAAATTGAGAAAAAGAATAATGTAGAGAACGGAAATCACCGTACCTAAGGATCTTCCCAGCAGCTTGCGGGTATATGCCGTTAAGGGGAGATCCGGAAACTTTCTGTATAAATAAGTGTACCCCGAAAAAATAATCAAACCGATCAAATTTCCGAGCAGTATGGATATCCACGCATCTTTACCAGACTCCATCCCAAGATTCACTACCAGTGCTGTTCCAAGTTCAAACAACAAAGTCAACGTGAAAAATTGGAGTAGTCCTATTTTTATTTTTCCCATAGCTGCTCCTCCTTTATCGTCATTACTTATACTTGGACTGAAAGGAATCACTCCGCATATCCGTATGCCTGATCACAGCATCCGTATTGATATTAATCTGGCAGGTTTCAAATATACGATCCCAATGATCTTTTACTTGTTTCCAGCCACGTGGATTAGCTCTTTCTGCTGCTTCACCAAAACCTAGATAATCACTTTTTAACGAACGGGCAGTTGTTATGGCAGCGCGAATCTGTTCTTTAATATTCTTTTCCAAAAGCTTCGAAAGATTATTTAACACCGTCGGATCTGTTAGATCCAAGCCATTGGGCGATTCCTTTAATCCAGCCTGCTGAGTGACGTTAATCGTGAAGATAGGATGCTCTATGTCTTTCGCATCAGCGTGGATATGTACCTGTGATAAATACACATTAAACGATATATAATCATTCTCACCTATCGAGACCAGTACCGGCATCTGAGAGATTTTATTCTTAAGCAAAACGGTACCGATCGCCTCCTCCCCTTGCAGCCACCCTTTAAGCTTGTCTTCTTTAAAAGCTGCAAGACCCGTAACTTTTATTATGGCCTCCGGTCTTATTTTTTTTAAATTATCATTACTTTCCCTCTGCTCCAAATCTCCAGTCACTAGCACGCCATTGATCACTGGCCCCCCACCAGGAACCTGTATCCCCCGGATAATATCATCCACTTCCATCCGATAGTTATATCCGAATTGTTTAGAGGTCGTCTGCAGCTTTTCCACCAAATCGTTGGATGGAATTCTTCCGAACACGGTCATAGTCGTCATACATTCACTAGCAGGCTGTCCCTTGGAAATAAAAATCAGGCTTGTCAGCCGGGTTTCACTTTCCCTTTCCAGCACATCCATGATATCCTTGATGCCTTCTTGCGCGAACTTCTCGGAAATGATGACTACCCGAATATGTCCTAAAGACAAAAAACGTGCAGTCTGACGCGAGGCATTGGCTAATGCTTCAAACATAGAGCGGCCGCTACCTTTATATACCGAAACAGGTGAAGTCCCTCTAGCGTTCTTCCCAGAGATTTCGTCAGCAACGATAACCTGAAAGGATACTACGTATTTCTCTTCTTCTGTAGGTCCTCTATCTATGGACACACCCGAAACGATTGCTCTTCTGTTTAATTCCACACTATCCCAGCAGCCTGTGAGACTAAGACAGATCAATACGCAAGGTAAAAGTCCTGCTAAGAAAAAATTGCATTTACTCAGAATCTTGCTTTCCTTTCTTATGCGACTGTGTCCCTTTAGTCTTATCAAGAATTTTTGGAGATAGGTTCTGTTCATGTCCGGTTGTGATCTCCTTCCCTTCTGAAATGTTCCCTTGCTGCGCAGTAGCAGGAGCTGGTTCTGCTGTGCCAAGCGCCCACAAAGGCAGCCTTAAGACAGCATCCTTCTGACCTCTGGATGACAAAGGCACGATTGGAGACAAATAAGGAACGCCAAAAGTCCGCAGACTGTTCATATGTGCAACCAGTACGATTAAACCCAATGTAATCCCGTAAAAACCAAACATACCGGCCAATATCAAAAAACCAAAGCGGATAATTCTGCCCGCAATCGCCATGTTATACGCTGGAATGGCAAAGCTCGCAATCCCGGTCAACGCGACCACAATCACCATAACGGGCGTAATAATTCCAGCCTCTACCACGGCCTGACCAAGAATCAGAGCACCTACTACAGATACGGTCTGCCCAACTGCACGCGGCATTCTTACTCCCGCTTCCCGGATGATCTCAAACGCACCTTCCATTAGAATAGCTTCGACAAAAGCGGGGAAAGGCACATTTTCTCGTTGCGATAACAGGTTGATCAGCAAAGTCGTAGGGATCATCTCATAATGAAACGTCGTCAAAGCTATATACACGGAAGGCCCTAGAATAAGCACGATAAAACTGATATACCGAATAATTCGCATCAGAATAGCAATATCGAACCTTTGCGCATAATCCGAAGCTGACTGAAAAAAAAGAGTGAAAACCGCAGGCAAAATCAATACAAAGGGGGTGCCATCAACGACAATCACTACCCTCCCTTCTAACAGATTCGTTGCAGCCACGTCTGGCCGCTCGCTGTTATTGATCGTTGGAAAAGGGGTAAAGGTCTTATCCTGAATCAGCTCTTCGATATAACCGGATTCCATGATGGCATCTACATTAATCTGTTGCAGCCGTTTTCTAGCTTCTTCAACCAGCTTCTCGTCCGCAGTATCCTTGATGTACATTAAAGCCACATCGGTCTGAGTTACCGACCCGATCTTCACATGCTCGAGCCTTAGTTTGGGTGATCTTATTCTTCTGCGTATTAATGAGACATTCGTAGCCAAAGATTCAACAAAACTATCCTTTGGACCACGCACAACTAGCTGAGTCGAGGGTTCGGTGACAGAACGAGCTTCCCCTCCTTCAGTCTCACACATGATGCCACTGTCATAACCTTCAATGAGAATCAGTGTCTTCCCAGAAAGAATTCCGAGCAGCACCTCGTTCCAATCCTCCTGCAGCTGCGCTTCACCTATTTCCAGGGCACGGTTTAAGATGAGGTCATTCAGATTATTTGCTGCAGTATTACTTTCCTTGAGCATCTCATCCGTAATAGAGAGCAATGAACCCATTACAAATTGATTAACGGTTTCTGTCTTAGCTAGACCATTAAGATGTACCGCAGCAGCCTCAACAAAGGATTGCTCACCAAGCTTTACCTGGCGGATTCTAAGATCCGGACTATCTCCCAGCTCGGTAATGATATTGTTTAGTGTCTGCTCCAGATGAATGGTTAATCTGGCTCCAGAACCTGAACCCGCCGGGTCTGCTTGCTGTCCCTTACCGGATTTATTTCTTTTAGTTAACCCGTTGATGTTCAACAAGCTCCCCTCCTTTTTTCATAAACATTGTAGTATTATTCTCGGTTACTCCTTCCATTATTCGGCTGCTTAAAGTCACATCAGGTTAGAAACACAAAAAAGGCAGTCCAAGAATGCGCTCTTGGACTGCCTTTTTTGTTATTTTTTTATATTGCTACACTGCCCGTGAATACGACCTCAGCAGGTCCAGTCATATACACATGATTATCCTCTTCATTCCATTCAATATAGAGATCGCCGCCCTTTAGACTAATCCAAGCTGCCCGGTCTGTAAGATCGTTCAGCACAGAGGAGACAAGGGTTGCACAAGCTCCAGTGCCACAGGCAAGCGTAGGTCCTGCTCCACGTTCCCATACGCGCATATCCACTCTACCCCGATCAAGCACCGTTGCGAATTCAACGTTCACCTTTCTCGGGAACAAAGGATGTACCTCAAGCTTAGGTCCCCATGTGGCAAGATCAAAATTCACTGCATCTTCTACGTAAATCACGCAATGAGGATTTCCCATGGATACCGCTGTGAACGTAAATTCGGTTCCGTCCGCTTCAATCGGCTGATAGAGCACTGGCTCTGCATCAATAGATACTGGAATTTGCAGACCGGACAATACAGGTTCGCCCATATCTACGGTTACAGTCTCCACAACACCGTCTTTCACGTTTAATGTAACCTTTTGTTCTCCGGCACCAATCGTTTCTATTACAATCTGCTCTGAGCTTACCAGTCCGTGGTCATATACATATTTAGAGACACAGCGAATGGCATTTCCGCACTGCTCCGCCTCCGAACCATCAGAATTCATAATACGCATCATGAAATCGCCACGCTCAGAAGGAAGGATATATACCAGTCCGTCAGCACCGATTCCAAAGAACCGGTTGCATAGGGTTACAGCAAGCTCCGCTGCATTACTTGGCAGCTCTTGCTCTCCGAAAACAACGATGAAGTCATTACCGAGGCCGTGCATTTTTGTAAATTCCATTAAAAGTCCACTCCTAAAGGTTATATTATGTTAGCATTCGCTTAAGCTTAAGGTTCTGTGTAATTTAGCATTTCGCAAGCATATGAGCGGTTAACTGCAACAAGTATACCTTTAGGAATGGAGCATTAGTATTGACTTTATGCTGAAATTTTTGTACTTTTTATCATCGTACTGCCGCTGCGTCCACGATTACGTTTGCCGCCCCAAACACTGCCGGCACCCATCAAGAAGGTTGGGATCCCCGCTGTTACAAACACCAGACACCATTCGCGGAAATTGAGCGGCACTGTTTTGAAGACAGGCTGGAGCACAGGCACGTACATTACGGCCAGCATCAGTAAGACTGATGACAATACGGCAAGTACTAGATACTTATTCTGGAACGGATTGCGGTGGAACACTGAGCGCGAGCTGCGGCAATCGAAGACGTGGATCAACTGTGCCATAACGAGTGTCGCAAAAGCCACCGACTGTGCCCGAATCAATTGTGCAGGATTGTCTGGTGCTATACGTAAAGTTAGCCAAAATGCTCCTAGCGTACATAAGCCAATTAAGAGTCCACGGCTTATAATTTTCCAGCCTAAGCGGCGGGCAAAAATATTCTCTTTCGCACCACGCGGTTTATGCTCCATCAAATCCTTCTCGGGCTGATCCACGCCAAGGGCCATCGCTGGCAGTCCGTCTGTCACCAGATTGACCCAAAGGATTTGAATGGGAACGAGTGGCAATGGCAGAGCGAGCATCATGGCAAAGAACATTGTCAGAATTTCTCCTACATTGGATGCCAACAAATAACGAATGAATTTACGAATATTCTCATAGATGTTTCTGCCTTCTTCGATGGCAGCAACGATCGTAGAGAAGTTATCATCTCCGAGAACAAGTGATGATGCTTCCTTGGTCACATCTGTGCCTGTGATACCCATGGCTATTCCGATGTCCGCAGCCTTAATGGCTGGAGCGTCATTCACTCCATCTCCGGTCATAGCCACTACGTGACCATGACGTTGTAGCGATTTAACGATCCGAAGCTTATGCTCTGGAGATACGCGGGCGAATACATACACATTGTCCGATACCTTATCCAGCTCATCATCATCCATCCGGGTTAACTGAGCACCTGTCAGCACCGTTCCACCACGCTGCAGAATTCCCAGCTGGTGAGCAATAGCCTCGGCAGTTGTTCCATGGTCACCGGTAATCATAACCGTCTTAATCCCGGCCCGGCGTGTGACGCTGATGGCATCGCGGACTTCACGACGTGGCGGATCAATCATTCCAGCCAAACCAATAAAGACTAATTGATTCTCCGCATCCTTTTCACTATTCACATGTTCATTTGGACGCATATCCCGGTAAGCCATACCTAGCACACGAAGGGCTCCAGAAGCCATCTGCTCATTGGCATCAAGCACCTTTTGCCGCAAAGTCGGCGTACAAGGCACAACACCGCCCTCCCAAAGCATGTATGAGCAGCGATTGAGCAGTACATCGGGCGCACCTTTTGTACATACCATCCGTCCTCCAGGATGGCCTACGATCACAGACATCAGCTTCCGTTCAGAATCAAACGGAAATTCCTGTTCACGAGTGTAGGTTACAGCAAGCGTCTGAGCGGTCAGACCCATCTTTCCTGACAGTGCCACGAGTGCTCCTTCAGTCGGGTCGCCCTTCAGTTCCCAAACGGAAGTGTTGTCTGCAGACTTTTCAAGAATAGCATCCTTATCCTTCCCTTTGCGTTTGCCTCGCACTTCAGACTGGAAGGTCTCGATGATTTCCGCGTTGCTGCATAATGCGCCGACCTGCAACATCCGCCGTAAGCTTTGATCATGTTTTAGATCCACTGCTTTACCTTTCTCCAGAACCTGTCCATTTGGAGCATACCCTTCGCCTGTTACCTCAAGACCACGTCCACCCGTCCATAATCGGGTCACCGTCATTTTATTCTGCGTTAAAGTTCCTGTCTTGTCTGAACAGATTACCGAGGCACAGCCCAGCGTTTCCACTGACGGCAATTTACGAACGATAGCTTTGCGTTTGATCATCCGCTGCACACCTAGCGCAAGCGCGATAGTTACAATAGCGGGGAGCCCTTCCGGAATCGCGGCAACTGCCAAGCTCACACCAGCCAAGAACATGGAGGTGGCAGGCTGTCCATGCAGAATACCTGCTGCCACAACTACAATTGTCAATCCCAGAGATACGTAGATCAGAATCTTTCCTAGTTGCTCAAGCCGGTGCTGCAAAGGTGTTTCCTGAGAATCCGTATTTTGGATTAGATCTGCTATCTTACCCATTTCCGTATTCATACCGGTACGGATTACAACAGCTCTCCCTGTTCCTCTGGTTACCATAGTGCCCATGAAGCCTAAATTCTTCTGATCACCAAGCGGAATCTCTTCTGCACGGATCGCTTCCGAATGCTTCGAGACAGGCAATGATTCCCCAGTAAGTGCGGATTCTTCCACATATAGAGCACTGCATTCCAACCAACGTACATCAGCAGGAATCCGATCACCACTCTCCAGCAAGACAATATCGCCTGGCACCAACAGCTTGGCTGGGATAATCTCGCTATTCCCTCCACGTAGCACTTTCGCAGAAGGTGCGGAGAGCTGCTTTAAAGCTCTGAGCGAACGTTCGGCGCGAAACTCCTGAACAAATCCAAGCGCTCCATTCAGTAGGATAATCGCGATGATCGTGATGGCATCCAAGTATTCGCCTAGCAACCCGGATACAAGCGTTGCACCCATGAGCACAAGCACCATGAAATCCTTGAACTGGTTCAACAGCAGGGTAAACGGAGATACTGTCTTTCCTTCCGACAGCTCGTTGTACCCGTTCTCCTTTCGTCTCTCCGCGGCTTCCTCATCACTGAGGCCCGTCCTTGGCTGGACATTGAACATTTTCTGCAGCTCTTCTGCACCGAGACGGTGCCAACTGTTTTGTTCCATGACTTTTCTTTCCCTCCCGGTCGTTTCTTTACTTCCGGCGGCGCACAGCTTTTCCACCTGTTCATGACAAATGTATTCAAGGTCGTCCAATAATATCACCCCTATCCAATTCCCCTTTTGCGCGAATGTCCTAAAGTATGGCATCATAGAGAGGTAAGCATAAACGTCTTTGGCGTCCTTATAAGGACAGGTAGGCGTTTGAGCGAGAAATATAAGACATAAAGTATTGTGTGAAACTTTTACTTTCTTATATTTAAGAAATTCATTTCACGGCGACAGGAGAGCTTTATCATGGCATTAGACGGCATTGTTACCAAAGCTATCGTGCACGAATTGCAATCATTCATAGGTGCACGTATAGGAAAAATATATCAACCGAACAATCACGATTTAATTTTTAACCTGCGCGGCGCAGGTGGCGGCGGCAAGCTGCTGCTCTCTGCTAATCCTACGTATCCTCGGGTGCATTTTACCGAAAGAAACAGCATTAATCCTTCGGAAGCCCCCATGTTCTGCATGCTTATGCGGAAGCATTGTGAGGGAGGGACCATTGAAAGCATTACGCAGGTAGGCATGGAACGAATTATTCACATAAACGTCAAGACTAGAGATGAGCTTGGTGACGTATTTGCCAAAAAGATCATCATAGAGCTCATGGGTCGGCACAGTAACATCATTCTTACTGATCTCAGCTCTGGAACGATCATAGACGGCATTCATCATGTAACTCCATCGATTAGCAGCTATCGGATTGTGATGCCCGGCATCGCCTACACAGAGCCGCCTCAGCAGCATAAGCTGAACCCTTTGGAAATCGGCCAGGAGCAATTTCTCAATTTAATCTCAGCTGCTGAAGAAGCTGCGCTGATAGAGGATGTTGAGGAGAAAGCTGAGCCAGAAGAAATCATTGAGGGAGAGCTTGCTAATCTGATCACAAAAGAAGCAGTAGAGCAAAAACCTGACGGCTCTGGCGGTCCATCTCCCTCAGCTGACCCGGTAGGCTGGATGGTACATGCTTTCAGCGGAATGAGCCCGCTGATTGCTGGTGAAATTGCTCTTCGTCTGAGAAACACCTTGGATAAAGGCGAAGTTACAGAAACCGAAGCAGCGTTTCCAACAAAATTATGGGTTGCCTTCCATTCCGTAATGGGACCCGTATGCGATAACGAGTTTTCTCCTGTTGCAGGTGCAAACGCAAAAGGTAAAATGATTTTTTCTGCGATCCCCTTAACACTTCTGGGTGAGAGTGCGAAACATTACAACTCCATCAGTGAATGTATGGAGGATTATTACGGGGATAAAGCCGAGCGCGATACTGTAAAGCAACGGGTGAGTGATTTGATCCGTTTCCTCAGCAATGAACGGAGCAAAAACGTTAAAAAACTCGCGAATTTGCAGAAGGATCTCGACGAAGCTCAGGATGCTGATCGTTACCGCATTTGGGGTGAGTTGCTTTTCGCTTCATTACACGCGGTATCCAAAGGGGATAAAGAAGCCTCCTTGGTCAATTATTATGATGAAAATCAGGCGGAAATGGTGGTTCCGCTCGATCCGTTATTAAATCCTTCGGACAATGCACAACGTTATTTCAAAAAATACAACAAATATAAAAACAGCCTGCTTGTTATTAATGAACAGCTTTTGAAGACGCATGAGGAAATTTTGTATATGGAGAGTCTGCTGCAGCAACTTGCCCACGCTTCCCTCAACGACATTGAGGAGATCCGCGACGAGCTTGTAAGCCAAGGTTATCTGCGTGACCGGAGCAAAAAGGGTAAAAAGAAGAAAAAGGCCACCAGACCCACATTACAGGTCTTCACCTCTTCGGAAGGAATCGATATTTATGTCGGCAAAAATAATTTGCAGAACGAATACGTCACCAATCGGCTGGCTTCTCCGAATGATACTTGGCTGCATACCAAGGACATCCCCGGATCACACGTGGTCATCCGAAGTGAGCAATTTGGAGATGCAACGCTAGAAGAAGCCGCTCAACTTGCCGCTTATTTCAGCCAAGCCAAACAGTCCAGCAGTGTGCCTGTGGACTGTACATTGATCCGCTATGTACGTAAGCCAAGCGGTTCCAAGCCGGGATTTGTAATCTATGATCATCAAAAGACACTGTTCGTCACACCTAATGAGGAAAGAATTAAGAGTCTTCCAAATACTTTGAGAAGCTAACTACTAGATATAAAGAAACCTCCAGCTGCAGATGTTGAACATCTAAGGCTGGAGGTTTTTATAATTCGCTCCGCAAATCGACTAATTTCATGCCTTCTTGTTTAAAAACTTCAGTACTTTTGTAGAAACCGTAACACTGCCGATATCCCCGTGAAAAATCACGCCTTGACGGGCACCATGAAAGTCAGAACCTCCGGTTATTAACAAATTATAATCCTCAGCCATAACTTGATAACGTTCTTCTTCCGCAGGTCCGTGATCAGAGTGATAGACCTCAATCCCTTTAAAAGCGCCTTGCTCCAGAATATCTCGCACCAGAAGGTCATCCCCGTACAAGCCCGGGTGGGCTAATACTGGAGACCCTCCTGCCTCAATGATCCACTCGCAAGCTTCCTCCGGTGTAATTCTGGGAGGTGACACATAGGCTGCTGCACCCTCGGCCAAATACTTGTTGAAGGCATCTCTCATATCGGTAGCTGCCCCAAGCCGAACCAGCTCGTCGGCAATATGTGGCCGGCCGATGCTTTCGTCAGGCTTCAATTCCCGCCCGATCCCCGCTATAACCTGTTCCAAGGTAATCGCAATCCCAAGGTCTTGCAGCTTGGTAATTATCGCTTCATTCCTAAGTGCCCGGGTATCTCTTAGCCCTTCCAAACGTGAGAGAAATTGTTCATTCTCAGGATCAACATAATAGCCCAGCACATGAATGTCTTTGCCACCAGCACGCGTACTGATCTCTACACCAGGCACAACGGTTATTCCGTACTTCTCTCCTGCTTCACAGGCTTCCTTCACGCCAGCTACTGTATCATGATCCGTAATGGCAACAGCGCTTAGCCCCTTCTCCTTAGCAAGACGTACATTCTCCGCTGGCGGCTGCATGCCGTCAGAGGCTTGAGTATGGGTATGGAGGTCACATGCATCCTTAGCAGATAGGTTACCTGCATTCTCCCACTCTTCCCGCAGAATCCCCATTTTTATGGCATCATAGTATTCTCCTCGCACGATTCGTGCTTTACGGACGCGAGCTTCCTCCACCATGCCACATTTCGTTGCCAACCCGATCATTCTTTTATTCCCTGACCAGGTGCCTATTCCAAGACGGACTGTATCAAGAGAATTAAATAAATAATCTATCCACATCTTAAACGCTTCCGTACCGTAACCACCTGACCAATAACTAGAATCAAAGATTACTATACCAATCTCCATCCAGTTGGTTTCTTGCGATATCCAGTAGCGCCCTACTTTGCCCTTTACCTTGCCGTCTATTTCTATGATCAACAGGTTACGCGGGGTTTCCGTCTCAACTAACGCCAAATGACCTATGTAGTCCTCGGTAAACTTTTCGAATCTTTGATGTGCCAGAGATTTATAGGGACCATCCCATTTCAAGTGTTCACGGTCTTCAGCTTCATGATAGTGATAATAAAGCTTCTGAAAATCAGCCTCTGTAATATCGCGCAATACTAGCTTTTCTCCACGTAGAACAATTGACATTGTAATATCCCCCGCTTTAACTATCAGATTTGATTCGAATGCTCACGCAAATAAGTCAGGAAGGTTACTGCAGAAATTGGCAGCAGTGTTGATTTTAGATGAATAGCGTAGAATTGTCTTTTAAAAGAGGCATCGGAGATATTCACAATTTTCAACAGTCCCAGCGCAACTTCATGCTTAACCGAAGAGGTCGATATGATCGTTATGCCAAGACCTGCTTCCACCGCTGATTTCACAGCTCCCGTACTTCCAAGCTCCATCACGATCTTCATAGTTCCCGGATCAAGTCCCTTGGAGAACAGCTGCTCCTCCATCACACGCCGCGTTCCTGAGCCCTGCTCACGCAATACAAAAGGATGCTGAAGCACTTGCTCCAAGGTAACCTCTTGCTGCTCCGCAAGTGGATGATCATGTGGCACGATCAACTTCAGTTCATCCCCCATCACGGGCTCGATCTCCATGTCCGGATGTGTGACCGGGGCTTCAATTAAACCAAAATTCAGTTGATGCTTGAGGATTTCCTCCATAATTTGCGAGGTATTCATCACTTTCATCATAATTGAAATGTTAGGATATTGCTTTCCGAAAGGGCCTAACAGCCGTGGCAGCACATATTCTCCTATCGTAAGACTCGCCCCAAGCTGCAGCCGCCCCTCCAGCATATGTGTGAATGCTGACATCGCTTGATCCGTCTCACGCATCAGCTGAATACTGCGCAGCGCGTATGGCATCAGGGTGTGCCCTGCTTCGGAGAGTACGATTTTTTTGGTGGAACGGTTAAACAATTTGGTGCCAAAATAATCCTCCAGTGCCTGTACCTGCATGGTCACAGCTGGTTGAGTCATATGTAAAGTCTGCGCCGCCGCCGAGAAGCTTCCCCGCTCGGAGACCGTATAAAAAATATGCAGCTGATGAAAGTTCATGCTTCGCAACTCCTTATATTACAAAAAGAACGTCCTTTAAAGACGACAATCGTTTCTCGTAGAAACTTAAGAATATTATAATCGTGCTGTATATAAATTCTTATATTTTTAAAAAGGACATGCAGACTCGCCGCATGCCTCTTGCCCGTTTCTTTATAGACTATTTGCGTCTTCGTTTCTTCTTCGACAGCTTTGTGCGGTGAGAATTACGCAGCAGTGAAAAATAGGTCTTTAAATCTCTCAACTGTGGCATCTCCGAGATTCTCCCAAGAAACGAAACGATGATCATAGAATATAATGGCTGGCCTGAGAGATCTCTCTCACCTGTCAATTCCGTAAACTCAGCGATTACTACAGAGTCATCGTCAATTAAATATGCGTTATAATCACTGCTTGAAAAGGGCTTGATCCGATTCTGCATTAGGCACTGCCACATCCATGCAGCGACCTCTTCGGCATTGCTTGCACCATTGCTGATGCGGTCCATATAACGGCTCTTCGCATGATTGGTTATAACGATATCGGCGACCCTGTAATCGTTCAGCATGATGTGGAAGGGCTCATAAGTGCTGGGCCAATCCGTCCCCTTGTTGCGCATCATCATCACACTCCACCATAAGGGTCTTAGTATGCACTTAATGTTGTCATCTTACCTCATTGCCGAAAGTTGTACAAGTTTCTACCGTCGAGAGTAATGGCGTTTTTTTGTAAATAAGCATAAAAAAAACAGGCGCTGTTTAAGCGCCTGTTTATCTCCTGGAATCACATACTGTAATTACGGGACTTGTCCGGTCCATTACTAGTATACTCTGTCTTAATTTCGTTACGATAAGATCTTTCAATCTTTCGCACATAGGAGAGTCTGCGGACATTCTTCATAACTTCCTCGGCCCGTTCTGCATTTACATACATAACTGCATAATGCATTTTCCGAGAAACATAATGTAATGTTCCGTATTTCTCAAGGTTACGTGCCGCTTTAACGTCACTTACCCAAATGATGTATCCTGTCCGTTCCGCAAACATAAGCTAAACCGCCTTTCTCTCTCTAAATCCTAAGGGAAGCTTATCCGCAGGAGCATTTTCCCCCGCTGCCGCATCCACCTTTAGGGGAAGGATCATTACTTGGTACTTTAATGCTATCGGATACTGAAAAAGCAATCGCTTCCGACATGGAATGCAGAATGTCGTCAAGGGTCTTCTCTGCCAGCTTGAAACGAACAACTTCTTCGAACCGCTCCAGTTCCGCTTCTACTGCCGAAACCTCATCCTTTGCTGAATGATAATTCGGGTGGAAATGTCCGAATCGCTGTGTTTCTTCAAACAACTCCTTCTTAGTCTGAAGTCGTTTGACCATGGCCTGAATTTCGGGGTTCGTATCAACCCGTCCTTTCCAGTATAAGTAATCCGACACCTCGGCGGATTGATTAATCATATCGCCTAATTCATAGGCGTATGTCAGCACTTCAGCCATATCGACCGTATTTATTTCAGCTACGCTCATGAACTCAGCTCTTTTCTTCGTTAATGATCTACCGATTCAGTAGACTTTTCTATCATACCATAATCACTCGCTTGAGCAGAAGAGGAATTTCTTCGTCCTTTGGGAATAACTAACTTCATTTCCTTCCAGTCTTCCGGAGTGAGCTCTATATCTTCAACCGTTTCACCATCGTGATAGAGCAGCTGTCCGGAAACTCTCCATGGATTTCCGCTTATGCGGGAAGGGATAAAATCTAACATCTGATCTTTTAGTGCAAAACGCACTTTGACTCCCCATCTTAACCCTTGCACCATCACCTTTTGTGCAGTCGAGCTATGATAATGCCGCCATTCTTTGCTCCAGATCTGCGGTACATTTTCTCCACCGAAGAGAATCTCCTCCTCTTGTTCAGGAGCAATAACCGGCAGGTTAAGAAAAGGATTCCCTTTGGACAGCAATCCTAGTTCTACATTCAGCTCTGGAAGAACATACGTTGCCTCGGGGTTTCCTGTTTCATGAGGAAACCAACTCCACCCTACGTTTGGATCCTCCCCTTGTCCTCCAATGATTCTGGAAGGCGCTAGCCCCGCGGAGTACAGTTCTTTTCGTATCTGTTCCATGTATTCCGGGTCCACTATGAAATGTAAAGGACCGATACGTTCAAGATTCTCCTGTAAACGCGGGTGAGCTGCGATAGCAGCTCCATCGGCTTCCGTCTGACAGGTCAAGAGAATTACTTGCGATAGTGAAGTACGGCCAATGCTTTTTGCCCATTGCTCAAGGGACATTTGAACCACCGAAGGAAGCCCGCCCATTGCATGCTCCCTTATCCAGGAGATGATGTCATTCGGTGACATTCCACGCTCAGCTGCAAGTTCCAACCTCTCTTTCGTCAGCCGGAAGCTCCATATCGTATCACTTTGCTGGAGCTCAGCGCAGCCAGCCAGTGTCCATCGTACAGAATAGGGGACCTCCGGTGGAACCAGCACCTCGAAATCCGGCTGCACAATAAACTGTTCCTGTGTATCTCCAGACCCAACAGCAGCGAATGATCCCCTCTCAGCAGATAGCATTGGCTTAGCAGCGGTCCAGCGAAAACACAACATGCCCTCAGCGGTTTCTCCCAGTTCACACCAGCCAAAGCCTGTTAAACAACGTAACCAGTTCAAGCTTGACTTCTCAAGCTCATTACGGGCAACGTTACCTGTGAGATTAGAAGCCATCATCCAGTCTAATAGTGCGGGCAGCATTATCCATTTCCCGGGGATAAAATCTGCATTAGAAATTATATAACGAAAATGTTGATCGGCTGGGCCCACGCTTCCAGAGCGATTAATTACAATCCCATAAAGAATGTCACTCATCGTCGCTTCAGGAAGCTGCAGCCAACGATCCAACAGCTCCAGATCAAGCGTGTATCCGGCACTCTGCCTGCGAATAAGTCCAAGACACAGCAGGATATCCACCGTCGCTATGACAGAAAGTGTGTTCTGTTCCTCTAAAAGAGAACCCACGGAGAGCCCTTGCAAATGCTCCTCCCCAAAAGAGAGCTGCGCCGCTAAGCGGTTTAGATGCTTTTTGTGAATAATCCCCTTGGCTGTCAGCGGCAACCCTTCCCAAGCGGTGAACAGCAAAGCCCGAAATAAATCTATCGCCAGTCCGGCTCCTGCTTCCATGGTAAGACTCACTAAATGCCCGGCAATGAATTGCGGCTGATACGGGAAAAATTCTTGTTCAATTGCCGGCAGCTGATCAACAGGAATCTGGTACAGCTTTTCGCCTAATATTTTATGCCTTGCAGTTAACAGCCCCTCGCGGCGCAATTCGTTCATTGCAAGCTTTTGCTCAGCACGACAAAGCGCCACAGGGCGCAATCGTTCTTCCTTCCCTTCCTCAAACGGCTGGGCAGCATAAGCTGCACATAATCGCTTTAAGACCTCTAATGCTTCTGTTGACAGCTGGTTCAATGGATGGTTCGCTCCTCTCCACTCGGCATCTTTTTAACGACATATTCATAGCCCTGCTCAGTCAAAAACATCCGGCGGCGCAAAGCGAAATCCTGTTCCCGGCTATCTTCAGATACCAGTGTATAGAAATAGGCTTTATTCTCCCCCGCTTTGGGACGGAGGATTCGACCTAGTCGCTGGGCTTCCTCCTGCCGTGATCCATAAGCTCCCGAGACTTCAATAGCAATTGACGCGTCAGGTAAATTCACCGCGAAATTCGCTACTTTTGACACCACCAGTACCTGTATATCTCCCTCGTTAAAAGCCGCATATAGCTCGTCTCTTTCACGCTGCTTCGTTTTGCCAGTAATTAAAGGCGCCCCGATCCTGTCAGCCAGTTCACTTAACTGGTCGAGATATTGTCCAATAACCAGCACCGAAGAACCTGTATGGACCTTTAGAAGCTTGGCTACAATTTCAGCTTTGGCAGGATTGCAGGAAGCCATACGAAATTTTTCTTTTGCCGCCGCGTACATATATTCTTGTTTAAGCTCCGGATTCATCGGCACAATGATCTCTACACATTCCACTTCAGCGATCCAGCCCTGCTGCTCCAGCTCCTTCCAAGGCAAATCGTAGCGTTTCGGTCCGATTAAAGAGAACACATCCCCTTCCTTCCCGTCTTCTCTAACCAAAGTGGCTGTAAGCCCCAGTCGACGTGTAGCCTGAATGTCTGCTGTAGCCCGAAATACAGGCGCTGGAAGCAGGTGAACCTCATCATATATAATCAAGCCCCAATTGCGTTCGTTAAACAGCTTCATATGGAGAAACGGACCGTCTTTGGACGAACGATGCGTTAATATTTGATAGGTGGCAATGGTAACTGGCCGCACTTCTCTTTTTTCACCCGAATATTCACCTACTGCCTCTCCAGCCAAATCTGTTCGCTCCAGCAATTCATCCATCCATTGCCTTACGGACGTTGTATTTGAAGTTAAAATCAGGGTTTCACATTGGAGACTTTCAAGTACTGCTACTCCTACAATGGTCTTCCCTGCGCCACAAGGCAGCACCACCACACCGCTTCCCCCTTGTCCTTCTGTCCCTTGAAACAGCTGAACGGCCTCCTGCTGATATTCACGTAAGCCAAATGAATCGTTTGCCGAATCAGCCTTGCAGGTATCGAGATTCTCCTTCCAGGTCAAGCTAAGCGCTTGCCCTTCATGATATCCGGCGTAGTCGAGAACTGGATACCCCAATCTCATCAGCTCTTGTTTCAAAAGCCCTCTATTCTCCGCAGGGCACGAGCATTCCAGAGGATTTATTCTCAGTAGACCCAACGCTTTTAGACCTTGTACATCACTCAACTCATTCAAAAGCTCAGGAGCATCCGTTCTTAACATAACGACCTCATTCTGAGTCTCTTGGCCATGAAGAGTCAGCTTTCCATATCTGGACAAAAGAGTTTCAATTTCCTCCTCCAATCCTGTGGGAACACCCCAGCGTGCAAGGTGATGCAGGCTAGTGATAATCTCCTCAGCAGTATAATTAAGCGCAGCTGCATTCCAAAGAGATAAAGGGGTAATTCGGTAGGTATGGTAAGCAGGAGGACTTTTTATCAGCTCCGCGAAGGTCCCTAGCTTTTTCCTTGCCACCTCAAAATCCGGATGAGCACATTCCAGTAAAATTGTCCGGTCCCTGCGTACGATGCAAGCTCCTGATCCATTCATAGCTTTTCCTCCCTAGTGTTCAAGTGATTTAAGCTTGCGCTATGTAATTTTGTTTATTTTCATATAACAGGAAAAAGCCCATCCCCGCATAACGGTCATGAGCTTCCCTATCTGACTATTTAATGTAAGTGCTGCTGCGAAATATCATGGAGGGCTTCACCAGCTTCATCCGCAAAAATGTCGCGCACAGCCAGATCTCCAATCGACACTACGCCCACCAGCTTCTGGTCACGTGTCACCGCCAGCCTGCGAATTTGCCAGCCAGCCATTAACTCTGCAGCCTCATCTACTGAAGTATTCTCCGAGACGGCCTGAATCTCTTTACTCATTACAGTTTCCACTGAGGTTGAACCAGGGTGTTTAGCCGCATAACCTCTAATCACGAGATCGCGGTCAGTAATTACACCGAGCAGTGTCTTATGTTCTTCATTATCAACAACAGGTATAAATCCAGTGTCATAATCTCGCATTTTCACGGCAACTTCATACACATTATCTTGCAGCGTAACCGTTGCAGGCTCCTTCGTCATAACCTCTTTCACTGTCTTCAAGAATGAACCCTCCTAATCATGGTCTCCATGTTATGGGAATAGGTTCTCCTCTATGAAACGAAATTATACGATTGTGTCCTCACGCATACAGGAATTCGCCATAGCAATGAGCAGCTTCATTCCGTGCAGCATGGCATCTTCGTCAAAATCAAATTTGCTATGATGATGTGGATAGTCAGCCTCTTTATCCGGATTTCCGGCACCCACAAACATAAAGCAGCCTGGAATCTCCTTAACATAATAGGCAAAATCCTCAGCTGGCATCAGCTTTTCCATCCGAATCACTTCAACAGATTCTCCTAAAGCCGCTGGGGCCACCTCGAAAAACCGCTGCACTTCACCATCGTGATTTACGAGGGGAGGATATCCCATAACGTAATCTATCTTAGCTTCTGCCCCGTAAGCGCTGGCAATAGAAACGGTCATTTCTTCGATTCGCTGGCGTATCAAATGCCGTGTCTCCTCGTCGAATGCCCGCACTGTCCCTGTGATCCGGCATTGCTCGGCAATGACATTCTGGGCGAACCCCCCTTGAATGGTTCCTACACTGAGTACAGCGGGCTCCAGCGGGTTCACAGAGCGGCTTACAATGCTTTGCAGCTGGGTCACCAGCGCCGCTCCCGCCACGATGCTATCAATGGTACGGTTCGGCATGCCGCCATGTCCGCCTTTGCCAATGATATCTATAAAAAACTCGTCCGCAGACGCCATCAACGGTCCCGGAGCACTCCCAACAGTTCCCATAGGCAATGGAGTCCACAGATGCAGACCATACACCGCATCCGCTCCTTCTAACATGCCTTCGGCAATCATCCCCTGCGCCCCTCCTGGGCATACTTCCTCTGCGGGCTGAAAAAGAAAACGCAGCTCCCCTTCCAGCTCCTCAAGCCGGCTGCTGTAGTAAGAGGCTACACCGAGCAGTATGGAAGTGTGGCCATCATGTCCACAGGCATGCATTACCCCTTCATTTTGCGAAACGTAATCCTTCTTGTTCTCCTCTTTAATAGGTAGGGCATCCATGTCCGCACGAAGAACAACGGTTTTCCCCGGCCGCTTTCCCCGTAGTATGCCAAGCACACCATACCCTGTCCCGCTTTTTCTGACTTCAATTCCGAATTCGGCTAACTTATCTGCTATAAATGCTGACGTTTCCTTTTCATGAAAAGACAACTCCGGATGACGATGCAAATGGCGTCTCCATTCCACGATCTCCGGCATGAGCGAATCAACCGCTAAGCTCTTCATAAGTTCTCCATCCCCTTCTCGATAAACCCGCATCCATAGCAAGCGATAGCAGTCCTGTTCACTTTGTTCCAGCCGCGAACGACTATAATTCTTTTATTGTAGCAGAAACGCAAAAAACTGGGTATTGTTAGGCACTGCCTACTCTTGCACAACCTTTAGAAACATACTATCATGAGGTAGAACATCAGCAATCGGATCAGAAATTCATCATTATACTTCATAAGGGGGATATGCGTGCTATGATTTTTGAGAACACGGGCCTCGTAGGATTGAAGAGTGATCTTCTCTATCTGGACGAGAGTGCCACAAAAGCTGGCTTCATCCGCTGGCAATGGGAATACTATCGTGCCACTTACGACTGCAAAATTGAAGACCCACAGGATGGTGGCGAATACTTCCTACGCATTAACACTCGCGCTGTCGAGGGAAAGCTAGAGAAGTCTGATGCCGTACTTGCAATTGAAGCCGTATACTTAGGAAAAGCAACCTTCCCTCATGGCCTGGAATATGAATCTCCGGTGCCAAAACCAGTATTGGACACTGCTGCTAAGCGGATTCTTGAATTAAAGCAGCTGTTAGAGGCTTGAGTAACAGAAAGGGAACGACGAAACAAAATGTCAGCCTGCCCAAAAGAGGAACACCCGATTTCCAACTACTTATCTTAACACTACTACTTGTGGGTTTCGGTCTAGTCATGGTCTTCAGTGCTAGCTCAAGCTTAACCTTAGCAAGCCCGAAGTTCGGTAATGACCCTCTATTTTTCATTAAACGCCAAGTGATCTGGATCGTACTCGGAACCATTGTTATGTTTATAGCTATGAACATTCACTACAGTAAGTTTAAGAAGTGGTATGTACCTATTTTTATCATCACCGTTATACTTCTGCTCGTGGTAGCCTTCTCTGAAAAAATTAATGGTGCCAAGAGCTGGCTTAGTATCGGAACACTTGGAATTCAACCCACCGAATTAGCCAAAATATCGATTATCCTGTATATCTCAGCACTCATCACCAAAAAAGGTGAACGGTTTAGAGATTTCCGTACAGGATATATCCCTGTAATGGTCATCGTGGGTATTGTTGCCGGACTTATAATGATGCAGCCGGATTTAGGTTCTTGCCTTATTCTCGTAGCTACCAGCGGACTTGTTATTTATGCCGGTGGTGCCAGCATGAAGCATATTCTGGGCTCTATAGCACTGCTAGTGCTGGGTGTAGGACTAGTTATAGGCGCCAAAGCAGCGATTGATTCCTTATCTCCATCCGATAAAGCCACTGACACTCAGGATTATAGAAAAGGTCGTATCGTTGCCTTTTTAGATCCTTATCAGGTTGCTGAGGGTGATGGTTATAACATTATTCAATCCTTAACCGCTCTTGGCCAAGGTGGAGTAAGTGGTTCCGGCTTCGGCAAAAGCATTCAAAAGCTGGACTATCTAAAATACCCTTATACGGACTTTATCTTCCCCGTAATTGGTGAAGAGTTCGGCTTTCTTGGGACCTCCATATTTTTGATGTTATATCTGTATTTTATCTGGCGAGGTATTCTAATCGCTTTAAGGTGTAAGGATCCCTTTGGTACGCTCGTCGGAATTGGGATTATGGGCCTCATAGCCATTCAGGCCTTTGTCAATATCGGCGGTGTAACCAATACAATCCCTCTTACCGGCGTTACCTTGCCGT
Source organism: Paenibacillus sp. FSL H7-0918 (assembly GCF_038007025.1). Lineage (NCBI taxonomy): Bacteria > Bacillati > Bacillota > Bacilli > Caryophanales > Paenibacillaceae > Paenibacillus > Paenibacillus sp. FSL H7-0918. The sequence continues at coordinate 1,086,448 of NZ_JBBOWJ010000003.1, forward strand.
TTATCAGCTACGGGGGCTCTTCACTCCTTGTCAGCATGCTGTGCATGGGAATTATGCTAAGCATCTCAAGAGAAACCAACCTTCCTGCCAAAGAGGAAGTAACGAAATCTGTAACAACGGTTAGACAGGTTCGTTCCCGGTAAGCTTTATAAAGCCGGAGGTTAGGGAATTTACACATAAAAAAGCAGCCCAGGGAATTAACCTTGGACTGCTTTTTTGTGTACAAGTTTTTTAAGAGATTTCATCATTCTTGAAAGCTACGCCTTCAACTTTGACATTTACCTCAACAATATGAAGTCCAGTCATGCTCTCCACAGCTTCACGTACGTTCTGCTGAAGCATCCGGCACACTTCGTGGATCGGTGTTTCATAGAGAACGATAATTCGTAGATCTACTGCTGCTTCCAGCTGTCCTACTTCAACGGTAACGCCCTTCTGAACGTTCTTACCGCTTAGACGTTTCGCCCAGCCTTCTGACAGGCCACCAGACATGGCTGCAATTCCCGGAGTCTCCAAGGCAGCCAAACCGGCAATTTTTGAGACGACGTCATTTGAAATTCGTATATTTCCCATTTCCAGTTGAAGTTGTTCTGCCATGCCATATCCCCCCTACACTCATTATCAATTATTGTAATTCCAAAACAGGCTAAAAAGCAAATCACTTTATCGCTTTCTCGTTTACACCTAGGAACAATTTGGGTATATTGATTATGAATTCAATCTAAATACATAGATAGGAGTGTCCTTTACATTGAAAAAATGGATTTCACCATCACTGATGGGTATCGCCTTTATCCTTAGTGCGATCGGCCATTATGCCGATTGGGATCATACCCTGCAGTTCATTCTCTCAGCAATCGCTGTGGTGTTTGTGGCTGGATTTCTCGGCCGGGCCACTGAAAGTGTAGCTCATTATGCCGGACAACGACTGGGCGGCTTCCTAAACGCCACCTTCGGCAATGCTGCTGAGCTAATCATTGCCTTCTTCCTGGTCAAGGAAGGATTGTTCGACATGGTCAAAGCCAGTCTTACCGGTTCTATTATCGGCAACCTGTTGCTTGTTCTAGGATTGAGTATTTTCGCCGGCGGGATGAAGTTCAAAGTTCAGAACTTCAACGTAACCCTTGCCGGAATGAATGGCTCCCTGATGATCGTTGCCGTCATTGCCTTATTTGTTCCCGCTATGTTCTTTACCACCCACTCTATTACGGAGAAGGATACCGATGTGCTCAGTTTAATCGTTGCCGGGCTGCTCATCGCTTCGTACATAGCTTGGCTAATCTTCTCCATGATCACGCATAAGAAACATCTAGAGGACGTTACAGAAGAGGGTAAAGAAGAATTAGCTCATGAACATGCCCCTGCTTGGTCCAAAAACAAATCCATCCTTTATCTCGTGCTTGCCACTGTAATGGTAGCCTTCGTGAGTGAGTGGCTGGTAGGAACGTTAGAGACTTTGACAGAACGTTTCGGATTCAGCGAGCTGTTTGTAGGTGCGTTCCTCGTAGCTATCATCGGTAATGCCGCAGAGCATAGTGCAGCCATTATGCTGGCCATGAAGAACAAAATCGGTGCGGCAGTAGAAATTGCGGTTGGAAGCAGTCTGCAAATCGCCCTGTTCGTAGCACCTGTCCTAATCTTCGCCAGTTATTTCATGGGTGATACAATGGACATAGTTTTTACGACCATCGAAATTGTCGCCATCGGTGTAGCCGTCTTTATTGCCAAATCAATTACTCAGGACGGCTCAACTAACTGGTATGAGGGTCTCTTGTTATTAACGGTCTACCTGATTTTAGGAGTCTCCTTCTATCTCGTATAATCATTATTAACCATTGTACACAACAAAAAGCGCACATGAGCGATTCGTCCTCATGTGCGCTTCTATAAATACTTAAGAAACCGATATTTATTCTTCCTTCGCTTTGTTGTTCAAAGCCTCGTAGAGTACTGCTAAGTTACGCTCCAGCTTACTTAGTACCATCTTACCAGTAATCTCTGGGACCAAACCTGCTCTAACCGCAAAATCCACTTCTCTGGAGAAACCGTACATCTGGGTATCCAGCACTTCCTCATAGAGAGGGCAGTAGCGTGTTGCCAGATTCTCCATCTGCACTTCTATAAGTTGCTGAATTTTATCGGCATCTTCTTGTAGAAGATTGATTGCTTTAAGATTATACTGTTCCTGTAATTCCGATGAAGTCATGCCTCTATCCCCCCCATGTCCAAAAGTTAAGCTGCTTTTACTATTTTACTTAATATTAGACGAAATCCGGTATCAATACAACAATTCAGTTTATACTAACCATATATTTAAAAGAACCTGCTGCGTTATCCTATCAAGTTTCGTATCTACTTCTAGAAAAAACGCCCCACCGAAAACCGGTAGGACGTTTTTAGCACGACTATTACTCAGCAACAACTGTGAATTTCAAACCGTGTTTTGCAAACACTTCAGTCATTGCCTTCTTAGCTTCTTCAGCATCTGCCCCATGAACATGAAGCTCATAGCTTTGGCTGGACACCAAAGTAGTGAACAAACCAAGGATACTTTTAACATCAATGTACTTGTTGTCCGCTTGAAGAACGATTGAAGAGTTGAACTGGCCTGCCGTTTGGGCAATATCGACAATTGCCGCATTGTTACTGGACATAGAAATCCCTCCGCAACTTGATTATAAAACTTTAGTCTTTTGTTATCATTTCTTATGATACATTGAATCCGCTTACTTGTGCAAGGAGTTTTCTTGTTATTACATTTTATTTCAAGTTTTCAGGATTCAGACCTTCGAGTTCCGGCAACACAAAAATTCCATCCTTACGGATCAATACATCGTCAAAATAAATTTCACCGCCGCCATAATCGGGACGTTGGATCAACACAAGATCCCAGTGAATGGAGGAGCGGTTACCGTTATCTGTAACATCATATGCTTGTCCTGGCGTAAAGTGCAGGCTGCCTGCGATTTTTTCGTCAAAAAGAATATCATTCATCGGGTGAAGAATGTAAGGGTTAAAACCAATAGCGAATTCGCCAATATGACGCGCGCCGTCATCTGAATTCAAAATTTCGTTCAAACGGGCGGAGTCATTGCTGGTGGCTTCAACAATTTTTCCATTCTCGAATTTGAATTTGATATTTTCAAAGGTCACTCCATTATATACTGACGGTGCATTATAGCTGATCGTTCCATTTACAGAATCGCGAACTGGGGCGCTGTAAACCTCGCCATCCGGAATATTTTTTTGCCCGGAGCATTTCTCTGCACCGATTCCTTTAATCGAGAACTTAAGATCTGTTCCAGCACTCAAAATATGTACCTTATCCGTTCTGCGCATGAGATCAGCTAAAGCATCCTGAGCCTTGTCCATCTTGGCGTAATCCAAATTACACACTTCGAAATAAAAGTCCTCAAACGCTTCAGTGCTAATATTCGCAAGCTGAGCCATGCTCGCATTCGGATAACGCAGTACTACCCACTTCGTATGCTTCACACGTTGTTCGCTATGCACTGGATGAGAGTACAACGAGTTATACAATTTCATATTTTCTTCAGGAACATCGGACAGATCGTTCACATTCTCACCTGCACGAATCCCGATATAACAATCCATTTGCTTCATCCGGTTCAAGTCAATTTCAGCCCATGTCTGAAGACTCTCACGAGTTGCGTATTTAAGCATGCTGCGCAGGACTGTACGATCTGTTAATTGTACAAAAGCATGACCGCCGGCCTTGCCGATTTCCTCTACAACAGCTTTGATTAAATCTCTTTCATTGCCAATCATTTCGACGAGCACGTTCTCGCCTGGCTGGACATTTACGGAATAACCGACTAGGTTAGCTGCCAGCTTTTGAATTCTGGGATCTTTCATTGTGTATTCTTCCTTCCTCTGTCTAAAAAATAAGCAAGCTTTTCTATTGTAGCACGCCCTGTATGGAGCGCAAGACCTGTGGGATAATGTGAAAATCAACGAAAGCCTGAAAAATTCACCTGTGATACATAAGTTTCATTATCAGATTCATTCCCCGCTTCCGAATAGGTAACCTTACGATTTAAGGTGAGCTTTCTCGGCAGATTATGTTTTGTATCAACGGTTAAATGGTAGACAGTCTCAACATTAGCTTGTTTCAGCTTTTGCTGTAATTCATTATTTTTCTTCTCCCATAGCTCCACCAAAGCTTGCGTAACCGCCTGGTCGTTCTTTGTTATTTTTCCAGCAGAATCTGGTGTTTCAGGTCGAAGGTCTTGCATCTCTTTTTCCAATTCAGCAGTCAGCTGCTTTCTGGCCTCAGCAGGCGTCAGCTCGATCCGCAGCACATTTGTCCCTCTGCCTGCACCCGCATCTTCAGTCACATTAGCCTCCATGGATTGCAGCTCCTCCAGCTGTTTCAACGGATTAAGCAAAGCAAGCGGATTTCCGTCCTCAGAGGAATCTTCAGTGGTCAACGCTACCCATTCCCCCTCTTTTTTCTCTAGCTGACTATGGAAAGCTTTCATAGAAGTGATGCTGCTTTTTAAATCTTTAGCGCTATTTGCTGATTTTTTTGTGGCTGAGGATTTATCAGGAAGCAGTGTATACAGATTGACCTTCTTATGGTCCTGTACTGTGCCTTCGTAAAATATCATGGATTCCGGAACGGTCTTTCCACCTTTTGTAAGCATGGTTGACCCTTTAAAAGTAACCCCATCGCTGCCCGTTATACCCGCTAACACCAAACTTAGATCTTCCTTGGCTGGTTTGTCTCTAATAACGCTGCAACCGCTGTTGAACACGCAGGACAAGGTAAAAATCATAAGAACTAACCCCTTCAGTAATAATGACTTTCTCACGGTCATCAGGCCTTTCTTGGAGTATTTTACTTTACAGCCCACTATAGGGTTCTCCCTTCCTGCGCGCCTTATACAGATGCAAATACGTTGCTGTAATCGGTTTCCATACATTGCTCTAACTTATGCGCGTTTGTCGCTTGCTTCTGAATGTCAGTACATACCACCTTCAGACTCACGAAGTTACCGCTGCCAGTCGCCACGCCGTTGTCTCTATCGGACACAGTTGACCTTAATTACAGTATTTTGCGGTATTTCGTATGCCAACGGACTCCAGCGCAGCTATTGACCCGAAATGCGCCCGATATGCCCTCATACTAAGCAATAGCGTCTCTGGTGTCCGAAACCTCACTTAAAAAGCTAAAATCATGCCAATAACGTCAGCTGAGTCCGAAGGCCTCGTAGCGGCATGATGGATACACCAGTCGAAGCAGCCAGCCAACTATCAAAAACAATGACCAGCAACTCCTTATTACGGGAGAACCGCTAGTCACGTACCGATGCGCGAATATTACCGCTGCAGTTGCCACGCCGTTATCTCTAACGGACACAGCTGACCCTTAACGCAGCATTTCCCGATATTTCCCATACCAACGGACTCCAGCGCAGCAATTGACCTTAAAAACGCACAAAATGAGTCCTTTTCCAAGCAATAGCGTCTCTGGAGTCCGAAACCTCACTTAAAAAGCTAAAATCATGCCAATAGCGTCATCTGGGTCCGAATGCATCGCAGCGGCATATTTGATACACAGTCGAAGCGCCAGCCAACTATTAAAAACAATGACCAGCGACCTTCCAATTACGGGAGAACCGCTGGTCAAATGCCGATGTGCGAATATGACCGCTGCCAATCGCCACCCCGTTGTCTCTAACGGACACAGCTGACCCTTAACGCAGCATTTCCCGATATTCCCCATACCAACGGACTCCAGCGCAGCTATTTACCCGAATTGCGCCCGATATGCCCCTTTACTAAGCAATAGTGTCTCTGGTGTCCGAAAACATGCCCCAAAGGCAAAATACATGCCAATAGCGTCATCTGAGTCCGTAAGCCTCGCAGCATGATGAATACACCAGTCGAAGCAGCGAGCCAACTAACAAAACAATAACCAGCAACTCCTTATTACGGGAGAACCGCTGGTCAAATGCCGATGCGCGAATATGACCGTTGCAGTCGCCACGCCGTTATCTCTATCGGACACAGCTGACTCTTAACGCAGCATTTCCCGATATTTCCCATACCAACGGACTCCAGCGCAGTTATTGACCTTAAAAACGCACAAAATGAGTCTTTTTCTAAGCAATAGTGTCTCTGGTGTCCGAAAACATGCCCCAAAGGCAAATACATGCCAATAGCGTCATCTGGGTCCGAATGCCTCGCAGCGGCATATTTGATACACAGTCGAAGCAGCCAGCCAACTATTAAAAACAATGACCAGCGACTTTCCTATTACGTGAGAAATGCTGGTCAAATGCCGATGCGCGAATATTACCGCTGCCAGTTGCCGCACCGTTATCTCTAACGGACACAGCTGACCCTTAACGCAGCATTTCCCGATATTTCCCATACCAACGGACACCAGCGCAGCTATTGACCTTAAAAACGCACAAAATGAGTCCTTTTCCAAGCAATAGCGTCTCTGGTGTCCGAAACCTTGCTTAAAAAGCTAAAATCATGCTAATAACGTCATCTGGGTCCGAAAGCATCGCAGCGGCATGTATGATACACAATCGAAGCGCCAGCCAACTATTAAAAACAATGACCAGCGACTTTCCAATTACGGGAGAACTGCTAGTCACGTGCCGATGCGCGAATATGACCGTTGCAGTCGCCACGCCGTTATCTCTATCGGACACAGCTGACCCTTAACGCAGCATTTCCCGATATTTCCCATTCCAACGGACTCCAGCGCAGCTATTGACCTTAAAAACGCACAAAATGAGTCTTTTTCCAAGCAATAGTGTCTCTGGTGTCCGATAACATGCTCAAAAGGCGAACATCGCGCATATAGCGTCATCAGAGTCCGAAGACCTCGCAGCAGCATGATGAATACAGCAGTCGAAGCAGCCAGCCATCTGCCAAAACAAAAAGCAGCGACTCTCCAAATACGGGAGAACCGCTGCTCTGCTATTTCTTTTACTTATGAGGCAATTCCTTCACACCGCTGCCATTCTCTTTAGTGTCAACGATCACCTGGTTACGCCCATTGTTCTTAGCTTTATACAGTGCCATATCCGCTCGATAGAACAGGGATTCGACGCTTACACGTTCGTCCATCCAGCTCCATTCTGCTATACCGCAGGACACTGTTACATTAGGTTCGGTTTCATTCATCACTCGCTTACGAATACGTTCAGCCACATTTACTGCCTGTTCTACTCCCATTAATGGTAAATAGACCGACAGTTCTTCTCCACCCCACCTCGCAGCAATATCCCCTTGACGGATGGAGGACTTCACAATTTCACTGACCTCTTTTAAGATCTTGTCGCCCTTTTGATGACCATAGGTATCATTCACCATCTTGAACTGATCGATATCCACAACGATTAAGCAACCGCAAAAATCTGTAGACTGCCGTTCCTTTATTTCTTCGTCCAGATAATGACGAGCATAAAGTCCAGTTAGGCTATCTCTGTTCGCTAATCGTCTAACTTCGGCATGCAGCCTTGCGTTCCCTACAGCTAGTCCAATATGCCCCGCCATCGCTTGAAGCAATCTGTAATTGTCATAAGAAAAATAATGGGCATCGCGATGGGCCAACATGATGGCACCACGCACTTCACCACCTACACTTAAAGGTGTGGCAATCAGCGACTGCGACCCGGTAGCATTCATTAAACGAGAAGTAGTATTAGGATTATCTATGTAGTTAGACATGATTAATGATTCCCCAGTAGTATAGACCTTCCCGCCTAAACCTTGTCCTACTTCTAAAATTTCATTTTGCAAGGAGGAATGATTGCAAGCAATAACCTCTAGCCCGCCCTTTTCTTCGTTCATATGTAAAATACAGCAGTAGTCTGCACCAAACATCTCCAACAGCTCTTCAAACGCAAATTGAAAAATATCCCCTAAACGCAAGCTTTGATTCAGCCGTTGTGTAAGTTCGTTACTCATACGCAGCTCACGAATGAGCTGATTGGAGCGTTCATACAGCTTGGCATTCTCAAAAGCAGTACCTGCGGTATCCGCCACCATCGAGAGAAACCGTAAATCTACATCCATAAAGATCGAGTTATCCATCACCATGTGGAATACGCCATAAACCCCTTGCTTCCCGCCTAGCGGAAGACCAATCTCTACAATGTGTTGATCTTCGGTGTTGGTGTTCAGAGCAACACGGCCGTCTTTAAATGCTCTAGCACAGACATCATCACTGGACATCTGAAACGGTAAAGGTTTGACCTGCGGATGAGTGCTGCGGTGATCTTGCGACATAAACAGCTCAAGCCTGGCACCAGGGTACATTGCAGAAATGCTATCTATAACCTCCGTAAGCACAGCGTTCACATCAATATTGTCATGCATCCGCTGAACGATCTGAAATAACAAGGAGCGGCGATTGCTCTCACGTTCAGCATGTTGATGAACACTCGCAAGATCAGTTACAAAAATATGTTCAAACTTATGATAGAATATGGTCCGGTACTGCAAAGATATAGCCTCAGCAGTATCTCGTCCACCCATTAAATATTGTTGTGTCGGCATAGCACAGCCTAGGAAGGCAAAAATTTCTTTGTCAACGCGAGTGATGAGCGGTATAGTAAAAAAGCTCATAGCCTGACCCTGCACCGTAAGTTGAACAGAGGAGGTTGCGCCAGAAAGTAAACTAGCTGCAGCCGCTTGCTCCCATTGGTGCCTCCATCGTTCTTGCTGATCGGCAATATTAGCAAAATATCTGCCTTCAAAATTCAGCACACACCAATCCCATGATTTAGCGAATGGTAGAGCCTCTAGCCCATCGATCCATTCCTCGAAGCTGTCTGCAATCAGATTGGCCAAATATGGGAAGTCATGGGACACTATTTCCGTTTCCCTAAGCCAGGCGGTGGGATCTTCGGAATCTCTACTAGTGTGCAATTTGTCCTGTATCAGCATACGACTGTCTTGAGAAGCGTATGCTTTCTGTTCTGACATAACGAAGATCCCCTTTGCTTCTCATTTAAGAAAAAAAACCTTCCCAATTAACATCTAATTAACTATATTTTACTCCCTTTCTTTGTGTATTGCATTATATTTTCCTTATTTCCGGGATTTTTTTTAGGACCAAAGAACTAACGACAAAGAATGACAAAAACTCTTTTAATATGCGCTTGACTTTATATGCTACTTTCATATAATATTTATTGTTGAACAAGACTGTAACAAGTCTTACTTGGGCGTAACGTTGTGTCACCCTCACGCATTTCGTTACTGCCAGGGCAGCGGCTGAACTTCCCTGGTAGTGTGAAAGCCAATAATGCTAATCACGGATACGAAATGCGGCGCAAATAGAGCCCTAACCTGAAATTTCAAATATAAAGGAGTCTACTATAACATGGCACGTTACACCGGACCTAAATTCAAACTCAGCCGCCGTCTGGGCATTTCCCTTAGCGGTACAGGCAAAGACCTGAAACGCCCTTTCCCACCAGGACAACACGGCGCTAACCAACGCAGAAAAGTAAGTAACTACGGAATGCAGCTTTTGGAAAAACAAAAACTGCGTCACATGTACGGCTTGGGAGAGAAACAATTCCGTACTCTCTTCGCTAAAGCACAAAAACTTCCAGGTCTTGCGGGCGAAAACTTCATGTTCTTGCTTGAAAGCCGCTTGGACAACCTAGTTTACCGTCTTGGATTTGCTAACTCCCGTGCTGGAGCACGTCAGTTGGTATCCCACGGACACGTAACTGTAAACGGCAAAAAAGTCGACATCGCTTCTTACCGTGTAAGCTTGGGCGACGTTATCGGTCTTCGCGAGAAGAGCCAAGGCATGGCTTCCATTAAAGAAGCTCTTGCTAACCGTAACCACCTTCCAGCTTACCTGGAATATGCTGAAGGATCTTTCGAAGGTAAATATATTCGTTTGCCAGAACGTTCCGAGCTTTCCCAGGATATCGATGAGAAACAAATCGTCGAGTTCTACAACCGTTAATATCTCGCTTTTAGCGGGTATGACCGAAGCCTCCGGATTAATCCGGGGGCTTTTTGTTATGTCAATATCCTAAATTCCATGCCGTTTGTAAAAGGTTATGCTTCCGCAAATCATACCCTAAATTACTTTATTTATAATTTTTGCACAAAAGTCGAATCTTAAGTCCATGAGAATCAGGTAGAAGCGCATTCAAAAACGCCAATTTATGCTATAATAATTCCGTTAAAAGGAGGAATTATCGTCGATGGCTCAAGAGAACAAGAAAAAAAACGCTAAGAAGCCTTCACCCCGCAGATCCGCCCTAAGCAGGTTCGGTTCTGTAGTTAAGTGGATGTTTATTCTTGGAATAATAGGCGTTCTATTTGCCGGTGGTGCTGTAGCAGGCTATGTCGCTTCCATTGTGAAGGATGAACCTGTTCGCTCCGAAGAAATGATTCAGCAGCAGGTCAGTCAAAATGCGATCACCGGATTCGCTTATTTCCGAGACGGCGCACCGATCGGCCAGCTTCGGACAGAAGAAGACCGAAGGCTCATTGAATTCAACGATATCCCCCAGCTTATTATCGATGCAGTTCTCGCTATAGAGGACAATAATTTTAATGAGCATAATGGCGTGGATTTCAAAGGCACCTTGCGTGCCGTCAAACAAAAGCTTCTCAATGAATCCGTTCAGACCGGAGGCAGTACACTCACCCAGCAGCTCGCAAGACGTGTATTCCTGAATCTGGATCGGACAGAAGATCGCAAAGTAAAAGAAATTCTACTTTCTCTTAGATTGGAACGCTTCTTGACCAAACAAGAAATATTAACGGCTTATCTGAATAAGGTTCCTTTCGGCAATGGCTCGAATGGCTACAATGTATTCGGAATTAAAGCAGCAGCCAAAGGGATATTCGGTCTAGACGATCTGGACAAATTGAATGTGGCTCAAGCAGCTTATTTGGCTGGTCTTCCGCAGCTCCCTTCCACTTATTCTGCATTTAATGGCATAGGTGAATTCAACGAAAAAGCTTTCAACAGAGCTATGGACCGTCAACATCTTGTACTTCGTCGTATGCTTGAAGAGAATAAGATTACTACCTCTCAATATGATGAAGCCCTTCAATTTGATATCAAGAGTTCTCTGGCGCCGCACACCAAAAAAGCCTATGCTACCTATCCATATCTGATGATGGAGACTGAGCGTAAAGCATCCGAGATCCTTCTATCATTGAATGAAGAGAAAAATGGCACAACGGATGCCAATAGCACTACTGACAATGCCGTGTTACTTGAGGAAGCAAGACAGCAGCTCATGACCGGCGGTTATCGAGTCTACACAACCATTGATAAAAAAGTTTACAATGCAATGCATAGTGTCTCAGAAGACAGCAATAATTTTACTAAAGACAGCAAAACCAAAGGTATGGAACAAACGGCTGGCATGTTAATCGACAACAAAAGCGGAGCCATTCTCGGCATGATTGAGGGTCGCGACTTCAATATTGAGCAGATGAATTATGCTACCCAAATGATCCGTCAGCCCGGATCGACCATGAAGCCAATTTCAGCTTATTTACCAGCCTTAGATGCAGGGCTGATTCAGCCTGCCGGGATTGTGGATGACGCGCCAATTATTCTAAAAGACGGCGGAAAAGGATTCCACATTCCTAAGAATGCCAATAATCGCTATCAAGGTCTGGTCACTGCCCGTTACGCACTTAACAAATCGCTCAACTTGCCTGCGCTTAAGCTGTTTAATGAAAAGGTCGGAATAGAGAAATCTTGGGCCTTTACTAAAAAGCTGGGGATCACCACCCTCACAGATGATGATTACAGTGCGCAGACTGGGGTTATAGGTGGTCTCAAATACGGAGTATCCGTAGAAGAGTTAACCAATGCCTATTCCGCTATCGGCAACCAAGGTGCCTTTAATGATGCCTACATGATTGAGAAAATTGTCAATTCAGAGGGAAAAATTATCTATCAGCACAAGGTTAATCCTGAGCAAGTATTCTCTAAGCAAACAGCTTACCTAATGACAGATATGCTGCGAACTGTAATTACAGAGGGTACAGCCAGCACCGTAAAAAGAGAATATAAACACTCTAAAGAAATTCCGATTGTCGGTAAGACTGGATCTACCCAGAATTATGGAGACGTATGGTTTATGGGCTACACTCCTGATGTCACACTGGGAATGTGGGTCGGCTACAAAGAGCAAATCAACACCCTTACGGGAGATACACAAAAACGTCAAGCCCAAACATTATGGGCAAAAGTGTTGAATGCTGTCATTGATAAGCAGCCGGAACTATTCGTCACAGACAAATTTGCACAACCTGAGGGAATTATCAAAAAGACAGTTTCCGCATATAGCGGCAAACTGCCAACATCCCTGACTGATAAATTCACAACGGATATATTTAATACAAAATATGTGCCAAAAGAGAGCGACGACGGGATTTCCAAAGCCAAATATATTACTTACAAAGGCGTCAATTATATCCCGTTGGAAGGCACTCCAGAGGAGTTCCTAAAGGAAAAAATCGTCGTTAAACGCGAGAAGCCGATACAGGAACTAGTCAAAGAACTCCTGGCTGCCTTCCCTAAGATGAAGGATCATAAATCACTGGAGTATTATATGCCAGCCGATGCCAAGACGGATTTCCCAACAGAAGTTGATCCACGTGTGGACGATGGGGATTCCCCTGCTGCTCCCGGAAATGTTAACGTCTCTTATAGCACTGGTAAAGCGGTCATCAGCTTCTCCGCTAGCAGCTCGGCAGATGTTGTGGGATACCGCTTATATCGTTCATTAAACGGAGGTTCTTTCCAGAAGCAATCTATACTCATGGCAGATGAGAACAAGGTATTCACACCGGGTACACCTGCAAGTGCTAATGCAACCTTTTATGTAACAGCCGTGGATGTTGCAGGTAATGAGACGGCTTCTGGCAGCGTTGCTGGAGGGATTACACCAACACCCGAAGCAACTCCTACACCTGATCAACAACCTGGTACAGAGGCGCCTACAGAGCCTGAGACGACACCAGGAGACGTTATTGAGGATCCAGGTAACATTCTCCCGCTACTACCGACGGAAACACCAGCCGGCGGAGGTAACAGTACTGGAGGCAGTAATAATACCACAGCAGGTAATAATGCAGGGACACGTTAACCCAAAGATCATTAAATAATTTCACACAGCAAAACACCGTTCCCATGAATTCATCCGGGAACGGTGTTTTTTTACAATTCATTCTAATCCTCAATCGTGGATAGATCTCCTGTCGGTAGATGCAGCTCCCATGCCTTCAGGACACGCCGCATGATTTTACCTGATCGTGTCTTCGGAAGTTTATCCTTAAACTCGATTTCCCGCGGGGCAGCATGTGCAGACAGACCCGCTTTGACAAAAGCGGCGATCTCCTCTTTCAAGGCAGCAGTTGGAGTATAACCTTCTCTAAGCGAGATAAAAGCCTTAATAATCTCCCCCCGCACAAGATCCGGTTTGCCGATTACACCCGCTTCTGCCACTGCCGGATGCTCCACTAATTTGCTCTCCACTTCAAATGGACCAATACGCTCACCAGAAGAGTTGATGACATCATCAATTCGTCCCTGAAACCAGAAGTATCCTTCGTCATCCATATAAGCTGAATCGCCAGAAATGTACCAGCCAGGAATCCGGAAATATTCCTCATACTTCGTCTGATTGTTCCATATCGTTTTCATCATGGATGGCCACGGAGTTTTTATCGCAAGATTCCCCATAGAAAAAGGCGGGAGAACATTTCCCCGGTCATCCAGAATCGCTGCTTCAATCCCCGGTAACGGACGGCCCATCGAGCCTGGTTTGATATCCATTGACGGATAATTACAAATCAATTGTGCCCCTGTTTCAGTCATCCACCAAGTATCATGAATACGCTGATTGTAAAATTTATCTCCCCAACGTACTACTTCCGGATTTAACGGTTCACCAACCGATAGAACATGGCGCAAACTGCTTAAATCAATCCCCTGTAAAGAGTGCTCCCCTGCACCCATTAACATACGAAAAGCTGTAGGTGCGCTGTACCATACAGATACCTTATTCCGTTCGATTGTCTTATACCAATCCTGAGGACTAAAGCGGCCGCCTCTGACTACATTGGTCACCCCGTTTAACCAAGGGGCAAATATGCCGTATGAAGTTCCGGTCACCCAGCCAGGATCTGCCGTACACCAGTATATATCGTCTTGACGTAGATCTAGCACTACTCTACCTGTATAATAATGTTGAATCATTGCTCTATGCACATGATAAACGCCTTTGGGCTTACCTGTAGAACCAGAAGTATAATGCATAATAAGGCCATCGTCCAAATCAAGCCATTCTAAATTAAGATCAGCAGAAACGTTAGCCATCTCTTCTGCGAATCCTAAGTTTCCTTGCTCAATATCAGTTGCTCCACCTACTAGAAAAATATGACGCAGCTCAGGAAGCTCTTCTCGCGTGACCCGATGCAGCAATTCTGGCGTAGTTACTAGCGCAACAGCCCCACTATCCTCCAAACGATCCTTAACTGCTGTTTCCATAAAGGCTTCAAATAAGGGTCCTGCTATGGCTCCGATTTTGAGAATACCTAGCAGACTGAAATACAGTTCCGGTTGGCGAGGCATAAAAATAAATACCCTATCTCCTTTACCGATGCCATATTTACGCAATACATTTCCGAACCGGTTCGACCGCTCCTGCAGATCGGCAAATGTATAGGATTCTTCCCGTACAGTGTCACTGTAGAGTAGGGCCGTTGCCGCTCCCCGCCCTTCATCCACATGGCGATCAACGGCTTCATAGGCCATATTAACCTTGCCGGTTTCATACCATGAGAAATTACGTTCAACATCCTCCCACTCAAAATTGGCTACTGCCTCCGCATAATCAGACATATTGGAGCTCTGCACACGACCCGGCAAAATTTCGCTATGGACTTGACCCATCACTCTTGCCTCCCTCACTCGTTTGATTTAAGCTTTAAGGGTAAGACTCATGTTTTAAATAATGATGTCAATGCAATGAATGTGAATTTTTTATGTCTGAATTAGTATACCATAGCAAGCGTTTACATACCATTTTTTTGATCTGAAAGGAGCACTGTCATGGAGCATCGCAAAATCCCTATTTCCCATACTCTCTCCTATAAGGGTAGAACGATAACTGTGAGCGGACCCCGATCTCCCGAGGACCTTGAAGTCCTGCATATGCATCAGGACCTTGATGCTTTCCGCAGGCCCTTAGAGCAACAAGAGGCGCTCGTAGAGATCGCCAGCTTGCCAGAGGGCCGTGTAATTACCGCAGTAGAGAATGACGTTATAGTAGGCTATGTGACCTTCCATTATCCAGATGAAATGGAGTTATGGTCACAGGGTGGTATGGAGGATCTTATTGAGCTTGGAGCGATAGAGGTGAGTAATGATTATAGAGGGGCCGGACTAGGCCGGCTGCTGGTTTCTACTGCTTTTGAGCGGGAGCAATTGGAGAATTGTATTGTTTTTACAACAGAGTATTACTGGCACTGGGATTTAAAAGGCAGTGGGCTGGACGTATGGGCCTATCGCCAGATGATGGAACGGCTGATGAAGACCGTAAATATGGTTTGGTATGCTACGGATGATCCAGAAATTTGCTCACATCCCGCTAACTGCCTAATGGTTCGCATTGGACAAGAGGTGCCCATGTCCTCCCAGGAGACCTTTGACAGAGTACGTTTTAGACAACGCTTTATGTATTGATCATTAAATATGCTGCAGCATAAATTCTAAAATGGAATGCGAGCGTTGTGAAGATTGTTCTGTAAATTCCCTGAAATTCACCTCAGCTGATCCATCAGACTTATCTGACATGGAGCGAATGATGACAAAGGGCGTGGCGTTCATATGACAGACTTGGGCAACCGCCGCCCCTTCCATTTCCACACAAGCTCCATCCATTTGGTCTCTTAATTCAGCTACAATCTCCGCATTAGAAATGAATTGATCACCAGATAACACCTTGCCTATCAAGTACTTTTGACCTAGCTCATTGCATGCCTTCTCAGCAAGCTGTACTAGCGCAGGGTCTGCCTGGAAGACGGAAGTCTCCTGATAAGGAATTTCGCCTCTTGCGAACCCAAGCCCCGTAGCATCCATGTCATGTTGTACACATGTAGAAGCTATAACAATATCTCCAATATTCAATTCTGGATGTACTGCTCCAGCAACCCCCGTAAACAGCACACGGGATACGCCAAAATTATCAATTAGAATCTGAGTTGTAACTGCTGCATTTACTTTACCCACGCCAGATTTACAGAGCACTACGGATTTTCCTAATATGTTTCCTATGTAATATTGTATACCTGCTTTAACTTTTGTCCGCTTGTCCTCCATACCCTCTAGAAGCAGCTTGATTTCTTCATCCATCGCTCCGATTAATCCGATGATTTCACTCACAGTAAATACCTCCTTTGATGATTTATTTAGCAAATAAAAACATAAAAAGCTCCATAAGGAGCTTTTTACGGAATAACTGTTCAGTTCTTAAATTACTTATTTAGATGATTAACCGACAAGCGGAGAATCGTTTCATGAGGCAGGATAACCCGCGGATTCTCAACGGTTTCTTTCTTCATAAGCTTGGTCAAAAGTCTCATCGCAACTGCGCCCAAATCGTACATAGGCTGAGCTACGGTTGTCAGCAAAGGACGAACCATCGAAGCCATACGAATATTATCCACACTAATGATGGAGAAATCATCCGGAACCTTCAGACCTTCATCTTGAATACTGTGAATGGCACCAATAGCCATTTCATCCGTTGCCGCAAAAATAGCGGTTGGTTTCTTCTTGAGTCCAAGGAAATACTTCATTGCTTCTACACCAGATTCATAGCGGTAGTTACCGATGCGTACCAAATCCTCTTGGTACTCGATTCCTGCCTGTTCCAATGCTTTCTTGTAACCATGGAAACGTGCATATCCATTTGCAGGATCCTGCAGTGTGCCACTGATCATAGCGATCTCACGATGACCGTGACGAATCAATGTGTTCACAGCATCAAAAGCAGCGGTTTCATGATCGATGTCAACGGAAGGATAAGTTCCCTTCTCATCCCGTGTAGCACATAGAACAATCGGAACTGCAGAAGTCTGGAAAGCTTGAATATGTTCGTCAGTTACTGTCCCCCCCATGAAGAGCAGACCATCGACCTGTTTCTCCAAAAGGGTATTAATGACACGAATTTCTTTCTCTTTACGCTTATCCGCGTTACACAATATGATATTGTAATGATACATGTTCGCGATATCTTCAATCCCGCGTGCAATTTCTGCAAAAATCGAGTTTGAAATATCAGGGATGACAACCCCAACGGTTGTCGTTTTCTTACTGGCAAGACCTCTTGCCACGGCATTGGGACGATATCCCAAACGTTCAATCGCTTCAAAAACTTTCTTCCGGGTCTGCGGTTTCACGTTAGGGTTATTATTCACAACCCGTGATACCGTAGCCATAGATACGCCTGCTTCTCGAGCTACATCGTAAATGGTTACCGTCAAATTACTCTCTCCATTGCGATAAATTTTATCGTTCGACTAATTAAAAATATGATACGACACTTTGTACATTTGTGCAATGATAACGCTTCATTTTCCTTTCAAAATTTCTTTCAAGGCTGAAAACGTCACCCTGGATTAAAATTGTGACCAGTGCTGGTTAACCTGTCCAAGAGCATCAATAATGTAACTTCTATCTATCGTAACAAAAAGTGAGTGAAAAATCCAACATTCCGTGAAAAATTTTCATTATTTTCACACAATTTTTTTATAATCTTCATTTTCAGTCATTTGGAAGGATAATTGAGACAATCTTCGACTAGTTTCTTCCATCCAATGCTGGTCTGACAGCTTTTCAGCTAAACGATAGATATCGAGAAGCATATCGACTCGGCTCTGAATCCTCTCTCGGATTATCGTCTCTAGTTCTGATATTCCCCCTATTATAGTTTCTGACAAGGATTCTTTTAATACACTGGCCAATTCATTTCTCTCCGTAAACAAAAAATCTTTTCCCGGATCCTCTCCACTGAGTTCTTTTACTAATTTGCCTAGATCTGCTTTAATAAACTGCAAAGGTTCATAACTAGCGCATTCTGGGCAGGTATAGACAGGAACGTGGGTAATCTTCATCTTCGTATTAAAAATCAAAGAATGCATATGTAAGTTCATGAGGCCACCACAACTGCACAACTTCTCCATCAAATTATCTTTATACATCTTCTACACCTCTTGCACAAAATTAATAAAGCACAAAGTTTGACTTTTTCAACTTCTATATTCGACTCTACTCGATTAAAACCCTCCTTTATTGCATATAATGATTAAATTGGCAATTTGTCTATAATTTACATCCCTAAAGATGACTTCATATTTTAAATTTGATAGAATAATGAAAGAATCATGGGAATCGAAAGGAGCTTAACTAAATGAGACTAACCGGTAAAAAGGTCATAGCACTCGTAGACGATGAATTTGAAGATTTGGAGCTCTGGTATCCCGTGTATCGGGTGAGAGAAGAAGGTGCTGTGGTTCATTTGGCAGGTCTGGAAAAAAATAAGACGTACATCGGTAAATATGGCGTACCTGCTAAAGCAGAATACTCCTGGGACGAGCTTAATGCCGCAGATTATGATGGGATTTTGGTTCCAGGCGGCTGGGCTCCTGATAAAATCCGTAGATACAGTGCCGTTCTAAAGCTCGTACAGGATTTTAATGCGGCTAAAAAACCGATTGGGCAGATCTGCCATGCAGGCTGGGTATTAATTTCCGCTAAAATTCTGGAAGGTGTAACCGTCACCTCCACGCCAGGCATCCGTGATGACATGGAGAATGCCGGAGCCATCTGGAAGGATGAAGCTGTGGTTACGGATGGACATATCATTTCTGCTCGCCGCCCGCCAGATCTTCCGCCATACGGGAAAGCCTTTTGCGATGCACTCGCTGGGGAATAAAACAGTAGGTATATAGTTTAAAATCAAACAAGCCCTGTTTCTCACAATTTGAGGAACAGGGCTTTTGATTTGAGGCTTTAAAATCCAGATGGTTATCTAATCCGCACAGAATCCGTCTCCATGATCATATTTGGATAATTTGTAAACCTAAAAGTCAAAGGTTGAGGCAGCTTTTCTTTGCCTACGTTGAGAAAATAAGTTATTGTAGTTCCCTTAGCGTCCTCACGGTATTCTCTATATCTAGAATAACCCTCAGAATCATGTACAAGCCAATGTCCGCTTCCAGCGCTATCCACAAAATTATCGTCTATCCCAAAACCGGTTGCTTCATGCAACTCCTCAACTTTTTTGGGAATCAATAAATCCAATAATATAATCCCCTTCTCCTCATCCGCGGTCCGTTTAGAAATCGTGAGATAGTTATCCGGTGCCTTTAAAATCTGCTGTGTTTCCGTGTTAATCACTAGCTCGACCTCTGACTGATCTAGAGCAGAGATTCCCTCAACTTCAAGTTTGATTGGATCATCAGGTCTCATATTGTCATTGTGGTAAATATTCGAACCACTTGCCCACATTAGTTCCTCTTGATGATCCCCTTTTCCGAGGACAAGCTTAGGTGAAAGCAAACTGAAAATCCTCATCGTATTCTCTCTGCCAAAGGTTTGTCGCATATAAATACCCGTAGGCCCAATATAAACCTGGTCCATTATAATTTTCTGTCCGCCGATAGACAGACTATCCTTCAGATCAACGAGTTCTCCTTCAAAATAATTGTTATCAGCTTCCAGTGGAATTTTGACATCCATTTCTTTTATATCCTTGTTATTAAAAACTTGACCAAGAGCATCTGGAAAAAGCGATAGTGTGATATTCAACTCCTCTGGTATCTCATCCTGATATTTATCCCAGACGATTTGCTCATACATACGAGTCGTCCCAGGGGACCCAACCTCTTGTGCATTAGAAGTGCTAAACCCGCTGTATCCACTAAGGTGGTATTTATCCTCTGGAGTCTTTTTCAAAGACAAGCCAAAAAGCCGCATCTTCTGATCCGTATTGTTCTGGATTGTATAAAGCACAGCAATGCCTCTTCGGTCTGCAATGATTCCATTAACAGTCCATGTTATCCCGTCCACCTCAGGAGAAGAGATATTTACCTCCTTCATCATCCCCGCATCAAGTGCTGATTTAATCGTCAGATTATTAGCAATAACGGGTCTAAACACTTCAAGCTGACCCCAGCTTTTTGGAGGTAATTGCGCACGTACGGGATTTATCATCTGATTTGCCCAAGGCACAATTATAAGTAAGGCGAATGCCAAGACTACCAATACAACAACAGCGTACTTTTTTCTAAAAGACAAACGTGAACGGTTCCCTTGCTGCATCCCCTTGCGGATCGCGGTGTCCAGTTTTACATCCAGAATTTCTTCTGCCTCCGCATCGATTTTCTGAAAATAATCTTTAAGCAGCTTCTCTTCAGACTCAGCCATAAAATAGCTCCCCCTTCCGCTTCATTTTGTCACGCAGTTGTTTTAATCCTTTATTCAGCCATGTCTTCACTGTGCCCTCGGGTTTATCCAGCACCTCTGCAATCTCGGCAAGGGTCATATCCTTGTAATATTTGAGCACCAGCACTTGGCGATATTTGGGTTTCACTCCATCCAGCGCTTGTTCCATGTCCAGTCTGCGGTCACTTTTCATCTCCATGATCCCCTCATCACTTCGAGCAGCTTCTGCGACTGTATTCCTCTTTCGGCGCTTCAGCTCATCATTACAGCAATTAATCAAAATACGTGTTAACCAAGGAGCGAAACGCTCCGCATCTTTTAAGCTTTTTCGTTTAATCCATGCACGGCAGGTGGCCTCCTGCAAAACCTCCAGCGAATCCGCTTCATTTCGCAAATAGCTGTAAGCAATGCTATAAAGTTTTCTTTTCTGTCCAGCCACTTGCCCATAAAACAGCTCTTCATCCGTAGCAGCCATTTCCATTTCGTCATTTATAATGTGATCCATTTTCGGCCTGCCTCCCCCCTTGCCTTTATTCTTAAATCGGTTCTGTGTAACTCTCTCTATGTATTGACTGCGCCGCAGGGCAAACGGTTTTGTTTTTTTAAAAAGTATGGCTTAAATAAAGAAAAAGGTTCGGCAAGAATGCCGAACCTTGATATGAATTGAATAAAAGTTACAGTAACTTTAGGATGAGGCTTTCTCCTGTAGTTCCCCGCTTGATCCAAGTGTAAGACCACTTTTTTGGGCAAACGCAGTTAACATTTCTTCCGTCTCTGAGCTTGTACGATGGTGGAAACACGCTTTGGCGATTCTTTTGGCATCCTTGGCCAATGTGTTCAGTGTGCGGTGTTTAACCTTCAGCAGCGCCTGCGGCGACATGCTGAGATCTCTAATTCCCAGCTCCAGCCAAAGAGGCAAAGAACGCTCATCCGCCGCCATTTCACCACATACACTGATATCAATCTTGGCATTACGTGCCGCTTCTACCGTCATACGGATCATTCGCAGAACCGCTGGATGGTACGGATGATACATATGAGCAATTTGTTCATTCATACGGTCTACCGCTAACACATATTGAACCAAATCATTAGTGCCGATACTGAAAAAGTCAACTTCCTCAGCCAGTAAATCAGCAATCATAACCGCCGCCGGAACTTCAATCATAATACCCACAGGAAGATTCCGGTTAAAAGGGATATCTCGTTGCTCCAGCTCAGCTTTCACTTCTTCTAAAACAACTTTTGCCGCCTGCACTTCCTCTACGGAAGAAATCATTGGAAACATTAACTTTACATTCCCGTATGCACTTGCCCGCAAAATGGCACTTAGCTGGGTTTTGAACATATCTAATCGGTCCAAGCTGATGCGAATCGCCCGGTAACCAAGGAAAGGATTCTGCTCTTCAGGCAGCTGGATATAATCCAACTGCTTGTCCCCGCCAATATCCAGCGTACGAA
Organism: Paenibacillus sp. FSL H7-0918; assembly: GCF_038007025.1. Classification (NCBI taxonomy): domain Bacteria; kingdom Bacillati; phylum Bacillota; class Bacilli; order Caryophanales; family Paenibacillaceae; genus Paenibacillus; species Paenibacillus sp. FSL H7-0918. The sequence continues at coordinate 1,108,406 of NZ_JBBOWJ010000003.1, forward strand.
TCACTACAGTGTTATTGCCCACCTTCTCGACAACCTGTTTATACACTTCAAATTGTTCATCCTCAGTTGGAAAAGATCTGCGGTCCATATAAAGAAACTCCGTGCGGAACAGGCCTACGCCTTCAGCTCCATACTTAAGCGCTATGTTGAGTTCTTTAACTGAACTGATATTGCCGGCAAGTCGCAGGTTCACACCATCCTTGGTAACAGCCTCCACGGTGGCGAGCAGTTCCAGTTGCTCTTTCTTTTTATGCTGTTTATCCCGAATCGCTACGTATTCATTTATCGTAAGTTCATCTGGATGGATTTGTACAGATCCGGTATCACCGTCGATCACAAGCATGTCCCCGGTCTGAATAGGATTAGACAGATTATTCTCCAAGCCTGCTACAAGAGGAATGCCTAGCGCACGAGCCATAATGGAGGAATGTGAGGTTTTACCGCCCATCATGGTGACAATACCTAGAACATAAGTTGGATTCAAGTGAGCTAGCTGGGAAGGAGACAACTCCTTCGCAACAAGAATATATGGCTGTGTATCCGATGGTAACGTAACCTCTGGAGCGCCTAAAAGATGTTTTAAAAGACGGTTTCCGACATCCTTGATATCCACCGCCCGCTCCTTCATGTACTCATCGTCTAGCAGATCAAACATCGCTACAAAATGATCAATCGCTTCTTTCACAGCTACTTCTGCCGCCTTGTACTGGCGCTCAATGATCCCTCGGATTTCACTCATGAACACAGGATCATCTAAGATCGCCAGATGAGCATCAAAAATACTCGATTCCTCCGGACCTACCACTTCTCTGAACTCTTTTTTGATGAATTCAATCTCGTCCTTAGAGGTACGGATACCTTCGTATAAACGCTCAAACTCCTTAGCTAGATCCACTGGGTTCACTTGTGTATCCGGTAAGCTCCATTCCCAGTTCGGCAAGACAAAGGCCTTCCCGATAGCTACACCTGCTGCTGCGCCTATGCCTTGTATCATCCTTCAATCCCTCCAACGTTACTTTCGTGTAAGACTACGGACATTACTGATGATTGCCCCTTTTTAACATTTTTAAATGGAGCATAGCTCCATGATTTGACTCGATCAGGATTCGTGATCACCATCGGTGTAGCCAATGAGGCCGCATGTTCACGCAAATAAGCGAGGTCGAATTTAACAAGCAATTGACCCGGCTCCACGCTGTCGCCTTCTTTTACAACCGCCTCAAAGGGTCCCTTGAGCTGTGAAGTGTCGATCCCTATATGCATGAGTACTTCCAACCCTTCCGGCGTCGAAATACCCACGGCATGCATTGTAGGATAGACGTGCATAACTTTCCCGAATACGGGTGAAGTAAGTTCCCCTTTTTCCGGCAAAAATGCAACCCCATCCCCCACTAGCTTAGCTGCAAAAATGTGATCAGGCACTTCCTCAATGGGCATCATTCTACCCTGCATTGGCGAACTGAACAGCACCTGCGGTAAATCACGAAGCATAAGCTTATTAATCTCCTCGCGGATCAGTTCTGAATACGTGCCAAATACTACCTGGACATTTCCGCCGCCTAGCTTGATAATCCCAGCAGAACCTAAACCTTTAAGCGCTCCAGTATCTATATATCGGTCATTATGAACGGTAAGCCGCAGACGGGTGATACAGGACTGCACTTGTACAATATTCTCCTTGCCTCCAAGCGCCTCTAAGATCAGCGGTGCCTGATAAGGGATATTGCCGGCCCAATCCCCAAGCTCTGAACCTTCTTCACGCCCCGGTGTCGGGATTTGAAAACGGCGAATCGCCCAGCGAAATAAATTATAGTATACAATCCCGTAGCCGATACCAATCGGAATCAGCAGCCAAGCCCTCTGTGACAAATGCATGTTCAAGAAGAAATCGATGGCTCCAGCCGAATAGGAGAACCCGTGATGGATTCCCAGCATGTAGGTCAGCACCATAGCGAGACCGGACATTACAGTATGTACCGCGAACAAATACGGAGAAGCAAATAAAAATGCAAATTCGATCTGCTCCGAAACCCCGGTCAGAAAACAAACCAACGCCGCCCGCACAAAAGTCTTTTTAATCTTGGGCTTCAAATCCTCGCGCGCTTCCTGAATAATTGCAAAAGCAATGGCAGGCAGCGCAAACATCATAATCGGAAACAACCCCGCCATAAAAATCCCCGCCGTAGGATCACCTGCAAAAAAACGCGGCAAATCCCCCTGAACCACAGCACTGCCATCAGGAGTCGTAAAATTCCCAAATTGAAACCAAAACACATTATTAAGAATATGATGTAGTCCAAAAGCGGTCAGAACCCTATATAGGACCCCATAGATAAAAACGCCAAACCCGCCCGTCTGCAATATTCCCTGAAAAAGATTATCCAGCCCTATCTGCAGCAACGGAGATATTCCTAACATTACCCATGCGAACCCGGCAGAAAACAAGCCCATGAACAGCAAAACAAAACGCGACCCTCCAAAAAACTGGATCGCCTCTGGAAGCTTAATATTTTTAAACCGGTTTTGCGCGACACCCGCAACGATCCCCAGCAAAATTCCGATTAGTGTTGCAGGTTGTACAAGCCCGTCTCCCATTTGGGTGACAATTCGGTCGTAAGTGAACATCCCAGCCAGCGCTGCAAGCCCCGCTGTTCCGGCTTGATTGGATAACCCCCAGGCTACACCTACAGCGAACAAATAAGGCATATAATAAAATATTGCCTGCCCCGCGTAAGTAGCCACTTCAGACACCGAAGAAAGTCCCCATGCAGACCATGGTAAGCTGCCCAAACTCAGCAAAATGGCTGCTGCCGGCAGTACCATGGTAGGAAGCATTATGGCTCTGCCCAATTGCTGCAATGATCCGAGCCAATTCAAGGCTACCCTCTCCTTTCTTTCTATATTGAATGGTAAGCGCTGCGGGGATTTTTGTCAAAAGAAACTCATGAGATCATCACGTTACATTTTTAAAACAAATATTCTCACATTCCACTAAACATTTATTCATTAGTATCCATAGAACGGCTGGTATTTACGTGAGGCTGATGAATACTACAGAGTTAGAATCGAGTTTAAGTGTACTTTGTGCAACTATTCCTATCGACGTTACTCTGAGCACTTTTTTAACTGCACTTCATACAACTATTTTTAGTGATTTCCCACTTAACCTAATCTTTGATGCGTTCTAAGTGTATAAAGTGCAACTATTTCGCATTTAGGTAGCTATTTCGGCGATTTAGTTGTATAAAGTGCAATTATTCCCTTGCGCA